>NZ_JBQHDB010000038.1:0-509 GCF_052068135.1 Micromonospora sp. BQ11 | reverse complement strand
CGGCGCAGGATCTCGGCCACCGCCGACGGCAGATCCACCGCCACCCACGGCGCCGCATCCACCTCCTCGACCCGCGTCACCGGCGTCGGCACCAACACCGCCTGCGCCCCCGCCGCCAACGCCGCCGTTACATCCCGACCGATGTCCCCCACCATCACGCACCGCTGCGGCGTCGTCCCCAACGCCTGCGCAGCCGCGTGCACCAACCCCGGCAACGGCTTACGGCACGAACACCCGTCGGAATCGTCGTGCGGACACACCAACCACGCATCGAACGGCCCCAACAACCCCTCGACACGCGCATGCACCGCCGCCATCTGCGCCTCGGTGAACAACCCCCGCGCCAAACCCGACTGGTTCGTCACCACCGCCAACCGCAACCCGGCAGCCCGCAACGCATCCAACGCCACCCGCGCACCCGGCACCGGACGCACCTTCTCCGGATCACCGTTGTACGGCACATCCTCGACCAACGTCCCATCCCGATCCAGCAACACCGCGTCGAACAG
>NZ_JBQHDB010000037.1:0-548 GCF_052068135.1 Micromonospora sp. BQ11 | reverse complement strand
GCGCGGGTGTCGCGGCAGGGGGCGCTCGCGTCGCCGAGGCGTACGGTCGGCACGCCCCAGGGGCCCCACTGTCCGAAGGGGACGGTTGGGGCGAAGAGGCTGACCACCGGCACCCCGTACGCCGCCGCGAGGTGCGCCGGCCCGGTGTTGCCGACCACCACGGCGGCGGCTCCGCCGACGATGCCGGCCAGGTCGGCGAGACCGGTGCGCCCGCCGAGTTCCACGGCGACGTCGCCGGCGACGTGAGCGGTGAGGTCGCGTTCGTGGGGTCCGCCGGTGACGACGACGCGGTGGCCGGCGGCGGCGAGCGCCCGGGCGATACCCGCCGCGACCTCCGGTGGGCACGCCCGGGCGGACGCCGCCGAACCGGGATGCAGCACCACGTATCCGGGGGCGCCGGCCTCCGCCGGGGGCGGCGGCGCCGGCCGCAGCCGGAGGGTGGGTCGGTCGTCGTCGGGCAGGGCGAACCCGGCCGCGGCGGCCAGGGACAGCGCCCGTTCCGGCTCCGGCACCCCCACCGGCACCCGATGCCGCACGTCCAGCAACGC
>NZ_JBQHDB010000036.1:0-620 GCF_052068135.1 Micromonospora sp. BQ11 | reverse complement strand
TCCAGGTAGGACCGGAGGAACGCGACCAGCAGCGGGTCTCGGGCCGCCTCGTGCACGTACCGGTGGCCGCTGAGGTGGCCGAGGTGGGCCAGCGCCTGGTGTCCGGCGTTGAGCAGGCGTAGCTTCATCAGCTCGTACGGGCGCACGTCGGTCACCAGTTGGACGCCGACGTGTTCCAGAGCCGGTCCGTCACCGCCGAGGTCGTCCTCCAGTACCCACTGCAGGAACGGCTCGCACACCACGGGCCACCGGTCGACGACGCCCAGCAGGTCGGCGACGGCCGCCCGGTCCTCGTCCGTGGTCGCCGGGGTGATGCGGTCCACCATCGAGTTGGGGAAACGTACCTCGTCGTGGATCCAGTCGCCGAGCGCGGGATCCCGGAGGCGGGCGAAGGCGGCGAACATCCGCCGGGCGACGTCCCCGTTGCCCGGGATGTTGTCGCACGACACCACGGTGAACGGCGCCGCGCCCCGACTGCGACGGCGCGCGAGAGCCTCGACGAGCAGACCGAACGCGGTCGCCGGCGGCGAGCCGGGGCGCAGGTCGCGCAGTACCGACTCGCCGGGGTCGAATTCGCCGGTGACCGGGTGCAGGCAGTAGCCACCCTCGGTGATGGTGAG
>NZ_JBQHDB010000035.1:0-697 GCF_052068135.1 Micromonospora sp. BQ11 | reverse complement strand
TTCGGACAGTGGGGCCCCTGGGGCGTGCCGACCGTACGCCTCGGCGACGCGAGCGCCCCCTGCCGCGACACCCGCGCCGCAACCTGCCCGGTGCCCGGGCACCCGTGCCTGAACCAGGTCGACCCGGAGGAGGTCGTCGGTGCGCTGAAGCTGCTGGGTGTGTCACCGGCGGTCGCGCGGCCGGCCCGGGCGGTCGCTGCCGTCGGCGGCGGGAGCGGCCGGTGAACATCCTGCTCTGGCACGTGCACGGCTCCTGGACGACCTCGTTCGTGCACGGCACACACCGCTACCTCATCCCCGCCACCCCCGACCGCGGCCCCTACGGCCTCGGCCGCGCCCGCACCTACACCTGGCCCGACACCGCCACCGACATCACCCCCGACGAACTGCGCTCCGCCGACATCGACCTCGTCATCCTCCAACGCCCCGAAGAAATCGACCTCACCACCCAGTGGACCGGCCGCACCCCCGGCCACCACCTCCCCGCCATCTACGTCGAACACAACACCCCCAAAGACGGCAACGTCCCCAACAGCCGCCACCCCCTCGCCGACCGCGACGACCTCCTCATCGCCCACGTCACCCACTTCAACCACCTCTTCTGGGACACCGGCACCACCCGCACCACCGTCATCGACCACGGCATCGTCCCGCCCCAGGCCGAGTACACCGGCGAACTGGACCGACTCGCCGTGGT
>NZ_JBQHDB010000034.1:0-724 GCF_052068135.1 Micromonospora sp. BQ11 | reverse complement strand
AGGACTGGAAGACGAACGCCATCGACGTGCGCCGGAAGCGGGTCAGCGCGGTCTCGTTCAGCTTGTCGAGCTGAGTGTCGCCGATGAGCACCCGCCCGCCGGTCGGCCGGTCGAGGCCCGCGGCGAGCTGCAGCAGGGTGGATTTTCCGGAGCCGGACGGTCCTATGATCGCGGTGAACGTGCCGCGTTGGAACACATGGGTGACGCCGCGCAGCGCATGCACCGTGCCGGCGCGCGAGCGGTAGGTGCGGGTGAGGCCGTCGAGCGTGACGGCCGCCGGGGATGCCTGGTTCATGCCCTCAGTGAACCTGCCGGCGCGGCCCACCACACGGGCTTCGACGCGACTTCGGGGGTAGCGCGCACGCTACCCCGCCCGGCCGGTGCGAACCGTAGGGTTGGGCACGTGAATGATGCCTGGACAGCCGTACGGGGACGCCCCACGCGGTTTCTGGCGTCGGTGTGGCCGTGGCGCTCACTCGCGTACGTGGCCACCACCGTGCCCATCGGTCTGGGCTGGCTGATCCTCCTGCTCGTGGTACTCACAGTGGGCGTGACCACGATCGTGGTGGTCGCGGGACTGTTCGTGCTCGCCGGCCTTCCGACGCTCGCGCACCTCGCCGCCGCAGGCGAGCGGCGCCGGCTCCGGCTGATCTTTCCCGGGCGGCCGGTGAGCCGGTTACCTGCGCCGCGCGATCCGGAACATGGCCGCGTGGCCTGGCCGGAG
>NZ_JBQHDB010000033.1:0-865 GCF_052068135.1 Micromonospora sp. BQ11 | reverse complement strand
CGGCTCCCTGGTGATGTTGTGGGTATTCCTGGTGCTGCCGGTCGCGGCGCTGATCGCGGCGGTGCCGCTGGCCTGGGGCCGGGGTCTGTCCGGGCTGGACGCCTCGATGGCCGTCGTGGGGTACGTGATCGCGATGGCCGGTGCGACCGTCGGATTCCACCGGCACCTCACCCACGGATCGTTCAAGGCCCGCCGCGGTCTGCGCATCGCGCTGGCGGTGGCCGGCAGTCTCGCGGTGCAGGGCACCCCGACCAAGTGGGTGGCCGACCATCGCCGCCATCACGCGTTCACCGACCGGGAGGGAGATCCGCATTCGCCGTGGCGCTACGGCACGGGTGTCGCCGCGTTGGCCAAGGGGCTGCTCCACTCCCACCTTGGCTGGTTGCTGAATCGGGAGATCACCAACAAGGCCCGCTTCGCCCCTGACCTGCTCGCCGACCGCGACATCCGGGTCGTGGACCGACTGTTCGGACCGTTGGTGGCCGCGTCGCTGCTGCTCCCGGCGGTGATCGGCGGTCTCGTCAGCGGCTCGTGGACCGGAGCGTTGACCGGGTTCTTCTGGGCCGGGCTGGTCCGCATGGCGGTGGTGCACCATGTCACCTGGTCGGTCAACTCGATCTGTCACGTCGTGGGCGAGCGGCCCTTCGCCAGCAAGGACAAGGCCACGAACTTCTGGCCGCTGGCGGTCCTGTCATTCGGGGAGAGCTGGCACAACTCCCACCACGCCGACCCCACCGGCGCCCGCCACGGCGTGCTGCGCGGTCAGATCGATCCCGCCGCCCGGCTGATCTGGCTCTTCGAGAAGCTCGGCTGGGCCCACGACGTCCGCTGGCCCGACTCGGCACGCCTCGCCGCCCGCCGCACC
>NZ_JBQHDB010000032.1:0-877 GCF_052068135.1 Micromonospora sp. BQ11 | reverse complement strand
CCCGATCCCGATCCCGGTCCTCACCCCGACCCTTGCCATCCTTGCCGCGCTCACCCCGACCCTTGTCGTCCTTACCGTGTTCGCCGCGGCCCTTGTCGTCGCGCCAGCCACGCTGCTCGCCTCCCCAGGCCTCCTCGTTCCAGTTGCCGGCGCCCGGGCCCTGGCCTTCATGCCAGGCGCGACCCTCCTCATTACGCTTGTCGTCGTCGTTGTACTGCTGCGCCGTGGACCACTCCGGATCGGCCGGGCCATTGACGCCGCCGACCCCGTACGCGACTCCCGTGAGACTGACCGCTCCCGTCAGGCCCAGGACGCCGGTGGCGAGCCACAGCTTGCGCCGGCCCGCCGCTGACGTGGTCTGGCGAGCGGCGTCATCGTTACTGCGAAGGTAGTTGGACATCTGAGCTCTCTGCCCTCTCCTTGTACCCAGACAAGGTCGCTTCGCCCTCGCGAGCGGCCTTCGCTACAAATCGGTTGTAGCTGCTGAACAACACCGTATGAGAATGTTCTTCGCCATGTGGACGGATCCGAAGGAAACCCACATTTAGTACATGGATGGGTCGGGTAGGCAGGAGTGCGGACGCCGGGTGCGGCCGTCGTAGGAGGGCGCCGAAGGCGCCATACCGGGCTTCGAGGTCGAAGGTCCTCGCGACGTCGCACAGCGGGCGGCCGGGACGGTCAGGCCGGGACGCCACCACCCGGCGCCGTCCTGTCAGACCTTCACCGGGGTGGGCGACCGAAGGCGGGAGCCCCTTCCGTCCGCGGGTCGCGCGACGGAAGGGGCTCCCGCGTCATGTGGTTCAGGCGTGGCAGTCTTTGACGTTGACGCAGTTCTTGGGGTCGTTGTCGGTGACGGTGGACTTGTCGTCGAGTTCGA
>NZ_JBQHDB010000031.1:0-1037 GCF_052068135.1 Micromonospora sp. BQ11 | reverse complement strand
GCGCGGGTGTCGCGGCAGGGGGCGCTCGCGTCGCCGAGGCGTACGGTCGGCACGCCCCAGGGGCCCCACTGTCCGAACGGGACGGTCGGGGCGAAGAGGCTGACCACCGGCGTACCGACCGCGGCGGCCAGGTGTGCGGGTCCGGTGTTGCCGACGACCAGGCAGTGGGCGCGGGCGAGGACTCCGGCGAGGGCGGGCAGTGGTGTCCGGCCCCCCAGGTCCACCGCGACGTCACCGGCCACCCGCGCGGTGAGTTCCCGCTCGTCGGGTCCGCCGGTGACCACGACGCGGTGGCCGGCGGCGGCGAGAGCGGCGACGATCGCGGCGCTCCGGTGCGGCGGGACCGCCCGCGCGGGAACCGACGCGCCGGGGTGCACCACGACGTAGCCGGGTTCGGCCAGTGCCGGGTGCGGCAGGTCGTCCGACGTGACGTCGGGCCGCAGGCGGAGGGCGGGTCGGTCGTCGTCGGGCAGGGCGAACCCCGCCGCGGCGGCCAGGGACAGCGCCCGTTCCGGCTCCGGCACCCCCACCGGCACCCGATGCCGCACGTCCAGCAACGCACCCGGATAGTCGTCACTGATCGCCGAGATCCGCCGCACACCCACGGTCCGCAACAACAACGCCAACGGCAACGCCGACTGGTGGAAACTCGTAAAAATAACCGCCTCGTCCGCCCCGACCGCCGCCAACCTCCCCGTCAGCGCAGCGATGTCCGCCGGATCAACCGGCCCCGGAACCGGATCGATCCACGGCAGCCGGTGCTCGACGATCTCGTCCACCCCGGGCAGCAACTCGGCGGCGGCACGCCCCCGCGGCCCGCACAACATCACCACCCGATGGGCATTCGCCGCGACCGCCCGGATACCCGGCCCGGTCACCAACACATCCCCGGCCGAGTCGGAACGCACGACGAGGACCGTGCCCGCCCGACGCGGCACGCTCGCGGTCACCGCCGCCTGACGGCGCAGGATCTCGGCCACCGCCGACGGCAGATCCACCGCCACCCACGGCGCCGCATCCACCTCCTCGACCCGCGT
>NZ_JBQHDB010000030.1:0-1048 GCF_052068135.1 Micromonospora sp. BQ11 | reverse complement strand
GGGCGCGCTGGCCGTCGCCGCGTGGGCCCGCTACGCCGAAGGCGTCGACGAACAGGGCCGGCCCATCGAGGTCCTCGATCCGCTGCGCGAACCGCTGATGGCCGCGGCGCGCCGGCAGCGCGAGGACCCCACCGCCTTCCTGCGCGTACGGGAGGTCTTCGGCGACCTTGCCGACAACCGCCGCTTCACCGACGCCTACACCACCGCGCTGGCGTCGCTGCACGCCGTCGGCGTCCGGGCCACCCTGCGCCGAGCCACCGGCGTCGTCGGCTAGCTGTCTCCGCGATCGGCCGGCGGCGACACGAGGAGGTCGGCTCGCCCGCGCGTCCCGGCGACCAGCCGGGCGTTCGCCTCGTCCGAGCGCAGCACCCAGGCGCGCGCGTGGTCCGGATCGCGGCCGTGCGCGACGTGCCGGCGTACCAGCCGCTCGACCCGCACCCGCTCGTCGAGCTCGACGAACCAGCACTCGTCGAGGAGGGAACGCACCCGCGCCCACGGACCGTCGTCGAGCAGCAGGTAGTTGCCCTCGGTGACGACCAGCGGGCGGTCCGGGTCGACCCGCACGCCCCCGGCCACGGCCTCCTCCAGCCGACGGTCGAAGACCGGCGCGTACACCGGGTCGGCGTCCGGGCGGCGCAGCCGCTGCAGCAGCGCCACGTACCCGGCGGCGTCGAACGTGTCCGGCGCGCCCTTGCGGTCGCGGCGGCCCAGTCGCTCCAGCTCGGCGTTGGCCAGGTGGAAGCCGTCCATCGGCACCAGCACCGCGGCCGGCCCCAGCGCCCGCACCAGGCGCGCGGCGAGCGTCGACTTGCCGGCGCCGGGGGCGCCTGCGAGCCCCAGGACGCGGCGCCGGCCGATGGTCAGGGCGTGCGCGCGTCGGACCAGCTCGTCGAACGATGGCGTCCGGTGCGTCATGCCCGCGCCACGTCAAGCATCGCCCGGGTGAGGGCCACGGCCATCGGGTCGGACACCCCGGCCGTGCGCAGCCGGAAGGTGGTGATCGTGACGGCGCCGGCGCTCCACGGCACGGTGAGCGACGTGCTGGCCC
>NZ_JBQHDB010000029.1:0-1197 GCF_052068135.1 Micromonospora sp. BQ11 | reverse complement strand
CCCCCTGGGGACCCGTCCTGCCAGGTCGGCGGACGGTCCCTGTCTGCGTCCGATGTCTGGTTTCGGGTGCGGTGTCCAGTGGGCGGGGCCGGCCGGGGGTGGAATCCGGGGCGGGGGCGGGTCGTTGTATCTGGCAGACCGCGCCACCAGAACCGGCCCACACGGGGTCCCGGCCCGGCGGGAACGATTGCCCGCCCGCCGTGGTTACATCCCCGGGCCGCACACACGGTCCACCGGGAGCCGGCAAGGAATGACCGACCGGCTCCCCCGGTTACATCCCCGGGCCGCACCGCAGGGCCCGCCCCCGGGAAGCGTGGCGGGCAATGACCCCCCGACCCCCGGTGGTTGCATCCCCCCGGACCCGTGCAGGCCACCTCCGCGCCGCCGGACCGGATCCCCCGCAGAGCATCGCGGCATGCCACCGCAGAACCCCCCGTTTGCGTGTGTCGCGCACCCCCGATGTGAAGGAGCAACCCGACCATGGCTACCACCCTGTTCCACAAGGCCGCCCTGACCTGCGCCAGCGCCGCGTTCATCGGCGGCGTGTTCACCGGACCCGCCACCGCCCTCGCCGCCCCGGCCGAGACCGGCAAGACCGTCACCACCACCCAGACCCGCAAGAGCGACAAGTCCGACCGCAAGGGCGAACGCGAGCTCAACGTCCGCTACCAGGCCCAGCCGAACTTCTACTACTGCGGCCCCGCCGCCGCCCGCAACGCCCTCAGCGTCCAGGGCAAGGACATCGACGTCGACGGCATGGCCCAGCGGATGGGCACCACCGAAGCCGGCACCGACTCCGTCAACGACATCACCCCCGTGCTGAACAAGGAGACCGGTAAGGACATCTACCGCTCCACCGAGATCAGCACCCCCCGCGCCGACGACAAGCAGACCGACAAGCTGCGCACCGACATCGTCGGCACCGTCGACGACGGCCGCGCCGTGGTCGCCAACATCGCCGGCACCGCCACCGACACCGACGGCACCACCCACTCCTTCGAAGGCGGCCACTACATCAGCGTCATCGGCTACCGCGACAACGGCAACACCGTCACCATCGCCGACTCCGCCGACCCCACCCAGGCCACCTACCGCATGAACATCGACAACCTCGCCGACTGGATCGCCACCCGCGGCTACATCTCCTGACACACCCGCAAGAACAGGGCCGGCCCCCACCCGGGGGCCGGCCCTTCC
>NZ_JBQHDB010000028.1:0-1580 GCF_052068135.1 Micromonospora sp. BQ11 | reverse complement strand
ACGACGGTAAGAAGGACGACGGTAAGAAGGACGACGGTAAGAAGGACGACGACAAGTACGACGACAAGGACGACGACGACAAGGACGACAAGAAGTCCCGCACGGGCCTGCCGGTGATCAAGCAGGAGATCGTCATCAAGGGTCAGGGCGCGACGATCAAGCGGGACTCCAAGGACGCGTTCCGGATCTTCAAGGTCGCCGACGGCGGTGACCTGACCCTGAAGGATCTGACCCTCAAGGACGGCAAGGCCGCCGACGACAAGGACAAGAAGAACGACAAGAACGACAAGGACGACAAGGACGACAAGGACAAGAAGGGTGACAAGGGCGAGGAGAAGGCGGAGCGGCTGAAGGAGCTCCTGGCCTCCGCGCTCAAGTCCCGCGGCGGCAACGTCTCCACCAACTCCTCGCGCAACCACGACAAGGACGAGGACAAGGACCGGGACAAGGACCGGGACCGGGACCGGGACCGGGACAAGGACCGGGACCGGGGCGAGGACGGCGGTGCGCTGCTGGTCGAGAAGGGCGGCCGCGCCTACCTGGAGAAGACCACCCTGACCCGCAACAGCGCCAGCGGCAACGGCGGCGCGATCGCCAACTACGGCAAGGTCACCCTCAAGCTCAGCAAGGTCGACCACAACCAGGCCGACGACAACGGCGGCGGCATCTTCAACGCCGGCCAGCTCGAGATCGAGAAGTCGAAGATCACCGACAACACCGCCGGGAAGAACGGCGGCGGCATCGCCAACGGCAAGGACGACGGCCGCCACGACCGCGACAAGAACGGCAAGAACGACGACCGCCGCGACGACCGCGACAAGGCCGGCAACGTCGAGATCGAGAAGAGCCTCATCCAGGGCAACAAGGCCGACGACAACGGCGGTGGCCTCTTCAGCTCCGGCGGCTACGTCGAGGTCAGCTGGACCTTCGTCAAGGACAACGACGCCGGCAAGAACGGCGGCGGCATCTACGCCCGCAACACCGACCTCCGGCTCGACCACGTCACCGTCGCCGAGAACCACGCCAGCAAGGACGGCGGCGGCATCTACAACACCGGCGGAGACCGCAAGGACGACGACCGCAACAACCGCAACGACCGCAAGGACGACGACCGCAAGGACGACGACCGCAAGGACGACGACAAGGTCGGCCGCGCCACCATCACCGACACCCTCATCGCCGCCAACCACGCCGGACGCTTCGGCGGCGGCATCTTCAACGGCGAGCCCAAGAACGACAACAACAACGACAAGAACCACAAGAACAACAAGGGCGACGACCGCAACGACCACTACGACCGCAACCACGACGACTTCGACGCCGTCCTGGTCCTGCGCGACAGCCTGATCAAGGAAAACATCGCCGGCGAGAACGGCGGCGGCATCTACAACAACAAGGGCAAGGTCACCCTCGACAAGACCAAGGTCAAGGACAACAAGGCCAACGGCGAGAACGACCACCACCGCAAGATCGCCGGCGGCATCTTCAACAAGAACGGCAAGGTCGAACTCGACGACAAGTCCACCGTCACCGACAACGACCCCAAGAACTGCGTCAACGTCAAAGACTGCCACGCCTGA
>NZ_JBQHDB010000027.1:0-4429 GCF_052068135.1 Micromonospora sp. BQ11 | reverse complement strand
CGCACCACCGTCATCGACCACGGCATCGTCCCGCCCCAGGCCGAGTACACCGGCGAACTGGACCGACTCGCCGTGGTGACCAACGAGCCGGTACGCCGCTGGCGGGTCACCGGCACCGACCTCATGCCCCGCTTCGCGCGGGTGGCGCCGCTGGACGTGTTCGGGATGGGGGTCGCCGGTCTGCCGGACGCGCTCGCCCGGGCGCCCGGCGGCGGGCCGGGGCTCGCGGTCACCGGCCACGACGACGTCCCGCAGGACCGGATGCACGCCGAGGTGGCCCGGCGGCGCGCGTACCTGCACCTGTGCCGGTGGACCTCCCTGGGCCTCAGCCTCATCGAGGCGATGGCGATGGGGATGCCGGTGGTGGCCCTGGCCACCACCGAGGCGGTGGACGCCGTGCCGGCCGACGCGGGAGTGCTCTCCACCCGGGTGGACACCCTGGTCGAGGCGGCCCGATGGCTCATGACCGACCGCGACGCGGCCGCCCGTCTGGGGGCGCGCGCTCGCGACGTGGCGAAGGAACGGTTCGGGCTCGACCGTTTCCTCGCCGACTGGGACCGGCTGATCGAGGAGGAAACATGCGCATCGCGATGATCTCGGAACACGCCAGCCCCCTCGCCGTCCTCGGCGAGGAGGACGCGGGTGGGCAGAACACCCACGTGGCCGAGCTGGCGGCGGCGCTGGCCGGCGAGGGGCACGACGTCCGCGTCTACACCCGCCGCGACTCCACCGCCCTGCCGGAGACCGTCGCCGCACCGGACGGCTACCAGGTGTGCCACGTGCCGGCCGGCCCGGCCCGGCGGGTGCCGAAGGACGAGCTGCTGCCGTACATGGGCGAGTTCGGGCGGTGGCTGGCCGGCCAGTGGCGCGACGGCAACTGGACGCCGCACGTGGCGCACGCCCACTTCTGGATGAGCGGCCTGGCCACCCTGCACGCGGGACGGCGGACCGGGGTGCCGGTGGTGCTCACGTACCACGCGCTGGGCACCGTCAAGAAGCGCCACCAGGGCACCCGGGACACCAGTCCACCAGGCCGGATCGGGTACGAACGGGCACTGGGCCGGGCCGTGGACCGGGTCATCGTGCAGTGCCAGGACGAGATCGGTGAGCTGCTGCGGCTGGGCGTGCCCCGGTCCCGGATGGCACTGGTCCCCTCCGGCGTCAACGAGGAGATGTTCCGTCCCGACGGTCCGGTCGTCCCGCGCGACCCGGCCCGTCCCCGGATCATCACCGTCGGCCGCATGGTGGAGCGCAAGGGCTTCCAGGAGGTCGTCCGGGCGCTGCCCGCCGTGCCGGACGCCGAGTGCGTGGTCGTCGGCGGCCCGCCGGCCGAGCTGCTGCCCGCCGACGGTTTCGCCCGCCGGCTCACCGCCCTCGCCGAGTCGTGCGGGGTGGCCGACCGGGTGAGGCTGGTCGGCGCGGTGCCCCGCGAGGAGATGGGGTCGTGGTACCGGTCGGCGGACCTGCTCGTCGCCGCCCCCTGGTACGAGCCGTTCGGCCTGACCCCGCTGGAGGCGATGGCCTGCGGAGTGCCAGTCGTCGGCACCGACGTCGGCGGCATCTCCGACACCGTGGTGCACGGCCTGACCGGGGACCTCGTGCCGGCCCGCGACCCCCGTACCCTCGGGGCCGCCGTCCGCCGGCTGCTCGCCGACCGGGTGCGCCGGTTCGCGTACGCGACCGCGGCGCTGGACCGGATCCGCAGCCGGTACTCCTGGAAGCGCTGCGCCGAGCAGCTGGGCGCGGTCTACGCCGCGGTCAGCACCGTCGCCCGTCCCGCACCGGCGGTGGCCTGATGAGCCTCTCCCTCCTCGACAGTCACCTGGCGAACCTGGCGGCCGCGCTGCTGCCCTACCGACAGGCCGCCGAACGCCTCAGCGACTGGGGCACCGAACTCGCCTGGACCCTCGCCCGCGGCGGACGACTCCTCGTCGCCGGCAACGGCGGCAGCGCCGCCGAAGCCCAACACCTCACCGCCGAACTCGTCGGCAAACTCCACGACGACCGCCAACCCCTGTCCGCCATCGCCCTGCACGCCGAAACCAGCGCCCTCACCGCCATCGGCAACGACTACGGATACGACCACATCTACGCCCGCCAGGTCCACGCCCACGGCCGCCCCGGCGACATCCTCCTGCTCATGTCCACCAGCGGCGCCAGCCCCAACCTCCTGCACGCCACCCACGCCGCCCGCGAGATCGGGGTCCGGACGTGGGCCTTCACCGGCCCGACGCCGAACCCGCTCGCCGAGATCTGCGACGACACCCTCGCCGTCCCCTCCCCGGACAGCCAGGTGGTCCAGGAGCTGCATCTCGTCTCCAGCCACCTGCTCTGCGAGTACGTCGAGCAGGCACTCCCGCTGGTGCGGGAGCTGCCCCGGATGGCCCCGCCGGCACCGCGTACGGTCGGCCTGGTCGACCGGTTCGGCCTGGACGGTCGCGCCCTCGCCGCCACCGGCAGCCACCCGCACGGCGCCAACGGGCACAGCCCGAACGGCCCGAGCGCCAACGGCCGGGGCACCAACGGCCACAGCGCCAACGGCCACGGGAGCAGCGGCCGGGGAGCCGACGGGGTGACGTCGTGAGCGGCCCGCTGGTGGTGGTCGGTGACGCGCTCCTGGACCGGGACGTCAGCGGCGCAGTCACCCGGGTCTGCCCGGACGCGCCGGTTCCGGTGCTCGACGAGCAGGCGGCCACCGACCGGCCCGGCGGCGCCGGCCTCGCCGCACTGCTCGCCGCCGCGCAGGGCAACGACGTCGCGCTGGTGACCGCCCTCGCCGACGACCCGGCCGCCGCGCGCATCGCCGAGCTGCTGACCGCCGCCGGGGTCCGCCTCTACCCGCTGCGCATGCCCGGGGCCACCGCCGAGAAGATCCGGCTGCGCGCCGGTGGGCAGACGTTGCTGCGCCTGGACCGGGGCGGTGCCCCGCAGGCACCCGGTGAGCCGCCGGAGGCGGCCCTGGAGGTCATCGCCTCCGCCGGGGCGATCCTGGCCAGTGACTACGGCCGGGGCCTGCTGCGGCAGCCGACGCTGCGCGCGGCGCTGGCCGAGGCGTCCGCTCCGGTGGTGTGGGACCCGCACCCGAAGGGACCGGCCGCCGTGGCGGGTGTCCGGCTGGTCACCCCGAACCTGGCCGAGCTGCGCCAGCTCACCGGCGACGCCGGTGCCGGCTCGGCGCTGTCCACCGCCACCCGCGCCGGCCATGAGCTGCGTCGACGGTGGCGGGTGGGCGCGGTCGCGGTGACCATGGGCCCGGACGGGTCGGTGCTCTGCCATTCCGGCAGCACCCCGCTGGTGATTCCAGCACCGTCCGAGGTGGACGGCGTCGAGGACACCTGCGGCGCCGGGGACCGGTTCGCCGCCGCCGCGGCCACCGCGCTCGCCGGTGGCGCGCTGGTCTCCGAGGCCGTCGGCGAGGCGGTCGCCGCCGCGTCGGCGTACGTCGCGGCCGGCGGGGCGGCGGGACTGCACCGGCAGCCGGAGGACCAGCGGCCGTCCACCCCGGCGGGTTCCGCCGAGGAACTCGTCGCGCGGGTACGCGCCGACGGCGGCACGGTCGTCGCCACCGGCGGCTGCTTCGACATCCTGCACGCCGGGCACGTCGCCACCCTCCAGGCGGCCCGGCGGCTCGGCGACGCCCTCGTCGTCTGCCTCAACTCCGACCGCAGCGTCCGAGGGCTCAAGGGCCCGGACCGGCCGCTGAACACCGAGGGCGACCGGGCACGCCTGCTGGCCGCCCTGGACTGCGTGGACGCGGTGGTGGTCTTCGACGAACCCACCCCGCACGTGGTGCTGTCCCGCCTGCGGCCCGACGTCTGGGTCAAGGGCGGGGACTACGCCGGTGACGGCGCGCCCGAACTGCCCGAGGCCGAGCTGATCCGCGGCTGGGGCGGCCGCGTCGTCACCGTGCCCTTCCTGGCCGGCCGATCCACCACCGCCACCATCACTGCCGCGCGCCAGCGCGGCGCACGTCTGATCAAGGGAGCAGCATGAGCAGGGACCTGAACTCCTCGGCCATCCTCGTCACCGGCGGGTCGAGCGGACTCGGCGCGGCCGTGGTCGCCGCCGTGACGAAGGCCGGCGGCCGGCCGTACGTGCTGGACCGGCAGCCGCCCGCCGACGGGGTCCCGTGGGTCGAGTGCGACCTGGCCGACACCCGCGCAGCGGAGGCGGCCACCCGGCAGCTCGCCGAGCAGGCCGGTGGACTGGACGGGGTGGTCACCGCCGCCGGGATGGACGTGCCGGGCCGGCTCGGCGACGTCCCCGGTGACACATGGGACCGGATCGTCGCGATCAACCTGCTGGGCACCGCCGCCGTGATCCGGGCGGCGCTGCCCGAGTTGGAGCGGTCACACGGCACGGTGGTGACCGTGGCGTCGACGTTGGGGATCAAGGCCGTCAGTGACGCCACCGCCTACTGCGCGGCGAA
>NZ_JBQHDB010000026.1:0-4450 GCF_052068135.1 Micromonospora sp. BQ11 | reverse complement strand
CGCACCACCGTCATCGACCACGGCATCGTCCCGCCCCAGGCCGAGTACACCGGCGAACTGGACCGACTCGCCGTGGTCATCAACGAGCCGGTACGCCGCTGGCGGGTCACCGGCACCGACCTGCTGCCCCGCTTCGCGGAGATCGCCCCGCTGGACGTGTTCGGCATGAAGGTCGCCGGACTGGCCGACCACCTCGGCCTGCCCGCCGACCGGGTCACCAGCCACGACGACGTGCCGCAGGCGCGCATGCACGCCGAGTTGGGGCGGCGGCGCGCGTACCTGCACCTGTGCCGGTGGACCTCCCTGGGCCTCAGCCTCATCGAGGCGATGACGATCGGCATGCCGGTCGTCGCGCTGGCCACCACCGAGGCGGTGATGGCGGTGCCGCCCGGCGCCGGAGTCCTCGCCACCCGGATCGACACCCTGCTGGACGCGGCCCGCCGGTTCGTGGAGGACCCGGCGGAGGCGCGCCGCACCGGCGCGACGGCCCGTGCCGTCGCCCTCGACCGGTACGGGCTCGACCGATTCCTCGCCGACTGGGACCGGCTGCTGGAGGAGGAAACATGCGCATCGCGATGATCTCGGAGCACGCCAGCCCACTCGCCATCCTCGGCGGCGAGGACGCCGGTGGACAGAACACGCACGTCGCCGAGCTCTCTGCCGCCCTGGTCGCCGCCGGGCACGACGTCCGGGTCTACACCCGACGCGACGCCGTCGACCTGCCGGTGTCCGTCCGGAGCGCGGACGGCTACGACGTGGTGCACGTGCCGGCGGGACCGGCCGAGCCGCTGGCCAAGGACGCGCTCCTGCCGCACATGAAGGAGTTCAGCCGCTGGCTGGTCGACCGGTGGCGGAGCAGCGACTGGACGCCCGAGGTCATCCACGCGCACTTCTGGATGAGCGGCCTGGCCGCGCTGGCCGCCGGCCGGCAGACCGGTGTACCGGTCGTGCAGACGTACCACGCCCTCGGCGTGGTCAAGCGCCGCCACCAGGGCGTGCAGGACACCAGCCCGGCACGGCGGATCGGGTACGAGCGGGAGTTGGGTCGCTCGGTGGACCGGGTGATCGCCCAGTGCCAGGACGAGGTGGGGGAACTGGTCCGGATGGGGGTGCCCCGATCCCGGATGACGGTCGTCCCCTCCGGGGTGAACCTCGGCACCTTCGCGCCGCTCGGCCCCGCCGCCGATCGGGACGTCGACCGGCCGCGCATCCTCACCGTCGGTCGGCTGGTGGAACGCAAGGGCTTCCAGACCGTCGTCCGGGCGATGGCGTACGTGCCGGACGCCGAGTGCGTGGTGGTCGGCGGACCACCGGCCGGCCTGCTGGAGAGCGACCCGTACGCCCGACGGCTGCGGGCCCTCGCGGGCACCTGTGGCGTGGCCGACCGGGTACGGCTGGTCGGCGCGGTGCCCCGCGAGGAGATGGGCCGCTGGTACCGGTCGGCGGACGTGCTGGTCGCCGCCCCCTGGTACGAGCCGTTCGGCCTGACGCCCCTGGAGGCGATGGCCTGCGGGGTGCCGGTCGTCGGCACCGCCGTCGGCGGCATCAAGGACACCGTCGTCGACGGTGTCACCGGTGACCTGGTGCCGGCACGGGATCCGCGCGCGTTGGGGGACACGATCCAGCGCCTCCTCGACGACCGGATCCGACGGTTCGCGTACGCGACCGCGGCGCGGGAACGGGCCCGCCGGACGTATTCCTGGGCGGCGACGGCGGAACGCCTGGCCGCGGTCTACGAGGAGGTGGCCGCGGTTCGCCGGCCGATCCGGGTGGTGGCCGGATGACCGGGCCGACCCTCGTCGACTGTCACCTGGCGAACCTGGCGGCCGCGTTGCTGCCCTACCGACAGGCCGCCGAACGCCTCAGCGACTGGGGCACCGAACTCGCCTGGACGCTCGCCCGCGGCGGACGACTCCTCGTCGCCGGCAACGGCGGCAGCGCCGCCGAAGCCCAACACCTCACCGCCGAACTCGTCGGCAAACTCCACGACGACCGCCAACCCCTGTCCGCCATCGCCCTGCACGCCGAAACCAGCGCCCTCACCGCCATCGGCAACGACTACGGATACGACCACATCTACGCCCGCCAGGTCCACGCCCACGGCCGCCCCGGCGACATCCTCCTGCTCATGTCCACCAGCGGCGCCAGCCCCAACCTCCTGCACGCCACCCACGCCGCCCGCGAGATCGACATCCGCACGTGGGCGCTCACCGGACCCCTACCCAACCCGCTCGCCGAGGCGTGCCACGACACCCTCGCGATCGAGTCCTCCGACAGCCAGGTCGTCCAGGAACTCCACCTCGTCACCAGCCACCTGCTCTGCGAGTACGTCGAACTGGCACTGCCCGGGGCTGTCGCCGCTCCGGTCGGCCGGGCCCCGCACCGGGTGTCCACCGCACATCCCCGCTCCGGAGGAGTCCGGACCGGTGTCGAGGTGGTGCTGGACGGGGACACGAGCCCGCACATGGAGACGTGAATGAGGAGGGAAGCGTGACGGGACCCCTGGTGGTGGTCGGTGACACCCTGCTCGACCGGGACGTCGAGGGGGTGGTGAACCGGCTGTGCCCGGACTCGCCGGTGCCGGTGCTCGACGAGACGGCGTACTCCGACCGGCCCGGCGGCGCGGGCCTCGCGGCGGTGTTCGCCGCCGCCGCGCGGGGCACCGAGGTGGTGCTGGTGACCGCGCTGGCCGACGACGCCGGTGGCGCCCGCCTCAGCTCGCTGCTCGCCGCCGCCGGAGTGCAGGTGTACGCGCTGCACCTGCGCGGCGCCACCCCGGAGAAGGTCCGGCTGCACGCCCGGGGCCGCGTGCTGCTGCGCCACGACCGGGGCGGGACCCCGGGCGAGCCGGGCGAACCGTCCGCCGCGGTCCTGCGGGTGATCGCCGACGCGACCGCCGTGCTGGTCAGCGACTACGGCCGCGGTGTGGCCCGGCAACCCGCCCTGCGGGCCGCGTTGGCCGCCACCCGTGCGCCGGTGGTCTGGGACCCGCACCCGCGCGGCCCGGCGGCGGTGCCCGGCGTGCACCTGGCCACCCCGAACGAGTCCGAGGTTCGCGAGCTGGCCAAGGCGCCCCCCGGTGCGGGCCGGTTGGTCACCGCGTCGCGGGGCGCGCAGGGGCTGCGCCGACGCTGGCGGGCCGGTGCCGTCGCGGTGACCCTGGGCGGGGACGGTGCCCTGCTCTGCCACGCCGGGTCGACGCCGCTGGTGGTGCCGGCACCGGCCACCGCCGACGGGGACACCTGCGGGGCCGGGGACCGGTTCGCGGCCACCGCCACCCTGGCCCTTGCGCGGGGTGCGCTGGTCTCCGAGGCGGTGCAGGAGGCGGTCGCCGAGGCGACGGCGTACGTCGCGGCCGGGGGAGTGGCGGCGGCGCTGCCACCGCAGGTGCGGCCGTCGCCGGTCACGGTGTCCGGCCCGGGCGGGGATCGCGTCGGCGTGGCGGCGGCCGCCGCCGTGGTGTCCGAGGTACGCGCGGCCGGCGGCACGGTGGTGGCCACCGGGGGCTGCTTCGACCTGCTGCACGCCGGTCACGTGGCGACCCTCCAGGCGGCCCGGCAACTCGGGGACTGCCTGGTGGTCTGTCTCAACTCCGACGCCAGCGTGACCGGACTGAAGGGGCCGGAGCGGCCGGTGGTGCCGCAGGGCGACCGCAGCCGGCTGCTGGCGGCCCTGAGCTGCGTCGACGCTGTCATGATCTTCGACGAGCCGACACCGCACGGGGCGCTGTCCTGGCTGCGGCCGGACATCTGGGTCAAGGGCGGCGACTACGCCACCGGCGGCGGCGACCCGGTGCTCCCGGAGGCGGAGATCCTGCGCCGTTGGGGCGGACACACGGTCGTGGTGCCCTACCTCGACGGCCGCTCGACGACCAGCATGATCGCCGCCGCCCGTTCGCGCGGCACGGACGGGTCCCCGCCGGCCGGGACCCGGCTCACCGACACGGTGCCGGCGGCCGGTGCCGCGCTGCGCCGCCCGCAGACCCCGGAGGGGACGCGATGAGCATGAACGCTGGGCACCGCGGCGCCGGGTCGACGGTGCTGGTCACCGGCGGTTCCAGCGGTCTGGGCGCCGCGGTGGTGGAGGCGGTGGCCCGCGCCGGGGGACGCCCGGTGGTGCTGGACCGGCGTCCGCCCGCCGACGGGGTGCCGTGGGTCGAGTGCGACCTGGCCGACACCCGCGCGGCCGGGGCGGCCACGGTGCAGCTCGCGGAACGCTCCGGCGGCCTGGACGCCGTGGTCACCGCCGCCGGGATGGACGTGCCGGGCAAGCTCGGTGACGTCCCGGCCGAGACGTGGGACCGGATCGTGGCGGTCAACCTGCTGGGTACCGCCGCGGTGGTCCGGGCGGCGTTGCCGTTCCTGGAGGCATCGCACGGCACGGTGGTGACCGTGGCGTCGACGTTGGGGATCAAGGCCGTCAGTGACGCCACCGCCTACTGCGCGGCGAA
>NZ_JBQHDB010000025.1:0-5381 GCF_052068135.1 Micromonospora sp. BQ11 | reverse complement strand
TTCCGGATGGTGTGTGGTTGTTCTTTGAGAACTCAACAGGGTGCTTGATAAGCCAGTGCCAATTGTTTATAACTCCGGACTGGTCGAATCTTTGGGTTTGGCTGGTTGGGATTCCTTTGGCAACACTTTTTGTTGCCGGGACAGTTTTTCAACAAGTTTTTGTTGGAGAGTTTGATCCTGGCTCAGGACGAACGCTGGCGGCGTGCTTAACACATGCAAGTCGAGCGGAAAGGCCCTTCGGGGTACTCGAGCGGCGAACGGGTGAGTAACACGTGAGCAACCTGCCCCAGGCTTTGGGATAACCCCGGGAAACCGGGGCTAATACCGAATATGACCTTTGACCGCATGGTCTTTGGTGGAAAGTTTTTCGGCTTGGGATGGGCTCGCGGCCTATCAGCTTGTTGGTGGGGTGATGGCCTACCAAGGCGACGACGGGTAGCCGGCCTGAGAGGGCGACCGGCCACACTGGGACTGAGACACGGCCCAGACTCCTACGGGAGGCAGCAGTGGGGAATATTGCACAATGGGCGGAAGCCTGATGCAGCGACGCCGCGTGAGGGATGACGGCCTTCGGGTTGTAAACCTCTTTCAGCAGGGACGAAGCGTAAGTGACGGTACCTGCAGAAGAAGCGCCGGCCAACTACGTGCCAGCAGCCGCGGTAAGACGTAGGGCGCGAGCGTTGTCCGGATTTATTGGGCGTAAAGAGCTCGTAGGCGGCTTGTCGCGTCGACCGTGAAAACTTGGGGCTCAACCCCAAGCCTGCGGTCGATACGGGCAGGCTAGAGTTCGGTAGGGGAGACTGGAATTCCTGGTGTAGCGGTGAAATGCGCAGATATCAGGAGGAACACCGGTGGCGAAGGCGGGTCTCTGGGCCGATACTGACGCTGAGGAGCGAAAGCGTGGGGAGCGAACAGGATTAGATACCCTGGTAGTCCACGCTGTAAACGTTGGGCGCTAGGTGTGGGGGGCCTCTCCGGTTCCCTGTGCCGCAGCTAACGCATTAAGCGCCCCGCCTGGGGAGTACGGCCGCAAGGCTAAAACTCAAAGGAATTGACGGGGGCCCGCACAAGCGGCGGAGCATGCGGATTAATTCGATGCAACGCGAAGAACCTTACCTGGGTTTGACATGGCCGCAAAACTCACAGAGATGTGAGGTCCTTCGGGGGCGGTCACAGGTGGTGCATGGCTGTCGTCAGCTCGTGTCGTGAGATGTTGGGTTAAGTCCCGCAACGAGCGCAACCCTCGTTCGATGTTGCCAGCGCGTTATGGCGGGGACTCATCGAAGACTGCCGGGGTCAACTCGGAGGAAGGTGGGGATGACGTCAAGTCATCATGCCCCTTATGTCCAGGGCTTCACGCATGCTACAATGGCCGGTACAATGGGCTGCGATACCGTGAGGTGGAGCGAATCCCAAAAAGCCGGTCTCAGTTCGGATCGGGGTCTGCAACTCGACCCCGTGAAGTCGGAGTCGCTAGTAATCGCAGATCAGCAACGCTGCGGTGAATACGTTCCCGGGCCTTGTACACACCGCCCGTCACGTCACGAAAGTCGGCAACACCCGAAGCCGGTGGCCCAACCCCTTGTGGGAGGGAGCCGTCGAAGGTGGGGCTGGCGATTGGGACGAAGTCGTAACAAGGTAGCCGTACCGGAAGGTGCGGCTGGATCACCTCCTTTCTAAGGAGCACCTTCACCCGAAAGGGTGTAAGGAGCCCGCACTGCCCGAATGTGGTGGTGGGGTGCTCATATGGCGGAGACACTGGCGAGTTTTTCCTCGGCAACGGCCGGGACACCTAGTACAGCTGCTCCTTGTGGGTGGTGGGAACGGGTTGGTCCTGGTGCGGCTGAGAAGGAGCGCAGAGCACCCTGTTGGGTCCTGAAAGAACAACCTTGAGGTTGTTTCTTTCGGAGACTGGTCCGAGGCCTGTGGCTTCGGGAGTCTGCCAGGCATGGCCTGGCCTCGCATACCGCCGGCGGTTGTCGGGTTTGGTGTGGGGCGTATCGGGTTGTGGGTTGGTCGTTTGTTGAGAATTGCACAGTGGACGCGAGCATCTTTGTGGTCAAGTTGTCAAGGGCGAACGGTGGATGCCTTGGCACCAGGAGCCGATGAAGGACGTGGGAGGCCGCGATAGGCCTGGGGGAGCTGTCAACCAAGCTGTGATCCCAGGGTGTCCGAATGGGGGAACCCGGCACCAGTCATGTGGTGTCACCTGCACCTGAACACATAGGGTGTATGGAGGGAACGCGGGGAAGTGAAACATCTCAGTACCCGTAGGAAGAGAAAACAAATAGTGATTCCGTGAGTAGTGGCGAGCGAAAGCGGATTGAGGCTAAACCGGTTGCGTGTGATACCTGTCAGGGGTTGCGTGGTCGGGGTTGTGGGACCCTGCTGAGTGTGCTGACACACGCTCGAGAAGTTACAAAGCCAGTTGCTAGTCGAACAGTCTGGAATGGCTGACCGTAGACGGTGATAGTCCGGTAGGTGAAAGTAGCTGGTCTTCTGTGGGTGTTCCCGAGTAGCGGCGGACCCCTGAAATCTGCCGTGAATCTGCCAGGACCACCTGGTAAGCCTAAATACTTCCTGGTGACCGATAGCGGACGAGTACCGTGAGGGAATGGTGAAAAGTACCCCGGGAGGGGAGTGAAATAGTACCTGAAACCGTTCGCCTACAATCCGTCGGAGCCTTGCGGGGTGACGGCGTGCCTTTTGAAGAATGAGCCTGCGAGTTAGTGGCACGTGGCGAGGTTAACCCGTGTGGGGGAGCCGTAGCGAAAGCGAGTCTGAATAGGGCGATTCAGTCGCGTGTCCTAGACCCGAAGCGGAGTGATCTAGCCATGGGCAGGCTGAAGCGCGGGTAAGACCGCGTGGAGGGCCGAACCCACCAACGTTGAAAAGTTGGGGGATGACCTGTGGTTAGGGGTGAAAGGCCAATCAAACTCCGTGATAGCTGGTTCTCCCCGAAATGCATTTAGGTGCAGCGTCGCGTGTTTCTTGCCGGAGGTAGAGCACTGGATGGTCTAGGGGGCCCACAAGCTTACCGAAATCAGCCAAACTCCGAATGCCGGTAAGTGAGAGCGCGGCAGTGAGACTGCGGGGGATAAGCTTCGTAGTCGAGAGGGAAACAGCCCAGATCACCAGCTAAGGCCCCTAAGCGTGTGCTAAGTGGAAAAGGATGTGGGGTCGCATAGACAACCAGGAGGTTGGCTTAGAAGCAGCCACCCTTTAAAGAGTGCGTAATAGCTCACTGGTCAAGTGGTTCCGCGCCGACAATGTAGCGGGGCTCAAGCACACCGCCGAAGCTGTGGCATTCACATTTCAACCTCACTTGGACTTGATTCCTTGTGCAGGTGTGTGGATGGGTAGGGGAGCGTCGTGCCGCGGGTGAAGCAGCGGGGTGACCCAGTTGTGGACGCGGCACGAGTGAGAATGCAGGCATGAGTAGCGAAAGAAGGGTGAGAAACCCTTCCGCCGGATGACCAAGGGTTCCAGGGCCAGGCTAATCCGCCCTGGGTGAGTCGGGACCTAAGGCGAGGCCGAGAGGCGTAGTCGATGGACAACGGGTTGATATTCCCGTACCCGCGAAAGAGCGACCCTGATGAACCTCGTTGTGCTAACCACCCGAACTGCCGGAGGTCTTCGGACCGATGGTGGGGAGCGTGGGAACCTGGCGGGTAGTAGTCAAGCGATGGGGTGACGCAGGAAGGTAGCTGAGCCCGGCCGGTGGTTGTGCCGGGGTAAGCGTGTAGGCCGTACCGTAGGCAAATCCGCGGTGCATGAAGGCTGAGACGTGATGCCGAGCCGATTCAGGTGAAGTCAGTGATCCTATGCTGCCGAGAAAAGCCTCTAGCGAGTTCTTAGCGGCCCGTACCCCAAACCGACACAGGTGGTCAGGTAGAGAATACCGAGGCGATCGGGCGAACTGTGGTTAAGGAACTCGGCAAATTGCCCCCGTAACTTAGGGAGAAGGGGGGCCGGAGACGTGAAGCCCCACGCGGGTGGAGCGTTGTATGGCCGCAGAGAGCAGGGGGAAGCGACTGTTTACTAAAAACACAGGTCCATGCGAAGAAGTAATTCGATGTATATGGACTGACGCCTGCCCGGTGCTGGAACGTTAAGGGGACCTGTTAGCTCTTCGGGGCGAAGCGGAGAACTTAAGCGCCAGTAAACGGCGGTGGTAACTATAACCATCCTAAGGTAGCGAAATTCCTTGTCGGGTAAGTTCCGACCTGCACGAATGGCGTAACGACTTCCCCACTGTCTCAACCACAGGCCCGGCGAAATTGCATTACGAGTAAAGATGCTCGTTACGCGCGGCAGGACGGAAAGACCCCGGGACCTTTACTATAGCTTGACATTGGTATCCGAATTAGCTTGTGTAGGATAGGTGGGAGCCGGTGAAGTCCATACGCCAGTATGGGTGGAGGCAATCTTGAAATACCACTCTGGTTGATTTGGGTATCTAACTTCGGACCGTTATCCGGTTCAGGGACAGTGTCTGGTGGGTAGTTTAACTGGGGCGGTTGCCTCCTAAAGGGTAACGGAGGCGCCCAAAGGTTCCCTCAGCCTGGTTGGCAATCAGGTGTTGAGTGCAAGTGCACAAGGGAGCTTGACTGTGAGACTGACAGGTCGAGCAGGGACGAAAGTCGGGACTAGTGATCCGGCACTGGCATGTGGAAGCGGTGTCGCTCAACGGATAAAAGGTACCCCGGGGATAACAGGCTGATCTTCCCCAAGAGTCCATATCGACGGGATGGTTTGGCACCTCGATGTCGGCTCGTCGCATCCTGGGGCTGTAGCAGGTCCCAAGGGTTGGGCTGTTCGCCCATTAAAGCGGTACGCGAGCTGGGTTTAGAACGTCGTGAGACAGTTCGGTCCCTATCCGCCGTGCGCGTAGGATACTTGAGAAGGGCTGTCCCTAGTACGAGAGGACCGGGACGGACGAACCTCTGGTGTGCCAGTTGTCCCGCCAGGGGCACGGCTGGTTAGCTACGTTCGGAAGGGATAACCGCTGAAAGCATCTAAGCGGGAAGCTCGCTTCAAGATGAGGTATCCCACCACCTTCGGGTGGGTAAGGCCCCCAGCTAGACGACTGGGTTGATAGGCCGGAAATGTAAGCCCGGTAACGGGTTCAGTTGACCGGTACTAATAGGCCGAGGACTTGACTACCAAGCTGCTACGCGTCCACTGTGCAACTCTCGATAAACGAACAACACCCAACCGTGTGGTTGGTTGAGTTGTTTGACATGTCGATAGAGTTACGGCGGTCATGGCGGAGGGGAAACGCCCGGTCACATTCCGAACCCGGAAGCTAAGCCCTCCAGCGCCGATGGTACTGCACCCGGGAGGGTGTGGGAGAGTAGGACACCGCCGGACAATCTTCC
>NZ_JBQHDB010000024.1:0-10562 GCF_052068135.1 Micromonospora sp. BQ11 | reverse complement strand
CGGCTACCGGACCCACGTCATCGACGGGTTGATCCTGAGCCCCATGGCGATCACCGCGGAGGACCTGGCGGCGCAGCAGCTGGACATCCCGACCGTCCTGCTCGGCGAGCGTATCCACGACGCCGGCGTGCTCCACGTCGCCATCGACAACGTCGCCGCCGCGCGGGCGGCCACGGTCCACCTCGTCGCCAGCGGCCGGCGACGGATCGCGGCGGTGGGCGCCGAGGTGATCACCAACAACATGGGGCCGGCCCTGCGGCGCCTGCACGGGTACCGCGCTGCACTCGCCGAGTACGGACTCCAGCCGGACCCGGAGCTGGTGCTGACGACCAGGGACTGGTCACGCGCGTCCGGGTACGCGGCCGTCGACGCGCTGCTGAGCAGCGGCACCGACGTCGACGCGATGTTCTGCTTCAACGACGTGCTGGCGCTCGGCGCGATCCGCGCCATCACCGATCACGGCCTCAGCGTGCCCGGCGACATCGCCGTGGTCGGCTGCGACGACGTCGAGGAGGCGGCCTACGCCACGCCGTCGCTCACCTCGATCGCCCCAGACAAGGCGGCGATCGCCCGCACGGCGGTGGATCGACTGCTGGCCCAGGTCGCTGGCGAACCTGTCACGCCCGAGGAGATCGCCTGCGGGTTCGAGCTCGTCGTCCGCGAGAGCACGACCTCGCCGTCCGGCCGTCGCCGCACCTGACGGCCAGCGCCGTTCGGGCAGACGCCACGGCAACCCCGGCAGCGGATCGTGATGCTGTTCGCGCGACGTGCCGAGCTGTCGGTCGGGGAGGTGGCCGAGCGCGCGGGCATCGGTCAGGCCACCGCGTCGCAGCAGCAGACCCTGCTGCGCCGTGGCCGGGTGGTGACCTCCCGGCGCGAGCAAGGCCGGGTACTGGCGGGCCGACCGCGACGGCGCGGTCGCGGCGCTTGCCGTTTTGCAGTCGTGTCTGAAGACCTGCTGCCAACCGTGCCCTCGGCACCGAGCCGGCGCAGCTCCCACCCGCCACAGGCGCCCCACCTGTTCGCCCACCTGCCGATGACGGCCGTCGGTCCAGTTGAAGCTGTGTGTGGCAGCCCCTTCGACCCTGCCAGGGAAATCTGGACGCGTTCTGCTCGGTGAGGTCGCCGCCGGTCCCATGACGTCACGGTGGGACCGTGGTCGCGCCTCAGCCGCCCAGGCGGCCTGGCGCGAGGGCGCTGTCGTGATCGGTGAGGTGTTTGGTGATGCGGAGCAGGACGTGACCGGGTTGCTCGTCGAGAAAGGCGGCGGTGTCGGCGAGTGCGGCGATCAGGGGCAGTCCACGGCCGCCGACGGTCAGCGGATCAGGCAGCTCAGCGGTAAGTCTGGCGCGTTCGGGGGTGGTGCCGCGGTTGCCGACTTCGATCATGCAGTCGTGCTCGTTGATGGCAATGGTCACGTCGACGGTGCTGTCGCCTTCGGCGTGCATCACCGCGTTGGCGCATGCTTCGGAGATCAGCACGGCGAGGTGACCCCGGGGCTCGTCATCGACGTCGGTGAGGCTGAGAAGTGTGGTCAGTACGTGACGGGCGCGGGTCACCGAGGACGGTTGTTGTGGCAGTGACAGCGTCATCGTCACCCGCATTCCCGCAGCCCTCCTCGGCTCCCAGGTGACTGCTTCGGTCTCCCGCCTTGCGCCGACTGCGTGTGCCGTACCCGACGATCGCTCAGCCCAAACGGTCCCGGTGCCGCCTCGGCGTGTGCTCGTCTGCGGTGGTTGCGCCGCTGAGCGCATAGGGTGAGGTGCGAATCGTCCGCGCTGGGAGGCTGTTGTGGATCTGCTGTTGTCGGCTCGTCCAGGGCGGGGTTGCACCGTGGTCGAGGTGCGCGGTGAGCTCGACATGGCCACCGCCCCGCAGCTGCGCGACAACCTGCAGCGGCTGATCGACGCGGGTGACCGGCAGGTGGTGGTGGATCTGGCCGGGGTGGGGTTCATGGACTCCAGCGCGCTGGGCACGCTGGTCGTGATGTTCAAGGCGCTGCGCGATGTCGACGGCCGGCTGTGCCTGGCCGCGGTGCAGCCCGGGGTGCGCCGCCTTCTGAGCATCACGTCGGTGGATCGGGTGATCGACATCTATGAAGACGTACGGGGAGCCGAAGCCGATATGTTGTCCTCCGACGGGGTGACCGGCGGATAGTGGTCAGTCGGTCAGCGTCGCGCTGGCACGTGCCGCGTCCGCGCCCGCGCTGGTACGCCGGTCCTGTTGGTGCCCGCCGTACCAGTCGAGGATCAGTAGGGTCGCGTCGTCGGCGAGGGTCGGGCCGGCCACCTGGAGCACGGTGTCGGCCAGCGTCCGGACGGCCTCGCGTGGGTGCAGGTCGCCGATCGACCGCAACACGGTAGGCAGGTCCAGGCCGGCGGCGTTGCGTTCCAGCATGCCGTCGGTGACCACGACGAGGCGGTCGCCGGGCTGCAGCGTGATTTCCTCGTAGCGGTACTCGGCCTCGGTGAACATGCCCAGGGGAAAGTTGCCCGGCAGCCGCAGCGGCTGGGTGTCTCCGTCGCGTATCAGCAGCGGCGGGACGTGCCCGGCGTTGAGCAGCGCACACACTCCGGTGCGCAGGTCGAGGCGACCGAGGACCGCGGTGATGTAGCTGCCGCGCACGGTGGCGTGTTCGGCCACGGCGGCGTTCGCCGCGTCGGCCTGCTCGACCAGGCCGGCGCCGCGGCGGCGGGTGTTGCGCAGGCTGCCCACCCCGAGGGTGGCAGTCAGCGCGCTGGCCACCCCGTGGCCCATCGCGTCGGTGACGCTGAAGTGCAGCACGTCGCGGCCGAGGCTGTAGTCGAAGGTGTCCCCGCCGATGCTGGCAGCCGGTTCCAGCCACGCGGACAGGGTGAACGCGCTGGCCTCACAGGTGAACGAGCCCGGCAGCAGGCGGCGCTGGATCTCCGCGGACAGGGTGAACGCAGTCGTGCGTTGCCCCCACTCGAACAGGTCGGTGTGCCGCCGGTTGGCGATCACCACGAACGCCAACGCGTGCGCCGTGCGCGCGATCTCCCCCAGAGCCTGCGTAGTCGGCTCTTCGGGCAGCACCATCTCCAGCAGGCCGATGACCTCACCGCGATCGGTCACCGGCGCCAACACCATCCACCCATCGGACCGCGTGATGACCTGCACCGTCTGCGTGCGCAGCGCCTGCTCGGCGGGGCCACCGTCGAACGGCAGCACCGTGGCGACCTCGTCACCGTCACGGCGGGCCCCGTCCGCGCCTCCGGACGGCACGTGGGTCAGCCGAACCAACGCCCTACCGCTGAGGTCCGCGATCAGGAACGAGACAGCCGACGCGCCGAGCGCCACACCCACCTCGCGGGTGACGGCCTCGACCGCCTCCACCGGCGAGGCATCCTCCGCCGCGTCCAACAAACCGGCCAGAATCCGATCTTGGCTGCTCTGCACGCTCAGAGTCTACGAGCGTCTACCGGCTAACGCCGGAGTGTGAACGCTCTCATGGGAGGTTTGGACATGCCAACCAGCATCGACACCCGTCCCCGCCTGTCTGTGCTGGTTCGCCATCTGGTGCGTGACTGGCGTTCAGTCCAGAACGGCCTCGCCCGTGATGATGTCAGCGGCGAGGCCTGTCAGGGGTAGGCCGCGCGCGTACGCGGCGGCCCGCAGTCGGGCCAGAGCGGGCCACGGCCGGGAAGCCGGCATGTGCACGAGGGGTGCGGGCCGCTGCTTGACCTTCACCGGGGTGGCCGCCGACACGGTGTCGGCGGCCCGGATGCGACGGAGTCAGGCGAGCGGCTTGCCGCCGGTGACGCCGAGCACCTCGCCGGTGATGTAGCTGGATTCCTGCGAGGCGAAGAAGACGTACGCCGGGGCCAGTTCGGCCGGCTGGCCGGCCCGGCCCAGCGGCACGTCGGCGCCGAACGACTCGACCTTCTCCTGCGGCATGGTGGCCGGGATCAGCGGGGTCCAGACCGGTCCCGGTGCCACGGCGTTGACCCGGATGCCCTGCTCCGCCAGACCCTGGGCCAGTCCCTTGGTGAAGGCGATGATGCCCGCCTTGGTGGTGGCGTAGTCCAACAGGTCGGGCGAGGGCTGGTACGCCTGGATGGAGGCGGTGTTGATGATCGTCGAGCCGGGCCTCATGTGCGGCACGGCTGCCTTGGACAACCAGAACATCGCGTACAGGTTGGTCTTGAGGACCCGGTCGAACTGCTCGGTGGTGATGTCGGTGATGCCGCCGGCCTGCGACATCTGGTAGGCGGCGTTGTTGATTAGGATGTCCAGGCCACCCAGCTCGCCCACCGCCCGTGAGACGATCTCGCCGCAGTGGGCCTCGTCGCGGATGTCGCCGGGCACGGTCACCGCCGTGCGGCCGGCCTTCTCGATGAGCTGCGCGGTGTCCCGGGCGTCGTCCTCCTCCTGCGGCAGGTACGAGATGAGCACGTCGGCGCCCTCCCGGGCGAACGCGATCGCCACCGCCCGCCCGATGCCGGAGTCACCGCCGGTGATGACCGCCCGTTTGCCGGTCAGCCGACCGGTGCCTCGATAGCTCTCCTCGCCGTGGTCGGGCTGGTCGGGCATCTCCTGTGTGGTGCCGGGGGCCGACTGCTGCCCACCGGTCTGCTCCTCGGGGGAACGGTACTGCTCCTTCGGATCCTGCTGCGCGTACTGGTTCTGGCTCACGGTGTCTCCTGCGTCTTCCGGGGGATGCGAACAGGTCGTCGCCAGCAGCGTTGTCCGGACCCCATGCCGGGCCTGGGCCCACCTGCTGACGTGGGTAGGCGATCCCGGCAGCCACCGCCGGTCGATCGGACTACGGCGGCGGGCTCGACGGGCGACGACGCGCCCGCGGCGGGGATGGATCCGTGTGCGTCCTGCTGGCCACGCCGGCCGCCGCTCGTGACGAAGCTCGGCAGCCGGCCCGGAGGCCGCGTCTTGACCCCACAGTGACCGCTACCCTCGACGGTCCCGCCTACACCTCCACCTCTTCGAGACCGATTGGCCGGCCCGTGCCGCGGGGCGCCGACACATCCCGCAACCCAAGCCGCGTCAGCGGTGACGACCGCCCCGGCGCGGTGGCTACTACGAACGGGACGCGACTTTCGGCTGCCCGGCTTGTCAGCGTTCGGAGGGTTTGCGGCCATAGACCGGGGGCAGTTGAGCATTCCGTACACCGGCCGCCTTGGCGACATTCGAATCGACCTGCTTCCGCAACGTGGCTGAGCTGTCGCTCGGGCGCGCCACGTCCCGACGGTACGAAGCAGCGACTGCCGGAACCGCCGCTCGCGGGACGGCAGGTCGGAGCTATGCCACCGACTCCTGGCGGCGCTCACGCGGGTGGGGAGGGCGCCTCCGGTGGCCGGCGGGCGGAGTGGCGTGCGTCGGCCAGGGCCACGGCGAGTAGGACCGCTGCGGCGGCGACGGCAGCCACCAGCGGGCCGGTGAACGCGAGCGGCACGGCGAGTGCGACAAGGGCGGCGATGGCGACGACGCGGCGGCGGGACAGCCGGTTGAACACGACCCGCTCTAGGCGGATACGGCCGTAGAGAAACAGCGCCGGGCCGCCTAGGACCACCGCCGACCAGACCGGATGGCCGGTCTCCAGCGGGTGTTCCTGCACGATCTCCTGGCCGATCGCCGTGGCGACGATGCCGAGCACCATGACGATGTGCGCGACGCCGGCGGTCCGGCCGAGCATCACCCGGTCCGGCACGGCATCGAGCGCGTCAGCCAGAAGCTCTCCGGAGCGGTGATAGTAGACCTGCCATAGCAGGATGGTGGACACGTACGCCGTGACCAGCCCGAGGGTTCTCGCGGTGGTGACCGGCTGGTTGGTGTAGGTGATGCCCACCGCCAGGACGGTCTCCCCGAGAGCGATGAGCAGCAACTGCCGGTACCGCTCCGGCAGGTGCCGGCCGCGCTCCACCGCCCACGCGCTGACGGAGGGCCGGGGCAACCCCCGCACGGGCCAGCCGAGCCGGGCCCCGAACAGGTCGACGGTGATGGCCGTCGCCCACAACGCCACCCTCTGTTCCTCCTTCACGAGCGCGCCGCCGACCCACAGGACGGCCGTGGCGGCGCACCAGATCACCGACCTGGTGTACAACGCCCGCACCGGGTCGCCGACCGGCAGCGTGGGGATGAGGAGCAGCGGCCGTCCCACCTGCAGGAGCACGTACGGCAACGCGAAGGCCATGCCCCGCCCGAAGAAAGCGTACGGCAGGGACGTGGCCATGATCAGCATGCCGAAGGCGCTGGCGAGCACCATCAGCTGAATCGTCCGCTGACCCGGGTCGAAGCGGCTGGTGATGTGCGAGGTCGTGGTCCACAGCCACAGCAACGGAAGCGCCAGCACCAGGGTGTAGAGCAGGGACGCCCACCGGGTGACGATGTCGTCGCTGGCCAGCGACGGCACGATCCGGCTGACCACCCCGTTGAGGGCGAACACCAGCACTAGGTCGAAGAACAACTCCAGGTAGTTGGCCTGACCCGCGCTTTCCCGACCACCCGGCACGCCACCGCCCCGAGGATGTCCCACTCCGCCCATATTGCCCGGAATGAGGCCTGGGTGGTGTCACCTCCGGCGCAAGGCCCTCGCCGGCCGGTGAAAGTCGGTGGGCTCTACTCCGCCGTGCTGCTCCGTGGCTGCTCGCACGCCGAAGAACTGACACGGACGCGCCGGGACGGGAACGGAAAACCGGGGACCACGGTGCAACCGCGGCCCGGCCGAGCTGACAACAGCAGATCCACAACAGCGTCCCAGCACGGATGGTCCGCCCCACCCTATGCACTTGCCACGCAACGACTCGGACAGGCCGACGCCGAGGCGGCAGCGCAGCTGTTTTGGCGGAGCATCCCCGGGGTACGGCAATTTACCGTGGTAGCGAGACCGGAAGGCCGAAGCGGCCCTGAGTGAGCCGGGGAGGAGCTGCGGAATGCGCGTGACCATGACGCTGTCACTGCCACGGCAACCCTCTTCGGTGACCCGCGCTCGCCACGTACTGACCACCCTTCTCAGCCTCACCGACGCCCCTGAGGAGCCTCGGGGTCACCTCGCCGTGTTGATTTCCGAGGCATGCGCCAACGCGGTGATGCATGCCGACGGCGACAGCACCGTCGATGTCACGATCGTCATCGACGACCACGACTGCCGGATCGATGTCGGCAACCGGGGCAGCACCCCCGACAGCGCGGGACTTACCACCGAGCTGCCCGATCCGTTGACTGTCGGCGGCAGAGGACTGCCCCTGATCGCCGCACTCGCCGACACCGCTGCTTTCATCGATGAGCATCCCGGCTACGTCCTGCTCCGCATCACCGCACGCCTCACCGCGATGCCAGCATCAGCTATCCCATGACCCCGCAGTCTCCACCAGCTTCCAGGTGCCGCCGCGACCCTGACACAAGGAGCCAAGGCGATGGCCGGATCCTCGCCGAGCAGTTCGAGGACATCGCACACTGCCGACCGCACCGGAGGTCAAACGAGCGCTGGTCATCCATCTCCCGCGTCGTGGCCCTCGAGTGGCGGTTGTTCCTCCCCCGACGTCGTGGCAGGCACAGATCGTCGGTAGGGCTGACCGACTCGATGCGGTCGCTCGCCAGGCCCGGTGCGGGATTCCTGCCAATGAGCGTCATCGGCCGAAGTGGTCGCTGGTGGTGGAGCGGGTTGATGAACTGCCGGGATGGGCTGCGCCCCGCCGCTGCTGGCCGCTGACGCCGGCCACGGCGAGTTCACGGCGCCCCGGACGAGCGCGGGATGGCTACATCGTGCAGGTCAGAGGCGATGCCCTCGCGTATGAGCTTGTTGCATACCGACCTTCGGTGCTGCGTTCTCGGACTCGAACCGTCCCGGGCCTTGGCGCGGGGCCCACGAACGGGGTGGTGGTAGGTCGTCGCGCAGCGTCGCGATCTGTCCCATGGCCGTCATATCCAGCACCCTCCGAGTGTTGGCCGTCGGACGGCAGACGACCAGCGCGGTGCTGTTCGGGAGGGTGGCGCGTACCTGGGAAAGGAAGTTGGGCAGTGTGGAGCAGGCGAAGGTGACGGCAGCCACGTCAACGACGACTTCGCTCGGCGCGATGGCGGACAGGCGCTCAGCGACGTCTGACAGCGCTAGGCCGGCCGCCAGGTCGATCTCACCGGCGAGGCGGACCAGGGTGGTGGGTGCGTCTGGGGCGGTCAGCACGGTGATGACGTAGTGATCGCCGGTTACCTGGGCCATAGCCTCACCTCGGCACAATTTCGACGATGCCGGGGGCTGGGGCAACGGCCCACAACGGACCACGCCCTAGACGCTACCGGGCGCCGACCCGTTGTGCGAGTGCTCATGCAGGCTGGTGGCGCGAGCTCGCCATGCGTTGCAGTCGATTCGCGGCTACTCTGTGACCAACCCCGATCTGCGGGTTCCGCTGCCCCAGCCCTTGGCGGCCACCTCACCTGGAAGGTGCCGCCGTGCCGCGACCACGATTCTTGATCTCCTGTCTACCGTGCCGGTGCACCGGCGAAAGTCGTGACGTCGGTGCGAGCAATGCATGACCGCGCCGCCGTCATCAAGAACCTCATCCTGCATCACCCCGGCGGCGGAGCTGGCGGAAACGATGGCTTGCTGCGGCGGGTGTGCGGTGCCGCCGCGCAGGAGCTGGCAGCGTCCGGCGCCGGAATCAGTGTGATGACCGAGGACGGAGTCCGTGGGGCGAGCGCCGCGTCCGACCCGGTCAGTGAACGCTTGGAGGAGCTGCAGTTCACCCTCGGTGAGGGACCCTGCATCGACGCCTTCGCCAGCCGCCGCCCGGTGTTGATTTCCGATCTCGGCGCTCTCGTGGCCAGGGCGGACGGTCGTTGGCCGTTCTACGCGCCCGCTGCCCACGAGGGCGGTCTTCGCGCGGTGTTCGCGATCCCGCTGCAGATCGGCGCTGCCCGCCTGGGCGTCCTGGATGTGTTCCGCGACCGTGTCGGTCCGCTGACCAACGCGGAACTCGCCGACGCCCTCACCTTCGCCGAGGCCACCGTGACCGCTCTGCTCGACCGGCAGGAACAGGCGGGTAGCAGTGGTTTCGCTGACATCGATGACGATGCCGCCGAGTACCGTGCGGAGTTGTTCCAGGCCCAGGGGATGGTCATGGTGCAGCTTGGGGTGACCCTCGGTGAGGCGATGGCGCGTATCCGGGCCTACGCGTACGCCGAGGATCGCCGTCTCAGCGAGGTGGCCCGGGATGTCGTCGCGCGCCGGCTGCGGTTCGACGGCGACGAGCTGTGAACCCCAGATTTCGATGACTGCGTGTATGAGGGGCCCACGAGCCGGGAGGCCAGCATGACCGCCGTTTCAGCCGAACGGATGGCGACGATCTTCGTCGAGGTCGCCGACACCCTGGTGGACGACTTCGACCTGATCGAATTTCTGCACATGCTGACCGATCGGGCGGCCGACCTGGTCGGCGCGGCCGCTGTCGGGCTCCTCCTGTCCGATCAACACGGCCGGCTTGAGTTCATGGCCGGCTCGAATGAGAACGTCAAGCTGGTGGAGCTGTTCCAGCTGCAGAATCACGAAGGTCCGTGCCTGGAGGCCGTCCAGACCGCCGTGCCCGTCATCAACGTCAACCTGAGCGAGGCCGGTGGCCGGTGGCCCCGGTTCGCGCCGCGTGCCACCGCCGCCGGGTTCCAGTCGGTGCACGCGTTCCCGCTGCGGCTGCGCACCCAGGTGATCGGAGCGTTGAACGTCTTCGGTGGCACGAAGGGTGGTGACTTCGAGGACAGCGACGTGCCGGTGATGCAGGCCCTCGCGGATGTCGCCGCGATCGGGCTGCTGCAGGAACGCGCCATTCGACGCGGTGAGCTCCTGACCGAGCAACTGCAGGGCGCGCTGAACAGCCGCATCGTCATCGAGCAGGCCAAGGGCGCGGTCGCCCAAGCTGCAGGTATCGGCGTCGACGAGGCGTTCGCCGTCATCCGCAGTTACGCCCGCCGCCACAACCGGAAACTGACCGAGGTGGCCCACACCTTTGTCACCGATCCGACCACGCTGGCCCACATCCTCTACGCCTGAAGGCACGCCTCGCATGGCCGTCCCATCCGATCGTGAGTCTCGCCGCTCCACCTCCCTCTCGCAAGCGTCACCAAGGGACCAGGCGGGCCGTCCGCAGAGCTGCTCAGGTAGGGGCCGAACAGGCCCGGTTGACCAGGACGAACACGATCGCCTGTAGGTCGACGCCGACTATCGTGGGCGCGGTGTTTGACCGCGTGACTGACGGGCATCTCTGTATCGGAGTCATCGACTCCGTTGTTGCGCCGGTGGCGTGGTGCCCTGTACCGCATAGATCGGCGAACCGCTGCCCAGACCTCGCAGCCTTTCCGTATGTCACCTGGTTCCTGATTATCCGCTGGCGAGCCCCTCGCCGGGTCAGGGTGATCACCGGACCGCCCCGGAAGGTGTGTGGTAATGAGCGTGGATCTGTCCGCCGGTGGTGGAAGTGCAACTCGTCTGGCGCCGAAGCCGCTGATCGAGGGCACTCAGCCGGCCGGCTCCCTGGTGATGTTGTGGGTATTCCTGGTGCTGCCGGTCGCGGCGCTGATCGCGGCGGTGCCGCTGGCCTGGG
>NZ_JBQHDB010000023.1:0-14332 GCF_052068135.1 Micromonospora sp. BQ11 | reverse complement strand
CCCTCGGCGTCGGCGACCTCGCCACCGCCGTACCCGCCCTACGCGCCCTCCGCACCGCCCACCCCGACCAGCAACTCGCGCTCATCGCACCCGCCTGGCTCACCCCCCTGGTCAACCTCATCGGGGGCATCGACCGGCTGGTCGACGCCCCCGGCCTGGGGCCCCTCGAATGGACCGGCCCGGCCCCGGACCTCGCCGTCAACCTGCACGGACGCGGACCCCAGTCCCACCGCATGCTCACCACCACCCGACCCCGCCGACTCCTCGCCTTCGCCAACCACGAAGCCGGCCACCACGACGGACCGGCCTGGCGGGCCGACGAGCACGAAGTCGACCGGTGGTGCCGCCTGCTGGCCTGGTACGGCATCCCCGCCGACCGCACCGACCTGGCGCTGCGCCGCCCCGCACCCGGAGACCTGCCCACCGGGGTGACGATCCTGCACCCCGGGGCGAAGGCGCCGCAGCGACGCTGGCCGCCGGAGCGGTTCGCCGCCGTCGCCCGCCACCTCACCACCGCCGGCCACCACATCATGATCACCGGCAACCACAGCGAACGCCCCCTCGCCCACCACATCGCCCACCTCGCCGGCCTGCCCACCCACACCGTCCTCGCCGGCCACACCGACCTCCACCACCTCGCCACCCTCACCGCCCACGCCCGCCTCCTCATCAGCGGCGACACCGGCATCGCCCACCTCGCCACCGCCTACCACACCCCATCGGTCCTCCTCTTCGGCCCCGCCAGCCCCGCACACTGGGGACCACCACCAGACCGACCCCGACACCAGGTGCTGTGGACCGGGCCGTACCGGGGTGCGCACGCGGACGCCGTACCCCATCCGGCGCTGGCGGCGCTCGACGTGCCGGACGTGCTCGCGGCGGTCGACCGGGTCGACCGGGCCGCCCGCGCGGCGGACGCGGTTCCCGGACCGCGTGACCAGTGGACACGCGACGTGTCCCCGGTCGGGTGACGGCGGTCACCCGGCGGTTACCCGCCGGTAGGTAGGCGCACTAGCCTGGAGCGGTGATCGCGACGGTGGAGTACCGGCAGGAGTTCGTCGAGGTGGACGGCGCCCGGATCGGCCTTCAGGTGTACCCGGAGCCGGACGGCGTGACCGATGCCCCGCTGGTGCTGATCGTGCCGGCGATGGGGGTTCGGGCCCGCTACTACCGTCCGTTCGCCGCCGCGCTGCGCGACGCCGGCCTGACGGTGGCGGTGGCCGACCTGCGCGGCACCGGCGAGAGCACGCCCACCCCGAGTCGCGCGTGCCGGTACGGCTACGCCGAACTGGTCGCCGACATCGGCGCGGTGCTCGCCGCCCTGAAGCCGCTGCGGGACGGGCGCCGAACCGTGCTGCTCGGACACTCCCTGGGCGGACAGGCGGCCGTGCTGCACCTCGCCCTGCACGAGGGCCACGACGTGGACGGCCTGGCCCTGATCGCCGTCGGTCTGCCCTGGTGGCGCCGCTACCCCGGCCTGCGCCGGTACGGCGTCCTGCCGTACACCCAGGGGATCGCGACGGTCGCGCGCCTGCTCGGGGTGTGGCCCGGCTGGGGCTTCGGTGGCCGCCAGGCGCGCGGCGTGATCCGGGACTGGGCGCACACCGCGCGGACCGGCCGCTTCCCGCACCTCGACGGGGTGGACAGCGAGGCCGCCGTACGCCGCATCGGCACGCCGGTCCTCGCGGTCAGCCTGGACCACGACCAGTACACGCCCCACGAGACGCTCGACCACCTCTGCGGGAAGCTGGTCGCGGCACCCGTCGCGCGCGAGCGCTACACCACGGCCGAGGCGGGCGCCCCCATGGACCACTTCACCTGGGTACGCGCCAGCGCGCCGCTGGCCCGGCGAGTGGCCCGCTTCGCGACCGAGGTGTAAGGAAGGGCCCCCTCTTAACGCCTCCGGTAGAGCAGGGGTCCCCGCTTAACACCCACGGACGCCACGCCGTACGGCGGGCCGTACCACGCGGCGCCCGTGCCGCTGCGGAAGAGCCCCTACTCGTCGGTCTCGACCGGCACCATCTCGCCGTCCCGCTCCACCCGGGTCTCCCCGTGCTCGGCCGGTGGCGGTACCTGCGCCGTCGTCTTCCGCGGGTCATTGTCGGGGTGCATGAGCACCGCGTCGGTCGAGGCGGTCTTCTCCCGGCTCTCCTCCGGTTGGGACATCCTCTTCCCCTTCCCTCGGCTGGTTTCGGCTTGGGGACGTACCCCGTACCGCCCGAAGGACTCCCCCGCCCACCGACGTGGCCTCCCGACCCGGTCGGACGCGACGGGCCATCGGTGGTGACCGCCACCCGGCCGGTCCTGACCGGACGCGTCGTATCGGGTGGTGAGAGACGGGATTAGTCGGTCGGGCGGTGGGTAAGCCGCACCGCCCGACACGGTGGAAGGGGATCAGATGTCCGAACGGCACACCGCACTGCGCTCGATGCACGATCTGGGCTTGGCGGCCTGGTTCGGGGGCTCTCTCATGGGAGCTTTCGGCGTCAACGGCGCGGCGGCACAAATCAAAGACTCGACTCAACGGCTTCCGGTGGCCTCGGCAGGCTGGGCCCGGTGGACTCCGGTCAACGCGGCGGCCATCGGTACGCACCTGGCGGGGGCCGTCGGCGAGCTGGTCGCCGAGAGCCCTCGGGTGGCCTCGCAGGCCGGCGTGGCCCGGGCCAGCTCGCTCAAGACCGCACTGACGGTCGGAGCGCTGGCGGTGACGGGGTACAGCAGACTGCTCGGCATGCGGCTGGAGAAGGCCGGCAACCCGCCGGTCGATGGCACGACCGAGCCGAACCATCAGACACCGTCGAACGTCGCCTCGACCCAGCGGCAGATGAAGCTCCTCCAGTGGGCGGTGCCGGCGATGACCGGTGCGCTGATCGTGATGACCGCGTACATGGGCGAGCAGCAGAAGCCGGGTCAGGTGTTCCGGGGAATGCTCGGTCGGGCCGGCTCGATGGGCTCGGCCAGGGGGATGCGGAAGATGGGGACGATCGGGAAGCTGACCACGATGGCCGGCATGGCCAGCGGCCGGAAGAAGGCGAAGTCCCGCGGCTGACGCGGGACCGGCATCCCGGGCGGCGCCCCGTCGACTCCTCGGCGACGGGACGCCGCCCGGCGCCCGTGTCCGGCCGGGTCGGCAACGGCGCCGGACGGCCGCGGTCCGGCCGGGTCGACGACGGGCGCCGGATCGCCGCCGGGCGGTCCGGACCGTCGGGCGTGGCAGGCATGACGGGCCACGGGACGGGCAATCGGCGGCGGTACGGGCGGACCGACCAGCGAGGTGGCCATGACGGCGAACAGTGGACGCGGCGGCGGGGACGGGCGTGAACCGGAGGCCAACAACCCGTGGATCACGCGGGACGGCTTCGACGCGGACCCGCCCTGGGGCACCGGTGCGCACGACCCGATGGACGAGGGCAGCGAGGAGACCGCCGTGCCGGAGGGGCGACGCGGTGACCGCCGCGCCGGGGAGCCGGGCGAACCGACCGGCCGCGCGGGCCGCCACGGCTTCGGCCCGGTGGAGCCCACGCGTACGCCGGTGGGGGGGCCGGGCGCGCCGCCGGATCCGGCGCCGTCGCGGCGGTCGTTCCCGGACGACGCCGACATCGGAGAGCGGTCCGAGGACGCACTGCGGACCCGGGGCCGGCGCTCCTGACGACGGCGGCCGGACCGCGTCCCGTCGGGCCGGCGACGTGCTGATCGACGTGGACGGGTCGGCCTGATCCGCCGTCCGAGCTGACACCGTGACCGTCCGGGCCGTGCCCGGGCGGTCGCGGCGTGTCCGGATCCCCCACGCGCCGGCCGGGAAGGCAGGCCGGCGGTGGCCGCCCCGGCGACCAGCCGGCTGGCGGTGGAAGGGTCCACGTCCAGGTCCGCCGCGACCGTGCCGACGGTGACCTCGGCGCCGGTGGAGACACCTCGGCCGACATCTCGACGACGAGCACGTATCGGAAGGTGGAGAGCGATGGAACAGCAGGTTCTGGTCGTCGGCGCGAGCGGCGCCCAGGGCGGGCCGGTCGCACGACGTCTCGCCGCGGCCGGCCACCGGGTGCTCGGCCTGACCCGCGGCGGGCACGCCGAGGCCCTGTCCGCAGTCGGGGTCACCCCGGTCCGCGCCGATCTCGCCGACCCCGCGTCGCTGGCGACGGTGGTCCGGGAGACCGGGGTACGGGCCGCGTTCCTGCACGCGCCGATGAGCCTCGGCCCGGACGGTCCGCGGCCGGCCCTGGAGGCGCTGCTCGACGCCGGGATCGAGCGACTGGTCTTCAACACCGGCATGGCGCTGCCGCCGGCACCGGTCGGCAACCCCAGGCTGGACGGTCAGATCGCCACTGTGAACTGGCTGCTCGGCTCCGGCCGGGCCACCGTGCTGGTGCCCACCGGCTACCTGGAGAACTTCTCCGCACCCTGGTCGGCGCCCCGGGTCGCGGCCGGCGAACTGCTGTACCCGCGCCCCGCCGACGACCTCGTCGCCTGGGTGACCAACGAGGACGTCGCCACCGCCACCGAGGCGGTGCTGCGTACGCCCGCGGCGATCGGCCGCCGGCTGCCGCTGGCCGGCCCGCAGGCGCTCACCTTCACGGACGTGGCGGCCGGGCTGGCCGAGGCCCTGGGCCGTCCCGTCGCCTTCCGCCAGATCACCGGCGGCGAGTACGGACAGCTCGTCGGTACGGTGCTCGGCCCTCAGGTCGGCGCGCTGATCGGCATGGCGTACGACTCCATGCCGCCCGGTCGCAACCCCCTGATGACCCCGGACACCACGGAGACCCGTGAGCTGCTCGGCATCGAGTTCACCTCGCTGGTCGACTGGGCCCGTAGGCAGGAGTGGCCGACCGCCTGACGTCGGCGCGGCCCGCGGCCGGGGAGCGGGTCGCCCTCCGGCCGCGCGCCGCTCAGGCCTCCGCGCCGCCGGGGGCAGACGAGGGGACCGACGGCGGGTCCGTCACCGGGCGGCCGGTGTCGTCCACCAGGCCCGGCGCCATGCTGCCGCCGTGCGCCTCCTGCGCCTGCCGGGTGTGCTGCGCCGCCTCGTCCTGCGGCACTCCCGGCGCGTCGTCGCCCGGCCACCGCTGCTCCTGCTCACCCATCCGTACCGTCCCTCCGTCGTCCTCGATCCAGGCGGTACCCGGGCGACCCGCCGGAAAACCCGGCCGGACCACCTTCCAGTTCGTCGCCTGCTCGGGCACCACCACCGGCTGATCCTGCTCCGAGCCGACGGTCCGGCGCCGGCGCCTCGCCGAGGCCGGGGCCGGACCGTCTCATGGCGGCACGGGGGATGGCGACCGAGAGTACGCGCGTCGTAACGTATCGACGCATGTACCTTCATCGTCATCGGGAGGGCTCGTGGCCAACGGAAGTCGACGACGACAGCTCCGCAGGCTCGCTGCACTGGGAGTGACCGCACTCCTGGTCACCACGCTTCAGACAATCCCGTCGGCTCAGGCCGGCACGACGCCCCTCCGGGAGCGACCGACCGTCACTCCGGCCGCGGGCTTCGACATCTCGACGCCGCTGCGGGACCTGGCGGCCGCCGCGGACCGCTCCCGCCGCCCCACGCCGCCCGGCTCCAAGACGGAGGTACGCCCCGAGCGGGAGCGCGCCGAGGCCGCCACGACCGCGGACTCCCCCGACGGGGCGCTGCAGACCAGGACGTACCCCCCGGTCGTCCCCGGCACCCAGGCCAACTTCGAGGGTCTGAGCAACCAGGACAACTTCGACGTACTCGGTCTGCGGGTCAACCCACCGGATCCGGTCGGCGACGTCGGCCCGAACCACTACGTGGAGATGATCAACCTCGTCTTCGGTGTCTACTCGAAGACCGGGAAACTGCTGCTCGGCCCGGTCGACACCGGCACCCTGTGGGCCGGTTTCGAGGTCGACGAGTGCACCGAGCCCTCCGGCGACCCGATCGTGATCTACGACCAGTACGCCGACCGGTGGATCCTCACCCAGTTCACCACCCGGGGCGTCAACTACCCCGACGAGCCGCTCAACCTCTTCTACAACTGTGTCGCCATCTCCACGACGGGGGACCCCACGGGTTCCTACTACCGGTACGCGTTCAGCAGCGGCTACAACTTCCCCGACTATCCGAAGTACGGCATCTGGGACGACACGTACCTCATCACCACCCGGGAGTTCGGCACGCCGGACCCGTCGATCTACGGCATCGGCGTCTACGGTCTCGAACGCGAGAAGATGATCGCCGGGGACCCCACGGCGCGCTCGGTCAGCTACCTGTTGCAGGACGGACGCGTCCCGCTCAACCTCATCGGGGACGGCCTGCTACCCGCCGACAGCGACGGGCGTAAGCAGCCGAAGCGGAACTCCGCCGCACCACTGGTCGGATCCCAGGACGACGACGGCCCGTATGGGGCAACCTTCGACGCGCTGAACGTCTGGGAGTTCGACGTGGCCTGGGGCGAGACCCCGGCGGCCTCCATCGGGCTGAAGACGCAACTGCGGGTGAAGGAGTTCGACTCGGCCTTCCCGTGCGCCCCGACGCCGCGGGACTGCCTCCCGCAGCCCGGCGTGACCGACCGCAACCAGTTCCTCGACGTGCTCTCGTACCGCCAGCGGCCCACGTGGCGGCTGGCCCACCGCACCTTCGCCGGCTACGAGGCGATGGTGACGAACCAGTCGGTGGAGGCGCGGCCCGGAGTGGCCGGGCTGCGGTGGTGGGAGATCCGTCGAGCCGGCGGGAAGTACACCCTGCATCAGGAGGGCACCTTCGCACCGAACGACGGCGTGCAACGGTGGATGGGCAGCATCGCCATGGACCGTAAGGGCAACGCGGCCCTCGGCTACAGCGTGGTCAACGGCACCGACCTCTACCCGGGCATCCGTTACACCGCGCGACTCGCCGGCGACCGCCGAGGTCACATGACTCTCGGCGAGGCGACCATCGTCAATGGCTCCGGGGTGCAGACCAACCCGAACTCGCGCTGGGGCGACTACACCTCCATGAACGTGGACCCGATCGACGACTGCACCTTCTGGTACGTCAACGAGTACTACACCGCCGCCGGCCAGGCGTCGGCCTCGAATGGCTGGCAGACCCGGATCGCGAGCTTCCGACTGCCGGGCTGCTGACGGCGTCGCCACCCCTCCACACGGGCCGGCCGGGGAGCATCCCCGGCCGGCCCGTTCCGTGTCAGCCGAGAGGTCGTCGGGGCGGCCGGCGGCGAGAGCGACCGCGTCGGCGGCGAAAGGCTCCAGCAACTCGGCGAAGATCGCGCGGTCGGTCCGCGAGCGGGACTGGCCGACCTCTTGACGTCGGCGCGGCGGCGGCCTGGGAGCGGGGCGCCCTCCGGCCGCCGCCGCACCGCTCAGGCCTCCGTGCCGCCCGGGGCGGACGACGGGACCGGCGGCGCACCCGGCCGGTCAGGAGGCGGCGCCCGCGCCCGCGTACGGCCCGGCGGGGACGACACCGAGCAGCGCGGCCATGCTCGCGGCGTCGCGCTGGGCCTGGTCGCCGCAGCAGTTGTTGAACAGCACGTGCAGCTCGTCGCTCTGCCCGGCCAGGTCGGTCAGCAGGTCCGCCCAGCGGCGCAGCTCCTCCTCCCCGTACGCGTAGCGGAACTTCTCCTGCTTGTCGCCGGTCTCCCAGCCCGTGCTGTGGCCGTGGAAGCGGACCACCGCCAGGTCGGCGGTGGGCACCAGGATCGGCGGCACCGACGACGGATGTCCCTGCGGCATGTCCACGCCCACGTGGGACAGGTCGTGCTCGCGCAGGAAGGCCAGCGTGTCCAGCGCCGCCGGACCGTCGAACCAGGACCCGTGCCGCAGCTCCACGGCGACCCGCCAGGGCCGGCAGCGCGCGGCCAGGTCCACGATGCGCCGCCGGGCCGCGTCGCCGCGGGCCAGCCACGGCGGGAACTGCAGGAGGACCGCGCCGAGTCGGTCGGCCGCCGCGAGCGGCTGCAGCGCCGCCCGGAAACGGGCCCACAACTCGTCGTACGCGCCGGCCGGCAGGTCGCGCCACCGGATCCGCTCCGGACCGCCGGCCGGACGCAGGTCACGCGGCAGGGCCGCGACCGGGGTCGGGTGGCCGGTGAAGAGGCGGAACGCCTTGACGTCGAAGGTGAAGCCCTCCGGTGTGGCCTCCGCCCAGCCCTGTGTGGTCTCCGGCACCGGCACCGCGTAGTACGAGGTGTCCACCTCGACCAGTGGGAAGTGTCGCGCGTACCAGTCGAGCCGCCCGGCCGGCGTGGCCGCCGAGCGCGGGTACCACCCGGCGCGCAGCAGCATCGCGTCGGCCCAGGAGGACGTGCCCACCTTAATCACACCCATGTCATTCAGTGGACCGCCGAATCGGACATTCGGCAACCGGTGGGGACGTTCGGTGGCGCGTGGAGCCCGATTCCGTCGGTGGGCCCACCTATCCTGAGCCGGTCGGTGACGTCCTGCGAAAGGTGCCTTCCATGACCACGTCCGAGCAGCTCACCACCGGTGAGCGCGCCGAGCTCGTGCAGACGCTGCGCCGGCACCGCGGGTTCCTCCGGCAGACGACCGACGGACTCACCGACGAGCAGGCCGCGACCCGCAGCACGGTCAGCGAGCTGTGCCTCGGCGGCCTGGTCAAGCACGTGACGACCGTCGAGCAGCGCTGGATGCGGTTCGCCGTCGACGGCGCCGAGGGGATGGACGCCGAGCCGATCGACTGGGTCGGCCAGTTCCGCATGGCCGAGGGCGAGACCCTGGCCGGCCTGCTCGCCGAGTTCGACCGGGTGGCCGCGGAGACCGATGCCCTGCTCACCACGCTCGACCTCGACTCGGCGCACCGGCTGCCCGACCGTCCGTGGTTCGAGCCGGGAGCGAGCTGGACGGTCCGCCGGGTGGTGCTGCACCTGATCGCCGAGACGGCGCAGCACGCCGGCCACGCCGACATCATCCGGGAGTCGATCGACGGGGCGAAGACGATGGGCTGAGCCCCCGGCCGGCCCGGCGCGGGTCCCGGCGCCCGGTTGTCCCGCGTCACACCGCATCTCGTGTGACGTCCCACCGTCCGGTGGCGCTGATCGACACGAGATGAACGCACACCGCATGGACCAGGACACCGTCGAGCGACTCCTCGGTGGTCTGGTCGACGACGCCCCGCACGGCCCGCGCTCGCTCGTCGTGCTGCTGTCGGCGGTCCGTGCCGCTCCACAGGCCGACGAGCTGGCCGGGGAGGCGGCCGCGCTCGACGCGTACCGGAGCGCACGCTCGGGCGCCCCGCTCGACGGCCCGCGCGCGGCCCGGCGTTGGGTCGGACGCACCACCGTTCGCGCCGCCGTGGCGGGCGCCCTGGTCGCCGCCACCGGTGGAGTGGCCTTCGCCGCCGCCGGCGGCGCGCTGCCGAACCCGCTGCGCCGGCCGGCGCCGGCGGTGACACCGTCCTCCACCGCCCCGCAGGCCACCGCCCCGGGCGCCACCGCCGGGCCCGGCGCTCCGGGCCGGGGTGGCACCACGTCGCCCGGCACGGACGGGGCTCCGAGCCCGTCCGCCTCGGTGGTGGGGCTCTGCAGGGCGTACCGGGCGGACGCCGGGAACAACCCCGGTCGGACGCTGGACAACCCGGTCTTCGGAGATCTGGTCGACGCGGCGGGCGGCCGCGACCAGGTGCCGGGCTACTGCGACCGGGTGCTGGCCGGCTCTCCGGGTACGACCGACGACACACCCACGGCACGCCCCGGCAACCGGCCCACGGTCCGTCCGACCACCCCGGAGACGCAGCAGCCCGCGACGCCGACCAGGAAGCCGTCGCCTCCGACCACCGGCCGCCCGACCGCGCGTGACACCGAGCCGGCCGCCCCCGGCACCGCCCCTCGGACACCCGGCAGACCGACCGGTTCGACCGGCGGCTGAGCACGCGGTCTAAACCCTGGGCTGGTGACCGGGGCCGCGATCCGGGGTCGGTGACCCCGGCGGCGGCTGCTGGTAGCTTGCCCCGATGAGTCTGCGGCGTCGACGTGCGGCGGTCGTGTTCCGCCTGGCGGTCGTCATCAGCGTGCTGGCCGGGATCGTCCTCACCGCGCTCGGGCCGGCCACGGTCACCGGCCTGCTGCCCTACTTCACCATCCAGAGCAACGTCGCCGTGGGTCTCTTCGCCGCGTACGCCGGTTGGCTGGCCTGGCGGGACCGGCCGGAGCCGCCGTCGGCGCTCAAGGGCGCGGTGACCCTCTACATCACCATCACCGGCGTGGTCTACCACCTGGTGCTGGCCAACCCCGCCAGCCCGTTCGCGATGCCGCAGCCGGACCGCGCGCTCGGCGAGGCGCTGGGCAACCAGTTCCTGCACACGGTGGTGCCGCTGCTCGCGGTGGCGGACTGGGCGCTGTTCGACCGGCGGGGGCGGCTGCGCCCGCGGTACGCGGCGTGGTGGCTGGCCTTCCCGCTCGGCTACCTGGGGTTCGCGCTGGTCCGGGGCCTGGTGGTGGACCGCTACCCGTACCCCTTCCTCGACGCGGACCAGTTGGGTTACGACGGCGTCGGGATCAGCGCCGTGTTCTTCGCGGTCGCCTTCTGGCTGCTCGGACTCGTCTTCGTCGGTGTCGACCGGGGCCTGGACCGGGTAAGCCGGGGTCCGGTGCCCGACGAGCCGGGGGCCGTGGAACAGCCCGCCGCCGAGGAGGCGCAGCCGACCCGCACCTGAGGTCGGGGCTCGGCGGCGGCCGACGGTGAGGCCAGGAGGCGGCGGTGGAGGGCAACGGCACGACCACCCGGGTGCTGGCGGCGCTGCTCGCCATGCAGCGGCAGTCCTGGGAGCAGGGGGTGGCCGCGCAGGCGCTGCGCGACCTCGGCAACGACGAGCTGGTGGTGCTGCTGGCCCACGCGGCGGTGACCCGACAGCACGCCGACGGCCGGCTGGGCGATGTCGGCGAGGACGGCGCGGTCAACGGGGCCGCCTGTGGTGAGGCCGTCCGGCACGCCGCTACGGTCACCGGCGACCCGCGCTACGCCGCCGCGCTGGACGCCCAGCTCGACTGGCTGGTCGCCCGCGCCCCCCGGGCCGCCGACGGGACGCTCTTCCACGTGCTCGGCAGTCGGCAGGTCTGGGCCGACACGGTGCACATGGTGGTGCCCCTGCTCGCGCTGACCGGGCACGCCGACCACGCCGCCGTGCAGGTCGCCGGCCACCGCCGCCGCCTGTACGACGAGCGCACCGGGCTGTACGCCGCCCGCTGGGACGAGGACGCCGGGCGGCTCACCCACCCGCAGCCCTGGGCGACCGGCAACGGCTGGGTGGTCACCGGCATCGCCCGCGCCCTCCGGCTCGGCACCGCCTGGCCGGCCGGCTTCCGCGACGAGTTGGCCGGGCACGCCCGCGCCGTGCTCGACGCCGCCCTGGCCCACCGGGGCGACGACGGACTCTTTCCCGACGTGCTGGACGACCCGCGTTCGTTCCGGGAGGCCAACGTCGCCCAGATGCTCGCGTACGCCGCGTTGACCGGGGTGGCCGACGGCTGGCTGCCGCCCTCGTACGCCGAGGTGGGCCGGGAGCTGATCGCGGCGGCGGACCGGCGGGTGGACCGGTACGGCCTGGTCACCGGAGTGAGCGGGTCACCGGACTTCACCGGGGCGGGCACGTCGGCCGAGGCGCAGGCGTTCCACCTGCTCGCGCACGCCGCCCTGCGCCAGGTGGACGCTCCCGTCGGCCGCGACTCCGCGTGACGCTCCCCCACCCCGACAACACCCACCGCCCGCACTTTGCTCTGCACCCTCATACGCGCCAGTTACCTGCCGTGGTCACCCCGCCGAAGGGGGCCGGCGACACCATCCGCATCGACGCAGCTCAGGGTGCTGGCGCGTAGAAGGGTGCAGAGCAAAGTGCGGCAGGGGGTTCATGGCGCCCGGCGAGGGCATCACTGTCCGTGAGTTCGGGACCCGCAGCCCGGTTCGATCACCCAGCGTGAGACCGCGCGTGACGGCGACGCGTACAGAGTTTGTCCGCGTGCCCTGGGCCGCCCAGCGACCACCGCCGCTACCGCACGCCCCTAGAGTGATCATGTGGTCGCGGCGCTGGAACTCTACCTGGACACCGACGCCACCCGACGGATCCGGGTGCTCTGGGACGCACTGGAGTCCGAGGGCGTGCAGAGCATGCGCTCGCTGCTGGAACAGCGCCACCGGCCGCACGTCTCCCTCGCCGTGGCGCCGCGCTTCGATCCGGACCGGGTGGCCGAGGCACTGGCCGGGACGGTGGTGGCACGGCCACTGCGGCTGGAGTTCCCGCACGCCGGGCAGTTCGTCGGCCGGGTGCTGTGGCTCGGCGTCGCCCCGACGGAGGAGTTGCTGGCCCACCACCGGCTCGTCCACGACCGACTGGCGGCGGCCGGTGTCCCCCTGGCCGAGCACTACCGGCCGGGGCGCTGGGTGCCGCACTGCACCCTGTCGATGCGGGTGCCGAACACGCTGATGGCCGCCGCCGTCCGTCGCTGCCTGGAGGTGCTGCCACTGACCGCGACCGTGGTCGGCGCGGCCCTCGCGGACCACGCCCGGGGCATCTCCCGCCCGCTGCCCTGACCCGGAGCGCCGGCCGACGCGCGGTTCCGGGCAGGATGGGCCCATGCGTCTGGTGTCCCTGCTGCCGTCCGCGACAGAGATCGTCTACGCCCTGGGGCTCGGCCCGGAACTGGTCGGGGTGACCTTCGAATGCGAGGTGCCGCCCGCCGACCGGGCCGCGCTGACGGTGGTGGTGGGCGGGCGGGACACCCGGGGAATGAGCCCCGGTGAGATCGACGAGTACGTCCGCACCCGAGCCGCCGCCGGCGAGGACCTCTACACCCTGCACGCCGACGCGCTGGCGGGCCTCGACCCGGAGCTGATCATCACGCAGGACCTGTGCCGGGTGTGCGCCCTGCCCTCCGGTCAGGTCGCCGAGGCCCTCGACCATCTGGGCGCTCGCGCCGACGTGCTGTCGCTGGACCCGTACACCCTGCCGGAGGTCCTCGATACGATCCTGGCGGTCGGCGCGCGAGCCGGCGTGCCGGATCGGGCGGAGGCCCTGGTCGACGCCCTCCGCGCGCGGCTGGCGGCGGTGGCCACGGCGGTCGCCGGCCGTCCCCGGCCCCGGGTCGCCGTGGTGGAGTGGATCGATCCCCCGTTCAGCGCCGGGCACTGGATCCCGGACCTGGTCACAGCCGCCGGCGGAGAGCCGGTGGCGGCGCGGCCGGGCGCCCGCTCGGTGGCGACGACCTACGCCGAGCTGCGGACAGCAGAACCGGACGTCGTGCTGGTCACGCCCTGCGGTTTCCACCTGGACGGTGCGGTCGGACAGGCTCGGGCGGTGGCGGGCGAGTTCCCCGGCACCCCGGTGTGGGCGCTGGACGCGGACGGCCTGATCGTCCGTGCCGGGCCGCGCCTCGTCGACGGGGTGGAGGCGATCGCGGCGGTGCTGCATCCGGACGTGGTGCCGCTCCCGTCATCGAGCGCGGCGGCCCGTGTCGCCTGAGCACTTTCCGTGGTGACTGCCGCCACAATCAGTGACGGGGCGCCTCACGGGTTCTCCGTCGGGTGACTGCGGGCGCTTGAGCGCCCGATCAGCCGGCCGACCGGTCCGGAACTGAGCGCTGACTCAGACCGGTGCCGGATGTGCTGAGCCGCGGCTCAGCTGGCGATCTCGCGCCAGGAGGGGCTGCTGCCACGCCAGGCGCTGGCCAGGATGACGGCCGACGTGCGACTGGGGCACTCCTGCAACTTGGAGCGGCCCTGCGCCCCACCGATCTGCGCCAGGACCTCCCAGCGCTCTCCCGCCCGACGGATGTACACGTCACGGCGCCCGCGGGAGGTCGGGTCCCCGTTCCACCAGTGCTTTTCGACGATCACGTGCCGAACCTATACGACCGGTCCGCCGAACGGTACCGGCACCCGGGTCGTCCCGAGTGGCCCCACCGGCACTTTCGCGTGATCAAGCAAAACTTTTGCTTAATCGTTCGAAAGGCATGGACTCGGGGATCGAATCCGTTTAATGTTTCGATCCATCACCCCGGTATGTCAGGTGGGTCACATCGTCGGCGTCGATCGCCCTCCTGAACCGGTCGATGGCCGACCGCTCCCCCCACCACAGCTCCGTCCCCGCGGTCGACCATCGGTCACTCCTACCCTCCCGAGGAGGAACAATGGGCACACGGCTGCTGCGCCGATTCCGCAGTCCTGTCCTAGGTTCGATCGCACTCTCCCTGGTCGCCGCCGGCCTGTCCGCAACTCCGGCCGCCGCGGCAGTTGACCAGGAACCGGGCGTCACACTGCGCGTCTACGACGTACAGGTCCCGCTCAATGAGATCTGCACGCTCAAGACGGGGCAGACCCCGAACGTCGACAAGCTGATGTCCACGATCAACTGGACCTCGGCGAC
>NZ_JBQHDB010000022.1:0-23147 GCF_052068135.1 Micromonospora sp. BQ11 | reverse complement strand
CGGAGTTATAAACAATTGGCACTGGCTTATCAAGCACCCTGTTGAGTTCTCAAAGAACAACCACACACCATCCGGAAACCCCGCATCAGCAGGACCCCGTCCGGGGCATTTCAGTTCCTACCACACCCGCCGCTCCCGCGCCGGGCACTTTTACTACGTTACCTCACCGTCTTCCCCGTGTCAACCGGTGTGTCCCGGTGTGTCACGCTTCGTACGGGTTGGCGCCGACGAACACGCGCAGCAGCGAACCGCTTCGCTTGATCATCGGATTTGGCAGGCCGGCCGCTGCGGTCTCCCGCAAGCTCGCCCGGTTCCCTACCGGTCGACAACCTTACCCGGTCGTTCTCGCTCCGCCAAATCCGCCTCGCGGCAGATCCGTCGGGCCTCGCCCGGTCCGTGTCGTACAAGGTGTAACCCTATCCGACCCGGTGCCAGTACCGGTCCGGGGCCCAGGGCTCCTGCCCTGTTTGCCCCGTTCCGCGCTGGCAGAGAGAAAGTTACGCGTCCGCGGGTTTGATCGTCAAATCGGCGGGTAGCGTCCCGCGTCACATCATCATCGACCAGCTATCCGCGCAGCTCAGCGACCTGACGGTGCCTGATAGCCGCGAGGAGCGGGGGCCGAAGGTCCCACCGACAGGGGTAGCAACGCACTGCTCGAGCCTCCCATTCCCCGGCAGCCTGACGGCATGACAGTTCTGGTGAGCGGTGCGACCGGACGGGCCGGCTGGCACGTCGCCCGGATCCTGCGCGAACACGGCCACCGGGTGCGGGCGGCGGTACCCGACGCGGGTGCCACCGGTCCGTGGAACGAGGCGGTCACGTTCTCGTTCACCGACCCCGCCACCTGGGATGCGACCTTCACCGGCGTGGACCGGATGTTCCTGATGCGTCCCCCGCAGATCGGCAACGTCACGCGGGACATGCTGCCCGCCCTGGAACGCGCGCGGCAGCTCGGCGTACGACGGATGGTCCTGCTCTCCCTCCAGGGCGCCGAGCACAACCCGGTGGTCCCGTACCACGACCTGGAGAAGTGGCTGCGGAGGTCGGGCCTGGAGTGGACCTTCGTCCGGGCGGCGTTCTTCATGCAGAACCTGTCCACCACCCATGCCGCCGACATCCGCGAGCACGATCGCATCGTGCTTCCCGCCGGACGGCGTCGGACGGCCTTCGTCGACCTCCGGGACGTCGCCGAGGTGGCGGCCCTGGCGCTGCGGGACGACGGACACGTCGGCAGGGCGTACACCCCGACCGGGTCACGGCCCCTCACGTACGCCGAGGTCGCCGACCTGATCGGGGCCGAACTGGGACGGCCCGTGCGGTACGTCTCGGCGGGCCCGCTGCGCTACCTGCGTGCCGCGCGGGCGGACGGTATGGCGTGGGGCATGGCCCTGGTGACGCTTGCTCTCTACACGACCTGCCGGCTCGGCCTCGCCGACGGAATCACCGACGACGTGCGGACCCTACTGGGTCGCCCCCCGATCGACTTCGCGCAGTTCGCGCACGACGAGCGCGGCGCGTGGTTGCCGGCACCGGCCCGGAAGCCCGCCGCGAGGGGCTGAGCGGCGGCGTCGCCGTGGTTCAGGTCGCCGACCGGTCGGTACGCCGGCCGGCGGCCCGCCACCCGCGGACACCGAGCACGCCTACCGTGGTGCCGATCGCCAGCGACGCCGCGATCAGCAGGGCGTGCACCCAGAGGAATCCCGTCGCCGGGAACTCGCCCACCTCGCCGCTCGACCACGAGCGCGGATCGTTCCAGATGGCGACCGCGAACCGGGGCCAGATCACCCAGGTCCAGACACCGACCCCGGCGAGGAAGAGAGCCCAGCGGCGAGACAGCACCATGGCGGCGAGTATGCCAGCGCCCGGGCGCCCGGGCCGCGACGGTCGCGGTGGTGGGCGGCCCCGCCGGATCGGCCAAGGCCCGCCCCGGACCGCGCAACCACCACGGACGTACGCCCTGGTCGGGCCGGTCCCGGGGAGCTCGTCGGCGTCGTCGGTCCGGGCCGACAGGTACGCCGGTCCGGTGAGCGTGCCGTTTCCCGCATTCACGGTCGGGGCACATCTCCGGGGGACCGACGACCCCTCGGAGGTGCACCGTGCAGCCGTCGACGTTCAATCCGTGGGCCTGGCGCGACCCGTCCGCCCTCGCCGGCGGCTACCAGCCGGCGACGCCCGGCACCGCCCCGACCCGTGGGCGATCCGACACCGACGACGGACCGGACGCCCCCGGTCCCGGCACCCCCGTCGACCTGGTCGGCTACCGGGTGGAGGCGGTCGACGGGCGGATCGGCACGATCGACGAGGCCAGTGACGACACCGACGCGCGGTGGCTGGTGGTGGACACCGGACCGTGGATCTTCGGGCGGAAGGTGCTGTTGCCGGTGGGCACCGTGGTGCGGGTCGACCACCTCGACCGGACGGTGCACGTCGACCGCACCCGTGAGCAGGTCAAGGACTCCCCCGCCTACGATCCCGAGGCGGACGACCAGCCCGGCCACCGGGACCGGATCGGTGACTACTACCGGGAGAGCTACCGCCGGGAGTGAGGGCCACGCCGGGCGCACCCGACCCGCGACCGACAGGCATGGTCCGCCGGTCGCGGGGCACAGAGACCCCATGAGCGGGGTACGGGACGAGGTGGTTCTGCCGGTCGTCGACGATCTGGATCAGCTCGTCGACCTGCTCCGGAGGACCGGACAGGAAGAGGAGTTGTACGTCCGGTGGTCCCGGGGTCCCGAAATCGATCTGTGCGGGCAGCCCGGAGCGGGGCAGTCCAGCAAGGATGCCCTGACCGGGATCGACCTGCCGGGCCTCTCCGCCAATCCGCTCGCCGTCGAGCCGTGGTGGGGCGGGCGACCGCTGCGCCTGTGGGTGGCGCGCCGCCTCTACGACTACTGCCACCTGCGGGACCTGCGGGGTCCGGACGTACGACCCTGGGTTCTGGTGGGTGAGCAGTGCGGACGGGGACCGGACAACGAACCGCTCGTCTACTGCCGGCGACCGGTCGCCTGGGTGTCGGAGCGGGCGTTGCGCGAGGCGGACCGCGTCGTGGAGGCCCAGGCGTCCGAGGAGTGGGGACCACTGCACCGGGCCGACTGACCTCGCGCCGGCCGCCTCACCCCTCCTGGTCGCGCAGCCCCACGCAGTCGTGCTCCCAGAAGGTGGCCGAGTAGACCAGCGTGCCGGTCATCCACGGCTCGTACGCCCCGAGCGGGAACACCTGGAAGGCCGGCTCGGGGATACGGAGCGACGGTCGACGGAAGCCCCACCCGCCACCGGGGCGGAAGCCGAGTCGCGAGTAGTACCCGGGATCGCCCTCCAGGAACACCGCCGGCACACCGTGCGCGTCGAGCAGTTCCAGGCCACGCCGGACCAGCGCGGACCCCACGCCCCGCCCCTGATGTGCAGGGAGGACCGCGAGCGGACTGAGCACCCGCACGGGAACCAGCCGGCGGGGAGCGTCGAGCAGGCTCCGGGTGAACATCACCTGTCCCACGACCTCGCCGTCCACCTCCCCGACGAGGCAGAGCGCGGCCGGGTCGTCGTGGCGCAGGGCGTCGACCAGCCGCGCAACCGCCGTCCCGTGAGCGCCGAAAGCCGCTCGGTGCAGGTGGTGGACCGCGTCGTGGTCGTCGGGCCGCTCCTCGCGTACGTCCATGGGTCGGGACCGTAACCGGGGGTCGCGCCCGGCGGCCAGACTCGGGTGGCCTGGATGCGGACCGCACCCCTCCCCGGCGCCCGGGACCGATTGCGCGGCCACGGGACTGGCAACCCGGGCCTACGATCCTGCGCATGAGCGTGCCGCGGGTCCGCCTGCTTACCTGCCTCGTCGTGCCGCTCCTGACAGCCTGCGCCACCGAGCCCTCCGGCCCGGCGACAACCGCATCAGTGACTTACACCTGCTGTGAGGCCCCGGACATCGACAGGGTTTACCAGCCTGACCAGACCCTGACTGTGCACTGGACTGTCGTGTCCCCGGAAGAGCCGGGCGGAGCCCCACCGCACGTCGAGCTGACCGCTCACCTGACGGGTCCGTTCGCCACCGAGGGCGACCTCAAGGCCGCGACAGAGCGCACCACCACCGTGCCGGGGCTGGTCACCTTCACGGCCGCACCGGTTCGACCATCCGGCATGCCCGACGAACGACCCCTCAGCACCATCGTGATCGGTCCCGACGCCAAGCCCGGTTACTACAACCTGGTCACCTCCGTGGTCGGCGACGACAACACGGCGAGAAGCGGGAGCAGCATCGTCCGGGTAGCGGCCAAGCCCTGAGTGTCGGGGCCCGCGTCCCCCCGAGGGTGGCCGCAGGCCATCGGCCTGCCGGCACGCAGCGCCCTTGACGCCGGCCAGGTGGCGTAGAGGATCCCGCGTAGGCGTGAATCGCACCTCGATTATGGGAAGTCGTTCTGCGCTGGGTCGCGTGAGGCGCCTGGCTTGGGTTCGTCAAGACCTTCGGCCTGGTCTGGGCAGTCACCCGTGGCCTCGGCTGGCCCTGTCGTCCTCGCCCAATGGCACGCCGATGACACGGACGGACGATTAACCGTCGAGCCTCGTTGCCAGCTCTCCGTACTTCATCCCGAACGAGCACTGCTGGCCTTGCTCGTTGACACCGACGAACTTGATGCCGTGCACCCGGTGTTGCACGACGGTCAGCCGGGCTCGCAGCGTTCCGTGCGGCCGGTCCAGGCCAGGTCGAGGCCGCTACGGGCGTGGCCGTTCGCGCCTCCCTTGGAGACCGCCGAACGAGATCCGACAGGTGCGTCTCGCCGAGGCTGGCGCGGAGCACCACCTCCGCCTCGCGCGGTGGCATCCGGTGCTCAGAGGGCGCGATCGTGTTGTACCGGGACGGCGGCACCTGGGTACCAGGGGCGGCACGAAGGTGTCTACCGAGGTACCACATCGTCGGCGTTGGGCGCATCTAGCGTGGTCGTCATGATCCAGGTACGCGGATTACTCAAGCGGTACAGCGCGATCCACCGAGCAACGTGGGTGGAGCCGTAGGGGCGCTGACCCAGGGGACGGTGCCCCGGTGCCGTGGATCGGTCTCGAATTCCTGGCTAGCGGCGTCCGGGTGACCCTCGCCGCCGCGGCGGATCGGCTGGCTCCGAAAGACCGACGCGTCAGTGTCTCCTGCGACAACGCACCCGACGACACGACAGAGGCGGAAACGCCCCGTTCATGCCAGCAGGAAAGGACATACCTTGAACTCAGTCAACCCCATCGCACCACAGGTCGGCCTCGACCACGGAACGACCCCTCGCTCACTCGACGACACGCGTCCCTTCGGTACACACATCCGGATGGCGTGGTGGAAGTCGCTGATCGTCATCGTCGCGATGCCGCTGACACTGGTCCCGCTTCAGCTCGGGCTCTACCTGCTGGCCGGTCTCGTCGAGGGCGGCGATCCCCTGGCGTCGACGATCACCCCACTCAAGCTGCTGGCGGCTAATCTCAGCACCGGCCTGACGGCGCTGCTTGCCGTGGTGCTTGTCTCGCGGTTCGCGAAGGTGCCATGGCGCAGCGTCTTCAGCTCACCGCGGCGCTTCGATCGGCGGCGCCTCGCGATCTATCTCGCCGGCTCAGCCGTGCTCGCCGCAGCCAGCGTCGCTGTCGTGGCGGTCGTCGCACCCGACGCCACGGGATGGGTGGGCTTCGGCATCAGCGGCACCACCGTGGCGATGCTCGCCGTCATGGCCCTCTCCACCCCGATCCAGGCAGCCGGCGAGGAGATCATGTTCCGAGGCGCGGTCCTTCCCGCCGCGGGGTCGTGGTTCCGCGCGGCGCGGCCGGCGTTTCTCACCGGACTCGTCGTCTCGAGTCTCCTGTTCGCCGCCATGCATGGAGCGGGTGACCCCTGGCTCAACGGCTACTACGTGTTCCTCTCGGCTTGCACGGCGCTGATGGGGTTGATCACTCGGGGCCTTGAGGCCGCGATCGCCTTCCACATCGCGAACAACATCATCGCCACGACCGTCAACACGCTCATGGCTGATGGCAACTCTCTTGTCGTCGACCGCACCCAAGGCGCGGGCGGCGGTCCGGCGCTGATCATCCTGGCCGTCATGAATCTGAGTGTGCTCGCGTTCGTCTGGTACCGGGAACGGGCGCGCCGCACGAATTCGGAGCGTTGACCTGCTGTCAGCGCCCAAACGGCTGCGGACGGGTAGGCCGAGAACGGACGCACCAGAACCCGGACAGACGAGCCGGGACGAGGGGGATGCTCGTCGGACGAGCAGCCACCCGTCCACAAGGACGAACAAGAAGAGAGCCTGACCCGCGTTTCGCAGGTCAGGCTCTCTTCATCTTGTGCGCCCGAAGGGACTCGAACCCCTAACTCTGATCCGTAGTCCAAGGCTACGGACGCGCACTGCTTCAAATAGCGCTCTACATAAAACTCGTCCGACCGCAACCGTCCCGATCCGTTCGAGTCCGGGTACGTCCTTGCAGGTCCACGCCCCGCAGCGGAATCTGATCTGCAGCCGTCGATGGTCAAACGGACATCGCGCATCCTGTCGGGTCCGGTGAGTAGCGGTACCTCCGCGCCAGTTCCCCGACGTCCGAGCAGCCACCGAGCAGCCATGATCGTCGCGTACGCGACCATCGCCGGCCCACCCGCCTTCAGAGCAGGCAGCATCGCACACGTGCAGCCGGCATCGCGGCCCTCAAAGGGGCGACCGCGAGGCAAGTCTGCGGTGGTTGCTCTTGGTGGGTCGCGAAGCAGCGCCCGAACCCGCGCTACAGCCGAGGCGGTTACCTGCGGCAGTTCACCCCGCAGGTGCTCGCAGCGGCCCGGTTCGCCGGCGGCACCGCCGCGGCGCGGGTTGCTGGAGGCGGTGGAGATCCTGCGCGAGCTCACCACCACCGGCGCCCGCCGGGTACCGGCCGTTGCGGGTACGCGACACCTTGTTCTGACCGCCGGGCAGGACTGGGTGCCCGGACGAGGCGAAGAGGCCTGGCCCCGTTCCTCGTCGAGGTGGTCTCGCTTCACCAGGCCGGCAGGGCGATCACGGGACGAGGATGAGCTTGCCGCCGGGTCGGCGGGATTGGCTGAGTTCGGCGGCTTCCTGGATCTGGTCGAGTGTGTAGGTGCGGGCGACCGGTACGACCAAGATGCCGTCGCCGGCGAGCCGGGCGAACTCGTCCATCTGGTCGTAGCGGAGCTCGGCGGTAATTCGGACGCCCAGTTCGGCCGCGGCGGCAAAGTCCGAGACGGTGAGGACACGGTTGGGATCCCCGGTCAGCTCGATCAGGGCCGGTAGTGAGCCGCCGGCTGGGCTGGACTGGTCGGCGCGGTCGATCCGGCCCCCGGCCGGCGTCGTGTCCAGAGCGCGGTCGACGCGGCCTCCGGCCAGTGCCCTGACGCGTTCGGTCATGCCCCCGCCGTAGGCGGTCACCTGGACGCCGATCTCCTCCAGGGCGGCGGCCCGAGTCGGCCCGGCGGTGGCGATCACCCGAACACCCCGGTGCAGCGGGAAGTCCTCTTCGCCGGCGACGAACTTGAGGCCCACCTCGTCGCCCAGGTCGAGGCGACCGACCCGGGCCTCACCCCGATCGAGGCGCTGCTGACCGCGCTGGGAACCGCCGAGGAGATCTTTCGCCCACGCGAGTTCCTGCTGCGCCGGGCAAGAGTGATCGCCGCCAACCCGGCACTGGCCGAGCGCGATCTGATCAAGCTCGCGCCATGGCCCGCTGGCTAGCCGAGCCGGACACCACCCTCGCCCAGCTCATGGCCCAGGCCGCCGCTGAGCTGCGCGAGGCGGTCACACTGCCAGCTCCGACAGTTCGCTGAGTCGACCGCTGCCTGCAGGTTTGCTCTTCGCGCCCGTGTAATGCTTCAGGTAACCCACCGGATACCCGGCCCGACCGCGGCCCCAAAGCCGGCACCCCGGTGCCGACGAAACCGAAACCAGGTGCTCCGGCCCCGGCGAAGCCCGAGCAGGCCGTAAAGCCGCAGGTCACAACCCGGCAAAACCGCGAGAACGGCGTTTCCCGGGTGGCACCCACATCGCACCCACGTGACACCCACCGTCCCAACAGGCCGGACAGCAGAAAGGGCCCGAGCCGCGTTTCCGCAGCCCAGGCCCCTCTTGATCGTGTGCCCGAAGAGCTCATTCTCCGGGGCGGTCGGTCAGCCCTACTCGTTGCGGTGGTTCAGTCGCACGGCGCGCAGTACGACGTCGTTGACGTGGTGTGTGCTGATCGCCCCCGGGGGGCGCGGGCGGGTCTCGTTCACGTCGATGCGCCAGTCGTCCGAAGCCGTGATTTCGGCGGCGATCTCGTCGATGCCGACGTACGCCTCCGGGTCGTACATGCGGGTCTGCTCGCCGGGATCCAACGGCTGCTGGAGCCAGGTCAGGTCGTGACCGACGACGAGCAGCGTCCCACCGACGGCCACGGCGTCGAGGAGGTTGCGCAGTCCGCGCTGCTCGGGGGTGCGCTGGAACGAGCCGTACTGCAGGGAGACGAGGTCGTAGGTCTCGTCTGCGAAGGCGGCGGGGTCGTTGGCGTCGCGGTGCAGCGTACGCACGTCGAGCCCGCGACGTTCCGCTTCGGCCCGGATGCGGTCGAGTGCCCTGCTGGAGACGTCGGAGGCGGTCACCTGCCAGCCTCGTTCGGCCAGCCAGAGCGCGTCGGCTCCCTCGCCCGCGCCGACGTCGAGCGCCCGCCCGGGAGACAGGTCCGTCACCTCCGCCGTGAGGGTGCCGTTCGGATTGGCGCTCCACACGCGTTCCTGGTCCCCGTATCGGCTGTCCCACTCGATCGCGACGCCCGAGGGGCGGACACCCGCCGTGATGTCCTCGGCGGCGAGGCTGAAAGCGATCTGGGTGCCGATCCACCCACCGTTCGCCGCGGACTGCAGGACCTGGGCGCTCGGGTCCGTCAGGTTCCCGGCGGCGAAGACGCCCTCCACGCTGGTACGCCCGGTGGGGTCGACCGCGACGACGTGACCGAGTCCGCTGGGGTGGGCGGTGGTGTTGATGCCGAGCCCGGCGAGCATCTCGACCCGGGGACGGAACCGGCCCCCGGTGAGGATCGCATCGGCGGGCAGGCTGCGGCCGTCGGCGAGCGCGACGACGAGTGACCCGTCCTGGTCGGCGTCGGCTACCCGGCGCACCGCACTCTCGACCACCGGGACCCCGGAGGCGACGAGGGTCTGCACCGCGGCCGGGTCGATCCCCGTCGCGTCATGCAGCACCACGGTCAACTGGTCGGTCAGGTGCCGCATCAGCTGGGTCGGATGCAGTCCCATCGGCGTCGTGACGATCTGCACGACCCGCAGGTCGCGGACCTCCCAGCCGTGGCAGAACGGACAGTTGAACACCTGACGACCCCAACGCTCGGTGAGGCCCTCGATGTCGGGAAGCTCATCAACGATGCCGGTCGCGGCCAGTATCCGGCGTGCGACGAGGCCGTGGCCGCCCGAGAGGGCGAGGTGGAACCCGTCGTCCTCTTTCCGCACCGCCAGGACACGGCCGGTGAGGACGTTGCCACCATAGCTACGGACCTCCTCCCGCCCGATGGCCCGCATCGCCTCGGGCGGGGTGCCCTCACGTCCGAGGTAGCCGTGCATGCGCGCCGCCGGCGCATTCCGCGGCGTGCCGTCGTCGACGACGATGACCGAGCGTCGCTGACGAGCGAGCTGCAGCGCGGCCGCCAGCCCGGCTGCCGATCCGCCGATGACGGCAACGTCGCACCTGCGGACGATGCTCTGGTGCGGTGTGTCTTCCGAGGTTCCATGGGCATGGTCTGTCATGCGTCCAGCGTAGGAACACCTAGCGGCATGTGAAAGGGAACTTGCGATATTGGCAAAACACCCTCATGCTGGGGAGATGAACGACCGCAGTGAAGTGGAGCGTCTGGCGCGTACCCGACTGCGGAGCATCCGCACCACGCTCGGTTACTCCCTGGAGGAACTCGCCGAGCGCACCAAACTCAGCCCGTCGACGATCAGCCGGGTCGAGACGGGCAAACGGACGCTCAGCCTCGATGTGCTCGTGCCCCTGGCCAACGCGCTACAGGTCAGCCTCGACGTCCTCTTCGAGGCGACCAGCGACGAGGACGTGGTGATCCGACCCGTTCAGCATCGGTCGGGTTCGCGCACGACGTGGCCGCTGAGCCGCGTCGACGGGCGCACCATGGCGATGAAGGTCCGGTTGGAGCCCGAAGCGACGATGCCGGCCCAGCGGGTCCATCCGGGGTACGACTGGTTCCTGGTGCTCGAGGGCAGGGTGCTGCTGTGGCTCGGTGAGCGGCAGATCGAGGTCGAGAAGGGCGAGGCAGCCGAGTTCTCGACGATGACACCACACTCGATGACAGCACGTGACGAACCGGCCGAGCTGATCATGATCTTCGACCGCGAGGGGCAGCGCGCACATCTTCACCAGTGAGCCCGAAACCGGCAGGGCGGAGACTGGCCGGTACACGCCAACGCCGCCGCCCGCCCGGGACCGCTGGTTCGCCCGGGTGTGGGCAGAACGTGCCGGTAGCCGCCGGATGCCGTACGGGTTGGGCCGCGCTGGCCGGATTTCGCGCCGCTGAGCCTGCTGTCCCCAATCCATCCGACCGTGGTGATCGGCGCCTACGTGCTGGCCGGACTCGGGATCGAGCTGTTCCATACGCCCTGGTCCACCGCCACCCAACGCGAGGTGGAGCCCCGCCTCCTGGCCCTGCTGTCCTCCCTGGACTTCCTGCTCTCCTACGGACTCGCCTCGACAAACGCACCAGCCGAGTGCTGCGGGCGCACCGCCGCCGCCAGCTCGACCGCCGCGCCCAGGCCGCCGCAGACCGCAAGCCGTGGACCGACACCGGATACGTGTTCGTGCGCGCCGACGGGCGGCCGATCAACCCTGATCCTGCTCGCCTCACTTCCAGCGGGCGCCATCGCGCGTGGCGCCCGCTGCGGTGGGCTCAGGGGAGGAGCAGCAGCTTGCCCGTGGTCTTGCGCGACTCGATGTCCGCGTGGGCGCGAGCCGCGTCGGCGAGCGGGTAGCGGCCACCGATCCGGACGCGCAGGTCGCCCTTCTCGACGAGCGCGAACAGCTCCGAGGTGTGCGCGGCGAGTTCCTCCGCGGTTTCGACGTGGTGGTTGGTGGCCGGGTAGGTGAGGCTGATGCTGCGGGGCAGCGTGTCGAGCCGCACGGTCGGCGGCTCACCGATCAGCGGGCCGTAGTACACCATCGTGCCGTGCGTACGCAGCACCGAGATGGACGCGTCGAAGGTGGTCGCACCCGCACCGTCGTACACCACGTGCACGCCCTTGCCGTCGGTCAGCTCGAGCACCGGCTCGGCGAAGGCGCCGCCAGTGGAGATCAGCACGTGGTCGGCGCCGGCCTCCTTGGCGATGGCCACCTTCTCCTCCCGGGACACCAGGGCGATCGCGGTGCCGCCGCGGGCTTTGATCATCTGGATGAGCAGTGCCCCGACGCCGCCGGCGGCTGCGTGCACCACCGCGATGTCGCCGGGGCGCACCGGGTGGGAGACGGTCGTGAAGTGGTGGGCGGTCAGGCCCTGCACGTAGACGGCTGCGGCGGTATCGTCGTCGACGGCGTCGGGCACGTGGACGACGCCGTCGGCGGGCAGCACGATCTGTTCGGCGTAGCTGCCGTGAGTGTCCAGGAACATCCAGGCCACGCGATCCCCGACGGTGAAGCCGTGCACACCCTCGCCGGTCTCTGCGACCACTCCGACGCCCTCGAAGCCGGGCACCTCGAACAGTTTGTGCTTGCGGACCGCGGTGTCGAAGAAGTTGACGCCCGCCACGCGGATGTCCACGAGGATCTGGCCGGGGCCCGGCCGAGGTGCCGGCCGCTCACGCAGCTGCAGTACCTCCGGGCCTCCGGCGTTCTCAATGACGATTGCCTTCATGCCCACGACGCTATGGCGCAAAAAATGTACCCGCCAGTACAATGCTCGGGTGACCACGAAAAAGGGAGCTGCGACACGTCTGCGCATCATCGAGGCCGCCGCTGCGGAGATCCGGGAGCGCGGCACGAACGCCACGACGCTCGATGACGTGTGCCGGCGCAGCAGCACCGGCAAGAGCCAGTTGTTCCATTACTTCCCTGACGGCCGCGAGCAGCTCTTCCTCGCCGTCGCCGAGTTCGAGGCCGCCAACGTCTTCGAGGACCAGCAGCCCTACCTGGGGGACCTGACCTCGCGCGCGGCTTGGACGGCGTGGCGCGACCGCGTCGTCGGCAACTACCGCGATCAGGGCCTGTTCTGCCCGCTCGGCGTACTGATCGCGGACGTCGGCCGGCACAGCCCGGCAGCTCAGGCGGTCACGGCGCAGTTGATCCGGCGGTGGCAGCGGTGCGTACGGGACGGCATTGAGGCCACCCAGGCGGCCGGCGAGGCGGATCCGTCGCTCGACGCCGAGCGTACGGCCGCGGCCGTGGTGGCCGCCGTCCAGGGCGGCGTCAGCGTCCTGATCTCCACCGGCTCCGCGGACCATCTGGAGGCGGCACTCGACTTTTGCCTGAGCCGCCTGCTGCTGCCCGCGCCGTGAGCGTGGCGGAGCCGGTCGCCGCCGAACGCCGACAGCAGCAGCGCCACGGCGCTGCTGCTGTCGGCGTGCAGAAGAGGTGCGCGAGGAGGCGATCAGCGCGTACGGCGCAGGCTGGCGAGCAGTACGGCCCCGGCGATCGCCGTGACGCCACCGATGATCAGGGGGGCCCTGGCCGAGATGTCGTCGACCAGGAATCCACCGACGATCGCGCCGACGGCGATGGCGACATTGCAGATCGTCACGATGAGCCCGCCGATCTGCTCGAGGCGGTCCGGTTGGGTCCGGGCGCCCCAGCTCAGGACCGTCGTGGGGATACCGCCGAATCCCAGGCCCCACAGTGCGGCGGCGATGAACAGGCCGGTGGATGAACCACCGGTGAAGTACATGGCCAGCATTCCGGCCCCCAGAACGGCCGGGAACAGGAACACGCCGGTACGGGCTGAGCGGTCGGCCAGCGGCCCGGCCAGTGCCGTGCCGGCGAAGTTGGCGATGCCGAAGACGAGCAGCAACACGGCGAAGACACCGCCGTCGATTCGGGACAGGCTCTCCGCGGCGGGCCGGATGTAGGTGAAGCCGCTGAAGTGGCCACTGAAGATCAGCAGGATGGCGAAGAGGCCGACCAGGACGACACCGGAACGCAGGACCGCGCCGAGGGCACCGAGCCCGGTCGCCCCGGTGGGCGTGACGCGCGGCAGGGTCGCCGTCTGCGCGATCAGAGCGAGCACCCCGACGCCGGCGCCGAGCAGGAAGACCGCCCGCCATCCCCAGACGTCGCCCAGCCAGGCGCCGAGGGGAACGGCCGCGACCGTGGCGACCGCAACGCCAGAGTTGATCACCGTCAGTGCCCGGCCGAGGTGGTGGGCGGGGACCAGGTGTGCGGCCATCGCGGTGGCCATCGCCCAGAAACCGCCAAGCGCGACACCGAGCAGGATTCGCGCGGCCAGCAGGATGAACAGGTTCGGTGCCAGCGCGACGGCCACATTGGAGAGCACGGCGAGCAGCGTGAGGCCGATCATCACGCGCCGCCGGTCGGCCTTGGGCAGGACCACCGCGATGAACAGCGCCGACAGGGCGGCGGCGAAAGCCGTCACGCTGACGGCCTGTCCGGCCGCGCCGACGGAGACGGTCAGGTCGTCGGCGATGCGCGGAAGAAGGCTGGCGGGCAGGAACTCCGCCATGACGATGGCGAAGATCCCCAAGCTCAGCGAAGCGACGCCGGCCCAGGACGCCTCTGCCTCCGCCGTCGATGGTTCGATCGGCGTGGTGGTAGTGGTCACGACGGATCCTCCGGTTGCACGGGTCGGCACGGCTGCCGCCGGGGCAGGACGAACCGGGACAGGGTCGGCTCGAGGGGTATGGCGCGGGGTGACCGGTGAGGCGCGACGCGCGCCGCGCCTCAGCCGGGTCCGTCGACGATCAGAACGGGAGCGTCCCGTTCTCGTCCTGCAGGGTGCCGGTCGGGCCGTCGGTGCTGAGGGTGGCCAGGCGCACGACGACCTTGGCGCTCTCCTCCACCGGTCGCCCGATGCCGAACGCGGCGGTCATGTCGGTGGCGGTGGTGCCGGGCTCGAGGGCGTTGAACTTGATCTCGGGGTGGGCCTTGGCGTACTGGACCATGAGCATGGTGGCCGCCGCCTTCGACGCGGCGTAGAACGCCAGGGGCATGGCGTACTCCGGGCGCTCGGGGTTGGTGACCGCCCAGAACGAGCCCATGCTGCTCGACACGGTGACCACGTTCGGGTTCGAGGACTTGCGCAGCAGAGGAAGCGCGGCCTCGGTGACCCGGAACACTCCCACCGCGTTGACGTCGAAAGCCCGCAGACCGGTGGGGCCGTCGAGCGCTTCGTTCGCGAGGATTCCGGCGTTGTTCACCAGAACATCGAGCCGGCCCTCGGCAGCGTCGATCGTCGCCAGCGCGTGCTTTACCGATGCGTCGTCGGTCACATCCAGCTGCACAAAGCGGGCGCCCAGCGTCGCCGCGGCCTTTTCGCCGCGCTCGGTGTCACGCGCGCCGATGTAGACAACATGGCCCAGCTGCACAAGCTGGCGAGCTGTTTCGAAGCCGATACCCTTGTTGGCGCCGGTGATCAGTGTGACGGTCATCGCCTTTGTCTCCCATCGCAATGCGTGGCTCGGACGAGCCGTTGACAACGCTATTCACGATGGCGCGAAGCGACAGAGCCCTGTTGTGCCAGGGGTATCGCAGGACCCCCTCTGTGTCCTGCCCACAAAGTTAGGGTGATGTGGTGAGTGAGACGACGAATCCTCTCGGCGCGTACCTGCGGGCGCGACGCGAGCTGGTGACCCCGGAGCAGGCGGGCATTCCCGACGTCGGTGTACGGCGGGTCCCCGGCCTGCGGCGTGAGGAGGTCGCCATGCTCGCCGGGATCAGCGCCGACTATTACCTGCGGCTGGAGCGAGGCCGCAACCGTCACCCGTCCATGCAGGTTCTCGAATCGATCGCCCGGGTGCTGCGCCTCGACGAGGACCATTTCGCTCACCTGCTGACGCTGGTAGCGGAGACACCCCGCCGCCGCCGGCGCCGGCCGCGTAAGGAAACCCCGCCGCCCGGGGCGCTCAAACTGCTGGACTCCCTCGTCCAGCCGGCTTTCATCGAGGACCGATATTTCGACATCGTGGCTTCGAACAGCCTGGCCAGGGCGCTTTCTCCGAGCCTTACGGCAGGCGGCAATCAGCTCAGAGGTCTATTCCTGGATCCGGCCGAGCAGGCCCTGCACCCGGAATGGGAAAACGTCACGGAGTGCTTCATCGCCAACCTGCGACAGGCCGTGGGCAACGATGTCGACGATCCGCGCTTCATCGAACTCACCGGAGAACTGTCGCTCGCGAGTCCCCGATTCCGTCAGCTCTGGGCACGCCATGAGGTCCGCGGGCAACGGGGGACTCCCATTCGCATGAACCACCCGCAGGTCGGCGAGCTCACTCTCAACCGGGAAAGGCTGACCGTCGCCGGAACCGACGGCCTCATGATGGTCGTGTACCACCCGGACGCCGGTTCGGACAATGCCGAGAAGCTCGCCCTGTTGGCTTCCGCGAGCCTGGCCACGGCGACCACCAGATCGCCGTCCGCGTCAGTCCGGCACTGACGCCGGTAGCAGATCCACACCCCTCGACGACGTACCTTCGAAAGGACATCTGTGACCACGATCGGCATCATCGGCGCTGGTGAGGTCGGGAGCCAGCTCGCGCGGGCGGCCATCGCCGAAGGCTACGACGTCGTCATCGCCAACTCGCGCGGACCGGAAACCCTCCGGGCGCTCATCGCCGAGCTGGGCCCGTCGGCGCGCGCCGCGTACGCCGCCGACGCCGCCGCGGCCGCAGACTTCGCGATCCTCGCCTACCCGTACAAGCCCAGCGACACCTTGCCCGTCGAGGAACTCGCCGGCAAGGTCGTGCTCGACACGAACAACTACATGGTGTGGCGCGACGGCCATCACCCGGACATCGACTCCGGCCACAAGACGGAGCACGAGCTACGCCAGGAACAGCTGCCCAAGTCGAAGATCGCCAAGGCGTTCACCCACGTCCAGGCGCCGAGCCTGTTCCGGCTGGCCCGCCCCGCCGGCGCACCCGACCGACGCGCCCTGGTCGTCTCGAGCGACCACCCCGAAGCCGTCGCACTGGTCACCCGGTTCTACGACCAGCTCGGATACGACACCGTCGACAACAGCCCGCTCAGCGAATCCTGGCGGAGCACTCCCGGCACACCCATGTGGCGCCACCACGTGGACGGGCAGAGCCGTCAACAGCTCATCGACAACCTGCGACGAGCACAGCGCACCGCCCGGCCGTGACGACGCGCCGGCCCGGCCCGGCGAGCGAGTCCGTACCGGGGCGGCACCCCACGTTTTGAGCTGAGGCTCCCCAGCACGGCGGGCCCGGCGCTTTCTCCCAGCGACCGATGCGTACAGCAGCGGTCGTGTCGGTGACGATGGCGCCGGGCCCGAGCTCGTTGTGACGTGTCCGACCGGCCCGGGCGTGCACGTTCCTGAGCGGCCTGATCCGGCTCGGCCGGGTCGCCGTTCACGGACCGCACCCACATGCCGGCGAGGATCCGCACCCGACGATGCGCTGACGGGATTCGTCGATCAGGTCGCTTCGACGACCCTGACGAAGCGTCGATCCTGCATATTCCACAGGATGTCGAGGCCCGCAGGGAGGGTTCTCTCATTCCCCTGGTTCCAGAGGGCTCTGGTTGACCTCCGGCGTCACTTCTATGGTGATGGACAGGTCTTCGGATCGTGGATGCAAGAGGACGCCCACACGGGCCGGACCAAATTCCAACCGCGTTCGTGCTCGTCCTCACTGTTCAAGTAAAACGATGAATTTCCGGTGCGGAGGGAGATTGTGATGACGGGCTGATGTTCATGGGACGGAACCTACGCCGGACGCCCCGAAAACACTCGGGCCGAGAATTGGCCACCCGCTGCGACGTACCGTCGCTGTCGGCCATGAGCGGGCCGGTCTCGATAAATGAATACGCCGACAAAAATAAACCGCTTCAATCTTTGACAGAGGAGACCACAATGTCATTCTCCCCCACAGTGGCGCGTCGTGTGCTGCTGCCCCTGGCCCTGCTCTTCGTCCTGGTGGCGCTCGGATTCGGCCAGTCCGGGTTGCTCAGGGCCGAACCCGCCGCGGCGACGACCGCCGTGGCCACGTCCGAGCAGCACAAGACCGTGACCGCCCGTGAGGCGACGGAGGCCCTGTTCGCGGCGCGGGCTGCGGGCGCCTCGCCCAAGGAGCTGGCGAAGCACTTCGACAAGGACGTGGACTGGTACATCCAGGGCGACACCGCCCACGTGCCGTGGCTCGGTCGCAAGGTCGGCCGCACCGAGATCGCCGAGCACTTCGCCCAGCTCAAGGAGCTGACCGTCCCCGAGAAGGTCGAGGTGGACGCCATCATCGGCGACGGTGACCGCGCCATCGCCGTCGGCACCTTCCGCGTCAAGATCCTCGCGACGGGCCGCAGCTTCGACAGCGAGTTCGCGTTCGACATCACGGTCGGCAAGAACGGACTCATCACGCGCTACCACGTGACCGAGGACAGCTTCGCGCTCTCCAACGCATACACGCCGCGGGAGCAGTGACCCCGGCCCCAGCGAAGTGCGGTGATCTCCCTCGCCGGAAGTCCGGCTTCCGGCGAGGGAGATCCTGTGTCACGCACCGCTCCCCCGGGTCAGTGTCCGATGGTCGACGTCGACGCCGCGCTCGACCTCACCGGTGGCGCGCGGGCGCACCGCCCCGCCAGGGCCTACGCCACGGTCCGGGAACCCTGAGATTGGACCCTTGGCGCGCCGCCCGCCGCACCCGTAAGAAGATCAAGACCAAGGCCCGTAAGCACCGGCCCGACCGCCCGCGACTCTCTACTGTTCGTAACTTCGGACCATCGACGTTGCCTCGGCAGGCAGCTTGAAACGTTCCCGATCGCGGGCAGGGACGAGGTCGAGGTAACGCTCGGGGTGCGAAGCGATGACCTTTCGGACGTAGGGGCAGAAAGGAAGCACCGCGAGGCCCTGTCGGCGGACCTCGTCGAGCGCTTCGGTAACCAGCTGCCGTGCCAGTCCGCGACCGCTGAAGGCGGGGTCGATCTCGGTATGGATGAACGCGATCTTGCCCGGGCTCCGCTTGTACTGGGTGAACCCGGCGAGCTCGGCGCCGTCGTGAATCTCGTAGCGGTTCTTGTCGGGATTGTCGCGCACGGTGGTCACGAGGCGGCTCCTCGGGTGCTGGTGGTGGTTCCGGGATCGGGTCTGACCGGCTGAGAGCGGACCTCGTGTCGGCTGACGATAGAGATCCGGTTGAACGCGTTCATCGTGATCACGACCCAACTGAGCGCGGAAAGCTGGTTGGGGGTCAGGTGGCGGGCGGCCTCGGCGTAGTCGAGCTCCTGGGTGCGGGCGTCCGGCAGTGCGGTCAGCGACTCCGCGAGAGTCAACGATGCTCGTTCGGCGTCGGTGAACAAGGTGGTGTCTCGCCACGCGGGCAGCACCGCCAGCCGCTGGGTGGTCTCGCCGTTGGCGAGGGCGTCGCGAACATGGATGTCGAGGCAGTAGGCGCAGCCGTTGATCTGGGAGACTCGGATGTTCACCAGCTCGACCAGGGTGCGGTCCAATCCCGCGTCGGCTACGGCGGCCCGGACGGAACGGGCGACCTCAAGCTGAGCCCGGTAGGTCTGCGGGTGCCGCTTGTCTATCCGAACGCGGCGCTCGTCGCGCGGCTCGCCGGCGTCCCGGTGGGTGAAGGCGGTCATACCTGATCCGCGTGCCAGAACGGCGCCTTGGCCGGGATGAGGGGCAACGTCGAGCGGACGCGTCCGAATCGGTCATCCTGACGCACCCAGGACGCGTAGGCCTCATCGATCTCGGAGCGGTGGCGGCCCACGAAGTTCCACCACATGACGATCGGTTCCTCGAATGGTTGGCCGCCGAGCAGCACCGCGCGGGTGGCTTCGCGGACGTCGAGGTGGAGCTCGTCGCGGCCGAGGCCGAGGTACCCGAGCTTGCCCGGGGGCAGTGGTTTGCCGCCGATGCCGACCGCCCCCTCGAGGACGACGATGGCGTACTCCCATTCGGGTCGCAACGGGACCGTGGTCGGCCCGTGCAGGCTCAAGTCGACGCCAACGAGTGGGGTGTCGTGACGCGCGGGGCTGGACAGGTCGCCGTAGTCGCCGACGAGAACAGTGGCGACCGCGCCGTACACGTCGCTCTGCGGCAGCTCGGCGTGGTGCTCGAATGCAGCGGCGCCGTGGCGGGTCTCCTCAGGCAGGGCGACCCACAACTGGATACCTTCGAGGGTCCCGCGGTAGTGCCCGGTGGCTTCTTCGGCGTGGGAGACCGCGCTGCCGGAGGTCATGAGATTCAACTGTCCGGGCTTGATGACCTGCTCGGAGCCGAGGCTGTCGCGGTGGAGCACTTGGCCCTCGATGAGCCAGGTGACGGTCTGCAGCCCGATGTGGGGGTGCGGGCCGACGTCGAGGCCGCTGTTCTCGGTGACGTCTGCAGGACCCATGTGGTCGGCGAAGCACCACGCGCCCACGGTGCGGCGCCCCTTGCGTGGGAGGGCACGGCGCACGCGGATATCGCCGACTTGTTCGTCGCGACTGTCGGTGACCTCTACGCATGGCGCGTTCGGGTGGCTGACTTTCGCCACGGTCGGCGGCGAGTCGACGGCGCTGACGGGGCCGCTCACACCAGCACGTCCTCGAGGCGGCGTTGGTTTTGAACTGCGCTCATCGTCAATTCCTCGCTGGCGATCGGGATGGGGACGGTGCCCGGGCAACTGACGGTCCGTGGCGCCCCTGAACTGTGCCTGTTCTCTCGGCGCGGTGGCTCAGGCGGTGTCAGCGCGGCCGGTGTCGGTGAGTGGCCCGCGGTGGGTGAGTGACCCACGGTCGGTGAGTAGCAGGGCGTCGAGAGGCTCACGAGAGCGGGAGGCGTGTTCGCGGGCGGCGAGTGGCTCCGGGAGCCGTGCGTCGGCGTCGTGGCGACCGACGGCTAACACCACGACGGGCGTGAGGGTGGAATCGAGGTTGAAGATGCGGCGGGCGGCGTCAGCGTCGAACCCGCCCATCTGGTGGACCGAGAGACCGGTTGCTTGCGCCTGGATGGTGAGGGCGGCGACGGCCTGCCCGGTGTCGTACAGTGCCCAGGGGCGCGGGCGGCCAGTATCGTCGGCGGTCTGTGCGGCAACGAGTACCAGAGCGCTCGCGGCCGGCGCCCAACTGCGGTTGCCTGGCGCGAGCAGATCGGTGAGCTGGTCGAAGGTGACCTCGTTACGGCGGGTGGGCAAGAAGCGCCAGGGCTGGCTGTTGTTCGCCGACGGCGCCCATCGTGCAGCCTCGAGCAGTGAAAGCAGTGCACCGTCGTCCAGCACGTACCTGCGATCAAAGCCGCGTGGGCTCCAGCGCTCCCCGATCAGGGGATGAACCGGCGTCGAGGTCTCTGCCGTCTTGCGGGTAGAGGTGCTGCTTGTCATGGGGTTCGGCTTCCTCAGGGGGTGGTCAATCGTGCGTCTTGCGGCGGCCAGGGCCGAGGGGTTCGGCCGTTAGGCGGCGACGGCGGGTACATCTCCCACACCAGGATCTCGGCGGCTTCAATCGCGGCGACCTGCTGACCGCCGGTGGCGGTGAATTGTACGGCGTCCCCGGTCGCGAGGTCGCCGGCGCCTTCGAGGGTCACGGCGCCTCGGGGGACGAAGAGGTGGAGGAACGGAGCTTCGGGCACCTCGACGCTCTGGCGCGACTGGAGTCGGATTCCGCGGCCCGCACTCATCCGCTGCGCCAGGCCGGGATAGATGATCCGGTTGTGGCCGGTGAATCCTGTGGACCAGTGACCCCTCGAGCACCCAAGTGACGATCTCCATGTCGCGGTGCGGGTGGGTCTCGAAGCCGGTGCCGGCGTCAACGATGTCGTCGTTGTTGACCATCAGCAGCCCGTGATGGGTGTTGGCTTGGCCATGGTGGTGACCGAAGGAGAACGAGTGCTTCGAGCCCAGCCACCCGAATGGCCGGTCGTGCCTGCCTACCTGCGCCAGGCGTGGTTGCAAAGCGCCGCAATTCGCCGGGTTCCTCCAGTTCACCGCCACGGACCCGCTGCACGCGCTCTGGCGCCTGATCGGCCTGCGTGGATTGCGCCGCGGCGAGGTCGCCAGGCTGCGCTGGTCCGACATCAACTTCGAGGCCAGGGAGCTGAGGGTGGTCCAGCAGCGGACCTCCGCTGGACACCCGGTCTACCAGGTGCCACCCAAGAGCGCGTCAGGGCAACGTGTCGTCGCCCTCGACAAGGCGACCAACACCGCACTGTCGCGCCACCGCCGGCAACAACAAGACCAGGCCGCCCGACGCGTCGACGCCGGCAAGCACGACCTGCGACACGGCCGCGTCCCTCGCCCACAGCGCTGGCGCGGATCTGAAGTCGCAGACGTGTACACCAGCGTGCTACCAGATACCCGGCAGCGGCGGCAGGTGGTCGGTGAGGAGACCGTCGACGACGTGCCAGTCGGCCGGTGCGCCCGAAGGGACTCGAACCCCTAACCTTCTGATCCCGACGTGCTCGCGGCCGACGGCCGGGTGCGGGAGTCCTGGTCGGTCGACGACCCGGACCGGGCGGGACTGGCGGCGGCCGCCCTCGCGTTGCGGGCCCATCTGGCCGCGCACCCGGGCCGCCTCGGAGTCTGCGCGGACGAGAAGTGCGCCGACGTCTACGCCGATGCCTCACCGGCCGGTCACCGCCGGTTCTGCTCGCTCACCTGCCAGAACCGGACCCGGACGGCGGCTTTCCGCCGCCGCCGGGCCCGATCAGGGTGACGCGGGTGACGCGGGGTGTCAGCCCCGGCACAGGGCGATGTCGAGGGACCGCTCGAGTCGCCGGCTGGCGTCGGTGTCCGGGACCATCGAGTTCACCGCGACGGTCGCCGCCTTGCCGGAGGCGGTGATGCCGACCACGGTGGTGTATCCGAAACCGTTGCCACCGTGCGTCCAGGCGAAACCGCCGCAGCTCAGCGCGAACGTGGCGAGGCCGAGGCCGTACCGGGAACCGCCGACGCTGTCGAACCCCGGCGCGGCCACCGTCTTCTTCATCTCCGCCAGTTGCGCCGGTGCCAGGAGGCGGCCGCCCAGCAGTCCGGCGAGGAACCGGTTGACGTCGGAGGGACGGCCGACCAGGGCGCCGGCGGACCAGGCGGACGACTGGTCGGACTCGGTGATGTCGACGGGCGGATCGGCGGGGAGGTACCCGCGCGGGTGGGTGCCGCGAATCGTGGTCTCACCCTCGGCCGGCCAGTACATGCCGCGCAGGCCCAGCGGCTCGATGATGCGCTTGGTGATCAGCTCACCGATCGGGCGGCCGCTCGCCTTCTGCGCCACCAGGCCGGCCAGGATGTAATTCGTGTTGCTGTAGACGAACTTGGCCCCCGGCGCGGATTCCGGCTTCGTGGCGAAGGCAGCCCGGAGCAGCTCGTACGGCTCGTAGTAGGTGTTCAGTCCTTCGGGGAAGTCCGCGTAGATCGCCTCGTCGTAGTCGGGCAGGCCGCTCGTCTGCTGCAGCAGGTGCCGGACCGTGATGGTGCGCCCGTCGATGCCGGGACCACGGACCACGCCCGGGAGGTACGTCTCGACCGGTGTGTCCAGGCCGACCTTGCCCTCGCCGACCAGCTGGAGCACCACCGTGGCGGTGAACATCTTGGTGTTGCTGGCGAGCCGGACCCGCCCGTCGACCGGCATCTTCGCTCCGGTGCGCAGGTCCGCGACGCCCGCGGTGTAGTTGCGGGTACGGCCGTCGGGTTGCCGCACCGACGCCAGCACACCGGGGAACCGGTCCTGGGAGACCAGCGCGTCCACACTGCGCTGGACGGGGGAGGTGTCGGCGTGGGCCGCGGGCGCGGCGACGAGGCCGGCGCCGACGGTCACCAGGGCCGCCAGGATGCGGGGAAGAACACGGGACATCGGGATCTCCTGTCGGAAGGATTCAACACCGTGCGGGTTCACGAGCGGCCAGTCGAGTAGCAGTGGGGCCACCGCCTCCCAGCCCAGGCAACACCGAAGGACTGGAAGACGAACGCCATCGACGTGCGCCGGAAGCGGGTCAGCGCGGTCTCGTTCAGCTTGTCGAGCTGAGTG
>NZ_JBQHDB010000021.1:0-79443 GCF_052068135.1 Micromonospora sp. BQ11 | reverse complement strand
CACCCGCGGCCGGAGGCTGCGTGTCCTGCTCGATCGTCCACCTGATGTAACGACCCCCGGCCAGCCACGATTCCGCCCCCAGGATGTCTCCGGTCACACCCCGAAATCGGACACGCCGCCCAGCACAGGACACCCGCACCCAGACCCCGGGGGAACTCGGCGAGCCCCCCGAACTGCCGGTTATCGCGTGACAACGGCGTTCCCCACCCCGGTCGACACCCGTAGACGGGATGCGCCCGGCTCGCACCTTCCCACGAGGGGCCGGCTGCCTCCTTCGGGTCGCCGCCGGCGTCGGCAGGGTCCTCCGAGATCTTGGTACGTAATGGCCCCTGGAGAGGCCCCTTTCTACCAAGATCTCCCCGGGTCCCGGTCACCGGGAGCCGAATCCCGGCAGGTGACCGTAGGCCTGCCACGGCGCGTGAGACTCACCGAACCCGGTCGATCAACGAACCGTCGGCGCGCGGTCGAACCCCCACCCCCAACGTCGCAAAAGCCTAAAATTGGGGCAACACCCTAGAGGAGGTTGGCATGACCGCAGCGATGGAGATGCCCCGCGTTCAGGAATGCGTGGTCGCGGCCTGCGCGTACAACCACACCGGCGACTGCCACGCCTTCGCCATCACGATCGGGAGCATGGACCACGCCCACTGCCACACGTTCATCGAGATGCCGGCCGTGCGGGCCGGCATGGACGACCAGATCGCACAGGTCGGCGCGTGTCAGCGGGCGGACTGCCGGCACAACGAGCAGTTGGAGTGCCACGCCCCGGCGATCAAAGTGGGTCCGGACAACGACATGGCCGACTGCATGACCTACGCCGGCCGCTGACCCTCCGGGCCAGCCGCCACCCACAGCCCCGCGAGCAACGCGCGAGGCTGGCACCGAAGCGTTAAGAGGGGTCCCCTGTACTACGCCAGGCGTTAACGGGGGGCCCTTCCTTACACCCGCAGGCCGTTGGATTCGCGGACTACCGTGACCAGTTCGTCGATGATGCCGGTGAGTGCGAAGTCCTTCGGCGTGAACACCCGGGCGACCCCGGCCGCGCGGAGCGTCTCGGCGTCACCGGCGGGGATGATGCCGCCGACCACCACCGGCAGGTCACCCCGGCCGGCGGCGCGGAGCCCGTCCAGGACCGCCGGTACCGCAGCCAGGTGCGAGCCGGAGAGCACCGAGAGCCCCACCAGGTCGACGTCCTCCTCGACGGCGGCGGCGACGATCTGCCCGGCGGTCAGCCGGATGCCCTGGTAGACGACCTCGAAGCCGGCGTCGCGGGCGCGTACCGCGATCTGCTCGGCGCCGTTGGAGTGCCCGTCCAGGCCGGGCTTGCCGACGAGCAGCCGCAGCCGGCCGCTGCCCAGCTCGCGGGCGGTGGCGGCGACCCGCTCCCGTACCCCGGCGAGCGTGGCGTCCCCGCCGGCGCCGGCCGCGCCCGCGAGGCCGGTCGGTGCCCGGTACTCGCCGAAGACCTGCCGCAGCGCGCCCGCCCACTCGCCGGTGGTCACCTCGGCCCGCACGCACTCCAGCGTCGCGTCCATCAGGTTCGCCGTGGTCGCGGCGTCCGCCCGCAGTCGCGCCAGTGCCGCGTCCACCGCCGCCGCGTCCCGGCCGGCCCGCCACTCGCGTACGGAGTTCGTGGCGGCCTCCTCGACGGCGGGGTCCACCTGCTCGACGGCCTCGGCGCCGGCCGCGGTCAGCGGCGACGGCTCGGTCTCGGTGTACCGGTTGACGCCCACGACCACGTCGGCGCCGGACTCCATGCGGCGACGCCGTTCGGCCAGCGAGGCGACGAGCGCGCTCTTGAGGTAGCCGGTCTCCACGGCCGCCACCACGCCGCCCATCTCCAGCACCTTGTCGAGCTCGACGCGGGCGCCGGTGACGATGTCGTCGACCAGGGCGGTCATCACGTGCGAGCCGGCGAAGAGGTCGGGGTACTCCAGCAGGTCGGACTCGTACGCAAGCACCTGCTGCATGCGCAGCGACCACTGCTGGTCCCACGGCCGGGGCAGCCCGAGGGCCTCGTTCCAGGCGGGCAGCTGCACCGCGCGGGCGCGCGCGTCCCGGGAGAGGGTGACGCCGAGCATCTCCAGCACGATGCGCTGGATGTTGTTCTCCGGCTGCGCCTCGGTGAGGCCGAGGGAGTTGACCTGCACGCCGTAGCGGAACCGGCGCTGCTTCGGGTTCTCGACGCCGTACCGCTCGCGGGTGATCTCGTCCCAGAGCGCGCCGAAGGCCCGCATCTTGGCGATCTCCTCGACGAAGCGCACCCCGGCGTTGACGAAGAAGGAGATCCGCTGGACGACGTCGCCGATCCGCTCGGCCGGCACCTGGCCGGAGTCACGGACCGCGTCGAGCACCGCGACGGCGGTGGAGAGGGCGAAGCCGACCTCCTGCACCGGAGTCGCACCGGCCTCCTGCAGGTGGTACGAGCAGATGTTGACCGGGTTCCACTTCGGCATCTCGCGCAGCGTGTACGCGATGACGTCGGCGGTCAGCCGCAGCGACGCCGCCGGGGGGAAGATGTACGTGCCCCGGGACAGGTACTCCTTGATGATGTCGTTCTGCGTGGTACCGGCGCAGCGGACCAGCTCGGCGCCCTGCTCGGCGGCGACCGTGCCGTAGAGCGCGAGCAGCCACATCGCCGGCGCGTTGATCGTCATCGAGGTGTTCATGTCGGCGATCGGGATGCCGTCGAAGAGGGCCCGCATGTCGCCCAGGTGCGCCACCGGTACGCCGACCCGGCCGACCTCACCGGCGGCCAGCTCGTGGTCCGGGTCGTACCCGGTCTGGGTGGGGAGGTCGAAGGCGACCGACAGGCCGGTCTGCCCCTTCGCCAGATTGCGGCGGAAGAGCGCGTTGGTCGCGGCGGCCGAGCTGTGCCCGGCGTAGGTGCGCATCACCCACGGGCGGTCGCGTTCCGGCAGCCGACCCGGGAGAGCCTTCTCATCCATGGCCGGAGTCTAAGTTACCGTTCAGTCACTTGGGCTGTGGAAAACCACACAGGTCCATGTGGCGCGCATCCGGGTGCAGAGCACGCGGGCTGGTCGGGACCGCCACACCCCGGACGCCGTACGGCCGCCGTCAGGCCGCACACTTGACGGCATGGATGACGAGCTGGCGATCTCCGTCCGGGGGCTGCGCAAGGCGTACGGGGACACCGTCGCCGTGGCCGGCGTGGACCTCGACGTCCACCGGGGCGAGGTGTTCGCCCTGCTCGGTCCGAACGGCGCCGGGAAGACCACCACCGTGGAGATCCTGGAGGGCTTCCGTCGGCGCGATGCCGGCGAGGTGTCGGTGCTCGGCAGCGACCCGGCCGCCCCGGCACGGGACTGGCGGTCCCGGGTCGGCATCGTGCTCCAGGGCACCGGCGAGTTCGACGAACTGACCGTCGCCGAGGTCGTCGGGCACTTCTCGGGCTTTTACGGCAAGGCCGACGACCCGGACAAGGTGATCGAGCGGGTCGGGCTGGGCGCCAAGGCCAAGGCCCGTACGCACACCCTCTCCGGCGGCCAGAAGCGCCGCCTGGACGTGGCACTGGGCATCATCGGGCGCCCCGAGCTGCTCTTCCTCGACGAGCCGACCACCGGCTTCGACCCGGAGGCCCGCCGCGAGTTCTGGGAGCTGATTCGCGACCTCGCCGCCGCCGGCACCACCATCGTGCTGACCACGCACTACCTGGACGAGGCCGAGGCCCTCGCCGACCGGGTCGGCGTGATCGCGCATGGCCGGCTGGTCGAGGTCGCCCCGCCGAACCGGCTCGGCAATCGGCACGAGGCCCTGGCGACGGTCTCCTGGCGTACGCCGGAGGGGTCCGTCGAGTCGGCGGAGAGCGCGTCGCCGACGGCGCTGGTGGCGGAGCTGGCCGCGCGCTTCGGCGGCGAGGTCCCGGGCCTCACGGTGTCGCGGCCGACCCTCGAGGACATCTACCTGCGGATGATCGGACACTGATGACGACCACGACGAAGCCGGCGACGCCGGTCGCCGCCGCACCGGGCCGCCGGATCGGGCCGGCCGCCCTCGCCCTGCGGCAGGGGCGCCTGGAGATCACCCAGTTCCTGCGCAGCCGGGAGTCCGTCGTCTTCACGCTGGGCTTCCCGGTCATCATGATCCTGATCTTCGCGGCGATCTTCAACGACGAGATCGCCCCGGGGGTCAGCTACACGCAGTACTTCATCACCGGCATGATCGCCACCGGCCTCATGACGGTCAGCTTCCAGAACCTCGGCATCTGGATCCCGATCGAGCGGGACCGAGGGGTGCTCAAGCGGTACCGCGGCACGCCGATGCCGAGGTGGGTCTGGTTCGCCGGCAAGGTCCTCATGGTGGTGGCGATCGGGATCGCGGAGACCGCCGTGCTGCTGGCCGTGTCGGTCGCGCTGTTCGACCTGGACCTGCCCGCCACCGCCGCGAAGTGGCTGACGTTCGGCTGGGTGGCGGTGCTCGGCGTCACCGCGTGCACCCTGTGCGGCATCGCCATCTCGTCGCTGGCCCGTACGGCCCGCAGCGGCTCGGCCGTGGTCACCCCGGTCGCCCTGGTCCTCCAGTTCATCTCCGGGGTGTTCTTCGTCTTCACCGAGCTGCCGAGCTGGATGCAGCAGGTCGCGGCCCTGTTCCCGCTCAAGTGGATGTGCCAGGGCCTGCGCTCGGTGTTCCTGCCCGAGTCGTTCGGCGGCCGGGAACCCGGCGGGTCGTTCGAGCTGGACCGGGTCGCCCTGGTCCTCGCGCTGTGGTGCGTGATCGGCCTGGTGCTCTGCCTGACCACCTTCCGCTGGACAACGAAGCGCGACGGCTGAGGTGTAAGGAAGGGCCCCTTCTTAACGCCTCCGGTAGAGGAAGGGTCCCCCGTTAACAGCCGGCCCGCCCGTACGAGTGCGAGACTCGCCGGTATGCCTCACGCATTGACCCGGCGCCGGCTGCTGGTGGCCGGCGCGGGCACGGTCGGTGCCGCCGTGGTCGGCGGGCTCGCCGTCCGGCAACTGTCCCGCCCCCGCCCGGGGCCGGCGCCCGCCCAGCCCGACGCCCCGGCCGGCGACGAGCAGTTAGTCCGCGTCCACTCCGCCGCCCGAGGGCGCGAGGTCGATCTCTGGACGGCCGTGCCCGAGGGGTACGGCGACGGCAGCGGCCTGCCCGTGTGCCTGGTGCTGCACGGCGCCTCCGCCACCGCCCGGGACTTCCCTCGTTTCGGCTTCGCCCGCTTCCTCACCGATGCCGTACGACGCGGCGCACCGCCCTTCGTTCTCGCCGGAGCCACCGGCGACCGGCTCTCCTGGCGCCGCTCCGGCGGGGACGACCCGCAGCGGATGATCCGGGAGGAGGTACCCGCCTGGTGCGCCCAGCGTGGTTTCGACACCGGTCGGCTGGCGGTGTGGGGCTGGTCGATGGGGGGCTTCGGGGCGTTGCTGCTCGCCGAGGCCTACCCGGGCTGGCTGCGCGCGGTGGCCGCCTTCTCCCCCGCCGTACGCCCCGGCGACGCGGTGTTCGCCGGCGCGGAGCAACTGCGCGGCACTCCCGTCGGCCTGTGGTGCGGCCGGCAGGACAGCTTCCTCGGGGACGTCCGCGCCCTGGCCGAGGCGCTGCCCGAGCCTCCGGTCCGCGCCGAGTGGGCCGACGGCCGGCACAACTTCGCCTACTGGGGCACCGTCATCCCGGACGCGTTCGCCCTGCTCGGTGCCGCGCTGACCACAACCGGGGAAGCGTGACGCCCCCGACCGGCGGCCGGGGGCGTCCTCGGGCGGCTCAGTAGGTGTAGAAGCCCTTGCCGGTCTTGCGGCCGAGGTCACCGGCGGTGACCATGCGCTGGAGCAGCTCCGGCGGGAAGAACTTCTCGTCGGCCGTGTCGGTGTAGATGTTCTTCGAGGCGTGCAGCAGCACGTCCACGCCGGTCAGGTCGGTGGTGGCCAGCGGGCCCATGGCGTGGCCGAAGCCCAGCCGGCAGGCGGTGTCCAGGTCCTCGGCGGAGACGACCCCGGACTCGACGAGCTTGACCGCCTCCACGACCAGGGCGGCGATCAGCCGGGTGGTGACGAAGCCGGCGATGTCCCGGTTGACCACCACGACGGTCTTGCCGATCTCCTCGGCGAACGCCTTGGCGGTCGCCAGGGTCTCGTCGCTGGTCTTGTAGCCCCGGACCAGCTCGCAGAGCTTCATCATCGGCACCGGCGAGAAGAAGTGGGTGCCGACGACGGCCTCGGGGCGCTCGGTGACCGCGGCGATCTGGGTCACCGGGATGGCCGAGGTGTTGGTGGCGAGCACCGCGTCCGCCTTGCAGATCTTGTCGAGCGCGCGGAACACCTCGTGCTTGATCTCCAGCCGCTCGAAGACGGCCTCGACCACGACGTCCGCGTCGGCGGCGGCCTCCAGGTCGGTGGTCGGCGTGATCCGGCCCAGGGTCGCCTCGACCTCGGAGGCGTCGATCTTGCCCTTCTCCGCGAACTTCTCCAGCGACTTCCGGATGCCGGCCAGGCCGCGTCCGGTGGCCGCGTCGTCCAGGTCCCGCAGCGTCACCTGCCAGCCCGCCTGCGCCGCCACCTGGGCGATACCCGAGCCCATGAGCCCGGCCCCGACGACCGCGAGTCGACCCGCCATCTGCTTCTCCCTCGCCTGTAAGAGTGTCTGTCAGCACCCTAGTCGGCGAGACTGAACGACTGCTAAGGCCCGGGTCAGATGGACAGGTCGGGATCCTCGGGGCCGGTGCCGCGCTCGACCTGAACGCCGAGCGCCCGCAGGTCCGCCACGAAGTCCGGGTAGCCCCGGTCCACATGGTGCACGTGGGACACCTCGGTGATCCCCTCGGCGCAGAGCCCGGCGATGATCAGCCCGGCGCCGGCCCGGATGTCCGTGGCGCGTACCGGGGCTCCGGAGAGGTGGTCCCGTCCCCGCACGACGGCGTGGTGTCCGTCGGTCTTGATGTCCGCGCCGAGGCGCATCATCTCGTTGGCGAACATGAAGCGGCCGTCGAAGATGTTCTCGGTGATCAGCGACGCGCCTTCGCTCACGGCGGCCAGCCCGATCGCCATCGGCAGCAGGTCGGTGGCGAAGCCCGGGTATGGCAGCGTGACCACGTCCACCGCCCTCGGCCGGTCGTCCATGCGGATCCGGAACGCGTCCGCCCGCGTCTCCACCAGCCCTCCGGCGGACACCAGCTTGTCCAGGGCGATCTCCAGGAATGCCGGGTCCAGGCCGGTCACGGTCACGTCGCCCCGGGTCATCGCGGCGCCGAAGGCCCAGGTGCCGGCGACGATCCGGTCCCCCACCGTGGCATGGCGTACGGGCCGCAGGGCGGGCACGCCGACGATGGTCAGCGTGGAGGTGCCGGCCCCGTCGATGAGCGCGCCCATCTGGTTGAGCATCGTGCAGATGTCGACGATCTCCGGCTCCCGTGCCGCGTTGTCGATCACGGTGGTGCCGTCGGCGAGGACGGCGGCCATCACCAGGTTCTCGGTCGCGCCCACGCTGGGGAAGTCGAGCACGATCTCGGCGCCGCGAAGGCCGTTCGGCGCCTCGGCGATCACGAAGCCGTGCTCGCCGGAGATGTCGGCGCCCATCCGGGTCAGACCGGAGATGTGCATGTCCAGGCCCCGGGAGCCGATCGCGTCGCCGCCGGGGTGCGCCACTCGCACGTACCCACGGCGGGCCAGCAGCGGGCCGAGCACGCAGATCGAGGCGCGCAGCCGGCGTACGAGGTCGTAGTCGGCCTCGGCGCCGGGCTCGTCGGGCACGTCGATGGTGACCGACCGGGAGCGGGCCACGCCGCCGTGCGCGACCATCGGGTCGACCGGGTCGTCCGCGTCGAACCGTACGCCGCAGCCGAGGCGGCGCAGCACCTCGCCCATGATCGCGATGTCGGTGATCCGCGGCACGTTGGTGATCGCGCTGCGGCCCGGGGCGAGCAGGGCGACGGCCATCAGTTTCAAGGCCGAGTTCTTCGCGCCGACGACGTGCACGCTGCCGGTCAGCCGGGCGTCTCCGCGTACCCGGATGACGTCGACGTCGTTGACCGCCGGTGCGGCGGCGTCACCGCGCCCCAGCCCCGGGGGCCAGGTGGCCGCCTCGGGCCGCTCGGGGATCGTCAGTTCCGGTATCCGTAGGCTGTGCGTCATGGCCGTCCACCTCACGCGCATCTACACCAAGGCCGGCGACGCCGGCATGACCAGGCTGAGCAACAACGAACAGGTGCCGAAGACCGATCCGCGGATCGCCGCGTACGCGGACGTCGACGAGTGCAACGCCGCGATCGGCGTCGCGCTCGCCCTGGGCCAGCTCGACGACGATCTGCGGGCCGTGCTCGGGTCGATCCAGAACGACATGTTCGACGTGGGCGCCGACCTGGCCACCCCGGTCGAGCCGGACCCGAAGTACCCGCCGCTGCGGGTCACCGAGGAGTACGTGGAGCGCCTCGAGGGCTGGTGCGACGAGTACAACGCACGCCTGAGCAAGCTCGACTCCTTCATCCTCCCCGGCGGCACCGCGGGCGCGGCGCTGCTGCACGTGGCGCGGACGATCGCCCGGCGCGCGGAGCGTGCGGCGTGGGCCCTGGTCGCGCACGACCCTGAGCGGACCAGCCCTCTCCCGGCAAAGTATCTCAACCGTCTTTCCGATCTGCTCTTTATCCTGTCAAGAACGGCAAATCCGGACGGAGATGTGCTATGGGTGCCGGGCGGTAAGCGCTGACCACCGGCGGACTGCACCACGTCGAGGTCTGGGTACCCGACCTCGGCGCGGCCAGCCGCAGCTGGGGGTGGCTCCTCGGCGAGCTGGGCTGGACGCCGTACCAGGAGTGGCCGGCCGGCCGCTCCTGGCGGCTCGGCCCGACGTACCTGGTCATGGAGGAGTCCCCCGCGCTGTCCGGGCGGGTCCACGACCGGCTCGCCCCGGGCCTCAACCACCTGGCCTTCCACGCGGGCCCACCGGCCGCCGTGGACCGGCTGGTGGAGCGTGCGCCGGCGCACGGCTGGTCGCTGCTCTTCCCGGACCGGCATCCGCACGCCGGGGGTCCCGGGACGTACGCCGCCTACCTCACCGATGAGCAGGGGTACGAGGTCGAGCTGGTCGCCGCACCGGATCCATGACCGGATCGGGGCGGGGTCAGGCCGCGGGCCAGTCCTGGGAGGCCAGACGCGGCGAGACCGCCCCCGGAGGGGCGGCCTCGAGCCAGGAGAGGAACCCGGTGACGGTGGACCGGGCCATCGCGATCTCCACCGGGGCGTGGTGACTGGTACAGCGGAGGATCACCCAGTCGGCGGGCATGGAGAAACGCTCCTGGCCCTCGGGGAGACGTCGCCGCTCCACCGCCAACCCCTTGCGGGAGAGCACCTGCCGGGGACGCAGGGCGAAGCTGAACATCCGGTACCAGCGGAGCTCGTCACCGACGAAACGGCCGAAGCCGGGAGCCCAGCCTCGGCCGTCGAGCATCGTGGAGGTCCGGACGCTGAGCCGGATGATGCCTCCGCTGCGGGTGACCAGCGCCCGCCGGACGAAGAGAATCAGGAGCGCGCCGAGGATCACGGCGACGCCGATCGCGATCCCTTCGACGATCTCCATCGGCGGGTCGGCTCAGCGACTCTGTGCGGCGGAGACCGGGGTGGCGCTCTCGGCCAGCACGGTGACGCCCTCGGCACTCACCGAGAGGAAGCCACCGGCGACCTCGTACGAGACCTGCTCGCCACCGGCGAGCTTGATCCGGACCTGACCGGGCTCGGCGAGCTGGCCGAGCAGGGGCGCGTGCCCCGGCAGCACACCCAGCTCACCCTCGGTCGTCCGGGCGACGACCATCTCGGCCTCGCCGGACCAGACCTTCTCCTCGACGGCTACGAGCTCGACGTGAAGCTGCTGTGCCACGCTGTCTCCTTGCTGCGGCGGCGGATTGCCGAAAGTCTAGTCCCGTCGTCGGAGCGCCCGAAACGCGGGTGGCGAGAGCTGCACCACGCCTACTTGTTCTTGTTCTGGAATTGCGGGTGCTCCAGCAGGAACGCGTCCAACTGCTCGTTCTTCAGCGCGGTGAAAAAGTCGTCCACCTCGGGCACGAACTTCTCGCCCTTGTAGTCGCCGCCCTCGATGAGGGAGCCGCCGGGCAGCTTCACCATCTGGATCGACTCCGGTCGGAGCCCCTTCAGGGCCAGCCCGAAGTCGACCACGCTGTGCCCCCGCCCGCTGAAGATCAGGGACTGACCGGCGGCGCGCAGGACCTTGTCCAGCTTGATCGGGTTGGTGACGACGTCCGCGCTGAAGGCCTGGCTCACCATCGCCTTGACGAACTGCTGCTGGTGACGCTGTCGGCCGTAGTCGCCGTCCGGGACGCCGTTCTTCGGGTAGCGCTGCCGGACGTAGTCGAGTGCCTGCCAGCCCTTGAGGTGCTGGTTGCCCTTCTGGTAGACCGCCTGGGGGCCCAGGTAGCTGCCACCGCCCGGCCGCTCCTTGCGGTGGGTGCCGTCCGGCTCGCGGTGCTCCGAGCGCACCTCGCGCTCGATGTTCATCGTCACGCCGCCCATCGCGTCGACGATCTTGATGAAGCCGCTGAAGTTGATGATGGCGCCCGCGTCGAACCGCGGGATGCCGGTGACGTTCTGCACCGTCTTGGCCAGCAGCTCGAAGCCCTGGGCCGCGTCCGGATTCTGCCCGGCCTTGCGGCTGCCGTACGACATCGCCGCGTTGAGCTTGTCCTGACCGCCGTTGAAGTCGGCCTTGCCGAACTGCGGAATCTGCACGTAGAGGTCACGCGGCAGGGAGAACAGGTACGCCCGGTCCAGCCCGGCCGGCACGTGCAGCACCATGACCGAGTCGGCCAGCGGCGGGGTCTCCGGCTTACGGGGGTCGATGCCGACCAGCAGGATGTTGAGCGGGCCCTTGATGTCGCTCTTGCGCTCCTTGGCGCCGGCCGCCTGGTCGCCGAAGAGGTCGGCCTTACCCACGGCGCCCTCGTAGCGGGCCATGAGCGCCTCGGAGGCGACCAGGACCGCGCCACTGAGCATCATCAGGACCGTGCCGAAGACCGTGCAGACCTGGGCCCACCTCGGCACACCGGACCACATGGACGGCTTCCTGCCGCCCTTGCCGGCCTTCACCACGAGCATCTCCGTTCGTCACGCCCACGAAGAGGAGACGGGCGCACGCAGCCGAATGGTTGCAGGATCCAGCGCTCGGGGGAGCGCGGAATAGACGGTACCTCGCGTCCCGCATGATCGCCGACTCCGGAACCGGGCATCGGCGAGCATAGGTCGTGAAGATGAACGAAAGGCCGCCCCGGGGTTAACCGGGGCGGCCTTTTCGCGTCAGGGCCGAAAGATCAGCCCTCCGACATCAGTTCCTTCGCCTTGCGCTCCAGGTCCTCGAGACCGCCGCACATGAAGAACGCCTGCTCGGGGAAGTGGTCGTACTCGCCCTCGCTGATCTTCTTGAACGCCTCGATCGTCTCCTGGATCGAGACCGTCGAGCCCGGCACGCCGGTGAACTGCTCGGCGGCGTAGGTGTTCTGCGACAGGAAGCGCTCGATCCGCCGGGCCCGGGCCACGGTGATCTTGTCTTCCTCGGAGAGCTCCTCGATACCCAGGATGGCGATGATGTCCTGCAGGTCCTTGTAGCGCTGCAGGATCCGCTTCACCTCGGTGGCGACCCGGAAGTGCTCCTCGCCGACGAACTCCGGGGCGAGGATCCGGGACGAGGACGCCAGCGGGTCCACGGCCGGGTAGATGCCCTTGTCGGAGATCGACCGCTCCAGGTTGGTGGTCGCGTCGAGGTGGGCGAACGTGGTGGCCGGGGCGGGGTCGGTGTAGTCGTCCGCCGGCACGTAGATCGCCTGCATCGAGGTGATGGCCTGACCCCGGACGGAGGTGATCCGCTCCTGGAGCTCGCCCATCTCGTCGGCCAGGGTCGGCTGGTAGCCCACCGCGCTCGGCATACGGCCGAGCAGGGTGGAGACCTCGGAACCGGCCTGGGTGAAGCGGAAGATGTTGTCGATGAAGAGCAGCACCTCCTGCTTCTTCACGTCACGGAAGTACTCCGCCATCGTCAGCGCGGACAGCGCGACGCGCAGCCGGGTGCCCGGCGGCTCGTCCATCTGGCCGTAGACCAGCGCGGTCTTGTCGATGACACCGGACTCGGTCATCTCGGCGATGAGGTCGTTGCCCTCACGGGTGCGCTCACCCACGCCGGCGAAGACCGAGGTACCACCGAAGTTCCGGGCGACACGGGTGATCATCTCCTGGATGAGCACCGTCTTGCCCACGCCGGCACCGCCGAACAGGCCGATCTTGCCGCCCTTGACGTACGGGGCCAGGAGGTCGATGACCTTGATGCCGGTCTCCAGCATCTCGGTCTTCGGCTCCAGGTCCGCGAAGGCCGGAGCCTTGCGGTGGATGCCCCAGTGGTCGTCCGGGCTGAGGGTCTCGCCCTCGGTCAGGTTGAGGCACTCGCCGATCGCGTTGAACACGTGACCCTTGACCGTGTCACCCACCGGCACGCGGATCGGGTAGCCGGAGTCGCGCACCTCGGCGCCGCGGACCAGGCCGTCGGTCGGCTGCATCGAGATGGCGCGAATCATGTTGTCGCCCAGGTGCTGGGCGACCTCGAGGGTCAGCGTCTTCTCACCGCCGGACAGGTTCACGTCCACGTTGAGGGCGTTGAACAGGGCCGGCATGGCGTCGCGCGGGAACTCGGCGTCGACGACCGGGCCGATGACCCGGACCACGCGACCCGTGGCCGTCTTGGTCTGTACTGGGGCAGTCATCACACTTCACTTCCCGACGCGGCAAGCGCGTTCGCGCCGCCGACGATCTCGCTGATCTCCTGGGTGATCCCGGCCTGACGTGCCGAGTTCATCTCACGCGTGTACTTCTCGATCATCTCTTCGGCGTTGTCGGTGGCGCTCTTCATCGCCCGCCGCCGGGCCGCCGACTCGCTCGCCGCCGACTCCAGCAACGCCGCGTAGATCCGCGTGTTGATGTACCTCGGCAGCAGCGCGTCCAGCAGCGCCTCCGCCTCCGGCTCGAACTCGTACGCCGGGAGCAGGCCCTCGGACCGCGGACGGTCCTCGACCTGCATCGGGCCGATGATCTTCGTGACCGGGTTCTGGGTCATCAGGCTGTGGAACTCGGTGTAGACGATGTGCAACTCGTCGACACCGAGCACGCCGTCCGCCCCGGCGGTGCCGTCCTGGTCGTCCGCGCCGGCGGTGAACGCCTTGATCAGCGTCTCACCCACCTCGCGGGCGTCGGAGAAGGCCGGCTGCTCCGAGAAGCCCGTCCAGCTCGCCGCGATCTGCCGGTTACGGAACCGGTAGAACGACACGCCCTTGCGGCCGATCACGTAGAGCACCGGGTCCTTGCCGTCGGCCTTCAGCCGGGCGACCAACGACTCGGCGGTCCGGATCGCGTTGGAGCTGTAACCGCCGGCCAGACCGCGGTCGGCGGTGATCAGCAGGACGCCCGCCCGCTGCACCCGCTCGCGCGGGGTCAGTAGCGGGTGGTCGATCCGCGCGTTGGACGCCAGCGCGGTGAGCACGCCGGTGATGGCCTTGGCGTACGGCAGCGAAGCCTCCACCCGGGCCTGGGCCTTGGCGATCCGGCTCGTCGCCACGAGCTCCATCGCCTTGGTGATCTTCTTCATCCCCTTCGCCGAGCGAATCCGCTGGCGAAGAACGCGAACCTGGGCTGCCATGGATCAGCTCTCGGCCGGGCGGTCGGTCGTGCCGTCGCGGAAGCGGGTCACCGTCTCGCGGTTCTCCTCGCCCTCGAGCGGCGCGGCCGGGGCCTCGTTGATCGGACGCTCGTCCTCCTTGCCCAGGAAGACCTGCTTGAACGAGGTGATGGCCTGGTCCAGCGAGCCGGCGATGTCGTCGCTCCACTTGCCGTCGGCGATCGCCGCCAGGACACCCTCGTGCTTGTGCCGCATGTACTGGAGGAACTCCGACTCGAAGCGCCGGACCTCACCCACCGGGATGTCGTCCAGCTTGCCCTCGGTGCCGGCCCAGACCGAGACGACCTGCTCCTGCACCGGGTACGGCGAGTAGTTCGGCTGCTTGAGCAGCTCGACCAGGCGGGCACCGCGGGCCAGCTGGTTCTGCGAGGCCCGGTCCAGGTCGGAGGCGAAGGCGGCGAACGCCTCCAGCTCACGGAACTGGGCCAGGTTCAGCCGCAGCGAACCGGAGACCTTCTTCATCGGCTTGACCTGCGCCGCGCCACCGACCCGGGACACCGAGGTGCCGACGTTGATGGCCGGCCGGACGCCCTGGTTGAACAGGTCGGTCTCGAGGAAGATCTGACCGTCGGTGATCGAGATGACGTTGGTCGGGATGAAGGCCGAGATGTCGTTGGCCTTCGTCTCGATGATCGGCAGACCGGTCATCGAGCCGCCACCCAGTTCGTCGGAGAGCTTCGCGCAGCGCTCCAGCAGGCGGGAGTGCAGGTAGAAGACGTCACCCGGGTACGCCTCACGGCCCGGCGGGCGACGCAGCAGCAGCGACACGGCGCGGTACGCCTCGGCCTGCTTGCTCAGGTCGTCGAAGATGATCAGGACGTGCTTGCCGCCGTACATCCAGTGCTGCCCGATGGACGAGCCGGTGTAGGGGGCGAGGTACTTGAAGCCGGCCGGGTCGGAGGCCGGGGAAGCGACGATGGTCGTGTACTCCATCGCGCCCGCCTCCTCCAGGATGCCCTTGATCGAGGCGATCGTGGAGGCCTTCTGGCCGATGGCGACGTAGATGCAGCGGACCTGCTTCTTCGGGTCGCCGGAGCGCCAGTTGTCCCGCTGGTTGAGCACGGCGTCCAGCGCGACCGTGGTCTTGCCGGTCTTCCGGTCGCCGATGATCAGCTGGCGCTGGCCCCGGCCGATCGGGGTCATGGCGTCGATCGCCTTGATACCGGTCTGCAGCGGCTCGAAGACGGACTGCCGGGCCATCACGTTCGGCGCCTGGAGCTCCAGCTCGCGGAAGCCCTCGTTGGCGATGTCGCCCAGGCCGTCGATCGGCTGGCCGAGGGCGTCCACCACGCGGCCGAGGAAGGCGTCGCCGACCGGCACGGAGAGAACCCGGCCGGTGCGCTTGACGCGCTGCCCCTCCTCCAGCTTGGCGGAGTCACCGAGAACGACGACACCGATCTCCCGGACGTCGAGGTTCAACGCCACGCCGAGCGTGCCGTCCTCGAACTCCAGGAGCTCGTTGGTCATGGTCGAGGGCAGGCCCTCGACGTGGGCGATGCCGTCGCCGGTGTCGGAGACGGTGCCGACCTCCTCGCGGGAGACGTCGGCCGAGTAGGAGGAGACGTAGCGCTCCAGGGCGCCGCGGATCTCCTCCGTCGAGATGGTCAGCTCGGCCATCCTCTGCTTCCTTAAGTATCAGGGGCCCGGGATACCTAGTACCGACCGGTCCGAATGGCGTCGATCAAAGAGCTGCGAGGACGCTGGTCAGCGCTTCGCGAGCGCGTTACGGGTCTCGTTGAGGCGGCGCAGGACGGTGCCGTCGTACAGGTCGGAACCGACCCGCACGCTCACCCCACCGAGCACCTCGGGGTCGACCGTCTGCCTGAGGGAAACCTCTCGACCGTACATCGCGGAGAGGCGGGCACCGAGGCGCTGCTCCTCGGAGTCACTCAGCGGGGCGGCCACGGTGACGTACGCCACCTGCCGGTCCCGCCGGTCGGCGGCCAGCTCGACCAGCCGGGTGAGCGCCCCGGCGAACCGGCGTCCCCCGAATCCGGCGAGCGCGACCCCGACGAGGTAGCCGGTGACCGGTCGGGCCTTGCCGGCGAGCAGCTGGTCGACCAGGGCCGCCCGCTGCTCGGCCGGCACCGTCGCGTCGGAGAGCGCGTTGTTCAGCTCCGGCGAACCGGCGACGACCTGGCCGAAGCGGAACAGCTCGTCCTCGACCTCGCCCAGCTCACCGGCGGAGTCGGCGCTGGCCAGGAGCGCCTCGATGCCCAGTCGCTCGGCACCGTCGAGCAGCTCCGACGGAGCCGACCAACGGCCGGAGACCAGCGAGGCGAGCAGGTCCAGCGCCTCGGCGCTGATCTTGCCCCGCAGCATGTCGCCGAGCAGACCGGAGCGGTCCGCACCGGAACGGGCGGGGTCGGAGAGCGCCCGGCGTAGCCGCGGCTCACGCCGCAGCAGCGCGGCGACGGAGAGGATGTCGTCGGCGGTGGGGGCCACCGCCGACGGCTCCGCGCCGCGGACGTACGCGTCGAGGCGCTCGGCCGCGACCTTGTACGACTCCCGGCTGGCGGCCTGCATCAGCGGGCCCCCGTGCTCTCGAGGTTGCTCAGGAACCGGTCGACGGTGCCCTTGCGGCGCGCCTCGTCGGCGAGCGACTCACCGACGATCTTGCTGGCCAGGTCCACCGCGATCGTGCCGACCTCGGTGCGCAGCTCGCGCACGATGGTGGCCCGCTCGGCGGCGAGCTGCTCCTTGCCGGCCGCGATGATCCGGTCGGACTCCTCCCGCGCCTTGGCGAGGACGTCCTGCCGGATGCCCTCGGCGTCGGCCCGGGCGTCGTCCCGGATCCGGGCGGCGTCGGTACGCGCCTCGGCGAGCTGCGCCCGGTACTGCTCGAGGAGCTGGTTCGCCTCGGCCTGAGCGGCCTCGGCGCGCTTGATGCCGCCCTCGATCGCGTCGACCCGCGCCTGGAACGTCTGCTCCATCCGGGGGAAGACGAACTTCATCAGCACGAAGCAGAGGATGGCGAAGGCGACGGTGCCGACCACGAGCTCCTGCCAGATGGGCAGGATCGGGTTGTGCGCCGAGTCACCGCCCTCGGCGGCGATCAGGAACATGGGAAACCTCCCGGTCGAGGGGGTTGGGTCAGCCGGCCCAGATGAAGCCGAACGCGATGCCCAGCAGCGCGAGGGCCTCGATGACGGCGAAGCCGATCCAGACGTACGGCAGGGTCATCCGGGACGACTCCGGCTGGCGGGCCGTCGACTGGATGTAGGCGGCGAAGACCAGGCCGACGCCGATACCCGGGCCGATGGCCGCGAGGCCGTAGCCGATGGCGGCGGTGCTGCCCTCTACCGCGGCGAGAACGTCCATTGGTTGGTTCCTCCTGGTTATCACGCGTGACGGTCACGCGGGACGACAACGGTTGGTGCGAAGTGGATCAGTGCTCGCTAGCGAGCGCGGGCCCGGTGGATCAGTGTTCCTCGGCGAGCGAGCCCTGGACGTAGCTCGCGGTCAGGACCGTGAACACGTACGCCTGGAGGACGATCACCAGGAACTCGAGGAAGGTCAGCGCGATGGTCATCACCCAGGAGAGCAGGGAGACCGGCGCGAGCCACGGGGTGGCGTTCAGCATCGCGAAGCCGCCGAGCGTGAACACCAGCAGGAGCATGTGGCCGGCGAACATGTTGGCGAAGAGACGGACGGCCAGCGAGAACGGCCGGACCAGGAAGTTCGAGAAGAATTCGATCGGGATCAGCAGGGGCAGGATGTACCAGGGCGCCGGCGGGATCAGGGAGTTCTTGATGAACTTGCCGAAGCCGTGGTGCCGGATGCCGACCCAGATGAAGAGCACGTAGCTGATGACCGCGAAGATCGCCGGGAAGGCGATGTGCGAGTTCGGCGAGATCTGCAGGCCCGGGACGATCGCGAAGAAGTTGGTCAACAGGATGAAGCAGAAGAGCGTGGTGAAGTACGGTGCGAACCGCACGCCCTGGTGCCCGATCATGTCGACGGCGATGTTGTTCCGGACGAAGCCGTAGATCGACTCGGCGAACCACTGCTTCTTCGTCGGCACCAGCTGCGGCTTCCGGTAGCTCACCAGGAAGAAGATGATCAGCAGACCGACGGCCAGCCAGACCATTGCCGTGATCTTGGTGAACCAGTACGAGTTCTCCGCACCCCAGGGCAGGATGCTGGGCAGGTAAAAGTCCTCCACGCTGGGTGGGAATGCCGCCTGGCCCGCTGCCAGGACGTTCGCCTGTCCGAACACCGCGTCCCTTCCTAAGTAGGCGTGCCGAGCTTTCGGATGACCAGGATGACGCCCCCGGCCATGCCGATCACGACGCCGATCCCGGTGGCTACGCCACCGGTGTCCAGCCACCCGTCAACCAGCCAGCCGATGAGACCCCACACGAGCATGCCCGCGATCAGGTAGCTGAGCGCGGTCCAACCCTGGCCGGCACCGGGCGGAATGTCGTCCGGGCCGCCGGTGGGTCGGGGGTTCTGGTCACCAGCCATGACGGGGCGAACGATATCAGTCGGGAAGACGAGGCTGTGCCTCACCCCCCGCACAACCGTCGTTGTGTGGGCCTCTGGCGGGCGCGTCGTCTCTGGGCACGCTACTCCCCTCCGGCCACCAGCAAAATGGGGTCCGTCGGCGTTTCGCGCCGATGTTCGTCGTGGCCGGCCACGACGAACCGCGCGGGCGTCCACTTTGTGGACGGCGACCGTTCAGCGGAGCCGGCGGGCGTACACGGTGGTCAGCCACCAGATGTGGACGCCGGTCCAGACCACCACCCCCGCGGCGATGCCGAGGCAGAGCGGCACCAGTCCCGCCCACCCGGTCGACGCCACGCTCACCATCACGACGCCGAGGAGGGTGAACTTGGCCGCGTACAGGCCGAGGCCGAAGGGCAGCACCAGCTGCGGGTTGACGCTGTCGGCCCAGGCCAGGACCAGGGTGGTCAACGTGTAGCTGGCGACGGTGATCCCGACGCCGAGGGCCGCGCCGAGCGCCGCGTCGGCCCCGCCGGCCAGTGCCCCCACCAGTGCCGCGACGGCCGCCAGCCCGGCGGTGGCCGCGAGCAGGACCGGCAGGTGCCGCAGCCGCCAGCGCCGGTCGCCGTCCGTGGGCGCCGCCGGCTCCCGCACCCCGGGCTCAGCCACGGGGGTACGCCGGGAACGCGGCCACCAGTTCGGCCACCTCGGACGCGACCCGGGCCAGGTCGTCGGTGCCGCCGGGCGCGGTCGGGTCGGTACGGACCGCCCGGGCGATCAGCGCGGCGACCCGGGCCATCTCCGGCTCGCCCATGCCCTGCGTGGTGACGCTGGGTGTGCCGACCCGGATGCCGGAGGCGACCATCGGCTTCTGCGGGTCGTACGGGATGGCGTTCTTGTTCAGGGTGATCGTCGCGGCGTCGCAGCGCGCCTCGGCGTCGGCACCGGTCACGCCGGCGTCCCGCAGGTCGATCAGCGCGAGGTGGGTGTCCGTGCCACCGGACACCGGGCGCATGCCCTCGGCGGCGAGCCCGGCGGCGAGCGCCTGCGCGTTGCGGACGACCTGCGTGGCGTACGCCCGGAAGTCGGGCTGCGCGGCCTCGCGCAGCGCGACGGCCTTGGCCGCGACGGCGTGCATCAACGGGCCGCCCTGGGTGAACGGGAAGACGGCCTTGTCGATCCGCGGGGCCAGGCTCTCCCGGCAGAGGATCATGCCGCCGCGCGGGCCGCGCAGCACCTTGTGGGTGGTGAAGCAGACGACGTCGGCGTGCGGCACCGGCGACGGGACGGCACCACCGGCAACGAGACCGATGAAGTGGGCGGCGTCCACCATGAGGTACGCGTCGACCTCGTCGGCGATCTCCCGGAACCGGGCGAAGTCGATCAGCCGGGGGTACGCGGTCGCGCCACAGATGATCATCTTCGGGCGGTGCGCGAGGGCCAGGTCGCGGACCTCGTCGTAGTCGATCAGCTCGGTGTCCCGCCGGACGGTGTAGCCGACGGTGTGGAACCACTTGCCGGAGAAGTTCACCCGGCTGCCGTGGGTGAGATGGCCGCCGTGCGGCAGGTCCATCGCGAGGACCGTGTCCCCCGGCTGGACCAGGGCGGCGTACGCGGCGAGGTTCGCGCTCGCGCCGGAGTGCGGCTGGAGGTTGGCGTGCTCGGCGCCGAACAGCTCCTTCGCGCGGGCGATGCCGATCTCCTCGGCCCGGTCCACCTCGGCGCATCCGCCGTAGTACCGCCGGCCCGGGTAGCCCTCGGCGTACTTGTTGGTCAACGTCGAGCCGAGCGCGGCGAGCACCGCCGGGGAGGTGAGGTTCTCGCTGGCGATCAGCTGGAGCCCGCCGCGCAGCCGGTCCAGCTCGCCGAGAACCACCCCGGCGATCTCCGGGTCGGTCGCCCTGAGCTGGTCGAAGTCCGGGCCCCAGAAGGTCGGCATGTCGGTGTCCACAGCGCCAGAGTCTATGGGGCGGCACACTGGAAACCGTGAGATGCCTGGTGACCGGAGCGACGGGGTACATCGGCGGACGGCTCACGCCCCGCCTGCTGACCGAGGGCCACACCGTGCGCTGCCTGGCCCGGAAGGCGGGCCGGCTGCGGGACGTGCCGTGGGCGGCCCGGGTCGAGATCGCCGAGGGGGACCTCCGCAGGCCGGAGACGCTGCCGGCCGCGTTCGACGGTGTGGACGTGGCGTACTACCTGGTGCACTCGCTCGGGCAGGCCGGCTTCGAGGCCGCCGACCGGGAGGCCGCCACCAACTTCGCCGCCGCCGCCCGCGCCGCCGGCGTACGCCGCATCGTCTACCTGGGTGGCCCGGAGCCGAAGGAGGACGGTGAGGTTCCCTCCCCGCACCTGCGCTCCCGTGCCGAGGTGGGGCGGATCCTGCTGGCCAGCGGCGTACCGACGGCGGTCCTGCGGGCCGCGGTCATCATCGGGTCCGGCTCGGCCTCGTTCGAGATGCTGCGCTACCTGACCGAGCGGCTGCCGGCCATGGTCACCCCGCGCTGGGTGCACAACCGGATCCAGCCGATCGCCGTCCGCGACGTGCTGCGCTACCTGGCCGGGTGCGCGCACCTGCCACCCGAGGTCAACCGCGGGTTCGACATCGGCGGGCCGGACATCCTCACCTTCGGCGACATGATGCAGCGCTACGCCCGGGTGGCCGGACTGCGCCGGCGGATCATCGTGCCGGTCCGGGCGCTGACCCCGTCCCTGTCCTCGCACTGGGTCGGGCTGGTCACCCCGGTGCCGAACGCCATCGCCCGGCCACTGGTGGAGAGCCTGGTCCACGAGGCGGTCGCCCACGAACACGACATCGCCACGTACCTGCCCGACCCGCCGGACGGGCTGACCGGCTTCGACCAGGCGGTCGCGCTGGCCCTGGCCAAGGTCCGCGACGCCCAGGTGGAGACCCGCTGGTCGACCGCGAGCGGCCCGGACGCCCCGGCCGAGCCGCTGCCCTCCGATCCGAAGTGGTCCGGCGGCACCGCCTACACCGACGTCCGCGAACGGGAGGTGGCCGCGCCGCCGGACGCCCTCTGGCGGGTGATCGAAGGGGTGGGCGGGGAGCACGGCTGGTACTCCTTCCCGCTCGCCTGGTCGGTGCGCGGATGGCTGGACCGGCTCGTGGGTGGCGTGGGGCTGCGCCGGGGTCGGCGTGACCCGCACCGCCTCCAGGTCGGCGAGGCGTTGGACTTCTGGCGGGTGGAGGAGATCGTCCCCGGCGAGCTGCTCCGGCTGCGCGCCGAGATGCGGCTGCCCGGCCGGGCCTGGCTGGAGATGCGGACGCTGCCCACCGAGGACGGGCGCAGCCGCTACCAGCAGCGGGCGGTGTTCCTGCCGCGCGGGCTGGCCGGGCACGCGTACTGGGGTGCGGTGGCACCCTTCCACGCCGTGGTCTTCGGCGGTATGGCCCGCAACATCGCCCGGGGCGCGGAGCAGGTCGCCGACCGCGCGGACGCCACCCCCAGCCGTCGCTGAGCCCCGCCCGCCCCCCACCCCGCCTCCGGAAGCCGCACTTTCACGGAAAGTGCGGCTATTCCGCGGGGAATGGCCACACTTTCCGTGAAACTGCGACGACGCGCGGAGGGAGGTACGGCCTAGTTGCCTGTGCGGGGGCCGGTGGGCTGGAAGGCGGTCACCTCACCGGGCGGCACGAAGTCCCGGACCGGTTCGTCGCGCAGCGCGAAGGCGAGCACCTCCCCCACCGCGGTGACCAGCCGGCCCTGCGCCGCCCGGCCCACCGCGTCACGCGGGTCGTCCGGGTTGGTGGCCATCATGGCGACCGCCAGTTGCGGGGTGAAGGCGACCACGGTCTCCGTCGCGTACCGCTCGGAGCTGCCGGTCTTGCCGGCCACCGGCCGGCCCACCTTCGCGTGCAGGCCGGTCGCGGAGCCACCGGCGCACTGCCGGTACATGGACTGATCGCCGACCGGGCAGCGCGCCGCGTCCGCCGCCGCCCGGGCCACGTCCGGGTCGACGGCCTGGCGGCAGTCCGGCTGCGCGGCGGCCACCGGCCGCCCGGCGGCGTCGGTGATCGAGACGACCGGCAGCGGCGCGCACCAGGTGCCCTCGGCGGCCACGGTGGCGTACGCGTTGGCCACGTCGAGCGGGGTGGTGGCCGAGACGCCGAGGGTGAACGGCCCCCAGTTGCGGGCACCGTGCCGGGCCAGCCGCGCGTCTTCGGGGGACCGGAACACGATGCCCAGCCGCTCGGCCATCTCGACCACCCGGTCCGCGCCGACCCGCTCGGCGAGCCACGCGAAGTACGTGTTCACCGACAGCCCGAAGGCCGTCCACATGGTGTGCCGCCCCTCGACCGACGAGGTGGCGTTCTCGGGGCACCAGTACCCGTCGCAGCTCGTCGGACCGGCCACCGGGTAGCGGGTGAGGATCCGGTCCGGGGCGTCGAACTCGGTCCGCAGCGGCAACCCGGACTCCAACGCGGCCAGCATGGTGAAGAGCTTGAACGTCGATCCGGCCTGGTAACCCTCGATCGCGCCGCCCCCGGCGACGAGTTGGTTGACGGTGTTCGGGCGGTTCTTCCGCCCGGCCGGGTTGGCCTGCACGCTGTAGTTCCGGTTCACCGCCATCGCCAGCACCCGCCCGGTGCCGGGCTGGACCACCGCGGTCGGCGCCGCGTACCGGTCGTCCGGCCGGTAGATGCTCCGCACCTGCTCGGTGGTGGCCCGCTGCACCGCCGGGTCCAGCGAGGAGACGATCGAGTACCCGCCGCGGCGCAGGGCGAGCTGCCGCTCGTCGACGGTCGCGCCGAACGCCGGCTGGGAGTTCCACCAGCGGGTGAACCAGTCGCAGAAGAAGCCCCAGTCGTTGTGCGCCTCCGGCACCGCCGTGCAGTCGTTCGGCGTCTCGCTGGGCCGCAGGTTGAGCGGCTCGGTCTTCACGCGGGCCGCCTCGTCGGCCGCGAGCTGCCCCAGCTCCACCAGCCGGTCCAGCACGTACGCCCGACGGCCCAGGGCGGCGTCCGCGTCGCCGTTGATCGGGTCGTCGGTGTGCGGTGAGCGGACCAGCCCGGCCAGCAGCGCCGAGTCGGCCAACGTCAGGTCGGCCGGGGACTTGGAGAAGTACCGCTTGCTCGCCGCCGCCACCCCGTACGCGCCGGCCCCGAAGTAGGCGATGTTGAGGTAGCGGGTCAGGATCTCGTCCTTGCTCAGCTCCCGCTCCAGCGCGAGCGCGTACCGCATCTCCTGGAGCTTGCGCGCGGTGGTGATCTCGGTGGCCGCGCGGCGCTGCCGCTCGGTGAGCCGGGGATCGTTGCCGAGGACGTTGCGGACGTACTGCATGGTCAGCGTGGAGGCACCCTGCCGGGTCGCGCCGTCGCGCCGGTTGACGGTGAAGGCGCGGACGACGCCGCGCACGTCGACGCCGCTGTGCTCGTGGAACCGGGCGTCCTCGGCGGCGATGATCGCCTGGCGCATCACCGGTGCCACCTCCGCCAGCGGCACGTCCACCCGGTCCTCCTGGTAGAAGGACGTGATCAGGGTGGCGCCGTCGTTGGCGTACAGGTTCGACCGCTGGGCGGTCGGCGGCGTACGCAGCGAGTTCGGCAGCTCGGAGTAGGGCGCGGCGAGCGCCGCGAACCCGATCCCGAACACCAGTGCGGCCGGGAGGGCCGCCGCCGCGAGCACCAGTCCGGCGAGTACGCCGGCCATCAGCACGGTCATCAGTTTGTGGAGGTATGCCCGGGTCATCAGCTCTCCCCGCAGGAGCCGTCAGGACCCGTTCAGAATGGCCCGGAGGGCCCTCTTCACTGTCTTTTTCCCCCAAACCCGCAGGAAATTCGCACCTACGGGGTGAACGGGAAGAATTAGGGCAGCAGAGCGGTGGCGAGGGGGTGGACGGTCTCCTCGATCTCGTCGGCCACCCGGCTGAAGCACTGGTCGCCCCGGCCCCACGGGTCGTCGAGGTCATCCGTCGGCAGCGCCACGGTGCCCTGCCGCGCCTCGTGGGCCGCCTCCACCAGCGCGACACCACGGGCGTACACGGCATCCGCGGTGGCCTCGGCGGGCGGTAGCCCGGCGGGGTCGACGGCGGCCAGCAGCCGGCCGAACTCCCCCAGCACGAAGGTGCGCGCGGCCGCGTCCGGGCGCAGCGCCACCACGTACTCCTGCTGGTCGGCGGTGGCCGTGAGCACCAGGTCAGCGGCGTCGATCAGGTCCGAGCGCAGCTTGCGCGCGGCGAAGCCCTCCACGCTGCCGCCGCGCGTGGCGACCTGGCGGGCGGCGGGCGGGTTCATCTCCTCGCCGGCGTGCCACCCCCCGGTGCCGGCGCTGTGACTGTGCACCAGCTCGTCGGCGCGACCGGGGTCGACGTCCCGCCGCCCCAGCCGCTCCCGGACGGCCAGGGCCAGCAGCCGCTCGGCCATCGGCGACCGGCAGATGTTGCCCATGCACACGTGCAACACCGTGAACGGAGGCACTCAGGCCACCCGGCTCTCGATCACGATGTCCGGCACGACGTCCCGCAGCTTCTCCATTGGGATCGCACCCGGACGCAGCAGCCGCGGCGCCTCGCCGGTCAGGTCCACGATCGTGCTCGGCACCGGGTCGGCGGCCGGACCGGCCTCCAGGTAGGCGCGCACCGAGTAGGCGAGTTGGTCCCGGGCCTCCTCGGCGGTCACCGCCGCCGGCTGGCCGACCTTGTTCGCCGACGCGACCGCCATCGGCCCGGTCTCCCGCAGCACCTCGAGCGCCACCGGGTGCAGCGGCATGCGCACCGCCACCGTGCCGTTGGTGTCGCCCAGGTCCCAGCGCAGGCTCGGCGAGTGCTCGACGATGATCGTCAGCGCGCCCGGCCAGAACGCCTCGACCAGGTCACGCGCGGAGCGCGGCAGCGAGAAGACCAGGCCGTCGAGCGTGTGCCGGGAACCGATCAGCACCGGCGGCGGAGCCGCCTGGCCCCCCTTGGCGTCGAGCAGCGCCTTGACCGCGTACGGCGTGAACGCGTCCGCACCGATCCCGTAGACCGTGTCGGTCGGCAGGACCACCAGCTCGCCGTTCTTGACCGCTTCGATGGCCGCGGCGACGCCGCGGTCCCGATCGGCGGGCGACCGGCAGTCGTAGAGCATCACGAGGAGCCAGTCTGCCACGCCGGGCCGGGGTCGGCGTGCCGGCGGTCGTCACGGCGGGACGCGGTGGCGAACCGGGGTCGCCCGGCCAGGTCGTCGTGGCCGGTGATCCCGGCGTACCGGCCGTCGACGGCGAGCAGCGCCGGCAACACGGCGCCGTGCGTGTCGTCGTGCTCGACGCCCAGCACCCCGCCCGGGCGCAGCAGCTCCGCCGCCCGCGCCACCACCGGCCGGATCACCGCCAGCCCGTCCGCACCACCGAAGACCGCGCTCGCCGGGTCGTGCCGTTCCACCTCGGGCGGTACGGCAACCTCGTCCGGCACATACGGCGGGTTGCACAGCAGCACGTCGACCCGGCCGACCAGATCGGCCAGCAGGTCCGGAGCGGTGACGTCCGCCTCGACCATCTCGATCGGCCGGTCCCCCGCCGCCGCCCGGTCCGCCGCGTTGCGCCGCAGCCACCGCAGCGCGGCGGGCGACCGCTCCACCGCCACCACCCGGGCGCCCGGCACCTCGTGCGCCACCGACAGGGCGATCGCCCCGGAACCGCTGCACAGGTCCACCACCAGCGGCTCGGCCGTCCGCGCGGCCTCGGCGATCCCCCAGCCGGCGAGCAGCTCGGTCTCCGGCCGCGGGACGAAGACGCCCGGCCCGACCGCCAGTTCCAGGTGCCGGAACCCGGCGCTACCGGTGAGGTGCTGCAACGGCTCGCGCCGCGCCCGCCGCGCGACGAGCGCGTCGAACCGCTCGCGCTGGCCGTCGGTGAACCCGTCGGCGACCGCCAGACGCCCCCGCGACACCCCCAGGACGTACGCGGCCAGCAGCTCCGCCTCCGCCCGCGCCGCCTCGACCCCCGCTTCGGCGAGTACCCGGGCTGCCCGGGACACCGAAACGGAGGGCCGTTCGCGTCTCGTCCCTTCGGACGGCTGTTGCGGCACGATGGTCACGACATAATCATGCAAGCGTCGAGATGCCCGGCACGAGCGGGTGCGATCCGACGCACACCGACGGGAGGTGACGGGTGGGTTGGCTCGACCGGGTCACCGACCAGGTTGACGCTCTCATCCGGGCACGGGACCTCCAGGAGTCCAGCCGCTCCGCCGAGGCGTCCGCGGTCCTCGACACCGTCCTGCGCACCACCACCGACCCGTACGCGCGGGCCGACGCCCTGGTGCAGCGGCTCTGCACGGTGCTCAACCTGGGCCGGACGGCCGAGTACACCCGGGCCATCGAGGAGGCCTCCGCGGCGGTCCGCGACCTCGCCGAGCCCTACCTGCACGGACATCTCCACGCGCTCGCCGCACTGGCCGCGCACCACCAGGGCGCCCTGGACCGCTGCGTCATGCACCTGGTGCGGGCCTCCCGCGCCCTGGGCGCGGTGGACGACCCCGACCGGGACACCGCGTGGGGCTGGCACGACCTCGCGATGGCCTACTCCTACCTCGGCTTCCACGGCTACGCCCTCAGCGCGATCGAACGGGCCCGGCAACTCGGGACGGCCGCCGGCATCCCCGAGGAGACCTTCGCCGCCCCCGGCATCCGGCTGCGCAACGCGGTCGCGCTGGACCACACCGGCGACACCGACGGCTGCCTGCGGGTGCTGCGGGACGTCTCCACCGACCTCGACCGCTTCCTGAACTCCGGTCGGTCCAGCCGGCTGCGGCCCAGCAGCCTCGCCGCGTACGGTTACGCCGCCGCCCGGCGGGCGGCCCTGGGCGACCGGCTGGACGTCGGCACCGACGCCGCGCCCGCCCGGCTGCTCTCGCACGGCGGCGACAGCGCCCGCGCCCGGGACATGCGCCAACTCGGCCAGGTCTGCCTGGCGATCGCCGAGGGGCGCCCGATCGAGGCGGTCACCCGGCTGGAGACCGTCCAGGTGTCCCACGAGACGCTCGGCGCGGCCGAGCCGGCCCGACTGCGCAGCGTCGCCCTCGCCAGTGCCGGCGACCACGCGGGGTCGCACCAGGTCGACCGGTTGGCGTTCCGGCTGGCCGCGCAGCGCAACGACCGGCTCCGGGACGTCTACATCGACGGCATCGCCGCCCGCATCGACCACGAGGAGATGCGGCGCGAGGCCGTCCGGTTCGAGGGGGAGGCGCTGACCGACCCGCTCACCGGCCTGCCGAACCGACGCCGGTTGGAGCGCTACGTCGCCGCCGTGGTGTCCCGGGGCGAACGGGTGGTGATCGGCGTCTGCGACCTGGACGGCTTCAAGGCGGTGAACACCCGGCACGGGCACCACTCCGGCGACCTGGTCCTGCAACGCGTCGCCGGAGTGATCAACCGGGTGATGCGGCGCGGCGACTTCGTGGCCCGCTACGGCGGCGACGAGTTCGTGGTGGTGCTCTCCGGCGCCGGCATGACCGAGGCGGCGGAGGTGAAGCGGCGCATCGACGCGGCGATGCGGACCGAGGACTGGGAGTCCCTGGTGCCCGGCACCCCCGTCGGCGTGAGCATCGGCTTCGCGGAGGTCGGCGCCGGCGGCCCGGACCTGCGCGCCGCGCTCGGCGTCGCCTTCGAGGCCGCCGACCGGGAAATGCTCCGCGCGAAGACCCAACCCCGCGCCTCCTGACGGACCCGCGCGCCCGCGCCGCGCGCGCCCCGCGCCCCGCGCCCGGCGCGTGCCTGCACTTACACGGAAAGAGTGGCTGTCCGGTCGCGGACAGGCACTCTTTCCGTGAAAGTGCGCGGAGACTAGCGGCGGGTCAACTCCGGGTCACCGGCGAGGCGGGCGGCGCGGTCGGCCTCCGCGAGGGCGTCCAGCACACCGTCCAGGTCGCCACCGAGGGCAAGATCCAGGTTGTACGCGGTGTAGCCGATCCGGTGGTCGGTGATCCGGTTCTGCGGGAAGTTGTAGGTGCGGATCCGCTCCGAGCGGTCGACCGTACGCACCTGCGCCTTGCGGGCGTCCGAGGCGGCCGCGTCGGCCTCCTCCTGCGCCGCCGCCAGCAGCCGGGCCCGCAGAATCCGCATCGCCTGCTCCCGGTTCTGGAGCTGCGACTTCTCGTTCTGGCAGGAGACCACGATGCCGGTCGGTACGTGGGTGATCCGCACCGCCGAGTCGGTGGTGTTCACCGACTGCCCACCCGGGCCGGACGACCGGAACACGTCGATCCGCAGCTCGTTCGGGTCGATGGTGACGTCGACGTCCTCGGCCTCGGGCAGCACCAGCACACCCGCGGCGCTGGTGTGGATCCGTCCCTGCGACTCGGTGACCGGGACCCGCTGCACCCGGTGCACGCCGCCCTCCCACTTGAGGCGGGACCACACGCCGTTGCCGCCCTCCGGCACGCCCTTGGTCTTGATGGCCAACGACACGTCCTTGACCCCGCCGAGGTCCGAGTCCTGCGCGTCGATCACCTCGGTGAGCCAGCCGCGCCGCTCCGCGTACCGCGTGTACATCCGCAGCAGGTCGCCCGCGAACAGCGCGGACTCCTCGCCGCCCTCGCCGGCCTTGATCTCGACGATGACGTCCTTGGCGTCGTGCGGGTCGCGGGGGATCAGCAGCTCGGCCAGGCGCTCCTCCAGCGCCGGCAGGGACGCCGCGATCGACTCCGCCTCGCCGGCGAAGGACGGGTCCTCCGCGGCCAGCTCCCGCGCGGCCACCAGGTCGGCCCGGGCCTGCTCCAGCTCACCGGCGGCCTTGTGCAGGGGCACCAGCTCGGCGTACCGGCGGCCCACCCGGCGGGCGGTGTTCTGGTCGGCGTGGATGGCCGGGTCGGCCAGCCGCTTCTCCAGCTCGGCGTACTCGTCGAGGAGGGCGGCCAGACGCTCGCTGCTCATGCTGCGGGTGCTCCTTCGACGGTGCCGGGGCGGAACGGACAGGGGGAATACGGACGACGCCCGCGTCCGGCGGGAAACCGGACGCGGGCGTCGAACGAGGAGTTACTTGGCCTTCTTGGCCTGAACCTTGGCGTACTTCTGCTGGAACTTCGCGACCCGGCCCGCGGTGTCCAGGACGCGCTGCTTGCCGGTGTAGAACGGGTGGCAGGCGCTGCAGGTCTCGACGTGGATCGAGCCGCCCTTGGCGGTGCTGCGGGTCGTGAAGGTGTTGCCGCAGGAGCAGGTGACGTCGGTGGTCACGTACTCCGGGTGGATGTTGGGCTTCATGTCGCCTCGGTCCTCTCGTCGGTGGTCGCCGGGTCGCCCCCGTCGTGGCGTACGCGACGGACTTCGGGCGTGAACCGGAACCGGTGGCCGATTGACCAGTGTGCCATGGGCGTACGCCAGCTCGATAATCGGGCCGCACAGCAGGTCCGGCTGCCACAACGTACGCCGCCCGGCACGCATTCCCGCGTACCGGCCGGGCATTCACGCAGGCACGACCGCACGGGTTCGTACCCCGGACGGGGCACGTCGCCGACGACCACACGGAGGGACCTGATGGGCCGCCTGATCGCCACCCGGGGACTGCCCGCCTCCGGGAAGACGACCTTCGCCCGGACGCTGCAACCGTCCGTGGTCCGCGTCAACCGCGACGACCTGCGCCGGATGCTGCACGGCGAGCGGCTCTTCACCCAACGCGCCGAATGGCAGGTGACGCTCGTGCAGCGGGCGCAGGTGGAGACGCTGCTACGGGCCGGTGCCGACGTCTGCGTGGACGACACCAACCTGCGCTCGCGGACACTGCGGGACTGGGCCGACCTGGCCGCCCGGTACGGGGCCGGGTTCGAGGTGCACGACTTCACCGACGTACCGCTGGACGAGTGTCTGCGCCGGGACGCGTCCCGGGCGGAGGCCGACCGGGTCGGCGAAGCGGCGATCCGTCGACTGCATGAACGCTACCTGGAGGGTCGCCCACTGCCGTTGCCGGTGCCGACGGCGCGGACGGGCCGCCCGGCACGGGTGAACCCCCCGTCCGACGAGCCGCCGGAGATCGTCCTGGTGGACATCGACGGCACCGTCGCCTTGAACGTCTCCCGCAGCCCGTACGACATGACCCGGGTCGGCGAGGACGAGCCGAACCCCGCGGTGATCGCGGCGGTCCGGGCCATGCACGCGGCCGGGTACGGAGTGGTTTTCTGCTCCGGCCGGGACGCCTCGGCGCGGGCCGCCACCGAGGCGTGGCTGGACCGGCACGTCAAGGTCCCCTACCTCGCACTGCACCTGCGGGCGGTCGGTGACTCGCGCAAGGACTCGATCGTCAAGCGGGAGATCTACGAGCGCGAGGTCGCCGACCGGTACCGGGTGGTCGGCGTCTTCGACGACCGGATGCAGGTGGTGCGGATGTGGCGCGAACTGGGCCTCACCGTCTTCCAGGTAGCCGACGGCGACTTCTGAGACGGTGAAAGGAAGGGCCCCCGCTTAACGCCTCCGGTAGAGGAAGGGCCCCTTGTTAACACTCGGCCCCCGCCCAGCTGCCGACGAGGCCCGCACCGGACATCGGTGCGGGCCTCGGGGCGAGGTGTTAACCGGGGGCCCTTCCTATGCACGAGGCGTTAAGAAGGGGCCCTTCCTTACACCTCAGCGGGCGGTGAGGGCGAGCGTCGCTTCGGCGTGCACCCCGTTGACGTCGACGGCGAGCTTCACCGGCGCACCGGCGCGCAGGGCGGTGAGCTGACCGGTGGCCGGGTCGAAGCGCGCCACGTGCCAGGGCTTCAGCCCGGCGACCGGGCCGACGTGCAGGTTCGGCGAGGCGGACCAGTCGGCGCTGACCGGCGCCGCCACCGGCACCGTACGCCCGCCCGGCTGGGTCACCGTCGCGGTGACCGGTACCCCCGCACCCACCGTGACCGTGGCCGGTGCGACCAGGGCGAGGGCGTCGACGTGCGGGTGGAACTCGGCGTCCACCCAGCGTGGGCCCTCGGCGAGCGGGTTCCGGCGGGCCCGGTCCGCCTCGGCGGGGGTCACCGGGTCCACCCCGAACTCGGTCCAGCCGGTGAAACCGCCCTGGTCGGCCGGGCTGGAGGGGCCCTTGCCGGAGTTGCCGTTGATGACGTACGGCACACCGTCGACCCGGTCGGCGTGGAACTGGCCGACGTGCCCGCCGACGAACAGCGCGCCCTTGCCGGTGCGGTGCTGGAAGTCGGCCAGCCACTGCTCCAGCAGCGCCGCCTCCTTCCGGTCGCCGAGCTGGCTGGCCTTGGCCGCGCCCGGGTCACGGGGCGGGTGGTGGTGCACGACGACCACCGAGCCGACCGCGTCGTCGCCGGCGGCGGAGTCGAGGGCCGACCGGAGCATCCGAATCTGGTCGAAGCCGCCGCCACGCAGTGAGCCGGTGGACGAGTTGAGGGTGACGAAGCGGGTGCCCTGGTGGTCGAAGACCCGCTCGGTGTCGCCGAAGACGGCCCGGAAGTTGCTGATCGGGGCGCCCATGATCTCGTGGTTGCCGGGCACGTAGTGGTAGGGGATCTCTCCGCCCAGTTCCTCGTCGAGGAGCCGCTTCGCCAGCGCGAAGTCCGCCGGGTAGGCGGTGTCCACCAGGTCGCCGTTGATCACCAGGAAGTCCGGCTTCGCCGCCCTGACCTCGCGGAGCGTGCGGCGGGCCTGGGCGACCAGGTCGCTGTCCGGAGCCGCCGCGACGAACTGGGCGTCGGACATCACCGCGAAGCGCCACGGTGCACCGTCCACCGTGCCGTCCCGGAGCACCACCCGGTCGGTACGCGGCGCCTCGGCCGGCGCGTCGACCGTCGGCGGCACCTTCGCCACCAGGTCGTCGATGACCACCTCGCTGGTGTACGTCGCCGCGGCGTTGGTCTCCGCCACGTAGAACCGACGGACCCGCACCGGGTACTGCACGCCGGACGGCACCGTGAACTGGACGTACCGCCAGCCCTTCCAGTCGATCAGCGGCCCGCGCAGCACGTGCTGGGTGTCCTGGGCGTCGTGCAGGTGCAGGCTGGGCCACTCGCCGGTGCCGTTGCCGTGGATCCACACGCCGAAGGCCTGCGGCTGACCGGCGACCGGGATCCACGCGGGCGGATTGGCGTACGCGGCCCGGGTGCCGGTGGACTGGCTGAAGTCGTACGTCATCTTCAGCCCGGTGCCGGTGCGGCCCGGCGCCGGGGCGACCGCGCCGCTGGCCCGGGCCTGGCTGAACGTCCACGAGGCCGCGTCGTCGAATCCGGCGACCGGCACGTCGGTCAGACCGACCGTCACCGGTACGACGGTGCTGCTGCGTCCGACGCGGACGGTGACCAGGGTGGAGCCACTGCCGCGCAGCGCGGTGGCGGACAGGTTGCCGTCGGCGGTGGGGGTGATGCGCAGCAGCTCGCGGTCGTACTCCAGTGTCAGGTCGGCGGGCTCGACCGGGGCGGTGTTGCCCTCGGCGTCGTACCCGACGACGCCGAACAGCGCCGTCCCGTCGACGGCGGAGAGGCCGACGCGGTCCACCGTGGAGTCGATCCGGGCCAGCGGCCCGAGCACGGTGAGGTCGATGGTGCCGTGTGCCTCGCCCCGCCAGGCGGTGACCGTGGTGGTACCGGGCGCGCCCGCTCGGAACACCCCGTCGTCCACCGCGCCGTGCACCGCCGGGTTGACCCGCCAGGCCGGTGCGCCGGCCGCAGGGCCGTACGTCTCGTCGTGGCCGGCGGCGGTGAGTCGGCGGGTCAGGCCCGGGAAGACCCGGTCCGGCCGGCCGCCCCGCACCGGCGAGACGCCCGGCGCGGTGGTCGGGTCGCTGGCGGTCTCCAGCCAGTACCCGGTGAGCCGTCCGCTGCCCTTCGGGGCGTACAGGGCCAGACCGTTCGGCACGGCCCGCTCGGTGCCGTCCGACGGGCTGTTCTCCACCTGTACCGCCGCCGCGCCCGGCTCCCGGGCGAGCAGCGTGGACGAACCGCCGCCGTCGAGGTTGAGCGCGTGGTGGGCGCCGAGTTCGGCCATCATCCGGCCCATCTCGGTCTGGGTGACGCCCCTGCTGTCGACCTGCCGGCCGTCCACCGTGAGCATGATCATGCGGCGGCCGTCGGCGGAGAAGCCCACCGACGTACGCGGCGCGAGGGTGGCGTCGGCGATGCTCTGCACCACGCCGTCGCGGACCAGCACGTTGCCGCCGCCGACCGCCGCGTGCAGGGTGCTGCCGTCGGCGGCCTTCGGGCGGTACGTGACGTCGACCGGGTCACCGGGCTTGAGGCCCGCGAGGCCGTCCGCGCCGGCGTCGCGGCCCAGCAGGATGGTGGTGCCGGCCGGGATCGGCCCGCTGCCGGCCGTCGTGGCGACGGCGGCCACGCGACCGCCGACCACGGCGACCTCGGTGACGCGGGTGGCGCCGGCGACCGGACGCTCCCGGGTGTACGCACCCCAGAGCGACGTGAACGCCCCGATGCCGTCGGCCTGGACCATGTTGTTGAACTGGGTCAGCGGCACCGGCCCGGTGGGCAGCGTGGCGGTGCCCGCGAAGTTGACCTCGATCACCCGACCGAGTCCCTCGCCGGTGATCGCCACCGCGTTGGGGTGTCCGCTGATGGCGGACTGGACCAGCTCGCCGTCGCGGATGCCGACGCCCTGGGCCGCACCCGAGTTGTTGATGTCGAAGAAGTCGCCGTTGACGGCGGCGACGGCCCGCGAGGCGTCCACCGCGCCGCGCAGGGGCTCGGCTCGGCTGACCGCGCCGGAGTTGACGTAGTCGACCGTGACGCCGCCGCCCAGGTCCGCGGTGAGCGCGTCCGCGCGCAGCCAGCCCTGGGCGTCGTACCGGTCGAAGGAGGTGAGGTCGAGGCCCGGCGCGACCGGACGGGTGGTCGTCGTGGTCTCCAGGCCACCGGCCGGCTCGACGCCGGTCGTGGTCGCGGCGGTGGCGGCGCTCGCCGTGGGGTCCCCGGCGATGCTGACCGAGTCCGCGGCGTACGAGGAGGCGCGGGGCGCGTCCTCGGCGGCCGTCACGGAGAGGTCGGACGTCGGCGGTGCCGCCGCACCGGCCGTCACGGGAACGGTGCCGGCCACGGTGAGCAGCGGCGTCAACAGCAGGACGCCGGCGAGCCGGGCGGATCGTCTGCGGGTACGCATGGACGACAGTCAACCGGATGATGAATAGAAGTTTCAACGGTTGACTGCTGAACCGAAGGAAAATTCCACGGCTCGGCCGTCGGAGACAGGTCACGTCGCGTGACGGCGGGCCGACCTGCGCGGATGCCGCGTGGCCCCCTTTGCTCTGCACCCCGATGCGCACCGCGCACGATCCGTGGCCGGTGCGTATCCGGGTGCAGAGCAAAGGGGGGAAGGGGCATGTCGGCCCGGCGCGGAAGGCACGGGCATTTTCCCTGTTCAGGAGGTTGCGCAGAATCGTCCGGCAGAACGCGGACGTGACCTCCTCCGCAGGAGGTCACGTTCGGTGATGATGGGCCGGGCGAACGTCAACGTGACAGGCAGCGACGGTGAGTGGGACCACCCCGCCGGCCGCCTCCCGGCCGCGAAAACGCGAAGGGCACGGCCGCGGTGGCCGTGCCCTTCGTGCGGTCTCAGACCGGGGAGGTCACTCCCCCGGCGTCGACTTGGCGATCTGCATCAGGAACTCGATGTTGGTACGGGACTGCTTGAGCCGGTCCAGCAGCAGGTCCAGAGCGGCCTGCGAGTCCAGCGAGTGCAGGACCTTGCGCAGCTTGTGGATGATGGCCAGCTCCTCCGGTGCGAGCAGGACCTCTTCCTTACGCGTACCGGACGGGTTGATGTCGATGGCCGGGAAGGTCCGCTTGTCGGCGATCTTCCGGTCCAGCTTCAACTCCGCGTTACCGGTGCCCTTGAACTCCTCGAAGATGACCGTGTCCGCCATGGACCCGGTCTCCACCAACGCGGTGGCGAGGATGGTCAGCGAGCCGCCGTTCTCGATGTTGCGGGCCGCACCCAGGAACCGCTTCGGCGGGTACAGCGCGGTGGAGTCGATACCACCCGACATGATCCGGCCGCTGGCCGGCGCCGCCAGGTTGTACGACCGACCGAGCCGGGTCACCGAGTCGAGCAGCACGACCACGTCGTGGCCCAGCTCGACCAGGCGCTTGGCCCGCTCGATCGCCAGCTCGGCGACCGTGGTGTGGTCCTGCGGCGGCCGGTCGAACGTAGCCGCGATGACCTCGCCCTTCACCGACCGCTGCATGTCGGTGACCTCTTCGGGTCGCTCGTCCACCAGCACCACCATCAGGTGGCACTCCGGGTTGTTGCGGGTGATCGCGTTGGCGATCGCCTGCAGCACCATGGTCTTACCGGCCTTGGGCGGGGACACGATCAGTGCCCGCTGCCCCTTGCCGATCGGCATGACCAGGTCGATGACCCGGGTGGTGAGGATGTGCGGCTCGGTCTCCAGCCGCAGTCGCTCCTGCGGGTAGAGCGGAGTGAGCTTGTAGAACTCGGGCCGGCGTCGGGCCTCGTCCGGCTCCATGCCGTTGATGGTGTCCAGCCGGACCAGCGGGTTGTACTTGTCCCGCCGCTGCTCACCGCCGTCGCGAGCCGCGCGCACCGCACCGGTGATCGCGTCACCGCGGCGCAGGCCGTACTTCTTGATCTGGGACATGGACACGTAGACGTCGTTCGGGCCGGCCAGGTAGCCGGTGGTCCGCACGAAGGCGTAGTTGTCCAGGACGTCGATGATGCCGGCCACGGGGACGAGCACGTCGTCGTCGGCGACCTGGGGCTCGCGCCCCTCGCGCCCACCGGTGTCGCCGCCCTCGACCCGCTCACCGCGGCCACGTCGGCGGTCCCGGAAACGACTGCGCCGGCCACGCCGGCCGCCGCTCTCGTCGTCCTCGTCGCCGTTGTCGCGCTCGACGCGCTGACCCCGGTCGCCCCGCTCGTTGCGGTCGCCCCGGTCACCCCGGTCGGCCCGCTCGTTACGATCACCGCGCTCGGCACGGTCACCGCGCTCGTTGCGGTCGGCGCGCTCGGCACGGTCACCGCGTTCGGTCCGCTCGCCGCGTTCGGTACGGTCACCGCGCTCGGTCCGCTCGCCACGCTCGGTCCGCTCGCCACGCTCGGTCCGCTCGCCACGCTCGGTCCGCTCGCCACGCTCGGTCCGCTCGCCACGCTCGGTCCGCTCGCCACGCTCGGTCCGCTCGCCACGCTCGGTCCGCTCGCCACGCTCGCCACGCTCGCCACGCTCGGTACGGTCACCGCGCTCGGCACGGTCACCGCGCTCGGCACGGTCACGGCCACCACGGCCCTCGCCGCGGTCGGCCCGCTCACCGGTCTCGACCTCGTCGGCCCGAGGCTCGGTGGTCCGAGGCTCCGTGGCCCGAGGCTCGGCGGCGCGGGTCTCGACGGCCTGCGGCTCGGCGGCCCGTGCCTCGCCGGCACCGGCCTCGCCACCGCGTGCCTCAGTCGCGGCGGCCCGGCCACGCCGGGTACGGGTACGGGTGCCGGTCTCCGCAGCGGGAGCCTGCTCCGCGGTGCGCCGCTCGGCCTCCGGCCGCTCGGCGGTCTCGCGGACCTCCGCGTGGACCTCGTCCCGGGCGGGGGCGGCGGCGGCCGCGACCTCGGCCCGCGGTCGAGGGGTCCCGGCGGCGGAGCCGCCCTGCCGCTCGGAAATCGCGCTGATCAGCTCGCCCTTACGCATGCGAGCCGTGCCCGAGATGCCGAGCGACGCGGCCAGGCTCTGCAGCTCCGGCAGCAGCATCGCCGACAGACCGGTGCCGCTGCGCCGACGACGGGCGGGGGCGGCAGTGGTGGCATCGCCAGCGACGTTGGAAACATCCGACGTCACGTCGGTGGTGTCGCTCAATGGATTCCTTCCCTCGATAGGCCGGGACTGCCCGGAGTCGACGAACAAGGTGGCCGGGCGGCCTCGGTGCACCCGCCTCGCAAGGACGCGTCGCGGGAGTCTGTGACACAGCAGCCGGTCGGTCTTCCGAATCACCGACATCGGTGAACGGATCTCGCCGTCTGCGGCGACCTGTGAAGACTGCGGTGCGGCGTGGGCCTAGGCAGGGGTGACGGGCTACCGCCGAGAGCTTCGGGGGTGCGCCGACCCGCAGAGAGATCGCATGCTTCGCGGCTGTGCTAAGTCTAGAGCGTAATCAACTCTTCCGACCTGCGGCAACAGGGTCCCGCTCCGCGTGTCCCAGTCTACCCCCGGAGACCCGGGCGCCGTGCATGTCTGTACCCAACTGCAGGACGCGCCAACGTGTTCCCGGGTCGAAATCCTCCGGCGGCTCGCTCAACGCCAGTACCGTCGGCCCCGCCCCACTGACCACGGCGGCCACACCAGCCGCACGCAACGCACTGACCAGGGCAGATGTGCCCGGCATCCCCTCGGCCCGGTAGTCCTGGTGCAGCCGGTCGACGGTGGCGGGCAGCAGCAGCGCCGGCTCGGCGGTCAGGGCGTGGACGAGCAACGCGGCCCGTCCGGCGTTCAGCGCGGCGTCGCCGTGCGGGACGGTCGACGGCAACGCGGCGCGGGCGACCGACGTGAGACCGCGCTCGGCCGGCACGAAGACCGTCGGCCGGACACCGTCGGCGACCGGCAGCGACACGGCCCGCGAGCCCGACGGCTCCGTCCACGCCACCGTGAACCCCCCGAGCAGGCAGGGCGCCACATTGTCCGGATGGCCCTCGATCTCCGCGGCGAGCCGCAGCACGGCCTCGTCGTCCAGGAGCACCTCGCCGTCGACCACCAGCGCCCGGGCGAGCAGGATCCCGGCGACGATCGCGGCGGACGACGAGCCCAGCCCGCGCGCCTGCGGGATGCGGTTGACGCACTCCACCGCGAGGCCCGGCGGCTGGCCGCCGAGGGCATCGAAGGTGGCCCGCATGGCGCTCACCACCAGGTGCCGGTCGTCGGCCGGCAGCTCCCCCGCGCCCTGCCCGGTCACCGTCACGGTCACGCCGCCGGACGTCACCTCGGCGGCGACGTCGTCGTGCAGCGTGAGGGCGAGCCCGAGCGCGTCGAAGCCCGGCCCCAGGTTGGCGCTGGTGGCGGGGACCCGGACCCGGACCGACCCGGAGGCGAATGTCATCGGCACGGGCCCATGGTAGGGCCCCGCACCGACACCCCGGACCACCGTCCGGCGGCTGGGACGGACGCCGGTCACCGGGCCACCGACGGGTCCGGCTCGACGACCGGGTCGGTGAGGGAGAGGCCGCGGGTGGCGATCCGCCAGCCGATCGCGTAGACCAACGTGACCAGGCCGCAGCCGGCCAGCACCACCCGCTCGTCGACGATGTCCACGACCGACGCCACCACCAGCTGGCTGACCGAGATGGCAAGCGTCGCCAGCATCATGTCCGTGGCGAACACACGGCCGCGCAGGCGGTCGGGCACCTCGCCCTGGAGGGCGAAGTTCGACATGACCCAGTTGCTGCCTCCGGCGAAGTGCGCGACGAAGACCAGGGCCAGCACCAGCGGGAACCAGCCGGCGACCGACGTGCCCAGGTAGGCCAGGCCGTACAGCGACATCGACAGCGCGAGCCCGGGCAGCAGCCAGGCCCGGTTGCCCAGGACCCGCCGCATCAGGATCGGCCCCACCAGCGCACCCGCCCCGCGTACGGCGAACAGCAGGCCGGCACCGATCGCGCCGACCCCGTACAGGCCGGCGAGCAGCGGGAACACGGTCAGCACGCCGTTGCCCAGGCCGACCGCCGACTTCACCGTCACCAGCGCCAGCACCCGCGGGCGGTGGGCGATGTAGCCGAGCGCCTCCCGCACCGCGGCCCACGTCTGCTGCACGGGTCGGCCGACGTCGCGGGGCGCCTGCAACGGCCGGCGGATCCGCGCGGCGAGCACCGCGGCGAGCACCAGGCCGCCCGCGGCGACCCAGAAGCAGGCGTACGGTCCGACGACGGCGCTGAGTACGCCGCCGAGCGACGCGCCGACCACCGTCATCGTGCCCCAGGCCGAACCGGCGACCGCGTTGCCGGCGGCCAGCTCCTCGGGGTCCAGCACGTTCGGCAGGGCGGCCTGCGCGGCCGGTGAGTAGAACGCCTTGGCGACCGCGACCACGCCGATCCCCACCATCGCCAGCCACGCCGTGCCCGAGCTGCGCACCCCGAGCAGCAGGAGCACACCGACCAACGCGGCGACGTTCGCCCCGATCATGATCTTCCGGCGGTCGATCCGGTCGGCGACCGTCCCGGTGTACGGCAGCAGCAGCGCCACGATGCCGGTGTCGACGGCGAGCACCAGAGCGCCCCACACGCCGCTGCCGGTCAGCTTCGGCAGCAGTACCAGCAGCGGCACCATGACGAACCAGTCGGCACCGAAGACCACCAGCTCGGCGAGGAAGAGGTTGCGGAAGTTGCGGTTGCGGCGCAGGACCGAGAGGGCGGACGGCACGGACGGACCCTACCCGGCCCGTACCCGAGCGTCCGCCGCTACGCGGACACCCGACACGCAAGCCCCCACGCCTCGGCAGTTTCACGGAAAGTGTGGCTATTCCGCGCGGGAAAGCCACACTTTCCGTGAAACTGCGGCTGCCGTTACTCCCCGGGCGGCAATGGTGAGGTGCGGCTCTTCGGGAGCCGTAGGACCTCGAACTGGTCGGTGCCGTCGAGCAGCGCACCCGAGGGTGCCGGGCGGGACACCGTACCGTCGACCCCACCGGCCGCGGTCGCCGTGGTGGAGGCCCGGCCGGCCGAGGCATCGGCGGTCCGCCCTGCACCGGCCGGGACCGGCGCGTCGCCGTCGTCGGTGGACGTGGCCCCGGTCGGCGTGGCGTCGCCGGAGCGGCGGGCCCGCCGGGCGCGGAACGCCTCCTTGGTGTTCTCCACCATCGTGTACAGCGTCGGCACCAGGATCAGCGTCAGCAGCGTCGAGCTGAGCAGACCGCCGATCACCACGATCGCCAGCGGCTTGGAGATGAAGCCGCCCTCGCCGGTCAGGCCCAGCGCCATCGGCAGCAGCGCGAAGATGGTCGCGACCGCGGTCATCAGGATCGGCCGCAGCCGGCGCCGGCCGCCCTCGACCACCGCGTCCCGCACGCTCATGCCCTGCGCCCGGTACTGGTTGATCAGGTCGAGCAGCACGATCGCGTTGGTCACGACGATGCCGACCAGCATGAGCACACCGATCAGCGCCGGCACGCCCAGCGGTGTGCCGGTGGCGAGCAGCAGGCCGATCGCGCCGGTCGCCGCGAACGGGATGGAGATGAGCAGGATCAGCGCCTGGGTCAGGCTGCGGAACGTGGCCACCATGATCAGGAAGACGATCGCGATGGCGGCCAGCACCGCCAGGCCGAGGTCGGCGAAGGCCTCCTCCTGGTCCGCGCTGACACCGCCGATGGCGAAGGTCGCCCCCGGTACGTCGATGGCGTCCAGCTTCTTCTGCAGCTCCTGACTGATGGCACCCAGGTTCGAGCCGGTGGCCGTACCGGTCACGGAGACGCTGCGCTCGCCGTCGACGCGGGTGACCTGCTCCGGGCCGGGGGCCGTCGTGACGTCGGCGATGGCGCCCAGCGTCACCGGCCCGATCGGCAGCGCCTTGAGCTGCTCGACGGTGAGCGGCGGCTGGGCACTGCCGCGGAGGATCACGTCCTGCTGGCCGTCCTCCAGGGTGACCTGGCCCAGCGGCGCACCCCGGTACGCCTGCGCCACCAGTTGCCCGACGGCCGCCTCGGTGAGCCCGTACCGGCCGGCGTCGAGCCGCCGAACGGTGACCTGGACCCGCTCCACCGAGTCGGTGAGGCTGGTGGTGACGTCCTCGACACCGTCGAGGCCGGTCATCGCCGCCTCGACGTCCTTGACGGCCCGCGCCAGCACCTCCGGCCCGGCGGCCTGGACGACGACCTCCAGCTGGTTGGCGGACCCCCCGCCCTCGCCGGCACCGAAGGTGAACTCGCCGACGCCGTCGCCGAGCGCGTCGAACCTGCCGCGCAGGACTTCGCGCATCTCCTTGGCGTCGGTTTTGTCGCCGAGCGCGACCGACCAGGTGGCGACGTTGTTGCCGCCGACACCGGCCCACGGGGTGTCGCCGGAGCCGGCGGTGACCTGGTACGTCTCGACGCCCTCGGTCTCCGCCAGCACCGCCTCGACCTGCCGGGCCGCCGCGTCGGTGCCGGCCAGCGCGGTGCCCGCCGGCAGTTCCTGGGTGATGTTCAGGGTGTCCTGGCCGGAGTCGTCCAGGAAGTTGGTCTCCAGCTGGCGGGACAGGCCGAACGTGCCGAACAGCACCAGCACGCCGAGCCCCAGCGTGATCCAGCGCGTGGCGCGCCGACGGGTCGCGAACCCGATCACCGGCAGGTACGTCCGCTGCAACGGGCTGCGCAGCTCCTTCTCCTCCGCCGCCCGGCGTACGTCCACGGTGGTGTCCCGGGCGGGCTTGAGGAACCAGTACGCCAGCACCGGGATGATGGTCAGCGACACCAGCAGCGAGGCGAGCAGGGCCACGGTGACCGTGATCGCGAACGGCGCGAAGAGCTGCCCGACGAAGCCGCCCACCAGCGCGATCGGTGCGAACACCGCGACGGTCGTCAGCGTGGACGCGGTCACCGCGCCGGCCACCTCGCGAACGGCGGTGAGGATCGCCCCGTGCTTCTCCTCGCCGTACTCCAGATGGCGTTTGATGTTCTCCAGCACGACGATCGAGTCGTCGACCACCCGCCCGACCGCGATGGTCAGCGCGCCGAGGGTGAGCAGGTTGAGCGAGTAGTCACCGATCCACAGGGCGATCAGCGCCACCACCACCGACAGCGGGATGGAGACCGCGGTGACGACGGTGGAGCGTACCGAGAGCAGGAAGACCAGGATGACCACGACGGCCATGACCAGACCCAGCAGGCCCTCGGTGGTCAGGCTCTCGATGGACTTCTCGACGAACGGGGCCTGGTCGAAGACCACGGTCAGCTCCGCGCCGGAGGCGGTCCGCAGGTCGGCGAGCCGGTCGCGGATCTCGTGGGAGATCTCCACCGCGTTGCCGTCCGGCGCCGCGGTGACCGCGATGCCGAGGCTGTCCTTGCCGTTCGTCCGCGTGATCGCGGTGGCCGGGGTGAGCTGCTGCTCGACGGTGGCCACGTCGCCTAGCCGTACCGGCGCGGCCGGCGGGGTCGGGGTCAGCACGATGCCGCGCAGGTCGTCGATGCCGGCCAGCGGCGCCCCCACCTGCACCGGGAGGCCTCGCGTGCCGTCGACCACCACACCGGCGGGCACCGCCACGCCGTTGGTCCGCAGTGCGGTGCCGATCGCCGTCGGCTGCAGGCGCGCGGCGGCCAGCTTGGCCGGGTCCGGGGTGACCACGACGACCTCGTCGCGGGCGCCGGTCACCTCGACGCTGCGGACCCCCTCGATCGCCTCCAGCTCGGGCACGACGACGTCGCGCAGCTTCTCGCCCAGGGCACGCTGGTCGTCGCCGCCGGACGCGGCGAGCACCACGGCCGGGAGGTCGTCGGTGCTGCCCACGATCACCTGCGGGTCGACGCCCTCCGGAAGCTGCGCCTCGATCCGGTTGAGCGCGGTCTGCATCTTGTTGGAGATGTCGTCCAGGTCGGTGCCGAACGCGTACTGCACCTGGACCGTCGTCGAACCCTCGCGGGAGGTCGAGGTGATCTTCTCCAGACCGGTGATGCCCTGGAGGCTGTTCTCGATCGGCTCGGTGACCTGCGACTCGACGATCTCCGGTCCGGCGCCCGGATACGCCGCGACGATGAACGCGGCCGGGAACTCCAGCGACGGCAGGAGTTGCTGCTTCAGCGACGGTACGGCGAACGCACCGAACGCCGTGATCACCACCGCGATGAGGGCTACCAGCCCCCGGTTGGCGAGGCTGAATCTGGCGAGCAGCGACATCGGCGTGGCTCACTCCTGAGGAAGAAACGGGTGCGGGGCAACGAGAGTGTCCCCCACCCGATCTTCACCACCACCGCCGGGCTCCGCCGCGTCCCGCCCACGGGACCTGCACATCCGCCCCGCGCCCGCCGCCGGCGCGAACGCCGGTCGGCGGAGGTCAGGCGAGGTCGAGGGAGCGGGCGGCGGCCAGGGGGTCGTTGGCGATGGTGACCGGGGCGGGTGCCGTCGTGATGGCCCACTCCGGGTCCTTGAGCCCGTGCCCGGTGACGGTGCAGACCACCGTCGAGCCGGCCGGGACGCGACCCTCGGCGGCCTGCTGGAGCAGGCCGGCCACACTTGCGGCGCTGCCCAGCTCGACGAAGACACCCACCTCACGGGCCAGCAGCCGGTAGGCGGCCAGGATCTCCCGGTCCGTCACGGCGGCGATCAGGCCACCGGAGGAGTCCCGCGCGTCCAGGGCCTTCGTCCAACTGGCCGGGTTGCCGATGCGGATGGCGGTGGCGATCGTCGAGGGCTCGCGGACCACCTCGCCGGTGACGATCGGGGCCGCGCCGGAGGCCTGGAAGCCGTACATCTTCGGGCTGCGGGTCGTGTTGCCGGCCGCCAGCTCCTCGGAGTAGCCCAGCCAGTACGCGGACACGTTGCCCGCGTTGCCGACCGGCAGGCAGTGGATGTCCGGTGCGTCGCCGAGTGCCTCGACGATCTCGAACGCGGCCGTCTTCTGACCGTGCAGCCGGTCGATGTTGACCGAGTTGACCAGGGCCACCGGGTAGTCCTGGGCGAGCTTCGCGGCGAGCGACAGGCAGTCGTCGAAGTTGCCGGTGACCTGGAGGAGCTTGGCGCCGTGCACCAGCGCCTGGGCGAGCTTGCCGAGCGCGATCTTGCCCTGCGGCACGAGCACCGCGCAGGTCAGGCCGGCGCGGGCCGCGTACGCGGCGGCGGAGGCGCTGGTGTTGCCGGTGGAGGCGCAGATGATGGCCTTGTTGCCGGCCTCGACCGCCTTGGACACCGCCAGGGTCATGCCCCGGTCCTTGAACGAGCCGGTGGGGTTGGCCCCCTCGACCTTCAGCCAGACGTCACACCCGAGCCGGGCGGAGAGCACCGGCGCGGGCAGCAGCGGGGTGTCGCCCTCGTGCAGGGTGACGACGGGCGTGGCCTCGGTGACCGGCAGTCGGTCCCGGTACGCGTCGATCAGACCCCGCCACATGTCGCTCTCCTCGCTTCCGACGCCCCGCACCGGGGCCCACGTCAAGCCTGGACCAGCCTCCCGGACCGGTCCCCGCCACGCCCGCCCATAACCATCAGGCGGGACACGGGCTACAGGCCACCCTCCACCCGGAGCACGCTGGCCACCGAGCGGACGATGTCGAGCCCGCGCAGCTCGCCGACGGTCGCGGTGAGCGCGGCGTCCGGTGCCACGTGGGTGACGATCACCAGGTCCGCGTCGTCGCCCCGCCCCGCCGGACCACCGCCCGCCGGGCCCTGCCGGACGGTGGCGATGGAGACGTCGTGCCGGGCGAACACGCCGGCCACCGCCTCCAGCACACCGGGACGATCGGCCACGTCGAGGCTGATGTGGTAGCGGGTGAGCGCCTCGCCCATCGGCCGCACCGCCAGGTCCGCGTACGCGGACTCGCTGGCCGCGCGGACGCCGGCGAGCCGGTTGCGGGAGACCGCCACCACGTCACCGAGCACGGCGCTGGCGGTCGGCGCGCCGCCGGCACCCCGACCGTAGAACATGAGCTGCCCGGCCGCCTCGGCCTCGACGAAGACCGCGTTGAACGCGTCGCCGACGCTCGCGAGGGGGTGGGTCAGCGGGATCATCGCCGGGTGCACGCGGACGCTGACCGTCTCCCGGCCCGCAGAGTCGGCGCCCCGGGCGGCGATGCAGAGCAGCTTGATGGTGCAGCCCATCGCCTTGGCGCTGGCCACGTCGGCGGCGGTGACCTCGGTGATGCCCTCGCGGTGCACGTCGGCCGCCGCCACGCGGGTGTGGAAGGCCAGCGAGGCGAGGATGGCGGCCTTGGCGGCGGCGTCGAAGCCCTCCACGTCGGCGGTGGGGTCGGCCTCCGCGTACCCCAGCTCGGTGGCCTCCTCGAGCGCCTCGGCGAAGCCGGCGCCGGTGGCGTCCATGGCGGAGAGGATGAAGTTGGTGGTGCCGTTGACGATGCCGGTGACCCGGGTGATGCGGTCGCCGTGCAGCGACTCGCGCAGCGGGCGCAGCAGCGGGATGGCTCCGGCCACGGACGCCTCGTAGTAGAGGTCCCCGCCGCCCTCGGCCGCCGCGTCGTGCAGCGCCACGCCGTCCTCGGCGAGCAGCGCCTTGTTGGCGGTGACCACGCTCTTGCCGGCGCGCAGCGCCTCCACCAGCCACGTCCGGGCCGGCTCGATGCCACCGACCACCTCGACCACCACGTCGACGTCGTCGCGCTTGATCAGGCCGAGCGGATCGGTGGTGAACAGCGCCGGGTCGACCGGCAGGTCACCGCGGTCCCGGCCGATCCGGCGCACGGCGATGCCGGCGATCTCCAGCGGCGCGCCGATCCGCGCGGCCAGGTCGGCCGACTGCTCGTGCAGCAGCCGGACCACCTCGCCTCCGACCGTGCCACAGCCGAGCAGCGCCAAACGCACAGGTGACGTCATCCCACATCCAAAGCGAGCAGGTCCTCTTCGGTCTCCCGCCGGACGATCAGACGCGCCCGACCGTCCCGCACCGCGACCACCGGGGGCCGGGGCACGTGGTTGTAGTTGCTGGCCATGCTCCGGCAGTAGGCACCGGTGCCGGGGACCGCGACAAGATCTCCGGGCTGCACGTCGGCGGGCAGGAATTCATCCTTCACCACGATGTCCCCGGACTCACAGTGCTTTCCCACCACGCGGGCGAGCATCGGCTCGGCCGCCGAGGCGCGGGAGGCCACCGTCGCCGAGTACGACGCGTCGTACAGCGCGGTGCGGATGTTGTCGCTCATCCCGCCGTCGACGCTGACGTACGTCCGGATCCCGTCCACGTCCTTGACCGTGCCCACCTCGTAGAGGGTGAAGACCGCCGGCCCGACGATGGCCCGGCCCGGCTCGATGGACAGGTGCGGCACGGCCAGCCGCTCCGCCGCGCACTCCGAGTCGACGATCTTGCGCAGCCGCTTGGCGAGGTCCTGCGGCGTGGCCGGGTCGTCCTGGGTGGTGTACGCGATGCCGAAGCCGCCGCCCAGGTCCAGCTCGGGCAGCTCCACGCCCCGGGCGTCGCGGATCTGCGCCTGGAGGGCCAGCACCCGGCGGGCGGAGACCTCGAACCCGTTGGCGTCGAAGATCTGCGATCCGATGTGCGAGTGCAGGCCCCGCAGCTCCAGCACGCCCTCGTCGAGGATCTTGAAGGCGGCGGCCGCGGCCGCCCCGCCCGCGAGGGAGAAGCCGAACTTCTGGTCCTCGTGGGCGGTGGCGATGAACTCGTGGGTGTGCGCCTCGACGCCGACGGTCACCCGGACCAGCACCCTCGGCCGTACGCCCCGCTCGCGGGCCAGCGCGGTGAGCCGGTCGATCTCGGTGAACGAGTCGACGATGATCCGACCCACCCCGGCGTCCAGCGCCCGGGTCAGCTCGCGCAGGGACTTGTTGTTGCCGTGGAAGCCGATCCGCTCCGCCGGCATCCCGGCCGACAGCGCGGTGGCCAGCTCACCGCCGGTGCAGACGTCGAGGTGCAGCCCCTCCTCGGCGATCATCCGGACCACGGCCCGGCAGAGGAACGCCTTCCCTGCGTAGTAGACGTCCTCGGTCGGAAAGGCGGCCCGGAAGTCCCGGCAGCGCGAGCGCAGGTCGTCCTCGTCCAGAACGTACACCGGGGTGCCGAACTCGGCCGCGACGTCGCGGACCGGGAGGCCCGCGACCACGAGCGCGCCGTCGGCCGCGCGCACCACGTTGCGCGGCCACAGGTCCGGCACCAGGGAGTTGACGTCGGCCGGCGGACGCAGCCAGGCCGGCCCGCGGCTGCCGATGTCGCCGTGCAGGGCACCGGCCTCATGCGCGCGCATGGATTACATCCTTTCCGGAGCCGAGACGCCGAGCAGGCGCAGGCCGTTGGCGATCACCGTACGGGTGGCGTCGTTCAGCCAGAGCCGGGCGCGATGCAGGTCGGTGATCTCCTCGTCCCCCCGCGGCGCGACCCGGCAGCTGTCGTAGAACCGGTGGTAGGCCCCGGCCGTCGACTCCAGGTAGCGGGCCACCCGGTGCGGCTCCCGCAGCTCGGCGGCGGCGGCCACCACGGCGGGGAACTCGGCGAGCGCCTTGAGCAGCTCGTTCTCCTTCTCGTGGTCGAGCAGCTCGGGGCGGAAGGCGTCCGCGTCGCCCCGGGTCAGGCCGAGCTCGGCGGCGTTGCGGCTCACGTTCGCGGTGCGGGCGGCGACGTACTGCACGTAGTAGACCGGGTTGTCGTTGCCCGCCTTGGTCCACAGCTCCACGTCGAGGTCGATCGGGGAGTCGCTGGAGTAGCGGGCCAGCGCGTACCGGGAGGCGTCCACGCCGATCGCCTCGACCAGGTCCTCCAGGGTGACCACCGTGCCGGCCCGCTTGCTCATCCGCACCGGCGCCCCGTCGCGGACCAGGTTGACCAGTTGGCCGATGAGGATCTCCAGGTTGACCGCCGGGTCGTCGCCGAAGCAGGCGGACATCGCCTTCATCCGGCCGATGTAGCCGTGGTGGTCGGCGCCCAGCATGATCACGACCCGCTCGAAGCCGCGCTCCCGCTTGTCGAGGTAGTACGCGCAGTCGGCGGCGAAGTACGTCCACTCGCCGTTGGACTTGCGCAGCACCCGGTCCTTGTCGTCGCCGAAGTGGGTGGTGCGCAGCCACGTGGCGCCGTCGGCCTCGAACGTGTTGCCCTGCTGACGCAGCCGGTCGAGGGCGTGGTCCAGCTCACCGCGGTCGTGCAGGTCCTTCTCGTTGAAGTAGGTGTCGAACTCCACCCCGAAGTCGCGCAGCGACGACTTGATCTCGTCGAACATCAGCTGGACGCCCTCGACCCGGAAGACCTCCTGGGCAGCGGAGTCGTCGAGGGTCGCCACGTCCGGCCGGCGGGCCTGGACCTGCGCCGCGATCTCGCTGATGTACGCGCCGGCGTACCCGTCCTCGGGGGCCGGCTCGCCCCTGGCGGCGGCCAGCAGCGACCGGGCGAACCGGTCGATCTGGGAGCCGGCGTCGTTGAAGTAGTACTCCGTGCCGACCTCGGCGCCGGTGGCGCGCAGCAGGCGGCTGAGCGCGTCGCCGACGGCCGCCCACCGGACGCCGCCGATGTGCACGGGACCGGTCGGGTTGGCCGAGACGAACTCCAGGTTGATCCTCTGGCCGGCGAGCCGGTCGCTGCCCCCGTACGCCTCCCCGGCCTCGACGATCGCGCGGGCGAGCTGGCCGGCGGCGGCGGCGTCGAGCCGGATGTTGAGGAACCCGGGGCCGGCGATCTCCACCGACTTGACCCCTGGCGCGCGCCCGAGCTGCTCGGCCAGAGCGGTGGCCAGCTCACGCGGCGGCACACCCACCTTCTTGCTGAGCTGGAGCGCCAGCGTCGACGCGTAGTCGCCGTGCTCGGGGTTTCGGGGTCGCTCCACCGCCGTCCGCTCCGGCAGGGCGGAGCGGTCCAGGCCCCGCTCGGTGAAGACGGCGTGGGCTGCGGAGAGGACGACCTCGGCGAGTTCTGCGGGAGTCACCGAACCATGTTATCGGGGGTAGACTCGGCACCCGCGGCGGCGACCCAGCATATGAACCCGGCCCGCCAGATCCCCTGACCGACCGACCTGACGAGGGACGATGAGCATCAGCACCCCGGGCGGCCCCGAACGCCGCCCGACCGTGGTCAGCACCGGCAAGAAGCCGGCCGCGGGCCGGCCGTCCGCCGGCGCCAAGGCCGGTTCCGGCAAGCCGGCGGGCAACGCTCGCACGGGCGGCAAGGGCCCCCGCAAGCCGATCGCCCCGGTGAAGGTCAGCCAGGGCCGCAGTTGGGGCCCGATCGCGCTGTTCACCGCCGTCGGCCTGCTGGCCGTCGCGATCATCGGGTACGGCGCGTGGGCGACCTTCCAGGGCTCCAAGCCGTGGGACGACCGGGCCGACGCGATCAACGGCATCGTCAACTTCCGCAAGTCGGACAAGTCGCTGGTCGAGGGCGGCAAGCACCAGCAGGGTGCGATCACCTACGCCCAGCAGCCGCCGGTCGCCGGCCCGCACAACAACTCCTGGCAGAACTGCATGGGCGACGTCTACGACGCCCCGATCGCCAGCGAGCACGCGGTGCACAGCCTGGAGCACGGCGCGGTCTGGATCACGTACCGCCCCGACCTGCCCGCCGACCAGGTCGAGAAGCTCGCCGCCAAGGTGCGCGGCAACGAGAAGCTGATGATGAGCCCGTTCGAGGGCCTGGACAAGCCGATCTCGCTGCAGGCCTGGGGCTACCAGCTCAAGGTCGACAACGCCGACGACGGCCGGATCGACGAGTTCATCAAGACGCTGAAGGTCAACGCCTCCATCGAGGGCCCGACCGCGCTGTGCAACCAGGGCGTGACCGCCACCGGCCCCGCCCCCCGGGACCTCCAGCCGCAGCAGCAGTAAGGACGAGCCATGACCGCACCCGCGACCCTGGACGACGCCGTGGACGGCAACGGCACCCCGGTCACCGATGACGGTGACCGCGGGTCCGCCCGTCGGTTCGGCACGCTCGTGGTGGCGGCCGCCGTCGTGGTCGGCCTCCTGCTGGGGTACGCGGGCGGCCTGCTCACACCCGGCCTGACCCGGCCGGGGGACGCCTCCGTGGAGGCCGGGTTCGCCCGGGACATGACCAGTCACCACGCCCAGGCGGTGGAGATGGGGCTGATCGCGTTCCAGCGGGGTACGGACCAGGAGGTTCGCAGCATCGGCGGCGACATCGCCCTCGCCCAGCAGGGCGACATCGGCACGATGCAGACCTGGCTGCGGTCGTGGGGGCTCGACCCGACCGGGTCGCAGCCCCGGATGGCGTGGATGCCGGAGGGCACCCGGATGGTCAGGAACGGCCTGATGCCGGGCATGGCCACCACCGAGCAGATGTCGCGGTTGCGAGAGGCGCAGGGCAAGGAGCTGGACGTCCTCTTCCTCGACCTGATGATCCAGCATCACCTCGGCGGCATCCACATGGTCGACGCCCTGCTCGACGCCAGCGACGAGCCGGACGTGGTGCAGGCCGCGCGGACCATGAAGAACACCCAGCAGACCGAGCTGACCAACCTGCAGGGCGCCCTCGACCGCATCCGGGGCTGAGCGCTCCCGCCTCGGCTTCACCATCCCGAGAGGTCCGTACCCGCCACCGCGGTGCGGACCTCTCGGCATGCGGGCACCGTCACCGTCGGTCGGTCCCCGCCGGCCGCTCAGATCGTCTCCGCTCCCACAGACCCGCCGGCGGCGATGGCGGTCACGTCCCTGTCGAGGTGATGTCGTGGCTGACCGGGCGGATGCCGCTCTTGCACCTTTAGCGCGCTTTGGCGGCTCTGAGAGGTCCGACCGATTGCGGCTCTAAGAGAGTTTTCTCCGCACATGTCGTGACCAGTTGCGATTCGGGCTCGTTGCGCAGGGCGTGGGGGTTGCACTGAGAGACGCGCGGCGTTCGGTCACCAGCTGGTGCCGGCGCCACACCATCGGCGGCGACGGGGCGGTGGCGGCCGTCCGTCGCGGACAGCGGCAGGGCGAGCCGGGGATGCTCAGCCGCGAACAGGAACTCGACCTCATCGACACCCTCCGGGGCGTCTACCCCGACGCGTTCGGCCTCGACGAGGAGCTGTGGACGCGGCAGAGCCTGCACACCCTCATCCAGCGGCGCTTCGACCTGCCGCTGGAGGCGGGAGCGGTCGGGGCGTACCTGCGGGCCTGGGGGTTGGGTCCGCGGGAACCACGCGAGCGGGCCTGCGGGCTCTGCGTCGGCGCGGTGGAGCGCTGGGTGCGGTCGGAGTACCCGGCGATCACCCGGGCCGCCCAGGAACACCTGGCGGAGGTCTACTGGATCGGGCGGATCCGGCTGCGCGGCACGATGCCGACGGCGGACGTCATCTCCGCCGTCTCATCCCGGGGCCGGGTGCGCTTCATGATCACGACTCCGTCGGTCGACCCGCCACTCCCCCGCGACTTCGTGCTGCGGCTCAGCGGCGAGGAGCAGCGCACGGTGCACCTCATCGTGGACGGCTCCTGGCCCCGCAACGAGTGGCCGCGCCGGCTGCCCCGGCGGATCGTGCTGCACCCGCTGCCCAGTTGCGGGCGGGCGGTCGCCGCCGCCTGACCACCCGCCCGGGGCCGGGCGACACACGGCCGAGCACCGGATACCGATTCGGCGTTCAGCGGTCGGGTTTGCTAGTCTTCTCCCGTCGCTGAGCCCCCGTAGCTCAGGGGATAGAGCACCGCCCTCCGGAGGCGGGGGCGCAGGTTCGAATCCTGCCGGGGGCACCAGAGATACACCGGAAAGCCCGGGCCACGCGGTCCGGGCTTCTTCGCGTCCGGGCTCCGGATGCGGTCACCGGTGCCGCCGGACGTGGTCGCGGACCGGGTCGACCGCCTGCGGGGCGAGCCGGCCCTCCGCCACCGCACGCCTCATCACCCGCAGGACCTCCTGACCGTCGCCGGGCACGCGGGTCGCTGCCGCCTCCGCGGGCATCGCCATCAGCAGGCGCACCGCCAGCGGAAGGTCCATGATGTTCAGGATCTTCGCGGCCATCCGGGCGTCCATCAGCGCCACGGCCCCGGCCGCCGGGATACCCAGGGCGGCGACGATCCGCATCGCGGGCCCCGCGTGCAGGCCCTCCAGAACGCGGGCCAGGTCGGCCGGCGCGAGGCCGGCGAGCAGGAGCGCCGCCTCGGCCGCCGGCATCGCCTCCAACTCCCGGGCGGGCCGGGGCTCGGTGACCGGCCGGGCGACCCCGCGCAGCCACCGTCGCCAGCTCCGGCTGTCCGTCGTCTCGCCGGGATGGTCCAGCAGCCAGAGCACGAAGAGGGCGCGCAGGCGTGTCCGCTCGTCCCCCTTCCCGGTGGCCTCCCGCACGATGCCCCGCAGGCGCTCCCGCAGATCGGGGCCGTCGAGCGCACGGGCGAGCCGCCAGTACCACCGGTCCTGGCACCGTTGCCGCCGACGCACGGCGGTGAGCAGCCGCTCGGTCAGGGCGGGCGCGTCGGTCACCGCCCGGTCGACCGCCAACCGGTGCAGGACGGCCTCCTTGGTCGACCACGGCGACCAGAGCCACCCGGCGTGCCTCCACTCGTCCGGGTGACGGTTCTCCCAGTCCAGGAACAGGAGGGCGTACGGGAGCAGCCCCGCAGCGTCGGGTGCGGCCAGCCGGGAGGCGGCGAGGAAGTCGCCCACCAGGTCGGTCAGCGTGCCGTTGCGTTCGTTCCACGAATGCAGTCGGAGAAGGACACTGTGCCGGGCGACGGCCTCCACCCGGACGTCCGGGTCGTCGTCGATCAATTCCCACACCCAGTCGTACGCCCCGAGGCCGGTCATGCCGATCATGGTCGCCGTCGGGGCCGGCCGGGGGCAACCGGATAGCCGGCGGGGCGTACGTCAGCCGGCGGCGCGGCGGGCGCGGGCCCGGCGCTTGCCCTCGTGCATCGCCTGCACGCGGGCGGCGGGGATGGTGTGCCCCTCGGCGACCAGGTCCGCGGGGAGCGGCTGCGGTGCGGGCATCGACGCGGCCCACGGGTCCCGCTCGGCGACCAGTGCCGGGGCGGTCCGGATGGTGAAGTCGGCTGCGGTCACGGACTCCAGGTCGGCCCAGTCGACCGGGAACGACACCGGCACCCCCGGCCGCAGTCGCGGGCTGTACGCGGCCACCACGGTCGCCCCGCCGGCCCGCGTCGAGTCGACGAAGACCTTGCCGGCCCGGTCCTCCCGGATGAAGGCGGTGGTGGCCAGCGCCGGATCGAGCCGCTCGGCGCGGGCGGCCAGGGCGCGGGTGGCGGCGGCCATGTCCTCGACGGCGGCGCCCGCCGCGACCGGCACGAAGACGTGCACGCCCTTCGCGCCGCTGGTCTTCACCGCACCGGCCAGACCCGCGTCGGCGAGTGCCTGCCGGACCAGCAGGGCGGCGGCGACGGCGACGCCGAACGCCGCGCCCTCGGGCGGGTCCAGGTCCAGTACGAGGTGGGTGGGGCGGTGCGGGGCGTCCGCCGTGGCCAGGGTGGGGTGGTACTCCACCGCGCGCTGGTTGGCGAACCAGAGCAGGGTGCGCCGGTCGTCGCAGAGGGCGTACGAGATCTCGCGGTGCGACGCCTCCGCCCACACGATGGTGCGACGGACCCAGTCCGGGGTGTAGGTCGGCAGGTTCTTCTGCATGAACGGCGGCTGGCCGGGGCGCACGCGGATCACCGAGAGCGGGCGGCCGGCGAGCTGCGGCAGGATCCGCTCCGCGACGGCGTCGAGGTAGTCCACCAGGTCGCGCTTCGTCGCGCCCGACCCGTCGAACAGCGGCTGGTCCAGATTGGTCAGCGCCACACCGTGCCGGTTCTCGTCCGCCCCGCCCATGCGCCCCACCTTCCCGGCCCGGCCCCCGCCGGTCAACCGGACACTACGCAACGGGTCCGACAGCGTGGCCCGTTGTCGGGTTCTCCACACCCGCCCCGGCGGGGGGCGACCGCCCGGGGAGGGCGTCGGCGCAGGGTGCCGACGGCGAGCAGCAGGACCTAGGTGCACGATTTGTTACCGAAGCCCTCTTCTGTGACCATTGGCGAGAGCGCAAGGAGGCACTTCCATGTCCCAGGGGAACAGCGATGTGTCCGTGGGTGACGGCGCCGGGGCCGGATGCGTGGCCGGCGACGGCCCCTTCACGCCGGGGCAGGCGCGGGCGTGCACGGTCCGCGAGGTCCTGGACCGGGTGGGCGGCAAGTGGAGCATCGGCATCCTGGTCGCCGCCTCCGAGGGCCCGGTGCGCTTCACCGAGCTGGAGCGGTGCGTGGAGGGGATCAGCCGGCGGATGCTCACCCTGACCCTGCGCAACCTGGAGCGCGACGGCCTGCTGCGCCGGCGGGTGTACCCGACCGTCCCGCCGAAGGTCGAGTACACCGCCACGCCGATGGCCCTGGAGCTGTACGAGTCCCTGGTCGCCCTGACCAGCTGGGCGGAGCGGCACCGGGCCGGGATCGCCGCCGCCCGGGCCGCGTACGACCGGGAGCACGCCTAGGCGGTGACCCTGGCGTCCCAGTCGATGTGGTGGTCGAAGAGCCAGGAGAACGACTTTCCGTCGTCCCGGGCCGCCCAACGCGCGAAGAGCGGCAGGGAGACGTTCCGGAACACGCGGCCGACCGGCCCGGCGACCTTCGTGTTGCTGGTGCGCTTCCCCTGCGCCACCACCCGTTCCACCCGGTCCCGCCGCAGCCGCTCGTACGCGCCGAACGCCTCGGTGGTGTCGGGCCGGTCCCGCAGGCAGCGGGCCAGCTGCACGGCGTCCTCGAAGGCCATCGCGGCGCCCTGCCCCGATGAGGGGGCGGCGGTGTGCGCCGCGTCGCCGACGAGCACCATCCGGTCCCGGTGCCAGCGCGGGACGGACGGCAGGTCGTACGTGGGCCAGCCGTACTCGATCCGCTCGGTCGCGTCGAGGATCCGCAGGGCCGGGCCGCCGTCCCCGGCGACCAGCGTACGTAGCCGGGCACGCCACTCGTCCGCGCCGATCGCGGCGATCCGGTCGGGCGTCAGCTCGGTGCGCTGGGGCAGGTTGGCGAACCACCACACCTCGTCGCCGCCGACCGGGATCCAGCAGAAGAAGCAGCGCCTTCCGAAGATCATGCGCATCAGGCCGGGCTCCCCGTCCAGGCCCGGCACGCGCGTGAAGCCGCCGGCGTTGAGCAGCGGTACGTAGCGCGGCGCGGGGGCTGCCGGGTCGATCACCTGACGGGTTCGGGAGCGCAGCCCGTCGGCACCGATCAGGAGGTCGCCGTCGGCGGTGCCGCCGTCGGCGAACCGGGCGCGGACCCCGGTCGCGGTCGGCTCGGCGTCCACCATCCGGGTCCCGTGCACGATCGGTACGCCCCGGCGGGTCGCCTCCGCCCGCAGCGCGCGGTAGAGGTCGGAGCGCCGGATGGTGGTGCTGCCGGAGCCGCGGGTGCGGGTGCCGCTGGTGCCGAACTCCGCCAGCGCCCGCCCCCGGTGATCGTGCAGGGCCATCCGGGGGGTCGGGTGCCCGAGCCCGGCGACGAGGCCGTCCAGCCCGATCGCGCGCAGGGCGTCCACCCCGTTGACGGAGAGCGTGAGGAACGCACCGACGCCGACCGCGTCCCGCGCGTACGCCTCGTGGACGACCGCCTCGATGCCGGCCCGTTGCAGCGCCATGGCGGCGACCGGGCCGGCGATGCCACCACCGATGATGAGCGCCTTAGTCATAGGGTGACTATACATAGAATGACTATTACGGACCATGCCGTCGCCTAGGGTGAGGGCATGACCGCACGGGCCCAGCGCCGCTCACCGCTGGCGATGATGGTGCTCGCGTTGCTGGTCGAGGAGCCGATGCACGCGTACCGGATGCAGCAGCTGATCCGGGAGCGCGACAAGCTGGACGTGGTCAACGTCGCGCAGCGCAACAGCATCTACCAGACCGTCGAGCGACTGCGGCGCGAGGAACTGCTCCGGGTCAGCCACACGGCACGGGACGAGCGTCGCCCCGAGCGCACCGTCTACGAGCTCACGCCGGCCGGCCGCCGTACGCTCGACGCCTGGCTCGCCGACGCGCTGGCCGCGCCCGCGCGGGAGTTCCCGGAGTTCCCCGCCGCGCTCTCCTTCCTGCCGATCCTGCCGCCGGCCGAAGCCGCCCGACAGCTCGACCGGCGGGCCGAGCTGCTGGCCGCCCGGCTGCGCGAGCGGGAGGCGGTGCTGGCGGCGGTCGACCTCCCGCGGCTCTTCCTCGTCGAGGACGAGTACCGGCTCAGCGTGCTGCGCGCCGAACTGGACTGGGTACGCGCGTTGGTGGCCGACCTGCGCGCCGGCACCCTGACCTGGGACGGTCCCTGGCTCGCCCACTGGACCGGCACCACCGACTGAGCGAGCCCACGCTCGCCGTCGATCGAAACCTGCTCCTCGTGTGGGGAACGCCACGCGATCGGTCTGACCGATCGGTCAGCTCCTGACCGATCGGTCAGGCATGCTGGAGCGCGGAGGTGCACCGGTGATGGCACGGGCGATACCCGAAACACACGACGAGATCCTGGCGGCGGCGGCGCGACGATTCGCGGCGAACGGCTACCGGGGCACGTCCCTGCAGGACATCGCCCGTGAGGTCGGCTGTTCCAAGGCGGCGGTGCTCTACCACTTCGCCAACAAGGAGGCCATCCTCACCGAGCTGATGGGTCCCGCCATCGCGGTGTTCCAGGCGCTCGGCGACCGGATCGCGCGGGCCACCGATCCGGCGGACGCGCAGCGGGTCGCCGCCGAGGGCTTCGTCGACCTCGCGGTGCGGTTCCGGCGCGAGATCGCCGTGCTCCGCGGCGAACTGCCGGAGCTGCTCGAACATCCCGCCTTCGCGCACCTCCAGCGCATCTCCGAGCGGCTGATCGACGCGCTCGCCGGGCACCCGGAGCGCCCCTCGGCCCGGATCGCCGCCCTCGTCCTGCTCGCCGGCATCTCCGAGGCGTGCGGGGAATTCCTCGACATCGACGACGACGTGCTCCGCCCGGCGCTGCTCGCCCTGGTCACGCGCGGGCTCGAACCCGCCGGCTGACCGGTACGCCCGCCCACCCCATTCACGACGCCCGTCCCACCCACCCACACGGAGGACAAGAACCCATGGCGACCCTGCTCTACCGGCTCGGCCGAGGCTCGTTACGCCGACGGCGCCTCGTAGCGGTGATCTGGCTCGTCGTACTCGTCGGGCTCGGTCTGGCCGCCGCGACGCTGCGCGGTGAGACGGCGAGCAACTTCACGATGCCCGGCACCGAGTCACAGCGGGCCCAGGACCTGCTCGCCGAGCAGTTCCCGGCGGCGAGCGGCGCGACCGGCACCATCGCGGTCAAGGCGCCGGAGGCCGGCCAGCTCGGCGCACCGGCCGGCCAGGCGGTGGTGCGGGACCTGGCCCGGGAGGCGGCGACGCTGCCCGGCGTGGTCGGCGCCGTCGACCCGTTCCAGGTCGGCGCGGTCTCACCCGACGGCCGGTACGCGCTGGTGCAGGTCCAGTTCGCCGAGGGAGCCGACCAGGTGACCGAGGAGCAGCGCGCCGCGTACGAGAAGGTCGGCGCGCGGGCCGAGGCGCAGGGCTGGCAGGTCGCCCCGGGCGGCGAGGTGCTCAACACCGAGCCGGAGGTCGGCTCGACCGAGGCCCTCGGCGTCGCGGTGGCCCTGGTCGTCCTGGTGGTCACGTTCGGCTCGCTGGTGGCGGCCGGAATGACCATGCTCAACGCGCTGATCGGCGTCGGCGTCGGCATGGCCGGCCTGTTCGCGCTCAGCGACGTGGTGGAGCTGACCAGCACCGCGCCGATCCTCGCGCTGATGCTCGGCCTGGCCGTCGGCATCGACTACTCGCTCTTCATCACCTCGCGCTACCGGCAGAACCTGCTCGACGGCCTGCCGGCGGACGAGGCGGTCGGCCGAGCGGTCGGCACCGCCGGCTCGGCGGTGGTCTTCGCCGGTGCCACCGTGGTCATCGCGCTCGCCGGTCTCGCCGTGGTCGACATCCCGTTCCTCACGGTGATGGGTCTGGCCGCCGCCGGCACGGTCACCGTGGCGGTGCTGGTCGCGATCACCCTCCTCCCGGCGCTGCTCGGCTTCATCGGTGTCCGTGCGCTGCCGCGCAAGCTCCGGCGCGCGGTGTCCGACCGCGCCACCACGGTGGACGCGCCGGTCGCGGGGGCTGCCCCGGCCGAGGACCGCTCCGGCTTCGGCTTCCGCTGGGCGCGGGCGGTCACCCGCTTCCGGCTGCCGGTCATCCTGGTCGGGCTGCTCGGTCTGGGCCTGCTCGCGCTGCCCACACCGGACATGCGGCTGGCCCTGCCGGACGCCGGCACCGCGCCGGTCGGCTCTCCCGCCCGGGAGTCCAACGACCTGATCAGCGAGGGCTTCGGTCCCGGCTTCACCGGCCGGCTCGCGGTGGTGGTCGCGGGTGACACGCCGCAGGCCACCGCCAGCGCCGTCCCGCAGGTGACCGCGCTGGTGCAGCGCACGGAGAACGTCCTCGCGGTCGCGCCCGCGCAGTTCAGCCCGGACGGGAAGACCGCGCTGCTTCCAGTGGTGCCGAAGACCGGCCCGACCGACGAGGCCACCGAAACCCTGGTCAACGACGTCCGCGACGCCGTCGCCGGGATCCAGGACACCGACGTGCTGCTGACCGGCGTCACCGCGATCGGGATCGACGTGTCGAAGAAGCTGTCCGACGCGCTCCCCGTCTACCTGCTGCTGGTGGTGGGCCTGTCGGTGCTGCTGCTGATGCTGGTGTTCCGGTCGCTGCTGGTGCCGGTCAAGGCCGCGCTGGGCTTCCTGCTCACCGTCGCGGCGACCTTCGGCATCACGGTGGCCGTGTTCCAGCAGGGCAATCTGGCCGACCTGGTCGGCCTGGACACCCCGGGCCCGCTGATCAGCTTCCTGCCGATCCTGCTGATCGGCATCCTGTTCGGTCTGGCCATGGACTACGAGGTCTTCCTCGTCTCCCGGATGCGGGAGGACTTCGTGCACGGCGACACCGCCCAGCAGGCCACCATCAACGGGATGGGGCACGGCGCCCGGGTGGTCACCGCCGCCGCGCTGATCATGATCTCGGTCTTCGGTGGCTTCGTCTTCCTGGACGACCCGGTGATCAAGTCGATGGGCTTCGCGCTCGCCGTGGGTGTCGCCATCGACGCCTTCGTGGTCCGGATGACGATCGTGCCGGCGGTGATGTCCCTGCTCGGCAAGCGGGCTTGGTGGCTGCCGCGCTGGCTGGACCGGGCGCTGCCCAACGTGGACATCGAGGGTGAGAGCCTGCGCGCCCACCTCGACGACAAGACCCGGGTGTAAGGAAGGGCCCCCTGTTAACGCCTCGCGTATAGCAGGGGGCCCCTCTTAACCGCGCCGACACCCGACGCGCGGCCGGTCCACGCCGGCCCGTGTCACACACCGGCCGGGTACGTCTCCATCTCCCCCGGCGCCGACAGCGCGGGCAGCGGGTGCACGGCCGTCGCCTCGTCACACCAGATGAACGCGTCGTACCGCTCCCCCAGTCGGGTCGGCACGTAGTTGCCCCACGACTCGAAGGACGGGTCGTACACCACCCCGACCGCGCGGTGGTCCAGGCTGTCGGTGACCCAGCCCGGCTGGTCGGTACCGCCGAACACCAGGACGGCCCGCTCCGGCATCAGCTCGTGCAGCCGGTGCTCCACCGATCCGTCCTTGGCGGGCGGCACCGTCATCGTCTCGGCGGGTGAGCCCCAGCGTCGCGCCGCGATCACCGTGCCCCGGTAGCTGCCGAAGCCGACCAGCACGACCTCCTCGGCGCCGTGCCGCTCACGGGCCAGCTGCCCGATGTTGAGCATGCCGTCGGCGGCCATGTCGGTGGCCTGGGCGTCCCCCACGTGCGTGTTGTGCGCCCAGACGATGCCCCGGGCGTCCGGGCCGTAGCGCTCCAGCAGCCGGTCCAACGTGTCGGCCATGTGGATGTCCCGGATGTTCCACGACTCCGGGCCGCCGCCGATCATCGCGCGGTAGTAGCGCTCCGCGCCGGCCACCACCTCCGCGTTCTGCCAGGCCGAGAAGGCGTCCGGGCCGTCCGCCACGGCGTGCTCCCGGGTACGCGCCAGCAGCCGCACCACCTCGTCCTCGCAGCGGGACGAGACGAAACGGCTCGCCATGCCGTACTCCTCGACCCGCTTGCCGTACGGCTCGAAGCAGCGGTACGCGTCCTGCGCGGCCTCCAGCGACGCCGGGTCCTCCTCGCCGAGGTAGTCGAAGATGGCCTGCATCGACTCCCACAGGCTGTAGACGTCCAGGCCGTGGAAGCCGGCGCGGGCCGCCTCGGGCCGGTCGAGGTTCCACGCCCGCAGCCAGCGGCAGAAGCGGACCACCTCGGCGTTCGCCCACATCCAGGTCGGCCAGCGTTCGAAGCGTTCCAGGGCGGTCTGCGGCTCGGTGGCGCCGCCGGGGGCGGCGACGACCGACCGGTGCAGCCGGTCGCAGTCCGGCCAGTCCCCCTCCACGGCGACGAACGAGAAGCCGCACTCGGCGATCAACCGGCGGGTGAGCTGCTCACGCAGCCGGTAGTAGTCGTGGCTGCCGTGCGACGCCTCACCGATCATCACGATCCGGGCGTCCCGGACACGCTCCAGCAACGGGTCGAAGTCGCTCGGCGCGCCGAGCCGCTGAACCTGCATGCGGGCGGCTACCCGGCGGGTCGCACGGCAAACCGGGCTCGGCGGCGGCATGCCGGCCGGCGCAGCGGGTAGCCGACCGGCATGACCGTCACGGGGGTGCAGTTGCAGGAGTACCTGGCCGGGCTCGACTACCCGGTCTCGCGGGAGGACCTGGTGCGCTGGGGCCAGGAGAACGGGGCCAGCACGGAGATGTTGCAGATGTTGAAGGCGCTCCCGGCCGAGGAGTTCGACTCCTTGGCCGAGCTGAGCGAGGCGATGAACACCCTCGCCTGAGGGTGTTAACAGGGGGCCCCTCCTCGACACCAGACGTTAAGAAGGGGCCCTTCCTTGCACCGTCAGCGGGCGTGCAGCAGGCGGAACAGCACCAACCACTGCTCCGGCCAGACGTGGCCGACCGGCGTGGCGGCGTCGAGCCGGGCCGCGCGCAGGGCCGCGGCCAGGCGGGCCCGCGGATACCGCCGGCCCAACGACGCGGCGAGCGACCCGCCGGCGCCGTCGAAGCCCAGCTCCACCATCCTCCGGTACGCGGGCAGCGCCGCCGGGGACAGCAGGGCCTCCGGCCGCCGCTCGACCCGCAGGATGCCGGCGTCCACCCCGGGCACCGGGCGGAACGCGGTCCGGGGCACCCGCCCCACCAGCCGCCAACCGAACTCCGGCCAGGTCGACACGGTCAGCCGGGTCCACCGCCCGTAGTCGCCGCTGCGCCGGCGCGCGTACTCGGCCTGGGTGAGCAGGGTCGCCGCGCGCAGCCCCGGCGCCGCCAGGCACCAGCGCACCACGGCCGACGTGAGCGACCACGGGATGTTGCCCACCACGTCGAACGGCTCCACCGGCGGCGCGGCCGTCAGGAAGTCCGCCTGTCGGTGCGTCACGTTCGACAGCGTCGCGCAGACCCGGGCCAGTTCCGCCGCGGCCGGCGGGTCCACCTCGTACGCGATCAGGTGCCGGCACCGGGCGGCCAGTGCCCGGGTGAGCTGGCCCCGGCCGGCGCCGACCTCCAGCAGGAGGATGTCCGGATCGGGACGGGCCGCCCGGACCAGCCGTGCGATCGCGGCCGGGTCGGCGAGGAAGTTCTGGGACAGCACGCGACGGGACCGGTCGCGCTCGGTACGGGTTCGGCGGGTTGCCACGGGACGTCGTCCTGTCTGTCGCCGTACGGCGACGGAACGGACAGGCGGCTCCGGCGTGCGCCCGGCAGGGCGTTTCAGCGCGCACGGGCACGGTGGAGTGGGGCCTGTCCGATTGATGGGGACTCGGACGGCCCTGGGCTGTGACGCGATGACAGTGCCGCGGCCGGCGCGCCGCCCCCGAGCAGGTCACCCGGGCGGGGCGCCACGGCACCCGGTCAGGATGCCGGGCGGACGAGGATCAGTCGCGGGTCGCGCCGGCCAGGGCCGGACGCCGGACTCGCGGACGGGCCTGCAACAGCGGCCCGAGACAGGCCGGCGTACCGACCGCCTCGATCAGTGCGTACGCGAACATACCCGCGACCCTAACTCCCCCACCCACTCCCCCAAACCGATTTCCACCCACCCACCCACCCACCCATCCCTCGCGATCTTGCACTTCTGGTCGCCGTTTCGCGTGCTGTGCCGGAAAAGCGGCGACACAAGTGCAAGATCGCGGCGTCGAGGGGTGGGGCGGAGCGGGGTCAGGCGGGTACGTCGATGGTGCGGGACTCGGCGCGGGCCTGTTCGGCGGCGGCGAGGATGCCGACCACCTCGCGGCCGAAGCGCACGTCGCAGCGGTGGTCCCGGGTCCCCGACGCGATCTCCTCCACCAGCTGGTCGATCGCCACCCGGAAGGCGTCGGCCGCGGCACCCTCCCCGGCCGGTACGGTCTCGATCCCGTTCTCGCCGTAGAACGTGAAGTCCCGGGTGACCGCCTCGACCGGGGCGTCCAGGGTCAGCGAGGCGCTGCTGGTGGCGCCCCCGTCGTGGGTGAGCAGCAGGTGGACGATTCCGCTGGGACCGTCCATCGCGGCGACCCGGGTCACCCGGCCCAGCACCGGCAGGATCACCGAGAGCGCGTGCGGGCCGATGTCCCACAGGGCACCGTGCTCCCGGCGCCACGTCGAACCGCCGTACGGGTTGCCCGGCTGGTAGATCGAGGCGAAGAACGTCGCGCGGGCGTGCTGCCAGCCGCCGGCCGCGGCGGTGGCCGCGAGGAACGTGGTCACGTCGGCGTGGAAGCGCTGGGTGAAGAAGACCACCGAGGCGACGTCGGCGGCGCCCGCCGCGGCGACCACGCGATCGGCGTCGGCGACGGTCAGGGCCAGGGGCTTGTCCAGCAGCAGGTGCCGCCCGGCGGTGGCCGCCCGGACCGCGATGTCGGCCTGCACGTCCGGTGGGAGGGCCACCGCGACGGCGTCGCACGCGTCGATCAGGGCGTCGACGTCGTCGTACGCCGGCACGCCGTACCGGTCCGCCAGCACCTCCGCCTTCGCCCTGTCCCGCCCCCACACGCCGACCAGCTCGGCCCCGGGATGCGCGTCCAGCCCCGCGCCGTGCGTCTCCATCGCCCAGTGCCCGGTACCGAACAACCCGAACCGCACCACTTTCGAACCCCCACCCGTCGTCGCAGCACTGGACCGGTCGGCGGTCCCCCGGGTCACGCTATCCGGCCCTCCGACCGTCCGCCGCGACACCACCGGTCCTGCCCGGCTCCGGATCGGACCGGAGGCGGGCGGTGCGGGACCGGCGGTGGCCGGGTGTACTACGCGGATTAGTAGAGTGTGCCGGTGACCGAAGCGAGCGCCGGACGGCGTCGATGACCAGCGCGGCAGCGGCCGGCTCCCCGGTGGACGGGCTCCTCGCGACCCTCTCGATCGTGCTGTCGCTCCTCGTCGCGGCATGGGCGCTGGTGGCGACGCTGCGGCATCGCGCGCCCGACCGGGCGCAGTTCGCCGGACTGCTGGCGCTGGAGCTGGCCCTGCTCGGCCTCGCGGTGCTGGCCCTGATCGCCCTCGGCGGCGGGGAGCGACCCGGCGAGCCGGGGGCGTTCTTCGGGTACCTGGTGACGCTGGTCTGTCTGCCGCCACTGGCGTGGGTGCTGGCCCGGATGGAACCCACCCGCTGGGGTTCCGCGATCGTCTGCGCGGTCTGCCTGGTGACGCCGGTGGTCGTGGTACGCCTCCAGCAGACCTGGGAGGTGCTCGGTGGCTGAGCGGGTGGGCGCACCCGAGCGCGGGCGCACCAACGCCGGCCCCGGGCGGCTGCTGATCGCGGTCTACATCCTGTTCGCCATCGCCGCGACCTCCCGCGCCGGCCTCCAGATCGCGACGAAGTTCGACGAGGCGCCCGTCGCGTACACCCTCTCGGCGCTGGCGGCGCTGATCTACGTCGTGGCGGCCGTGGGCCTGGCCCGCGCGGGCGCCGCCGGCCGGCGCGTCGCGCTCGCCTGCTGCACGGTGGAACTGGTCGGCGTCGTCGGCGTCGGGCTCCTCAGCCTGCTCGACCCGGACCTGTTCCCGGACGAGACGGTGTGGTCCGGCTTCGGCAGCGGCTACGGCTACATCCCGCTGGTCCTGCCGATCCTCGGCCTGCTCTGGCTCCACCGCACCCGCACCCGCACCTGACCCACCCAGCCACCGCCGATCCCGCAGGGGCCTTCTTTCACGGAAAGAGTGGCCTCGGGACGCGGAATGGTCACTCTTTCCGCGAAAGAGTGGCCACCCCCGGCGGGGCGCGGAAGGCGCCGCGCGGTCAGTCCTTGGGGCCGCCGGCCACGTAGATGACCTGGCCGGAGACGAAGGACGCGCCCTCGCTGGCCAGGAACGAGATGGTGTGGGCGACGTCCTCCGGGCGGCCGGGACGCCGGACCGGGATCTCGGCGGCGGCGTGCTGCTGGAGCGCCTCGAAGTCCACCTTCATCCGGGCGGCGGTGGCGGCCGTCATGTCGGTGACGATGAAGCCCGGGGCGACCGCGTTGACGGTGACCCCGAACGGGCCCAGCTCGATGGCGAGGGTCTTGGTGAAGCCCTGCAGGCCGGCCTTCGCGGCGGAGTAGTTGGCCTGGCCCCGGTTGCCCAGCGCCGAGGTGCTGGAGAGGTTGACGATCCGGCCCCACTTCCGCTCGACCATGTGCTTCTGGGCGGCCTGGCTGAACAGGAACGCGCCGCGCAGGTGCACGCCCATGACCGTGTCCCAGTCGCCGTCGGTCATCTTGAACAGCAGGTTGTCCCGGAGGACCCCGGCGTTGTTGATCAGGACGGTCGGTCCGCCCAGCTCGGCGGCCACCCGCTCCACGGCGGCCTCGACCTGCGTCCGGTCGGAGACGTCGGCGCCCACGCCGAGTGCCCGGCCGCCGGCGGCGGCGATGGCGTCCACCGTCTCCTTGGTCGCCGACTCCTCGATGTCGACCACGGCGACGGCCAGGCCGTCGGCGGCCAGTCGCCGGGCGGTGGCCGCCCCGATGCCCCGCGCGGCCCCGGTGACGATGGCGACCCGCTGCTCCTCCGACATGCCTACCTCCCGGTAACTTGGGCTGGATCGCCACACCCTAACCCACGCACCGGCCGCCATCGATCGTCAGCAGGCGGGACCCCGGCAGAGGCGGATCCAGCGGTAGCCGTAGCCGGCGACCCTGACCCGGTCGAACTTGCCGATGTCGTCGTAGTTCCGGTCGCTGAGCACGTCGATCGGGTGGTCCGCCTCGGACTCCAGCGTGCTGAGGTCCACCTCCGCGTCGGAGGTGCCGAGGTTGTGCACGAAGACCATCGTCCCGGTCGGACCGTCGGCGCGGTGCGCCAGCACCCCCGGCGGCATGGGCACGTCGATGTGGGTGGTGGAGCCGGAGCCCACCTCCGGAGCCTCGCGGAGCGTCCGGATCATGCGCTCGAACCAGGCGAGCAGGGACTTCGGGTCGCGCCGCTGCTCGGTGACGTTGACCTTCTCGTAGCTGAAGTCACCCTTGTCGATCACCGGGCGGACCAGCTTCTCCGGGTCGGCCGTGGAGAAGCCGGCGTTCGGCTGGAACGACCACTGCATCGGCGTACGGATCGCCTCCCGCCCGGGCAGCGACAGGTCCTCCCCCATCCCGATCTCCTCGCCGTAACGCAGCACCGGCGTGCCGCGCAGCGAGAACTGGAGGGCGTACGCCAGCTCGATGCGGCGCCGGTCGTTGCCCAGCATCGGGGCGAGCCGGCGGCGGATGCCCCGGTCGTAGATGCGCATGTCCTCGTCGGGCCCGAACTGCGCGTACACCTGGTTGCGCTGCTCGGCGGTGAGCCTCGACAGGTCGATCTCGTCGTGGTTACGCAGGAAGGTGGCCCACTGGCCGCCCTCGGGCAGAGCCGGGGTGTCCCGCAGCGCCTCGATGACCGGCTCCGGGTCCTGCCGGGCCAGGGCCAGCATCAGCCGCCCGTTGAGCATGAAGTCGAAGAGCATGTGCACCCGGTTGGCCGAGCCGCCGCTGTCGCCGAAGAAGGTCGGCAGCTGGTCCGGCTCGACGTTCGCCTCGGCCAGCAGGACGGCGTCGCCCCGCCGCCACTGCACGTGCTGGCGCAGCTCGGTGAGGAACTCGAAGTCCTTCGGCGAGTTGGGGTTGCCCGGCTCGGTCTGCTCGATGATGAACGGCACCGCGTCCATCCGGAAACCGGAGACACCGAGCTGGAGCCAGAACGACATGATCTTCTTGACCTCGGCGCGGACCGCCGGGTTGCTCATGTTCAGGTCCGGCTGGAACGTGTAGAACCGGTGGTAGAACCACGACTTGGCGGTGCGGTCGTAGGTCCAGGTCTCGTGCTGCTCCCCGGGGAAGACCATGCCCTGGTAGCGGTCGTCCGGCTCGTGGTCGGACCAGACGTACCAGTCCCGGTACGGCGAGTCCGGCGACGATCGGGCGGACTGGAACCACGGGTGCTGGTCGGACGTGTGGTTCACGACCAGGTCGATGATCACCCGGATGCCCCGGTTCTGGGCCTGGTGCAGCAGCTCGGCGAAGTCCCCGAGGGTGCCGAAGCGCGGGTCGACGTTGTAGAAGTCCGTCGCGTCGTACCCGTCGTCCTTGTTCGGCGAGGGATGGATCGGATGCAGCCACAGGCACGTCACCCCGAGCCGGGCCAGGTAGTCCAGCCGGCCGATGAGGCCACGGATGTCACCGACCCCGTCGCCGTCGGAGTCCGCGAACGTGTCGATGTCGAGGCAGTAGACGACAGCCTCGGAGTACCACCTGTCAGCCATACCTGTCTGATGTCTCCAATCGCCACCTGCGGCAAACGCGAGCGGCGGTACGGTCGCGGGCATGGACGCACGGCGGGTCGACTGGGCCGAGGGCGAGTGGTGGAACAGGCCGGTACGGGTCGAGGGCGCGTCCGACGGCGGGCTGGTGGTGGAGCCGGGCGAGAACACCGACCTGTGGCGGCACACCTCGTACGGCTTCGTGCACGACGACGCCCCGGCGCTGCTCGCGCCGCTGCCCCCCGGCGCGGCGGCGGAGGTCAGCTTCCTGCTCGACTACGGCGCGCAGTTCGACCAGGCCGGCGTCCTCGTCCGGGTGGACTCCGACACATGGGTCAAGGCCGGCGTGGAGGTCAGTGACGGCCAGCCGCAGCTCGGCGCGGTGGTCACGCGACAGGTCTCGGACTGGTCGGTCGCCCCCGTGCCGGAGTGGGCGGGGCGGGAGGTCACCGTCCGGGTGAGCCGGGCCGGTGACGCGCTGACCGTACGGGCCCGGGTCGGGAGCGGCTCGTGGCGGCTGGTCCGGCTCGCGCCGCTCGCCCCGGAGGCGGTGGCGGCGGCCGGACCGTACTGCTGTTCGCCGAGCCGCGCGGGTCTGCGGGTGACGTTCACCGGCTGGCACCACGGCCCGGCCGACACCCTGCTGCACCCGGAGGGCTGAGCGCGCGGTCCCGCGTGGCCGTCACCACCCGGCGGTGTAAGTGGTGCGGGCCCGGGTACCACTGTCCGATCCCCCCGGCCGCCCACGGAAGGACAACCATGGCAGTCGCGCAGGACGTGGACCCGTCCCAGTTCAGCGGGCTGACCGGTTGGGTGGCCGACGTCATCGACGCGATGGGTGCGCTCGGCGTGGCGTTGCTGGTCGCCCTGGAGAACGTCGTCCCGCCCATTCCCAGCGAGATCGTGCTGGCGATGGCGGGCTACCTGTCCTCCGCGGGCCGGTTCAACGTGGTGCTGATCGTGCTCGCCGCGACGGCCGGCTCGCTGGGCGGTGCACTGCTGCTCTACTGGCTCGGCGCCGGGCTGGGCGAGGACCGGCTGAAGCGGTGGCTGGACCGGCTGCCCCTGGTGGACACCGACGACCTGGAGAAGGCGGACCGCTGGTTCGAGCGGCACGGCCGCTGGGCGGTGCTCTTCGGCCGGCTGGTGCCGGTGGTGCGCAGCCTGGTCTCCGTACCGGCCGGGGCGAACCGGATGCCGATGGGTGAGTTCGTCCTCTTCACCACGCTGGGCAGCGGCGTGTGGAACACGGTGATCGTCGGTCTGGGCTACGCGCTCGGCACCCGCTGGAAGGACGTGGACCGCTACAGCAGCTGGTTCAACTACGCGATCTTTGCGCTCTTCGCGATCATGATCGCCAGCTGGGCGGTGAAGAAGGTGCGGCGCCGCCGGGCGCGGCGCGACCGCGAGACGGTCTCCGCCGGGGGCTGACGGGCCGCGCACCCACCCCGGGGGTACGCGGCCCGACGCGCCCGGTCAGGGCAGGGTGTCCAGGTGCGGTGCGACGGTACGCGCGAAGCCGTTGCCGTTGCTGATGTCCCAGTTCACCGACCAGGTCATCGCGCCCCGGAGGCCGGGGTAGGTGCGCGGCGGGCGGAAGCTGCCGCAGTTGGTGCCCCGGGTCAGGCAGTCCAGGGCGGCGTTGACCACGCTGGGCGCGACGATGCCGCCGCCGGCCGCCCCGGGGCCGGCCGGCAGGCCGAGCCCGACCTGGTCGGGACGCAGCCCCGCCTCCAGCTGGATGCAGGCCAGCGCGACGATGAAGTTCACCGTCCCCTGGTTGTACGCGGCGTTCTGGTCGCAGCCGAGCATCGCCCCGGAGTTGTAGAACTGGGTGTTGACGACGGTGAGGATGTCCTTGATGTCCAGCGCCAGCTTGAAGTAGCTGGTGGTCGGGTTCTGCATGTCGATGGTCTGCGGGGCCATGGCGATGATCAGGCCGGAGCCGACCTTCGCCCGTAGCGCGCGCAGGGCCTGTGCCATGTACGTCGGGTTCAGGCCGTTCTCCAGGTCGATGTCGACACCGTCGAACCCGTACCGCTGGATCAGCGCGTACACGGAGTTGCTGAAGGCCGTCGCGGACGCCGCGTCGTTGACGGCGACCCGGCCGGTCTCCCCGCCGACCGAGATGATGACCTTCTTGCCCCGGCTCTGGAGGGTGCGGACGTCGGCGGAGAAGTCCGCGTCGGAGTAGCCGCCGAGGGCGGTGGACAGTCCCGGGTCGACGGCGAAGGTGACCGCACCCGGGGTGGCGGTGGCGTCGGCGAACGCCACGGCGACCACGTCGTACTCGGCCGGGGTGTCCCGCAGCCGCAGTTCGACGGCCGGGTTGTCGAAGTTGTGCCAGTAGCCGGTGAGGATGTGCTTCGGAAGGCCGGTGGTCGGTGGCGGCGTGGTGGGCGGTGGGGTCGTCGGCGGCGGGGTGGTCGGTGGGGCCGTGGTCGGCGGCGCGGTGGTGGGCGGCGCCGTGCTGGGCGGTGGCGTGGTCGGCGTGGTGCCACCGCCGCAGGCCGCCCCGTTGAGCCGGCAGTTCAGCGGGGAGCCGGATCCACTGGCGATGAAGCCGAAGGAGACCGAGGCGCCCGGCGCGACCGTGCCGTTCCACGACCGGTTGGTGAAGGTGTGTCGCTGCCCGGACGAGGTCAGCAGCGCGTCCCAGTAGGTCCCCATCGTGGTGCCGGCGGGCAGGTCGAACGCGAGGCTCCAGCCGTTGATCGTGCTGGTGCCGCCGTTGGTGATGGTGTACTTCCCCTCCCACCCGCTGCCCCAGTCGGAGGTCTTGACGAAGGTCGCGCTCGGGCCGGCCGCGTACGCCGGCATCGCCACCCAGGCCGCCCCGAGGGCGGCGGTCACCACGGTGACCAGGGAAAGGACAAGGGATCTGGAACGCTTCATACGACCCTCCACACCGGGACGTCATCCACGGACGTCTACGTTCCACTTATTATTAAGACTGTTAACTGTTGTGTCCAGCGCTGCGCGGGCGAGTGTTAGGAAGGGCCCCCTCTACAACGCGAGGCGTTAAGAGGGGGCCCTTCCTTACGCCTCAGCGGCGGAAGGTGAACCAGTTGACGTTGACGAAGTCGTTCGGCTGTCCACTGGAGAAGGTCAGGTAGACCGTCCGCCGGCCGGTCGGACCCGTGACGTTGCCGGGCACCGAACGCCAGCTCTGCCAACCACCGGTGTTCGCGAGGGCGAAGCTGCCGATCGGCGGGCTGGTGGGACTGTCCAGCCGCACCTCCACCAGACCACTGACGCCGCCGGCCGCGCCCGAGGCCACCCGGGCGACGAAGTCCCGCGGCGGCGTGGCACCGAACTCGACGTTGTCGAAGCGCACCCAGTCACCGTTGCGCAGGGCACCGATGTTCTGCCCGCCCTCGGCGCACGCCTCGACCAGCACCCCGTTCTGGGCGTTGAACGACTCGGCCTGGATCGTCGCGTACGCGTCCCGCACGCCGCCCGGCGGCGGGGTCGTCGGCGGCGGGGTCGTCGGCGGCGGGTTGGTGCCGCCGCCCCGGTTGTAGACGGCGACGTAGTCGACCAGCATCGGTCGGCCCGGCACGGTCGCCGCCGTGGGCGTGGCGCCGCCGGCGACCCCGTTCGGGAACGCCCCGCCCATGGCCACGTTGAGCAGGAGGAAGTAGCCGGCGTGGTTGGTCATCTGCGACCAGTACGGCTCGCCGATCCGGGACTGGCTCACCGTGTGGTAGAGCTGCCCGTCGACGTACCACCGCAGTTGCTGGGGGCTGATCGAGGCGTCCCACTCGAAGCGGTAGGTGTGGAACGCCGACTGGCAGGTGCTGCCGGGACAGGCCCGGGACGCGCCGATGCCGTTGAACTCGTCGCACGGGCCGCCGGGGGCGACACCACAGTGCAGCACCCCCCAGACCGAGTTGATCCCGTTGACGTTCTCCATCACGTCGAACTCGCCGATGCCCGGCCAGTTCTGGTAGTTGCCCCGGTACGGCGCGCCGAGCGCCCAGAAGGCGGGCCAATAGCCGGACGCCTCGGCGCCGGTGACGTTGGGCATCTGGATCCGGCCCTCGATCGCCAGCACACCGCCGGCCGCCGGCTTGAAGTTGCTGCGAACGGTCTCGATCCGGGCGGACGTCCACCGGCCCGAGCCGTCGCGCAGCGGCGTGATCCGCAGGTTGCCGCCTCCGTCGTGGCTGACGTTGGCCGTGCTGGCGGTGTAGGTCTGGATCTCACCCGTGCCCCAGTTGGGCGGGCCACCGGGGTAGCTGGTGCCGGTGTCGATGATCCAGTTGGCTGCGGACGGCAGCGTGCCGGCCGCGCCGGTGAAGTCGTCGCTCCACACGAGACTCCAGCCGGGGGCCGGTGCCGGTACAGCGGCGTCGGCGGTCGCGGTGACCCCGGCCAGGGCGGTGGTGGTGGCGGTGAGCAGGGCGAACGCCAGCGCGAGCCGGCGTCGGGCAGGTGGGGCGGCGGATGCCGCCGGTGCGGTTGGCATGGACGTGCCTCTCTGCGGGGACGGTTCGAGAGAGCGCTCTCTCAGAGTTGTACGTGCCGTCCTCACAGTTGTCAACGTCGATGTGGCTCCGCACCCCCGGGCGTCACCAGCGGGCGGCGCAGCACCAGCTGCTCCACCGCCGACCAGGCGGTCGTGGTGACCAGGTAGATCACCGCCGCCAGCGGCAGCACCAGCGCGATCAGCACGGTCACGTACGGCAGCAGAGGCAGCAACCGACCGAGGGCCGCCGCACCCGGCCCCTCGATCGGCGTACCGGCCACCGTCCCGGTCGCGGCCGCCGCACGCCGCATCCGCCGCGACGTCCACCAGGCCAGGGCGAGCAGCACCGACAGCAGCACCCCGAACAGCGCCACCACCGGCACGCTCAGACCGTCGGTGAGGTGGTGGCCCAGCGCCACCCCGGCCAGTCGCTCGTCGAGCAGCCCCGTGCCGCCCTCCGCGGTGGTGAAGAGCCGGTACAGCACCAGCAGGACCGGTGCCTGCACCAGCAGGGGAAGGCAGCCGGCCACCGGGTTCGCGCCGGCGGAGCGGTAGAGGGCGAAGAGTTCCGACTGGAGGCGGGCCGGGTCGTCCGCGTACCGCCGCTGGAGCTCGGCCACCTCGGGGGCGAGCGCCGCGCGGCGCCGCTCCCCGCGTGCCTGCGCGACGGCGAGCGGTGCGATGAGCAACCGCACGGCCACGGTGAGGACGACGATCGCGGCGGCGGTGGACCCGCCACCGGCAACCGGTGCCAGCAGGTCGGTGAGCCAGGAGAGCGCGGCGCCCGCGGCGCCGACGGCGTCGTGCAGTGGTGCGAAGGCGAGCATGGTGAACCCCTCGGTCCGATTCCGAAAGCGCCTCGGCGACGACACTCGTCGCGGGCGCGGACGACGGCGGGATCGGCCGCGCGCGGTGCTACGCGGCCGAGGGGTGCACCCCGGGTGCTCGCGGGCGGGGCCGGCCGGGCGCGTCCGGGTCGACCTGGCGGGGCACCCGGCGACGCCGGACCCACGCGCGCAACCCGCTCGCGCGTCGTCCCGCACGGGGGGCGACGGCGGCGGCCAGGTGGACCGCGAGCAGAGCGGCGACCAGCACCAGCGCCGCGCCCGCAAGGAGATCGGCCGGGCGGTCCGCGAACGCGATCAGCTGGGCGAGCGTCCCCGCCCACAACCCCAGCAGCAACCCCGGTACGACCGGCACGGGTCCAGGCTAGGCGGCGCTGTCACGTCACACGCCGTGATCCCGACACGCCGACACCGCGTTTTCCCGCGCCGCCACGGTGGGTAACCACCGGACGCCCGGAGCGGACGGACCGCGGCCGGCGGAGAAACGGACGGTGATGGCGATGACCGGCCAGGTGGCGGAGGCGCCGCGTACGGGAGACCGGCGGACCGACCTGCTGACCGTGGGGGTCGAGGAGGAGTTCCTGCTCGTCGACCCGCACACCGGCACCGCGGTGCCCGCCGTCGACCTCGTCATGGAGCAGGTGCCGGCCGAGCTGCGCGGGCAGGTGGAGCGCGAGTTCCAGACCAGTCAGATCGAGATCGGCAGCCCGCCGGGGCTGGAGCTCAGCTCGATCCGGCACTCCCTCGGGGTGCTGCGCGCCGCCCTGGCCGACGCCGCCGAGCGGGCCGGCGTACGCCTGCTCGCCATCGGCACCGGCCCGGTCGAGGGCCCGGTGCCACCGGTCGTCGACAAGCCCCGCTTCGACCGCATGATCGAGCGCTTCCGGCTGCTGGTGCCCGGCCCCGGCAACAACGGCATGCACGTGCACGTCGGGGTGCCCGACCCGGAGCTCGGCGTGCAGGTGCTCAACCACGTCCGGCCGTGGCTGCCGGTGCTGCACGCGGTCACCACCAACTCCCCCTTCGCCGCCGGCGTGGACACCGGCTACGCGAGCTGGCGGTCGGTGGAGTGGGAACGGTGGCCGTCGGTGGCGCCGACCCCCTTCCTGGAGTCGCACGAACACTACGAGCGGCTGATCCGGCAGCTCATCGCCAGCGGGGTGATGCTGGACGAGGGAATGCTCTACTGGTACGCCCGGCTGTCGGCGAAGTACCCGACAGTGGAGATCCGCATCGGCGACGTCTGCCCGTCGGTGGACGACGCGGTGCTGGTGGCCGCCCTGGTTCGCGGCATGGTGGCCACCGCGATGGACGACATCTCCGCCGGCCGACCGGCCGTCCGCACCGACCACCACCTGCTGGTCGCCGCGCACTGGCGGGCGGCGCACGACGGACTGGAGGGCGACGGCGTCGACCTCACCGACGGGGAGCTGCGGCCGGCGTGGGACCTGCTCGGCCAGCTCGTCGAGCGGCTCTCCCCCGCGCTGGAGCGGCACGGCGATCTCGCCGAGGTGACCGACCTGCTCGGCGGACTGCGTCGCCACGGCAGCGGGGCCGCGCGGCAGCGCGCCGTCTTCGCGCGTACCAACCGGCTGGTCGACGTCGTCGCGGACGTGGCGCGACAGACCCGGGGCTGACCTCGCCATGACAGGATGGCGCTTGTGGCGCAACGACTGATCGTCATCGGCGGCGACGCCGCCGGCATGGCGGCGGCGTCCCAGGCCCGACGCCGACGCGACAAGCGGGACCTGGAGATCGTCGCGTTCGAGCGGGGGCACTTCACGTCCTACTCGGCGTGCGGCATCCCGTACTGGGTCAGCGGCCTGGTGTCCGACCGGGACCAGCTCGTCGCCCGTGACCCGGAGACCTTCCGGACCGACTTCGACATCGACGTACGCCTGCGGCACGAGGTCACCGCCATCGACCTCGACCGGCGCGAGGTCGTCGCCCAGGACCTGGAGGGCGGCGGCGAGGTCCGCGAGCGGTTCGACACCCTGATGTACGCCACCGGCGCCAACCCGATCAAGCCGGACTGGGCCCACACCGACGCGAACGGCGTCTTCGGCATGCAGACCCTCGACGACGGGGCGGCGCTGATCGACTGGCTGGAGGCCGACCCGCAGCCCCGGCGGGCGGTGGTGGTCGGCGGCGGCTACATCGGCGTGGAGATTGCAGAGGCGCTCATCCAACGCGGGCTCGGCGTCACCCTGGTCGAGCAGGCCGAGCAGCCCATGTCCACGGTGGACCCGGACATGGCCGAGCTGGTCGTCGAGGCGATGCGCGGCCTGGGCATCACCGTCCGCGCCGGCCTCACGGTGACCGGCCTGGAGGAGCGGGACGGCCGGGTGTCCGCCGTGGTCACCGCCGAGGGGCCCATCCCGGCCGACGTGGTCGTCCTCGGCCTGGGCGTACGCCCCAACGTCGCGCTCGCGAAGGCCGCCGGCCTGCCCATCGGCCCGAGTGGCGCGGTCCGGGTCGACCGCCGCATGCGGGTGCCCGGCGTCGAGGACGTCTGGGCGGCCGGCGACTGCGTGGAGTCCCTGCACCGGGTCAGCGGCATGCCGGTCCACATCCCCCTGGGTACGCACGCCAACAAGCAGGGCCGCGTCGCCGGCATCAACATCGGCGGCGGCTACGCCACCTTCGCCGGGGTGATCGGCACCGCGGTGACCAAGGTGTGCGAGCTGGAGGTCGGTCGTACGGGCCTGCGCGAGCGGGACGCCAAAGCCGCCGGGTTCGACTTCGTCTCGGTGATCACCAGGTCGACCAACCGCGCGGGCTACTACCCCGGCGCACGTTTCATGACCGTCAAGCTGATCGCCGAGAAGCCCAGCGGCCGACTGCTCGGAGCACAGATCGTCGGCTGGTCGGAGGCGGCCAAGCGGATCGACACCCTGGCCGTGGCGCTCTGGAACGGCATGACGGTGGACGACATGACCGCCCTCGACCTCGGCTACGCCCCGCCGTACGCCCCGGTCTGGGACCCGGTGCTCATCGCCGCCCGCAAGGCGGTCGACGCGCTCGGCGCCACCAGCCGCTGAGCACCGGTCCCACCGCGGCGGGACCGGTGCTGCGCGGTCAGCGGCAGCGCCACCGCACCGGCACCTGGACCATGTCGTCCCGGGGTCGCTCGATGTGTGTCCCGGCCAGCATCCGTCCGTCGTCGCTGATCGCCGTCACCGCTGGATCGCGCTGATCCCGGCCCTCGTCCGGCTCGGGCAACTCCACCGTGCCCGCCTCGGTGAGCAGCGCCCACCGCGCCGCGCCCACCAGGTTGTCGAGCGGCACGACCGCCCAGCGACCGTTGGCCACGCCGGTCTGGGGATTCGTCGGCCCGGGCAGCGGCACGAACTCGGCGGTCCGCAGATCGAGGCGCATGACCGAGGTCTCCATGCTCCCGGGCACCGCACGGCGCACCGTGCCGACCACCGAGCCCTCCCGGACCGCCGCCGGCCAGAAGGCACTCGCCCGCCCCTGCGGGGTCATGGGCAACGGCAGGAACTCCCCCGTCCCGTCCGGCCGCCACAGGTAGCCCCGGTAGGTGCTCGGCGCGAACCCGTCGCTCACCGTCCCGACCATCGTGCCGTCCTCGTCCAGCCCGGTGACCTCCCCGGACCAGCCGGGGCCCGGCAGCGGCAGGTCCTCTGGCGCGCTGGACGGCGAGCGCCACCGCACCGGAACCGGTATCGCCTGGCCGTCGCGAACCGAGTAACGCTCACCCGCCACCGTGCCGGCGTCGTTGATCAGTTTCGCCTGCACCTCCGTGCCCGGCAGACGCTCCACCCGGCCGTCCCGGTAGACGTACGGGACGGCATCGACACCGCCGATCGCCGTGCCCGCGGAGTTGACGGCCTGCAGGTAGCCGCCCTTCAACGTGTCGGGCAGGTCGACGACCCGGTCGCCGTCCCAAAGCACGGCGACCCGGCCCGAGCCCGCCCGCCACGCCGCGCCGACCAGGTACCGGCCGCCCGGGTCCGCCCCGAGAACCGACACGCTGGTGGTGCCGGGCGGCATGGGCAGGGTGGACACCTCGCACGACGTCGGCGGCGTGACCGCGGCGGGCGCCGGCGGCTCCCGGCGGGAGTCGAGCACCACCGGCACCGCACCTGCCACCGCCAGGGTCGTCACCGCCGCCGCGCCGGCCACCGTCCACCGTCGGTTGCGGCGACGACGCCGGCCGTCACGTACCGCCCGGCCCAGGTCCACACGGGTGTTCCTCGGTGGCGCGGCGTCCAGGTCCCGCAGCAGCACACCGAACCGGTCCTCGTCGAACGTCATCGCAGCGGTACTCCCCTCGTCTCGGTGGCCGCCGGCTCGGCGAGGAGTCGGCGCATGGCGGCCAGCCCGTGTGCGGTCTGGCTCTTGACGGTCCCGGTGGAGCAGCCCAGGGTCCGGGCCACCTCGTCGACCGGCAGGTCGTGCACGAAACGCAGCACCAGAACGGCGCGCTGCCGGGGTGGGACCCGACGCAGCGCCGCACGGAGCACCGTCCGGTCCTCGACGCCCCGGTCCTCACCGGCCCGGACGTCCGGCGGCGCGGCGGACAGACGCACCCGCCACCAGCCCTTCCGCCGGCCGTCCAGGAACAGCCGCACCACGACGGTGCGGACGTACGCGTCGACGTGCTCCGCCCGGGACACCCGGGACCACCGCTGGTAGAGCCGTGTAGCCGCCTCCTGGACCAGGTCGTCGGCCTGGTCGACGTCACCGCACAGGGCGTACGCCAACCGGTGCAGCGCCGGTAGGCGTGCGCCGACGTACTCCAGGTACTCGTGGTCCGCTGCCTCCGGCATCGCCATCCCTTCGTCGCTTCCCCCATCCAGACGGCGCTCACCACGATCCGGTTGTACGTGGAGCCCGGAGACGTCCCAGAATGGCGGGATGGGCGGCGAGCTACGGATCCCCGACGGGCTCGGCTGGGTGCGGGGCACACCGCACGGGCAGGGATGGTTAGCCGCGCTGCCTACCCTGCTGGCGGAGTGCGTCGACCAATGGTCCCTGCGGATCGGCCCGCCCTTCGCGTACGCGTTCGCGTCGCTGGCCCTGCCCGCCGAAATGCCCGACGGCACCCCGACGGTGCTCAAGCTGCAGTACCCGGACGCGGACAGCGTGCACGAGGCCACCGCACTCGACCACTGGGCGGGCGACGGAGCGATCCGGCTGCTCGCGAACGATCCCGTCCGGCGGGCGCTGCTGGTTGAGCGATGCGTGCCCGGCTCGCCGCTGCACGAACAGCCGGCCGACGCGGCGTTGGACGTGGTTGTAGGGCTGCTGCCCCGGCTGTGGAAGCCGGCGGACGCCCCGTTCACCCCGCTCGCGGAGGAGGCCGCGGGCTGGCGTGAGCGGTTGCCGGTGAAGTGGGACCGCGCCAACCGCCCGTACGAGCGGCGGCTGCTCGACACCGCGCTCGGGCTGATCGCCGACCTGACCCCCAATCAGGGCGAGCAGGTGCTCGTCAACCAGGACCTGCACGCCGGCAACGTGCTCCGGGCCGCCCGAGAGCCGTGGCTGGTCATCGACCCGAAGCCGCTGACCGGCGAGCGCGAGTTCAGTGTCGTGCCGATGGTCCGGGGGCGGGAGCTGGGTCACTCCCCCGCCGCCGTACGCCGTCGGCTGGACCGGCTCACCGGGGAACTGGGGCTGGACCGGGACCGGGTGCGGGGCTGGACGATCGCGCAGACGCTGGCCTGGAGCATCGACGCGGACAACGTCCTCGCGCACCAAGTCGAGGTGGTCCGCTGGCTGGTGGACGAGGTGTGATCAGCCCCGCTGGCAGGTCGGACACCAGTACAGGTTGCGGCCGGCCAGCGACCCACGGCTGACCTTCGTGCCGCAGACGTGGCAGGGCGCGCCGGGGCGGCGGTAGACGTACACCTCCCCGCCGTGCCGGTCGACCCGTGCCGCCCGGCCCGTCGCCTCGGGCGAGTGGACGTCGCGGACGGTGTCGATCCGACCGCGCTCGACCCCGACGCGCATGAGCGCCACCAGATCGCCCCAGAGGTCCTCCCAGCCGGCCCGGCCGAGCCCGCGGCCGGGCAGCAGGGGCGGAAGGCCCGCCCGGAACAACGCCTCCGTCACGAAGATCAACCCCGTGCCGGCCACCACCGACTGGTCGAGCAGGAGCGCCGCGAGCGGGGTCGGGCTGCGGGAGATCCGCGCGTACGCCCGCTCCGGATCCGCGTCGGCGCGCAACGGGTCCGGTCCGAGCCGCGAGCGCAGCGCCGCCACCTCGGGCGGGGTGAGCAGCTCGCACGCCGTGGGCCCGCGCAGTTCCAGCCAGTGCCGGTCGCTGGTGAGCCGGAGACGCACCTGCCCGACGGGCTCCGGCGGCTCGCCCGCGCCGTCGGCGAACTTCCCGTACAGCCCGAGGTGCACGTGCAGGGTGAGCTCGCCCGCGTAGTGGTGGAGCAGATGCTTCCCGTACGCCTCGGTCGCGTCGAGGACGCTGCCGGTCAGCCGGGCGGCACCCTCGGTGAAGCGGCCCTGCGGGCTGACGGCGTCCACCTTGTCCCCGGCGAACAGCTCGGCGTGGCGGGCCGCCAGGCGGTGGATCGTGTGTCCCTCTGGCACGACGGCAACGGTAGCCCGGCGGAGGCGCCGCTGCCTCCGCCCGCGTCGACCGTCGGCGCGTGATGCGTGTCGCGGAGGTCGCAACGGGGTACCTCGAAGGTGCTACGCGTGGGCGCCACCCGCTGGACGGCCGCCAACGCATTTACCAGGAGGTGTGTTGTGGTCAAGATTCCTTCCCTGTCGCGCCGGACGGAACCGGCGTCGAACGACGATGCGGACGGCCGGACCCACGCCGACACCACCGGCCGGGTCGACCCGCCGGTGGTGACGGACCGAAACGACGAACAGACGACGTACCGCAGCAACGCGGCGAGCACCACGGACGGCCCCGACGCCGAGGCCGAACGACGCGCTGCGCAGCGGGCCGCCGTGGCCCGCGCCGCGACGGGCCGCAACGACGACGAGACCCGGCGTCCGCCGCGGATCACCGGCACGGACGACCCGACGCTGGAGCGGACGGTCGACGGCCGCACCGTCGACCTCGGCCGGGACGCCGCCACGGCCCGCGCCGCCGGGCTGACGCCGGTCACCGACCGGAACGGCGACGCCACCTCGCTGACGGACCGCGACCGGACGGTCGTACCCGCGACGGGCCGGGCGCCGGAGCCGACCGTCGACCGGGACCACGACGGTGTCGACGACCGGACCGAGCGGCCCGCCGCCGGTCCGAAGCCCCGGGCCAGCATGCTCGCCACGCTCGGCCTGATCACCGGCGTCGCGGCCGTGCTCTTCGTGCTCACCGGAACCCTCGCCGGGTACGGCATCGCGCTGGGTGCCCTCGGCGCGGTGCTGGCGGTGCTCGGGTTGCGCGCCACCCGGCGGCGGCACGTCGCGGGCAAGACCGACGCGCTGCTCGGCATCATCGCCGGTCTCGGCGCCGTGGTCCTCGGCGTGCTCGCCATGACCGGCCAGTTCGACTGGCCCACCACCGACGGCGACTGGGTCGCCCGATTCCGGGAGTGGCTTGATTCACAGTTTGTCGATCGCTTCTAGCGGGCACTGTTCGGCTCGCCGGCGGTGCGCCGGCGAGCGCCGGTGGTTCACCGGCGACCAGCCCGACCAGCCTGGTGGTTCACCAGCCGGGCGAACACCCTGTTTCGGGGGCGGCGATGCGCCGCCCCCGAAGTGTTTTCCGCGCCCCGCGCCCCGCGCCCCGCGCCCCGCGCCCCGCGCCCCGCGCCCCGCGCCCCGCGCCCCGCGCCCCGCGCC
>NZ_JBQHDB010000020.1:0-94623 GCF_052068135.1 Micromonospora sp. BQ11 | reverse complement strand
GGACACCGCACCCGAAACCAGACATCGGACGCAGACAGGGACCGTCCGCCGACCTGGCAGGACGGGTCCCCAGGGGGGCCAGCTCCAAGGTCCACTCGATGTCAATGAAATCGGGGTGTCCCGGTGCGTCCGACACCCCGATTTCAATGACATCGAGTGGATCTAGGCCTCGTCCTGGACCGCGGACGGAAGCGACCACATCGTGGGCACGTCAAACGGGGAAAGGGATCTCGACCCGCGAAGCGGATCCCACACGCGCGAAGCGGACCCCACACGCGCCGTCGTGGCGGGTCCCCGGTCGAGATCTTGGACGATTTCGGCCCCTGGGAGGGCCAATTTCGTCCAAGATCGGCGGGGTCACGGACGGGCGGTGGTCACTCCGTGGTTCGCCGTGTCGTCCTCGGTCAGCCGGCGCTCGATGGTGACGGTGGTGCCCTCGGCGGTCGAGACCAGCCGCACGTCGCCGTACGCGTTCATGAGCGTCGCGCCGCGGCCCCGATCCATTGCCGGGCGGCGGTTCCGCCAGGTCCCGAAGTCGCGTACGGCGATCCGGACCGTGCCCTCGGACACCCGGAGTCCGACCCGCACCTCCGGCCGGGTCGGCCGCTGGGCGTGCTCCACGGCGTTGTTGACCGCCTCGGACGCGGCCACCAGCAGGTCCTGCACGATGTCCCGGTCCAGGTTCAGCGACTCCAGGGCCGTACGCACGTCCCGGCGCATCGCCGCGGCGGAGGTGGGCTCCGACGGGTACGTCCAGCCGATGTCCAGGGCGGCCACGGGGCCGGCGCGGTCGACGTCCGCCCGCGACCGCCGGCCGGCACTGTCCACGTCGACGCCTGCCCGCGCGCCGTTCACCGTGCGACTCGGCGGTGCGCCACCGATGTCGACGGCGGAAGCGGGCTGCGTGCCGGGCGCCGGTCCGGCGGCTCGGCGTACCGCGGGGGTGTCGCCCGGATCGGCCGGCGGGGTGAGGGCCGCCGGCGGTCGGACCACGGCGGTGGCCCGGGCGGGGTCCTCCGACCCGCGGACCGTGCCCCCCTCGGTGGGCGGGCCGTCGGCGTGCGGCTGCGGTGACCGTTCGCGGGCACGGTGCAGGACGGCCCGTACCCGGGCGATCAGCTCCGCGGTGGCGAAGGGCTTGATCACGTAGTCGTCGGCGCCCAGGTCCAGGCCCGCGATGCTGGCGTCGCCGCCGGCGCGGGCGGAGAGCACCACGATCGGCAGGGTCCGGGTCGACGGCTCGTCGCGCAGCCGGCGGACCAGCTCGAAGCCGTCGACGTCGGGCATCATCACGTCGGTCAGAACCAGGTCCGGCGGGTCCCGGTGGATGGCGGCGAGGGCGGCCTGCCCGTCGCCGACGGTCTCCACCTGCCAGCCCTGGCCGGTGAGCAGGCGGACCAGGTACGCGCGCATGTCGGCGTTGTCGTCGGCGACCAGGATCCGTGCCCCGCGCGCCGCGTACGCGGAAGCAGCCGCCGACGCGGACGCCGCGTCGGTCAACCAGCCGGTCGCCTCCTGGACGGCGGCTCGGGCGGTCAGACCCCGGTCCGGAACGTCGGTCGCCGGCGGCGCGTCCCGGCCGACCGTCGCCCAGGGCAGCGCCACGGTGAACGTGGCCCCCGTCCCCACGCGGCTCTCCACCCGTACGTCCCCGCCCTCCAGGCGGGCCAGTTCCCGGACCAGGGCCAGGCCGATGCCGGTGCCCTCGTGACTGCGGGAGCGGGCGCCCTGCACCCGGTGGAACCGCTCGAACAGGCGGGGCAGATCCTCCGGGGCGATGCCGATGCCGGTGTCGGCGACGATCAGCCGCACCTCCTCGTCATCGGCCTCCACGGCGACCCGGATCGCGCCGACGAACGTGTACTTCAGGGCGTTGGACAGCAGGTTCGTGACGATGCGTTCCCAGCCGACCGGATCGACGCCGACCGGGCGGGGCAGCGGCGGGCAGACCACCTCCAGCCGCAGACCGGCCCGCTCGATGGCGGCCCGGAAGACGCTGGCCAACTCGGCGGTGAGGCCCGCCAGGTCGATCTCGCGGGCGTCGCTGCGCGCCTGGCCGGCCTCCAGGCTGGAAAACGTGAGCAGGCTGTTGACCAACGTCAACAGCCGCGTGGCGTTGCGCCACGCCGTGTCCACCCGCTCCCGCTGGGTGGCCGGCAGCGGATGCTCCGGATCGTTGAGGGCGTCGGCCAGCGGACCGAGCATGAGGGTCAGCGGGGTACGGAACTCGTGGCTGACGTTGGTGAAGAAGCTCGTCTTCACGCGGTCCAGCTCGGCCAGCGCCTCGGCGCGCCGCCGCTCCTCCTCGTACGCGGACGCGTTGCGGACCGCGACCGCCACCTGCTGCGCGAGCAGGTGGAAGAAGGACCGGTACGCCTCGTCCAGTCCCCGGCTCGGGCTGACCCCGACGAGCAGCACCCCCAGCGGTTGGTCCGCCTCGGCGGACGGCAGGGGAAGAGCCAGCGCCGAAGCGACCGGGTCCTCCCACGGGCCGCCGGTCAGGGCGAGTCGGTCGCCGACACCGGTGACCTCGGTGACCGTGCCCGCCGCGCCTTCCCCCAGGCCCCAGTCCCGCCCGTCGCCAGCCGGCACGCTCTCCGGAAGCGCCGCGGCCACCAGGTCACCGCCGACGCACGCCGCCCGCCGGAGCAGGCTGCCGTCGCGCAGGTAGATCGCGGCGAACGGGACGTCCAGCGGGTACCCGCCGATGGCCCGGGCCAGCCGGTGGCAGGTGCCGGCCACGTCCACGGTGCGCCCGTCCCCGCCGACCGTCAGGTCCCGCAGCAGCCGCAGCCGGCGCTCGCCGACCACCTGCTCGGTCACCTCGCTGCACACGGTGAGCACCCCGACCGTACGGCCATCGTCGTCGCGGGCCGGCGCGTGCGAGACGCTGAAGTACGCCTCCTCGCGGTAGCCGGAGCGGTCGAGCAGCAGCTGGAGGGCCGGCACCCAGCTGGCCACCCCGGTCGCCATCGCGTCGTGGATGAGCGGGGCCAGCACGTCCCAACCCTCGGCCAGGGTGACCCGCACGTCGTCGCCGAGCGCGCCGGGGTGCTTGTCCCCGATCAGTGCCGAGTAGGCGTCGTTGTAGAGCTGGGTGAACTCCGGCCCCCACAGCAGCAGCATGGGGTAGCGGGACGACAGCACCATCCGCACGGCGGCGCGCAGGCTCTGCGGCCAGCCCTCGACCGCGCCGAGGGGCGTCAGGGACCAGTCGAGCCGGGCCATCAGCCGCCCGGTGTCCCCACCACCGACGAAGAGGTCACCCACCCGTTGCGTCACCCTCGACCGAGTCCCATCGCAGCCCCGTTCCGGGGCCGACCACCCCTTGCTGGCGTTAGCTGCCCCATCCTGGCACCTGCGGACGCTCGCGCATCCGTCGCCACCCCGGAGGTGATCTGTACCCCCGGGCATCCGCATCCACACCTGTGGCCCCGCCACAGGTGGCGGCCAAGGGGGGCGGGCGATCACAGGTACGGGTGGGGCGCAAGTTGGCGGCTCGTGCTCCCGTGCGTGGCGGTGAGGAAGTTCACGAGAAGTGGGCAATCGGCGCGAAGCGCTCCTAACGTCGAGCGGGTTCGCGACGCGAACTCCACGGTCGGTAACGCCTAATCCTGCCGCCGGCCGTCGGTACCCGTCACCAGGCATGGAGCGGGGGACCCACACGTTCCTCGGTGCACGTCACCTCGGGGTGAAGCCGCCTCGGCGGCCGGGCTCCTCGGCCCGAACCCGACAGCTGACCTCGCAGGCGTGGAGGACACATCGATGACATCTGACTACCAGCCCCGGCACCGTCGCACCGCCCGTCGTACCGCTCTCGGCACGCTCGCCGTCGGCGCCGTGACCGGCGCGGTGGCGATCTTCGGCCCGGCCGCACCGGCGCAGGCCGCGAGCGTCAACTGGGACGCGATCGCCGAGTGCGAGTCCAGCGGCAACTGGAGCATCAACACCGGCAACGGCTACTACGGCGGCCTCCAGTTCGCCCAGGGCACCTGGGAGGGCTACGGCGGCCTGAAGTACGCCAAGCGGGCCGACCTGGCCAGCCGCGGCGAGCAGATCGCGGTCGCCGAGCGGGTGCTCGACGGCCAGGGCATCGGCGCGTGGCCGACCTGCGGCAAGCGGGGCGGCTCCACCAAGGCGTACACGCCGAAGAAGGCCGAGCGGTCCTCGGAGTCGGGCACGACGAAGCGCGACTCCGGCACGACGAAGCGCGACTCGGGCAACGACCGCTCGACGCGGAACACCACACCGTCGAGCAGCGGCGAGAGCCACGTGGTCGAGCCGGGCGACACCCTCGCCAAGATCGCCACCTCGCACGACGTCGACGGCGGCTGGCGGGCGCTGTACGAGCGCAACGAGCGCGTCGTCGGCGACGACCCCGGGCTGATCTTCCCGGGTCAGCGGCTCAGCCTCTGACGCGTACCCTCCTCGACGACGCCCGGCCGGCACCACCGGCCGGGCGTCGTCGCATCGCCGTCCGCGACGGCTCGTATCCTTTCCGCGAACCTTCTCGTGGTCGTCGAGCATGAAAGGACACGGTGTGAGCAACCGGGCCGAGACGTTGGAGTTCCAGGCCGAGGCACGTCAGCTGCTCCAGCTGATGGTCCACTCGATCTACTCGAACAAGGACGTCTTCCTGCGCGAGCTGATCTCGAACGCCTCCGACGCCTTGGACAAGGTGCGGCTGGCGTCCCTGGTGGACAAGGACCTCGACGTCGACACCACCGACCTGCACATCGCCATCGAGGTGGACCGGGACGCGCGGACCCTCACCGTCCGGGACAACGGCATCGGGATGTCGCGGGACGAGGTGGTCCAGGTGATCGGCACGATCGCCAAGTCGGGCACCGCGGAGCTGCTGCGGACGCTGCGCGAGTCCTCCGACGCGGGTACGTCGCAGGAGCTGATCGGTCAGTTCGGAGTCGGGTTCTACGCGGCGTTCATGGTGGCCGACCGGGTCGAGCTGGTCACCCGGCGGGCGGGGGAGAGCGGCGGTACCCGCTGGGAGTCGACCGGCGAGGGCACCTACACCGTCGAGGGCATCGAGGACGCGCCGCAGGGCACCTCGGTCACCCTGCACCTGAAACCGGTCGACACCGAGGACAACCTGCACGACTACACCGCCGAGTGGACCCTGCGGGAGATCGTCAAGCGGTACTCCGACTTCATCGCCTGGCCGATCCGGATGAGCGTGGAGCGCCCCGGCGCCGACGGCGACGCCCCGACCGTCGAGGTGCAGACCCTCAACTCGATGAAGGCGCTCTGGGCCCGGCCCCGCGACGAGGTCGACGAGGCCGAGTACCACGAGTTCTACCGGCACGTCAGCCACGACTGGGCCGACCCCCTCGAGGTCGTGCACATGCGGGGCGAGGGCACCTTCGAGTACGAGGCGCTGCTCTTCCTGCCGTCCCACGCGCCGCTGGACCTGTTCTCCCCGCAGGGCCGCCGAGGGGTGCAGCTCTACGTCAAGCGCGTCTTCATCATGGACGACTGCGAAGCGCTGATGCCGAACTACCTGCGCTTCGTCAAGGGCGTGGTCGACGCGCACGACCTGTCGCTGAACATCTCCCGGGAGATCCTCCAGCAGGACCGGCAGATCCAGGTCGTCCGCCGTCGGCTGGTGAAGAAGGTGCTCGCCACCGTCCGCGACCTGAAGACGAAGCAGCCGGAGAAGTACCGGACCTTCTGGACCGAGTTCGGCCCCGCCGTCAAGGAGGGCCTGATCGACGACACGGAGAACCGGGACGTCCTCCTGGAGATCCTGTCGGTCGCCTCGACCCACGACCCGGCCGAGCCCACCGACCTCGCCGGGTACGTCGGCCGGATGAAGGACGGCCAGACGGACATCTACTACGCCACCGGCGAGTCCCGGACGACCATCGAGAACTCGCCGCACATGGAGGCGTTCCGGGCCAAGGGCTACGAGGTGCTGCTGCTCACCGACCCGGTCGACGAGGTGTGGGTCGAGCGGGTCGGCCAGTACGACGGGAAGACGCTGCGGTCGATCGCCAAGGGTCAGGTGGACCTCGACACCGAGGAGGAGAAGGCCGAGGCGGAGGCCGAGCGGGAGCGGCAGCGCACCGAGTACGCCGACCTGCTCACCTGGATGGGCGGGGTCCTCGCCGACGCGGTCAAGGAGGTCCGGCTGTCGTCGCGGCTGACCACCTCCCCGGCCTGCGTCGTCGGCGACGCCCACGACATCACCCCGACGCTGGAGAAGATGTACCGGGCGATGGGGCACGAGGTGCCGTCGGTCAAGCGGATCCTCGAACTCAACCCGGGGCACCCGCTCGTCACCGGCCTGCGCAAGGCCCGCGAGCAGGGCGGCACCGAGGAGTCGCTGAAGGAGACCGCGGAGCTGCTGTACGGCATCGCGCTGCTCGCCGAGGGCGGGGAACTGGCCGACCCGTCCCGGTTCACCCGGATCCTCGCCGACCGGCTCGCCCGTACCCTCTAGACCCGCGCAGGGGGAGGCCGCCGCCCGGCGACCTCCCCCTGCCCGCCGGTCCGATGCCTACCAGAGCACGCCCGGCGCGGGGATCTCGGTCCCGGCGGCGAAGAAGTCGTGCCACTTCACTCCGCTGCCCAGGAACGACGAGCCGGTGGACCGGGCCACGAACGCGTCGGCCGCCGGGCCGCGCGTGAACACCACCAGGTCGTCGCGGCCGTCGCCGGTGACGTCCCCGGCGCCCGGAACCTCGCCGCCGTACGCGAACGAGTCGTGCCATTTCACCGCCGTGCCGACGAACGACGAGCCGGTGGAGAGGGCGACGTACACGTCTCCGGTGCCACCCCGGGTGAAGGTGGCGATGTCGTCGCGGTTGTCGCCGTTGAAGTCGCCGACGGTCGGGATCTCCGAACCCACGGCGAAGAAGTCGTGCCACTTCACCGCCGTGCCGACGAACGACGTGCCGGTGGAGAGGGCGACGTACACGTCGGCGGTGCCGCTGCGGGTGAAGGTGGCGATGTCGTCGCGGTTGTCGCCGTTGAAGTCGCCGACCAGGGGGATCTCCCAGCCGACGGCGAAGAGGTCGTGCCACTTGACGGCGGTCCCCACGAAGGACGAGCCGGTGGAGCGGGCGACGTAGACGTCGGCGGCCGCACCGCGGGTGAACGTGGCGATGTCGTCGCGGTTGTCGCCGTTGAAGTCGCCGACCACGGGGATCTCCCAGCCGAAGGCGAAGGCGTCGTGCCACTTCACCGCCGTGCCGACGAAGGACGAGCCGGTGGAGAGGGCGACGTACACGTCGCCGGCGCCGCCCCGGGTGAAGGTGGCGATGTCGTCGCGGTTGTCACCGTTGAAGTCGCCGACGAGCGGAACCTCGTTGCCGAACGCGAAGGCGTCGTGCCACTTGACCGCCGTGCCCGCGAAGGACGAGCCGGTGGACAGCGCGACGTACACGTCCCCGCTGCCGCCCCGGGTGAAGGTGGCGACGTCCACGCGCCCGTCGCCGTTGAAGTCACCTTGGCCGCTGCCGAAACCGTCGTTGCCCGAGAACAGCATCCGGTTCGGCGTCTCCGGCCGGGCGTCGGTGATGACGCCGGTCGTCGCCTGGTTGACGATCGTGGCGGCCACCTGCGCGGGCGTGCTCGACGGGCTGCGCTGGAGGATCGTGGCGGCCGTGCCCGCCACGTGCGGGGACGCCATCGAGGTGCCGGAGAACACCGCCGTGGCCGTGTCGCTGGCGATGCCCGCGGACGTGATGCCCGCCCCGGGGGCGAACAGGTCCACGCAGCGGCCGAAGTTGGAGGTGCCGGAGCGGGCGTCGGCCGAGGTCGCGTTCGCCACCGTGACGGCGGCCGGTACGCGGGCCGGCGAGAAGCCGCAGGCGTCGGCGTTGTCGTTGCCGGCCGCCACGACGACGGGGATGCCGGCGGCGACCGCCCGGTTCACCGCCGCGTCCGCCGCGGTGTTGCCCCCGCCACCGAGGCTCGCGTTGATGACCGCCGGTCGTGCGCCGTTGGCGATCACCCAGTCGACGCCGGACACGAACCAGGACCACTGGCCGCTGTTGGCGCAGTTCAACACCCGGACGGCGTGCACCCGGACGGCCTTGGCCACCCCGTGGGCGGTGCCGCCGACCGTGCCGGCGACGTGGGTGCCGTGCCCGTGGCAGTCGTTGCCGTTCCGGCCGTCGCCGACGAAGTCCGCGTCCCGGCTGGCCCGTCCGGCGAAGTCGGTGTGCGTGGACCGGATGCCGCTGTCCAGGACGTACGCGTGCACACCGGCGCCGGTGGTCGGGTAGGTGTAGGCACCGTTGAGCGGCAGCCGTGGCTGGTCGGCGCGGTCGAGTCCCCACGAGGTCGGGTTCGGCTGGACGTCGGTGCCCCGCATGTGGCCGTCCTGCTCGACGTACGCCACCGCGGGGTCCCGGCTGAGTGCCTTCGCGTCCGTCGTGGACATCCGGGCGGTGAAGCCCTTCAGCGAGGCGAAGACGTGGGTGACGGTGGCCCGGTGGCGCGCCGCCAACCGGTTGCCGGCCAGGCGCGCGGACTCCCGACCGCCGTCCTTCAGCATGACGATGAAGCTGTCCGCGATCCCGTTCGCGCCGGCGGGCCGGAAGGCACCCGGTGCGCCGGAGGCGGCCGGCGTGGGCGCCGCGGCGGCCGGGCCGGCGGCCAGGACGCCGAGCGCGACGGCGAGACCGGCGGCGGCCAGCGCAATTCTTCCTCTGGACAATTCGCATTACCTCCCGTTGTGGTTCCCCGATGCCCGCAATTCGGCGGGGGCCGACCGGTGCCATGGGGTGGCAATGGAAGTAAAACGCAGACAATTGTGAATGCTGTTACGATGTCGGATGACGGACCGGCTTTGGGCTGCCGAAACAATGACCGGCGCACAAGAGCGCTCCCGTCGGTGTGAGAATTCCTTTTCCTGTCGAGAACCGGTCAGGTCGTCAGTCGCCTTTCCTGGTCGTCGGTCGCGTGGAGCGTGGGAGGGACGCCGATGGGGTAACACCGGCGGGCATGAGCACGAGTACCTCGCAGCGCGGTAACCCGGTCACGACCGGCGTCGGCACGGTCGCGGTCGTCGCGCACCGGAGGAAGACCCTCGGCGGCGGCCTCGACGCCCTGCGCGCGGAACTGGCCGGCGCGGGCGTCGACGACCTGCTCTGGTACGAGGTTCCCAAGAGCCGCAAGGCCCCGAAGAAGGTCCGCAGAGCGCTGAAGAAGGGCGCCGACCTGATCTTCGTCTGGGGTGGGGACGGCATGGTCCAGCGTTGCGCCGACACGCTCGCCGGCTCGGGCACCGCGATGGCGATCCTGCCCGCCGGCACCGCGAACCTCTTCGCCGCCAACCTCGGGATCCCCGAGGACCTGCCCGAGGCGGTACGGATCGGGCTGCACGGCCGCCGCCGCGCCCTGGATTTGGGGCGCCTCAACGGCGAGCACTTCGCGGTGATGGCCGGTGCCGGTTTCGACGGCGACCTCATCCGGGATGCCGACCGCGACCTCAAGGGCCGGTTCGGCCGACTCGCCTACATGTGGACGGGGCTGCGGCACGTCCGGGGGGAACTGGTCCGGACCCGGATCACCGTCGACGGCACGAAATGGTTCGACGGTGCGGCGAGCTGCGTGCTCTTCGGCAACGTCGGCACCATCACCGGCGGCATCCCGGCCTTCGACGACGCGCGCCCGGACGACGGCTGCCTGGAGGTCGGCGTGGCCACCGCCAACGGCGCCCTCGACTGGGCCCGCACGCTCGGCCAGATGGCGGCGGGCCGGTCGGAGGATTCGCCTTTCCTGCGGATCACCCGGGGGCGCAAGGTGAAGGTCCGCCTGGCGGCCCCGCGCACGTACGAGTTGGACGGGGGAGCGCGGGGCGCGGTCACCAAGCTCAAGGTGCGGGTCGTTCCCGGGGCGCTCACCGTCTGCTGCCCGGAGGGCGACGGATCGGCCTGAGCAGGGGACGATCCCCTCCATCGTGGCGGTCGGGCGCCGTTTACCCCGCGGTGTTCCGGGTGAAGGTTAAGGGAGCACAGCTCATGAGGGGGGCCGCACGATGTCCGACACCAGCCGAAATCGACCGGACCGCCATACCGACCGTCCGCCGGAGGTGACCGATCCCCTGCTGTGGGATCTCGCCCTCGACGTGGCCGACACGCACCAGCCCGACGACGGCGGCGGCTGTCGCAGCCTGCTCTGCGCCGGCCAGGCGTGGCCCTGCGCCACCTGGAACACGGCCCAGCGGGCGCTGCGCGCCGCGCAGAGGCCGGTGGGTGCGACCGGCGCGCCGCCGGTGGTCGGCGCCGGCCGCACCGGCGATCATGACCAGCTCGGCGGAGGATCGCCCGGGTTGGCGGCCGGCCGCCGTCTCCGCCCGGCCGCACCCGGCAGGAAGAGCCGGGCTGCGTGACCACGTACCGTCGGCGATCGGCCGGCGGGCGCACCCGGCGGTGCTGGAGCCGGGGTCACCGCCGGCCTGTCCCGGGGAAACCGTCATGATGACGTGGTGAAGATCCTGTCCATCCAGTCATCGGTCGCCTACGGCCACGTGGGCAACTCGGCGGCCGTGTTCCCGCTCCAGCGCCTCGGCCACGAGGTCTGGCCGGTGCTCACCGTGCACTTCTCGAACCACACCGGCTACGGCGCGTGGCGGGGACCGCTGCTGGCTCCGGCCGACGTCGCCGAGGTCATCGAGGGAATCGCGGACCGGGGCGTCCTCGGAAGCGCCGACGCGGTGCTGTCGGGCTACCAGGGCGACCCGGCGATGGGCGCGGTGATCCTGGACGCGGTGGACCGGGTGAAGGCGGCCAACCCGGACGCGGTCTACTGCTGCGACCCGGTGATGGGCGACGTCGGGCGTGGCATGTTCGTCCGACCCGGCATCCCGGAGTACCTGCGCGACGTGGTCGTACCCCGGGCGGACATCATCACCCCGAACCAGTTCGAGCTGGAGTTCCTGTCCGGCCGCTCGACGGACTCGCCGGAGGCGTTGCTGGAGGCGGTCGACATGGTACGGGCGACGGGCCCGCGGCACGTGCTGGTGACCAGCGTGCTCCACGGCGACGTCCCGCACGGGTCGCTGGAGGTGGTGGCCGTGTCGGACGAGGGCGCCTGGGCCGTGACCACTCCGCTGCTGCCGATCAGCCCGAACGGTGGCGGTGACGTCACGGCCGCCCTGTACCTCGCGCATCTGCACACGACCGGCTCGCCCGCGACGGCGCTGGAGCGCACCACCGCATCCATCTTCGCCGTCCTCGAGGCGACACTCGCGGCGGGCACGCGGGAGATCCAGTTGGTCGCGGCCCAGGAGGCCATCGCCGATCCGCCGGCACGGTTCGCCGCCCGCCGGCTGCGCTGAAGACGGCCGCCGGCGCGGGAGAGCGCCGGCGGCCGTACGGCTACCTGCTGCGTCGGGCGGTCCGCACGCCGTACGCGAGCGCGCCCACGACGAGCACGGCGCCCAGGAACTGGAGGCCGGGCGAGTCGTCGGACTCCCCGTACACGACGGCGGCGACGCCGATCGCGACGGCGAGGACGGCGAGGACGTACTTCACCGGATCCGCCCTGTGGTTCGTCATTCCTCCACCCATTCCAGGAGGTCGCCGGGCTGGCATTCGAGGACCCGGCACATCGCTTCCAGGGTGCTGAAACGGACGGCCTTGGCGCGGCCGTTCTTCAGCACGGCCACGTTCGCCGGCGTGAGGCCCACCCGCTCGGCGAACTCGCCCACGCTCATCTTGCGTTTGGCCAACTCCACGTCGATGCGCACCACGATCGGCATCAGATCACCGCCTCCATGTCGGTGCGCAGCACGGTGGCCTGCCGCAGCAGGGCGCGCATCACCACCATCAGCAGCCCGAACACCGCCACACCCACCACGATCAGGAACAGCACCAGGGGCCCTCCCGGGTCGTCGGCGTTGAACCCGACCAGCAGGAACACGCCCACCAGCACCACCCACGCCGCGGCGATGGCCCACACGATCAGGTCCACCCACCGCAGCGACGCCTCACTGAAGATCCGGTCGTCCCTGACCAACGTCAACAACTTCCAGGTGCAGACGATCACCACCTGCACACACAGCACCCAGAACACCGACACGGCCGTCAACGGCCACCGCAGATAGGCGTGTTCCGGCGACTCCTGCGCCATGTACGCGAACTGCCCGGGCAACGAGAAGGTCTGCAACATGACCAACACCCCGAACAACACCACCAGAAAGACCCTGAGCGGAAGCACCGCCCGCTGTGCTGTGACCATGCATCGATTCTCGCTCGCTACCTATCGAAAGTCAATCGGTTGTCCGAGGTGCGGAGAATCATCCAGCTGCCGCAGATCCTCGACGAGCGCCGGCCGACGGGTACGCCTCGCCGTGCCGGATACCACTACGGTTGCCCCCATGAGCGGATCGCCCGTCGGCGCGTTGTGTGACCTCACCGTCGGCGGGGTGGACCTCGCCTACCGCGTCGTGGGCGACCCGGCCGACCCGCCCCTGGTGCTGCTGCACGGTCTCGGCGACGACGAACGGGACTGGCACAGCGTCCTGCCCGCCCTCGCCGACCGGCACCGTGTGTACGCGCTGGACCTGCGGGGCCACGGCCGCAGCGCGCGACCGGGCCGGTACTCGTTCGAGCTGATGCGCGACGACGTGCTCGGCTTCCTCGACGCGGTCGACGTCGAGCGGTGCGCCATGATCGGTCATTCGATGGGCGGCACCGTGGCGATCCTGCTCGCCGAGGCCGCCCCGCACCGCCTGACCCACCTGGTCGTGGAGGACGTGTTCGCGCCCCGACCGGGCACGCTCAGGCGACCGCCCCTGACACCCCCGGACGCCCCGACCCCGTTCGACTTCGCCGCTGTCAACGCCATCCGCGCCCAACTCGACGACCCCGACCCGGCCTGGTGGGACCGGACCGACACCGTCGACGTCCCGACGCTGGTGATCGGCGGCGGCCCGGACAGCACCATGCCGCAGCACCTGCTCGCCGAGATGGTCGACCGGATGCCCGACGCCACGCTGGTCACCATCGGCGGCGGTCACCACGTGCACGTCAACCGGCCGGCGGAGTTCGCCGCCGCCGTGCTCGGCTTCCTCGCCGCCCGTGCGGTGCGGTAGACCTCGCGGCGGTCAGGCCAGCAGCATGTCGGCGACGAAGCAGGCCACCGTCCCGTCGGCGTCCCGGCCGATCCAGGTGGGGTACGCGCCGTCACCCCACCCGCTGGTCATCGAACTCTCCGGGCTCGTGACCGCGCTGCTCGCCGACTGGCTCGACCGCGTCGAACAGCCGGTACCGGCCGGATAGATCCGGGCTTCGCGTCCCGGGGCTGCCGTCCTTCCGGCCGGGTCAGGGCGCGGCGCGCAGGTACGTCAGCACGGCGAGGACCCGACGGTTGGTGTCGTCGCTGGGCAGCAGGCCGAGCTTGGTGAGGATGTTGCCCACGTGCTTGCCGACCGCAGCCTCGGTGACGTGCAGCGCACCGGCGATGGCAGCGTTGGACCGGCCCTCCGCGATCAGCGTCAGCACCTCCCGCTCCCGGGGGGACAGCGCGGTGAGCGGGTCGCGGGGGCGGTGCAGCAGCCGGCGGACGACGTCCGGGTCGATCACGGTGCCACCGTCGACCACGGTGCGCAGGTGGTCGACGAACTCGGCGACCTCCGCGACCCGGTCCTTGAGCAGGTAGCCGACCCGGCGGCCGTCGCCCGAGTCGAGCAGCGCCGAGGCGTACGCCGTCTGCACGTACTGGCTGAGCACCACCACGGCGAGGTCGGGCCGCTCGGCGCGCAGGGCGACGGCCGCGCGCAGCCCGTCGTCGTGTCGGCCCGGCGGCATCCGGATGTCGGTGACCACGAGGTCCGGCTCGTGCTCGCGGACGGCGTCGGACAGCTCCGGCGCGGAGCCGACGGCCGCGCACACCTCGAAGCCGAAGCGGGTGAGCAGGCCGACCAGCCCCTCGCGCAGGAGCACCTCGTCCTCGGCGAGGACGACGCGGGTCACGAACGGCACGGCAGCTCCACACGGACGAGCGTAGGACCGCCGGTCGGGCTGGCCAGCAGCAGTCGCCCGTTCGCGGCGGCCACCCGGTCGGCGAGGCCGGTCAGCCCGGTGCCCCGGGTCGGTTCGGCGCCGCCTTTCCCGTCGTCGTGCACCTCCACGACGACGGTTCCGCCGTCGCGGGTGAGCCGCACCTCCGCCCGGCCGGCGTCGGCGTGCCGTGCGACGTTGCCGAGCGCCTCGGACACCACGAAGTACGCGGTGGTCTCGGTGAGTTCCGGCAGCGGCTCGTCCAGGTCGGCGTGGACGGTCACCGGGATCGTCGCCTCCGCGGCCAGCTCCCGGACCGCTCCGGCCAGCCCCAGCTCGGCGAGGCTCTGCGGGCGGATGCCCTGCACGATCTGTCGCAGCAGCACCATCAGCCCCCGCGCCTGCTCGTGCGCGATGGCCAGCGGACGCGCGGCGGGGGAGTCCTCCGGTACGTCCAGGCGGGCCAGCCCGAGCTGGAGGGAGAGGCTGGTCAGCCGGGGTTGCGCGCCGTCGTGCACGTCGCGCTCGATACGGCGGCGCTCGCTCTCGTACGCACTGGCCAGGCGGGTCCGCGACCGGGCGACCTCGCGCAGGGCCGTCTCATCGCCGGTCCGGCCGAGCACGCGACGGGCCACCGCCGCCTGCCCGGCGGCGAGCAGGCCGAGCCCGTACCAGAGCACCGGCACCAGCAGCACCCCGACGACCGCGTACGGGAGGGCCTGGCGCGGGCTGTCCACCGTGGTCCAGCCGACGACGACGTCTTCGGCGGTCCCGGTGACCCAGGGGCTGGCGATGAAACTGCCGTCGAGCAGCACCACCAGCAGCACCAGCCAGTAGGCGATCGGGACCACGGTCGCCAGCCAGAACGCGTACCCGGCCTCCCGCCAACCCACCGCGGTGGTCCACCGCGCGGCCATCCCTCGCCATCCCGGGGCGGGCACCGGTCGGTCGTCGACCAGGCCGAGCCGCCACCGCTCCACCACCGCCACGGGGATGCTCACCGCCGGCGCCAGCCCGAGCAGGGTCAGCCCGGCGACCGCAAGGAACGCCACCAGCGGCGCCGACGTGGGCGGCCCGTCCCACCGCGCCGTCCGGATCGAGGCGATCAGCGGTGCGACGAGGACGAGCAGTCCGAGGGAGAGCACGCCGGCGACCGGCACGGTCGTGATCAGGTACGCCAGCGCGCGCCACGGCCAGACGGTGAACAGGTAGCCGGGTCGGCGCAGGGCCTCGGCGAGGTGAGCGGGAGAAGCCGTCGTCATGCCGTCGACGCTAGTGAGGACGTGGGGTGCCGCCCCAGCCGTCTACGGCCACCTCGCAGGGTATGCCCAGCCCTACCCGCCGCCCTCGCACGCCGGGCCGGGGCGCGCGTCACGGGGCCGGCACGACCTCCTGGCCGAGCGGCCACAGGGCGGCCGGGACGAGCTTGAAGTTGGCGACGCCGAACGGGATGCCGATGATCGTCACGCACTGCGCGACGCCGGCGAGGATGTGCGCCAGCGCGAGCCACCAGCCCGCCACCAGGACCCAGACGACGTTGGCGAGACCGGACGCCACCCCGGCGCTCGGCTTGGTGACCACCGTGCGGCCGAAGGGCCAGAGCGAGTACGACGCCAGCCGCAGCGCGGCCACCCCGAACGGAATGGTGATCACCAGAGCGAAGCAGACGAGGGCCGCGATGCCGTACCCGATCGCCAGCACGATCCCGCTGCCGAAGATGGCCCAGAGCACGTTGAGAACGAAGCGGATCATGTTCCCAGCATGACGACCCGCCGCCACCGGTCCGTCCCACGATCGCTCCGCCGGAGCCCGGACGTCGTCCCGGCGGGGGATCGGGGACGCCTCGGGGTCCGACCCTGGCTGTACCCGGATCCCGTCCTCGGGACGGACGGAAGTGTCGGGGGTGGGGGATAGGTTCGTCGGTATGGGAGAGCGCGAGGAGCGGTTCCGCGTCCAGGTCAGCGTGGGTGACCGGGTGGTCGACGTGCGTGCCGCCGGCGAGGTCGACATCGCCACGGTGGCCGCGTTCCGGGCCGCCCTGTGGTCCGCGCCGGTCCGGCCGGTGATCCGGCTCGACCTGTCCCGGGTCCGGGTGCTCTCCGCCGCCGGCGTGCGCACCCTGGTCGCCGCGCACCGGCGGGTCCGCGCCCAGGGCGGTGAGCTGGTGCTGGTCGACCCCGACCCGGTGGTGTCCCGGGTGCTGCGGGTGACGGGTCTGCACCGGGTGATCCCCGTCGTCGACGCCCCGGCCGGCCCCTGCGCCCACGGCGCCGCGCGGGCCGGTGACCGGGAGCTGGTGCCCTGCTGAGCGCTGGTGCGGCCGGTGCCGCCGACGCGGCACCGGCCGCCGGCCTCAGCGGACGTCGAGCAGATCGACCACGAAGACCAGGGTCTCGCCGGGCTTGATCACGCCGCCCGCGCCCCGGTCGCCGTAGCCGAGGTGCGGCGGGATGGTGAGCTTGCGCCGGCCTCCCACGCGCATCCCGGCCACACCCTGGTCCCAGCCGGCGATGACCTGTCCACCGCCGAGCGGGAACTCGAACGTGTCGCCCCGGTTCCAGGAGGAGTCGAACTCCCGCCCGGTGGAGTGCGACACCCCGACGTAGTGGACGCTCACCAGCTGACCCGCCCGGGCCTCCGGGCCCTCGCCGACGGTGATGTCCTCGATCACGAGGTCCGCGGGCGGTGCGCCCTCGATCGGGCCCACCTCGGGCTTGCCCGAGCGGGCGCCTGCTGCCTGGTTCATTCGGGAATCTCCTGCCGTTTCGATCCGGTTGTCCGGTCACCGGTGATCCTGCCGGATCGTGGCCGGCCGATGGCGGCCGGTCCGGCGAACCGCCTCCCACGTCCGGCCCTGTCACGGCACGGATCAGCGGGCGTCACCGGTGGTGACGCCCGCTGGAGGTGGTGTCGGATCTTCTCAACGCAGCCAGGGGAACCGCTGGACGAGGGGGAGCCGTGCCCAGGTGCGGCCGAGGCCGAGGGTGGCACCCGCGTTGACCAGCGCGAGACCGGCGAGCAGGGCGGCGTTGATGAGGTGGTCGTCCATGAAGGGGTTGTTCTCGGGGGCAGGACGACGGTCCACATCAACACGTAGAGCAGACCACCGGCGACGGCGGCGACGCGCATCCCGATACCGAGGAGCAGCGCCACACCGATGCCCGCCAAACCGATCATGAACAGCCAGTCGGCCCACGCGGCACCGGCGATGCCGTTGTAGAGGTCCTTGAACGGGCCGGCGGCGCCGAAGGTCAGGAACCCCTTGGTCGGGCTGCCGCCGTTGATCCAGGCGTTCTTCGCCTCGGTGGCGTGTCCCAGGCCGAACACCTTGTCCAGGAACGCCCAGAGGAAGGTCCAGCCGAGGGCGATCCGGATGCCGGCGAAGACGTACCGGGCGGCGCGCTCCCGGGGGGTTTCGGCCGCCGGAGCGATGTGGCGGCGGTGTTCCGCTCAGTCGTCGCGGTCATTGTCTCCACGTCCCTTCTGATGTCGCACCGCGCTTCCCGGTGGCATCTCCATTGGACGCCTGCCGGCGCGCCGCCAGCAGGGCCGACCGGGCCCTGGCGGACCGGGTCCCTGGACCCCTTGTCAAGGAGTCCGTACGGCCCCGCCGGCCCTGCCCCGCGACCCTGCCGCCGCGGCGTCCGTGGTCCGTAACGTCCCTGCCGAGACCGTCAGGCAGGTCGTCATGAGGATGTGGCAGGTGGGTGACGTGATGACGCGGGACGTCACGACGGTGGGGGAGGAGACCCCGTACCGGGAGATCGTCGACGCGTTGGTCCGGCGTGGCGTCAGCGGCGTACCGGTGGTCGGCGGGTTCCGCCGGGTACTCGGCGTGGTGTCGGAGTCGGATCTGCTGCACAAGATCGAGCGGGCCGGGCTTCCGGAGCAACGACGGGTCTTCGAGGGGCGGCGGCGCCGTACCGCCCGGGAGAAGGCCGACGCGCTGCTGGCCCGGGACCTGATGACCGCGCCGCCGGTGACCACGTGGCCCCACGCCACGATCACCTCCGCCGCCCGGCAGATGGACCAGGAGGCCGTCAAGCGCCTGCCGGTGCTCGACGACCTCGGTCGACTGGTCGGCATCGTCACCCGCGGCGACCTCCTGCGGGTGCACCTGCGGACCGACGCGGAGATCCGCGAGGACGTGGTCCAGGAGGTCCTGCGTCGGGTGCTCGCCGTGCGGGACGGCCTGGTGACCGTGCAGGTCCGCGACGGCGAGGAGGTCCTCGACGGTCGGCTGGACCGGCGCAGCGCGAGCCAGCTGGCTGCCCGGCTCGCCGGTCAGGCCAGCGGCGTCGTGCGGGTGACCAGCACGATCGCGTACGACGTCGACGACACCGACCTGGTCGACATGGCACCGGGACAGGTCAACCCGGTGGCCTGAGCGTTCCGGGGCGGCCCCGTCCGACTTCGGCGGAGCGCCGCCGGGCGGCGTACGGCTCGCCTAGGCTCGGAGGCGACGCGGCCCGGCGGACGGGGCGGGCCGGCGTGGTCAGGCGGGGGCCGGTGCGGCCGGTGCCGCCCGGCGCCAGGCGGCCGGGGCGACCGGCGCGTACGAGGGTGCAGAGCGGAATCGCCGTGGTGGGCGTGGACGCCGCCTGTCCGGGCACGGATGCGGAGGACGCCGGTGGAGGACGCGACGTTCGCCGTGCCGCTCTGGGCCTGGGCGGCGGTCGGCGCGATCATCGCCGTCATGCTCGCGGTCGACATGCTCTCCCACCGCGACAACCACGTGATCGAGCTGCGCGAGGCGGTCGTCTGGAGCGTCGTCTGGATCACCGCCGGACTCGCGTTCGGCCTGATCGTGTGGGCCTGGCGAGGCCCGGAGCCGGCGGTCGCGTACTACTCGGGCTACCTGCTGGAGAAGGCGCTCTCGGTCGACAACGTCTTCGTCTTCGCGTTGCTGTTCGGCTACTTCCGGGTGCCCGACGAGTTCCAGCACAAGGTGCTCTTCTGGGGCGTGGTGGGCGCGCTGGCCTTCCGGTTGGTCTTCATCATCGCCGGGGCGGAGCTGCTGGAGCGGCTGGCGTGGGCCGGTGTCGTGCTCGGCGCCTTCCTGGTCTGGACCGGGTGGCGGCTGGCCGTCCGCGGTAAGCCGGACGTGGACCCGGGCCACAACGTCGCGGTACGCCTGTTCCGCCGGTTCGTGCCGACCGATCCGCAGTTCCACGGCGGCCGGTTCGTCGTCCGGGTGGCGGGTCGCCGCCGGGCCACCCTGCTGCTGGTCGCGCTGGTGGCGATCGAGGCGACCGACATCGTCTTCGCGATCGACTCGGTGGCGGCGATCCTCGCGATCACCGGCAACACGTTCCTGGTGTGGACGGCGACGGCGTTCGCGGTGCTCGGGTTGCGGAGTCTGTACTTCTGCCTGGCCGGGCTGCTGCGGCACTTCGGGTACCTGCGCTACGGGCTGGCGTTGCTGCTCGCGTTCGCCGGGCTCAAGCTCATCCTGGCCGAGACACCGGTGGGGAAGGTGCCGGTCTGGCTCACGCTCGTGGTGGTGGTGGCCACCCTGTCGCTGTCGATCGCGTGGAGCGTGGTGGCCGCGCACCGTGAGCGCGGCCGGGCCCGCCGCGGTTGAGCCGGAGTGACAGGCGCACGGGGAGGTCAGCCGGCGGTGTGCGTGACCGGCGCGGCGAGCTGCGCGGCCAGCACCACGGGCGCCTCGGCGAGTGACGGGCCGTACCAGGTGAGGTGCCGCCCGGAGAGCAGGGCGCACGGGATGCCGGGAAACGCCTCCGGCCCGTCGGTGGCGGTGAACCGGTACGGCTCGTCGGGCAGGACCACCAGGTCCGGTGCCTGTGCGCGCAGCTCGTCCAGGTCCGGTCGGGGATAGCGGTCGGCGTGGTCGGCGTACACGTTGACCACGCCGAGCCGGCGCAGCACGTCACCGGCGAACGTGTCACCGCCGAGCACGACCCAGGGTCGCCGCCACACCGGCACCACCGCGCGACGCGGCGACAGCGGGGGCGGCGCGGCCCACGCCCGGCGGGCCGCGACCAGCCACTCCGGCTCGGTCGGGGCACCGAGGTCACGGAGCAGGTCACCCAGTTCGGTGAGTGCCCCGTACACCGTCCGGGGATAGGTCACCCGCACCGGTACGCCGGCCGCGGCGAGGGCGTCGGCGTCGGCGCGGCGGTTCTCCTCGACGTTGAGCAGGACGAGGTCGGGCCGGAGCGCGCGAACGGCGTCCAGGTCCGGGTACTTGCTCCCGCCGACCCGTGCCACATCCAGCCCGGCCGGGTGGGTGCACCAGTCGGTCGCGCCGACCAGCAGGCCGGGCAGGGTCACGGCGACCGCCTCGGTCAGCGACGGCACCAGGGAGACCACCCGCATCCGTCGTACCCCCTCCCGCCCGCCGCGACATCGGCGCGCGGTCCGGGCGTACGCCGAATCATGCCCCGCCCGCGTGGCCGCGGACGCCGCGGGCCGGCAGACCGTTCCGACGTTCCGCGACCTGGCGGCCGTGCCGCCGGTCGGTCCCGGTCACCTCTTGCGAGCCGTCTACAACGTTGTAATACTCGGCTCACCGTCACCCTCAGGAGGTCCGATGACGTCCGACGTCCGTTCCCCGCAGTCCGCCGGCGCAGACGAGGAAGTGCCGCTCGATGCACTCGGCGACCTCTACCGCGACGGCATCACCGCCTGCCGCGGCGCCTTTCCCGTCGAGTGGGTGGAGCGGATGGGTGAGGACATCGACACCGCGTTCCAGGAGGCCCGCGCGCGTCCGGACGGCGCGGTCGGGCGCGGCCCGCAGCGGTGGTACGTGGAGATCCACCCGGAGCAGCTGCGCGGCTTCGTCGACCTGGTCACCCACCCGTGGGTGGTCTCGGTCTGCCGGGCCGTGCTCGGCCCGGAGTACGAGATCGTCGAGCTGGGTTTCGACATCCCGTTCCCCGGCGCGGCCATGCAGCCCTGGCACCGTGACTTCCCCATGCCGTCCGACACCCGCCGGCAGCGGCGGCTGACCTCCCTCGCGTTCAACCTGACCACGGTGGACACCGTGGAGGAGATGGGGCCGTTCGAGATCGCGCCGGGGACCCAGTGGGACGAGGGCGACGACTTCGACCACGGCATGTTCCCGCCGAAGGAGCGCTACCCGCGGTACGCCGCGCGAGCGGTGCGGAAGTACCCGAAGCGCGGCGACATCTCCGCCCGCTCGGCGCTCACCGTCCACCGGGGGACCCCCAACGTCTCGACGCTGGCCCGCCCGGTGCTGGTGCTCGGCGTGGACGCGCCCGGCGCGGGCAACGCCGCGCACCACGACATGGCCGTCACCCGGGACTACTGGGAGAGCCTGCCCGCCTCGGTCCGCGCGCACCTGTCCTGCCCGGTGGTCGACACGCTGACGCCGATCCGGCAGAAGCACACGATCGAGGGCCTGGTGATGGGCGCGGAGTGACCCGGCCGCACCGGCGCCGGATCAGCCGACGAAGACACTCTCCGGCGCCACCGTGGCCACCGGCACCCCCTCGCCGACGGCCCACTCCAGGGCGTGCCGGACCGCCGGCACCGGTAGCGGGCGCCCGGTGGTCACACAGACCGCCGCGTACACCGCGTAGGTGACGAAGGGGTACGACCGCGCCAGTCCCGCGATCGACTCGCGTACCCGGTCGGCGACCGCGACCGCCTGCTCCTCGGTGAGCGACGGCAGCACGAGCAGGTACTCCCGGTCGGTGAGACGGGCCGCCCGGTCGACCGGGCGCAGCGGCGCGGTGAGCGCGGCGAGCACGGCCTGCCCCTCCCGGGCGTGGCTGCGCCGGCCGAACCGCTCGGGCGTGCCGGGCGGCTCGTCCACCCGTACGCCGATGACGGCCACCGGCAGGGTGCCCGAGGCGGTCACCCCGTCCAGCCCGGTCCACCGCTTGAGCGCGGGCTCGTCGAGCAGGGCGGTCGTGCCGTCGGTCGTCGTGCGCGACGGTGGCGCGTCGGCTCGACGCCGGGCGCGTTCGATCTGCCCGGCCAGCAACCGGACGGCCGCCTCGCCCCGCGCCTCGCCCGGTGTCGCCGGCAGCTCCCGGACCCGGCCGAGCACGTCGTCGAGCACCGCGCGGGCCTGCTCCGGCAGCCGTGTGGCGAGGCGCTCGCGCAGCCGCAGCGCCTCGTGCAGGGCCGCGTCGCGCCGGAAGCTCCACCCGCCGTCGAACAGCCGGCCCGCCTCCAGCGTCGGCGCATCCGGGGCCACCTCGGCCCGGTCGTACGCCACCAGCGCCGCACCGAAGCGCGGGGTCAGGACGACCACCGACCACTCCCGCGCCAGTTCCTCGTCCTCGGCCAGCACCACGCCGTACGTCCCGGCGGGCAGCGCCTCGGGGACGGCGTCGACCACCCCGACGACGGTGGCCGCGGCGACGCCGGCGATCCGCTCGTAGAGGGCCCGTTCCCGCTCGAAGTACGGCATCCGCTGGAACAGCGCGAGGACGATCAGCGGACCGTCCTCCGCGGTGGCCAGGGCCGCCTGCTCGATGGCGTGCGAGACGGTGACCAGGCCGCGCTTGGTCAACCGTTCCCGTACGCGTCCGGTGTGCAGCACCACGCGAGCGTAGCCGGGTGCTGCGGTGGTGTCGCGGCGGAGTTGACGCTCGCTACTCGACGTCGCGGTGTCCGACGCGGCCGGTCACCTCGGGCCGATCCACCGGTCATCTCCCCTCGTGGGGGCCGCACCGCCGAGGTGGCGGCCTTGATCGACGCCGTAGACTCGCCAGATCGACGGGCGGACCGTCGGGGGATCGGCGAACGGATCGGGTGGATGACGGGCAGCGGCGACGGGACCGGTTCCGGGCTGCGGACGCTCCCGCTCGCCGACGGGCTGTCCGCCCGGGCGGGATTCGTGGTGCACGGCGCCCACCGGCTCGGTGAGCTGGTACAGCGACGGCCGGCGGGGATCACCGGCAACCAGTGGGGTTCCGCCATCCGTGCGGCGTACGACTTCGTGGTCTGCGCCGACGACGGCAGCCCCCGTCTCGCGGTGGAGATCGGCCCCGAGTCGCCGGCGGGGCAGCGCGCCGAGCGGATGAAGAACGCGGTGGCCGAGGCGGTGGGCCTGCCCGTGCTGCGGATCGGCTCGCCGACGTTGCGGGCCGCCGAGCACGGGCGAGCTGTCGTCGCGTACGTCGTCGACGCCCGGACGTACGCGGACGGCGTCGCCGTTGTCGAGCCGGGGGAGGAGTCGCCGGTCGGGTTCCGGGACATCCTCGGTCGGCTGCCCGACGGGCGTACCGGCGCGGTCAACGACCTCGGCGCGCTGGCCCGGGCGGCGGCGGTCGAGGCCTACGTCGAGGGACGGCTGGTCGACCCGATCCTGCGCGGCCTGCACGTGCGGTGGACCGACGGCCCCGCCGAGGGCTGGAGCTGGCTCGAGGTACGTCCCGGCGCGTGCCTCGTGGAGCGGGTGACCGTACGGGAGCACCGCTTCTCCATCGGCGTGGACACCGCCCGGTTCGCCGAGGACCTGGCCGCCCTCGCCATCGGGGAGCGACTGCGGGCGACGGACACGGCCGCGCTGGTGCCGCGGGACGAGCTGCGGGCCGCGATCCGGGGCCTGGCGGCCCGGCGCGGCGAGCTGGCGACCGGTTTCGCGTTCGACCACCTCTGCGCGGACTGACGCGCGCCCTCCCGCTCCACCGCCCCGCCGGCTGACCCACCGCCGGAACCCGGTCGACCCACCGCCGCTCACGGTCGACCCACCGCCGGTCCCCGGCCGAGCGGTCCGGCCAAAAGATCCGCAGATTTCTGCCGTCCGCGTTGAACCTTCGCGTCGGCCGTCCCGTACTCCAGCGGGAATGGACAGGATCTCCTCGACCGCGCCACACCGGCGTGGAAGACGGTGCGGAAATGGCATCGTCGGTCATCGACGTGCCACCGGTCGTGTCCGACGGGATTCCGGCGGGCACACCACACAATTCCGTCGGTCCGCCGAGGTCTGCAAGCAACTACCGGATCGAGAAGGAGAGCAATTCGATGCGCAGGTCCACACGGGCGCGCCGGTCATCCGGTAACGCGCGGAGCAAGCGGCTGCTGGCTGTGGTCGGCACGCTCGCCGTCTTCGGCGGAGTCGTCGCCGTCACCCAGATCTCGTCGGCCGAGGACCGGCGGTCCAACCGGACCCGTCCGGCGTCCGCGGCCTGTGTGGAGCCCAGCCCCGGGGCGACCGCGCCGAGTGGAAGCAACACCACGCGCACCTGGCAGAACGGCAGGTGGGTACGCAACCACTGGGGTGACGGCCAGCAGACGGCGCGGGAGTGCCAGGAGACCCGGGCGGGCGGCGGTGCCGCGACCAACGGCGGTTCCGCGGTGGCCTGCCCGGACGTGGCGAGCAAGCTGCCGCAGGTCCCGGACCGGGCGCGCGCGGAGGTCGACCGTAACCTCGCGTTGCTCCAGACCCAGATCGCCGAGGCCGACCGGCGGCTGGCCGCCGAGCGCAACCGCGGCGACGCCTTCATCCGGAACGCGATCCTCGACCCGCTGGCCAGCAAGCGCCGGGCCACGCTGGACCGGATCACCATCGCCATCGACCGGGTCGGACCCCGCCCGCGCGGCCTCGGTCAGCTCGCCGCGTGCCAGGTCGCCCCGACCGGAAACACCAACGAGGGCGAGAACAACGACGGCGGCAACAACGACGGCGACAACAACAACGACGGCGACAACAACAACGGCGGCGACAACAACAACGGCGGAAACAACGCCCCCGGTGCCGGGCTGGGCGTTCTGGCGAACAACTGCGACAACACGCAGTTGCAGCCGCACGACGGTTTCCAGAACGGCAACCGGTGCGTGAGCACCGCCTTCGGTGAGGTCGGCGCCGCCGCCAACAACCCGTCGCTGCTGATCACCGAATTCCCCCAGCAGGTGGGCGCCAACCAGCCCTTCACGCTTCAGGTCTCCACCCGGAACCTGGTCCGTGACCGCTTCCTCGCCGCCGGTCAGGGCGGCTACTACGTGGAGAGCTCGCTGCTCAACGAGCAGGGCCTGGTGCGCGGCCACTTCCACAGCGCCTGCCGGATGCTGCAGAGCACCGACGAGGCACCCGGCAACCCGGAGGCCGTGCCGGCGTTCTTCGTCGCCACCGAGGACGGCGGCGGCGGCGCCGACGCCGACCAGGTGACCATCCAGGTTCCCGGCCTGCCGGAGTCCGGCATCGCGCAGTGCGCGGTCTGGGCCGGCGACGGCTCGCACCGCATCCCCATGATGGAGCGGGCCAACCAGACCCCCGCCTTCGACGCGGTGCGCATCCAGGTCAACTGATCCACGACACGACCCGGGGCCGTCGGTGGCGTACGTCCGCCGGCGGCCCCGGGTCGTGTCACGCCACCGCCGGCGCGACCCGTACCTCGCCGGAGGCCGGGGCGGCGGCCCGGAGCGCGGCGATCCTCCGGGTGCGCGACGCGACGGCGAGCAGGTTGCCGGCGGCGATCAGCAGGGTGAGCCAGAGCGCGTCGGTGGAGAACAGGCCGCGACCAGCCCACCGAGCAGCGGCGGCGGCGACGTTGCCGGTCAGCATCGGCCGCCGACCCACCGGCCCCGCGACCACGCCCCACCAGCGGGCCACCGCCACCCCCGAGTGCAAGGCAAGGCCGGCGCTCATGACATCAGCAGGGTGGCCGCGAAGGTCGTCCCGAGCGGACGCGGGTGGCGGGGATCATCGGGCGCCACGTCCGGCGCGGCGCGGAATGGCGGGCTCCCGTCGACAAAACTGCGGGGCCGCGCTGATTCCAGCGTGGCCCCGCAGGGAAGCGTCCTCCCGGACGGACGGTCAGCGGTTCTTGTACGCCTCGACGACCTCGACCGGGATGCGACCGCGCTCGGAAATCTTGTAGCCGTTCTTCACGGCCCATTCCCGGATGGCCCGGTTCTGCTCCCGGTCCATTCCCGACGTGCCCGACGCGGCCGGGCGACGTGGCGCGCGCGCACTGTCGACCACCCCTCGCCCGATTCGCCGGCCAGCGCTGATGTACGGATCGAGCGCCTTGCGCAGCACGCCCGCGTTCTCGTCCGAGACGTCGATGGTGTACGCCACGCCGTCCAGGCTGAACTCGACGGTCCGGTCGGCCTTTCCGCCGTCCAGGTCGTCGGTCAGAACAGTGATTACTTTCCTAGCCATCGCCGATTACTCCCTGTGTGGGGCGGGGTGTGCTCAAAGTTTGACGTATCTCGCGCCGAAAAGGCAACAATGCGCGTCCTCCTCATTTCGGCGGGTCGCGATATCCGGCGGGAAATCGCGGTGCCGCCGCCTAAAGGCGGTGGTTCGCGGCCCGACCGGTCCGCCCCGCGCGCCGGGCCCGATGCGTGGTCTGGGTCACACCGAGGAACAAGAGGGCACGCTTTGTTACTTGAGCTGGACACGCTCAACCTAATCCGATGGCAGGTGTTCGATGGCAACTCTTCCGGTACTTCCCCTGACCGACGCCGTGCTGCTGCCCGGCATGGTCATCCCGGTGACCCTCGACCCGACCACCCAGGCCGCCGTCGACGCGGCCCGCTCCTCCGGCGACGGGAAGCTCCTCGCCGTGCCCCGCATCGACGGCGACTACGGCCCGGTGGGCACCGTCGCCACGATCGAGAAGGTCGGCCGGCTGCCCGACGGTGAGCCGGCGGCGGTCGTCCGTGGCCTGTCCCGGGCCCGGATCGGCTCCGGCGTACCCGGTCCCGGCGCGGCCCTGTGGGTCGAGGCGACCGAACTCCGCGAGCCCGCCCCCGCAGGCCGGGCCCGCGAACTGGCCCGCGAGTACCGCGCGCTGATGACCTCGGTCCTCCAGCAGCGTGGGGCCTGGCAGGTCATCGACGCGATCGAGCGGATGACCGACCTCTCCGAGCTGGCCGACTCCGCCGGCTACGTCTCCTGGCTCACCCTGGCCCAGAAGACCGAGCTCCTCACCGCGCCGGACGTCACCGCCCGCCTGGAACTGCTCGTCGGCTGGGTCAAGGCCCACCTGACCGAGCAGGAGGTCGCCGAGCAGATCAACACCGATGTCCGCGAGGGCCTGGAGAAGTCCCAGCGGGAGTTCCTGCTCCGCCAGCAGCTCGCCGCCATCCGCAAGGAACTCGGCGAGGACGAGCCCGAGGGCTCCGCCGACTACCGAGGTCGCGTCGAGTCCGCCGACCTGCCGGAGAAGGTCCGTGAGGCCGCGCTGCGCGAGGTCGGCAAACTGGAGCGGGCCAGCGACGCCTCCCCGGAGGCCGGCTGGATCCGTACCTGGCTGGACACGGTGCTGGAGATGCCGTGGGGTACGCGTACCGAGGACAACACCGACCTCGGCGCGGCCCGCGCGGTGCTCGACGCCGACCACGCCGGCCTGGCCGACGTGAAGGACCGGATCCTTGAGTACCTCGCGGTGCGCAACCGCCGGGCCGAGCGCAACCTCGGCGTGGTCGGCGGGCGCGGTTCCGGCGCGGTACTCGCCCTGGCCGGCCCGCCCGGTGTCGGCAAGACCAGCCTCGGCGAATCGGTCGCCCGGGCCCTGGGCCGGAACTTCGTCCGGGTCTCCCTGGGTGGCGTTCGCGACGAGGCGGAGATCCGCGGCCACCGGCGCACCTACGTCGGCGCGCTGCCCGGCCGGATCGTCCGCGCCCTGCGCGAGGCCGGCTCGATGAACCCGGTCGTCCTCCTCGACGAGGTCGACAAGCTGGCCGTCGGCTACGCCGGCGACCCGGCGGCGGCTCTGCTGGAGGTGCTGGACCCGGCGCAGAACCACACCTTCCGGGACCACTACCTGGAGGTCGACCTCGACCTGTCCGACGTGCTCTTCCTGGCCACCGCCAACGTGGTCGAGTCGATCCCCGGCCCGCTGCTGGACCGGATGGAGCTGGTCACCCTGGACGGCTACACCGAGGACGAGAAGGTCGCCATCGCCCGCGACCACCTGCTGCCCCGGCAGCGGGAGCGGGCCGGACTGACCGCGGACGAGGTGACGATCGCCGACGACGCGCTGGCGCGGATCGCCGGGGAGTACACCCGGGAGGCCGGCGTCCGGCAGCTCGAACGCGGCCTGGCCAAGATCCTGCGCAAGGTCGCCGTCGAGCTCGCCACCGACCCGGCGCCGGTCTCCGTCGACACCGGCAACCTGGCCCGGTACCTGGGCCGGCCGAAGTTCACCCCGGAGTCCGCCGAACGCACCGCCGTGCCCGGCGTGGCCACCGGCCTGGCAGTCACCGGCGCCGGCGGGGACGTGCTCTTCATCGAGGCGACCAGCATGGAGGGCGAGCCGGGGCTGACCCTGACCGGCCAGCTCGGCGACGTGATGAAGGAGTCCGCGCACATCGCCCTGTCGTACCTGCGCTCCAACGGGCGCCGGCTCGGGCTGGACCCGAACGCCCTCGCCGGGCGGCGGATCCACCTGCACGTGCCGGCGGGCGCGGTGCCCAAGGACGGCCCCAGCGCCGGCATCACCATGGTCACCGCCCTGGCGTCGCTGGTCAGCGGACGCCCGGTCCGCCCCGAGTTCGGGATGACCGGCGAGGTGACCCTCTCCGGCCGGGTGCTGCCCATCGGCGGGGTGAAGCAGAAGCTGCTCGCCGCCCACCGGGCCGGCCTGACCGAGGTGATCATCCCGAAGCGCAACGAGCCGGACCTGGACGACCTGCCCGCCGAGGTCCGCGAGGCGCTGACGGTGCACACCCTGGCCGACGTCGCCGACGTACTCGCCCTGGCGCTGCGCCCAGCCGACGTCGAGTCCCTCACCGCCGCCTGAGGTGAAAGGAAGGGCCCCCTGTTAACGCCTGGCGTTGTACAGGGGGCCCTTCTTAACGCGCCCCAGGGCAAGAGCGTCCTCGCCGGCGCGACCGTCGGCTCCGGTACCGCGTGCGTTAACAGGGGGCCCTTCCTCTACCGGAGGCGTTAAGAAGGGGCCCTTCCTTGCACCTTCAGCGGCGTTCGCGGCGCTGCCAGCCGGCGGGGTCGCGGTCGCGGCGCTCGCGCCGGTCACCGCCGTCGAAGCGGCGCTCGCCGTCGCCGTCACCGTCACGGTCCCGGCGTACGGTCGCCTTGCGGCCCTTGATGGTGCTGCCCCGCAGCCCCGAGATCACGTCGTCGGCGACGGCGTGCGGAACCTCCACCAGGGAGAAGCGGTCGGCGATCTCGATCGAGCCGATGTCCCGCCCGTTGATGCCCGTCTCGCCGGTGATCGCGCCCACCAGGTCCTGCGGGCGGACGCCGGCGCGTCGGCCCAGCCCGATGAACACCTGGGTGGTGCCGCCGGTGCGGGGTCGGCCGGGACGTCGCTCGCCCCGGCCCTCCGGCCGCCCCTCCTTGGGGCCCCGGACGGACACCTGCGGGATCTCCTCCTCGTCGTCGGAGCCCGGCGAGGTCGCCTCGTGTGCCAGCCGCACCGCGGCCAGAGCGACCTCCACCAGGTCGAACTCGTCGGTCAGCGACTCGACGATGGCCCGGTACGGGTCGAGGTCGTCCTCCAGCAGGCTCTCCCGCAGCGCCGCCTGGGTCAGTTCGAGCCGCCGGGTGCGCATGTCCGCCACCGTCGGGATCTTGTCGATGGCGATCCGCTGCCCGGTCACCCGTTCGATGGTCTTGAGCATCCGGTGCTCGCGGGGCTCGGCGAGCGTGATCGCCACGCCCTCGCGGCCGGCGCGGCCCACCCGGCCGATCCGGTGCACGTACGACTCCGGCGCCGACGGGACGTCGTAGTTGACCACGTGGGTGAGCTGCTCGACGTCGAGTCCCCGGGCGGCCACGTCGGTGGCGACCAGCAGGTCGGCCGTGCCGCCCCGCAGGCGGCCCATCACCCGGTCCCGCTGCTCCTGGCTCATCCCGCCGTGCAGCGCCTCGGCCCGGTAGCCCCGTCCGTTCATCGTCTCGGTGAGCCGGTCGACCTCCTCCCGGCTACGGCAGAAGACGATCGCCGCGGTCGGGGACTCCACGTCCAGCACGCGGCCCAGCGCGGCCGGCTTGTGCCCCCGCGCGACGATGTACGCGCTCTGCCGCACCCGGGGCGCCTCGCCGGCGACCGGCTGCTCCCGGGCGATGAGGATGCGGACCGGGTCGGTCAGGTGCTTGCGGGCCAGCCCGTCGATGCGCGAGGGCATGGTCGCCGAGAAGAGGACCGTCTGCCGCGCCTCGGGGGCGTGCTCCAGGATCGCCTCGATGTCCTCGGCGAAGCCCATGTCGAGCATCTCGTCGGCCTCGTCCAGCACGACCGTGGCGAGTCCGCTCAGGTTCAGCGTGCCCCGGGCGATGTGGTCCAGCGCCCGGCCGGGCGTGGCCACCACCACGTCGACCCCGGCGTCCAGCGCCCGCAGCTGCCGGCCGATCGGCTGCCCGCCGTAGATCGGCAGCACCCGCGCGCCGAGGTCCTTGCCGTACCGGTGGAACGCCTCGGAGACCTGCACCGCCAGCTCCCGCGTCGGCACCAGGACCAGCGCCACCGGGTGCCCGGACGGCCGGTCGTCGGGCATCCGCTGCAGCAGCGGGAGCGCGAACGCGGCCGTCTTGCCCGTACCCGTCGCGGCCTGGCCCAGCAGGTCCTGACCGGCCAGCAGGGGAGGGATGGCCTCCCGCTGGATCGGCGTGGGCTCCTCGTAGCCGAGCGCGGACAGCGCGCGCAGCAGTTCCTCGCGCAGGCCGAGATCGGAGAAGGCGCTCGCCTCGTCGGAGGCGTCGGACGCGGGCGGTTCGGTGGGTGGGTCGTGCCGTACGGGTGCGGAACTCATGCGCCAAGCTTTTCATCACGCCCTCGTGTCCGCTCCGGCGACCGCCACATCGAGCCGCCCGGGCGCCCCGGCGGGCGCCCGGGCCGGCCCTCACGCGACGATCGCCAGGATCACCGTGATCCCGACCACGACGTCGAGGACGGCGCAGAACTCGGCGTAGCCGCGCGGCACGACCTGGTCGCGCCGGTGGTGGACGACGTCCCACGCCGCGTGCGCGAGCCAGCCGGCGGCCACCAACCAGCGGGCGGCGTCGCCGCCGAGGGCCACCGCGGCGAGCACCAGCGCCGTCCACCCGACCAGACCCGCCAGCTGTACGGCGAGCACCCGCCGGTCGCCCAGCCGTCGGCGGTACGCCCCGATCAGCAGGTAGCCGACGGGCAGGACGAGCACGTACCACGGGGACACCACCGGGGTGAACCAGGCGTCGACCGTCACCAGCAGGGCCAGACCGGTCGGCCAGCGGTGCGCCAGCATCCGCGCCAGCGGGTGTCGCGGGGCGGGCCGGGCGGCCGGGTGCCGGGCGTACTCGTCGCGGCGTCGGAGCATCGCCGCCACCATTGCCGGCAGCATCAGCAGGTGGGCGCCGCCCAGCAGGGCGTCCGCGTCGAGCAGCCCCGCTCCGTACGGCAGGAGCAGCAGCAGGACCGGGGCGTACATGGCGAGGGTCATCTCGCCGATCGCGCCGGCGGAGTGCCGGCGGTAGCCCATCCACAGCGCCATGCCGATGCTCATGTCGGTCGCCATGAGCAGCGCGGCTGGGCCGGGCGACGCGGGGGCCAGCCCGAGCGCCGCGCCCAGGGTGGCGCGCGCCGACCCGAGCAGCAGCATCCCGGCGACCATGGCCAGCGCCATCTCCAGCAGGTGCCGTGCCAGGGACCGGAGCGGGACGCGGCGCTCGGGCCCGGGCGGGCGGTCGGAGGCCGTGGGGACGGTGGTCGTCGAGGTCAGGACGGTGGTCGTCGAGGTCAGCGGTGTCATGCGTCGAGCGTCGCAACGGGCGTGCCCGCGAACCATCCGCCCGGTGTCACCGGTCGGCCGGGCGGAACACACGGCCGGACCGTGCATACCGGTGGATCCGCCGGTGCGGCGGTGCGTTCTACCCTGGCGACCGTGGTGGTGGACGCGGATGTGCCGGGGACGGGGCGGACCCTGTCCCGCGCCCGGGCCGTGACCCTGGTCTCCCTCACCTGCGGCATGGCGGCCACCCTGCTCCTGCCGGCGGTCGGGCTGGCCCGGGAGCCGGACCCGTGGCGGGTGGCCGCCGGGGTGGTCGGGCTGGGCGCGTTCGCGGTGGTGCTGGCGGTGGCGCTGCGTACCGTGGTCACTCCCGCTCCGTCCGCCCGGCTGCGCCGTCGGCTGCGGCTCGGCTACGCCGCGGTGGCGGTGCTCAGCGTGCCGCTCGTCGCTCCCGTCGCCGTCGGTACGTGGCCGACCTGGGCGTGGTTGGGCGCGGCGCTCGTCGGCGGGCTCCCGCTGGTGGCCCCGTTCCGGCTGGTGGCCCCGGCGGCGGTCGCCGCCGTCGCGGTGGCCGGGGCGGTGGCGGTGGCGACCGGCACGCCGGTCCTCCGGTCGCTGCTGGTGACCGCCACCGTCGGGCTGGGCATCGCCGCGGTCAACGGCTTCCAGGTGTGGTTCTGGGAGCTGCTCGTGCAGGCCGGTCAGGGGCGGGCCGCCCAGGCCCGGCTGGCCGCGGCGCAGGAGCGGCTGCGCTTCGCGTCGGACGTGCACGACCTGCTCGGGCACCACCTGACCGTCATCGCCCTCAAGGCGGAACTGGCGGCCCGGCTCGCGCCCACCGACCCGGCGCGGGCCGGGCGGGAGGCGGGCGAGGCGCAGCGCCTGGCCGCCACGGCGCTGGCCGAGCTGCGCCGGACCGTGCACGGGTACCGCAGGGTCGACCTCACCGAACAGCTCACCGCCGTCGCCGAGGTGCTGCGCTCCTCCGGGGTGCGGTGCACGGTCGTACCGCCGGCCGGTGAACTGCCGCCGGAGGTGGCCACCCCGCTCGCGGCGGTGCTCCGCGAGGCGTGCACCAACGTGCTGCGGCACAGCCAGGCCGGCTGGTGCCGGATCGAGATCACCCAGCAGGAGGGCGAGGCGCGGATGACCGTGACCAACGACGGGGTGGCCACCACGGAGGCGCCGGACCGGCACAGCCACGGCCTGCGGGGCCTGGCCGACCGTCTCACCGCGGCCGGCGGACACCTGCGCACCCGGTCCACCGACGGCGTCTTCACCGTCGAGGCGACCGTGCCGACCCACCCGGCCGCCGCATGATCCGGGTCCTGCTCGCCGACGACGAGGAGCTGATCCGGACGGCCCTCGCGGCCCTGCTCGACCTGGAGGACGACCTGGAGGTCGTCGCGCAGGCGGCCGACGGCGTCGCCGCGGTGACCGCCGCCCTCGCCCATCGGCCGGACGTCGCGGTGGTCGACCTGTCCATGCCCGGCCGGGACGGCTTCGGGGTCGCCGCCGAACTGGCCCGCACGCTGCCGGCCTGCGCGGTGGTCATCCTCACCGGCCAGGGCCGCCCGCCGCACCTGGCCCGCGCGCTCACCGCCGGGGCGCGGGGGTTCCTGCCCAAGGGCGCGCCGGGCGGGGCGCTGGCCGACGTGATCCGTCGGGTGCACGCCGGCGGCCGGTACGTCGACCCGGCGCTGGCCGCCGACGCGCTGCTGATCCCGCCGTGCCCGTTGACGCCACGAGAGCTGGAGACGCTGCGGCTGGCGGGGGACGGGTCACCGGTGGCCCTCGTCGCCCGTCGTGCCAACCTGTCCTCCGGCACGGTGCGCAACTACCTGGCGGCGGCGGTGCAGAAGCTCGGCGTGACCAGCCGGGGGGAGGCGGTCCGCGTCGCCCGGGACAACGGCTGGCTCTGAACGCCGCTCGGGCGCACCGGCTCGGAGCGGATGCCGGCGGTACGACAGGCGTTAGCGTGACGGCGTGCGTACGGTCGAACTGGTCTGCTCCGCCGATCTGGACGCGGCGGTGCGGGCGGCCTGGGACCGGCTGGCCGCGGCCGGCCTGCCGAGCCTGGCCCGCAACACCCATCCCACCAACCGTCCTCACCTGACCCTCGCGGCGGTGGACGACTTCCCGCCGGGGGCGGCGGCACGACTCGGCGCGTTGTTCGCCGAGGTGCTGCCGCTGCCGGTGCGGTTGGACGACCTGTGCGTGTTGGACGGCAGCGCGCCCCTGGTGTGGTCGATCCGGCCCGACCCGTCGTTGGCCGCCCTGCACGCCGCGGTGTGGGACGTGCTGCGCGACGCGGACGGACGACGCCCCTGGCATGCGCCCGACCGGTGGCGACCCCACCTCAGCCTGGCCCTGCGGTTCCGGGACGCGGACGCGGCGCTGGCGCGGGCCGTGGTGGGTCCGGACGGGCCGGCGGGACGTCTCGTGGCGGGCCGCAGCTACGACAGCGGGAACCGCTCGGTGATTACGCTGGGTTGAGCACACCCGGCACGGCGAACGGCGGTCACCGGGGCGACAGATGCCCCGGTGACCGCCGTCGTCAGCGGTACCCGGTCAGCGCGGCGGAGCCGGGAGGTCGTGCCGGACGAACGGGCCGTCGGTCTTGACGGCCGTCCGCGCCGCAGTGCTGTTCGACTGGTCGGTCGCCCACAGCCGGACGGAACCGTTGAGCGTCCGGACGGCGAAGCCGATCTGCGAACCGCCGGAGTTCTGCCAGGTGAACGCGGTCGGGTCGGACACGTACGTCTCGCCCGAGGTGACCGCGGTCCACGCGTTCCAGGTGGCCGAGCCGGCCGCGGTCTGGACGGATCCGTAGATGGTGCCGTCGGCACCGCGGACGAAGACCCAGACCCGCCCGCTCGTCGGGCTCAGCACCGCCGTCGGCGCCCCCTGCGGCACGACCGCCGAGGCCCCGATGGTGGTCCAGGTGGCCGGCCAGGTGCCGTCGGTGTTCTGCACCTGCGTCCGGACCGATCCGTCGGTGTGCGTGCCGAACACCATCAGGCGCGGGCCGGGCAGCAGCACGGTGCTCGGCGTGCCGGTGAGGCCGGTGTCGCCCAGGCTGGTCCAGCCGGAGGTGAGCGCCCCGGCCTGCCAGGTGGCCACCTGCGGCGTGCCCGCCGCCGTGTTCACCAGCACGGTCGCCGCACCGTTCGCACCGGCCACGACCACCGGTCTGCCGGCGAACCCGCTGCCGCCGAGCGGAGTCCACGGCATCAGGTCGCTCGTCGGGTTCTCGTGCCAGCGGTACCAGAGCGCCCCGCTCGCGTCGATCGCGAAGACCACCAGCTTGCCGTCGGACAGCCGCACCGTCGCGGGCTCCGACTTCATCGCGCCGCCGAGCTCCAGCCACGGGTTCCAGTCCGGCATGCCCGCGGTCTTCTGCAGCAGCATCCGGACGTCGCTGTCCACCTCGTGGCCGAAGACGGCGACCTTGTTCTCGCTGTTGGCCACGAGGGCCGGCTTACCGGTGTACGCCTCGGTGCCGGGGACCGGCGACCACTGGATCTCCTGGACGGCGTCCGGGTTGGCCCGGCCGTGCCGCAACTGCCCGATGTTGTCGGTGTACGCGACCTCCAGGGTGCCCAGCGACGTGTTGACCGCCGGCGCCTGCATGACCGCGACCGGCGAGTCCGCCTGGATCGGCGTGGCCGGCCGGGCCGGGCTGGCCACCGCACCCTGGGTGCAGGCGTTGGTGGTGGTGAAGACGTTGGGGAAGCCGCCCCACCCGTTGCCGATCTGGTTGGTCGCGAGCTCCCAGCTCAGGGTGTCCTCGCGGAAGCGGTACTGGAACAGGTCGCCGTCGGCCTGGACGCCGAACAGGGTGTCACCACCGGCGGAGAAGAGTCCCTTGGTGAAGCCGCCCCAGCCGGAGGAACCCACCAACCGGTTGCGGCTGATCCAGCGCTGGCTGACGGGGTCGAAACGGTGCCGGTAGAGCCGGCCGTCGGCGGCGCGACCGTAGAGAACGCCCGGAGAGGTGGCGACCAGCAGGTTGTACCGGTCCCAGCCGGTGTCCAGCACCCGGCCGCCGATCGTCCAGGTCTTCGACGCCTCGTCGAAGCGGTACCAGCGCAGCTTGCCGGTGCTGTCGATCACGTAGAAGTCACCGCGCTCGTCGACGGTGATCTTGTCACGGAACGACGTGCCCGCATATCCCTGGAAACTGGAACTGATCAGCCAGGCCTGCTTTCCGTCGACGTTCTCCCAATCCGATCCGGTGTAGCGATAGCGGGTGAGCCCGTTCGAATTGATGCCGTAGACGCGACCGTCCGGGCCACCCAGAAGTCGTCCGAAGGTGGTCCAACCGGCGGGCCCGACGGTCGTGGCGGCCGTCCAGCTGCCGCCGGCACGGCCCGGCGTGCTGTACGTGCGGCGCACCAGGGTGCCCGTGCTGGTCGAGTTGAAGAAGACGGCCGGGCCGGTGCACGAGAACTGGTCCGCGGCCTGTGCCGGTGACGCCGCGAACGGTACGGCGAGGCTGCCGGCGACAATGGTGAGTGCGGTGGCGAAACGCATGGCGGTGCGCCGGGAAACTGTTCCCGGCAACATATTTCTCGCGTTGTCCGACATGGTGATGAGAATCCTCCCCCGTGGGTGGCCAGTGGCGACGAGAATAGTGCTGGAATGGCCCCGGCGCCGAATGAACAATTGGCGTCGGTGGCGATGGTGGGACGGTCGACCGAGCGTCGACGGCGTTCATCATGCATGACGGTATGCCTGCTGCCAAGCGCCCTGCGGGTCCCTCGCCGCACCGGAACTTGTCGGACGTTTCGCTGCTTAAGGTGCACATCTCCCGGCCCGAACATCACTATCTGTAGTCCTCGCAGGTCAGAAGGGTGTTTGCTCCCGGTCGTAATTTCCTGCCTTGACATAGACGCGGACGCGCTGCGACGGTACAGCGGCGCATTTGAAGATGAGCAGCACACGGGGGTGTGAGGTCATGTCCATTCGCATGTCTGCGCATAGTCGGCGACGGGTGTTCCCGAGCTGTCCAGGTGGTATCCGCTCGGTCTGAGTCCCGTTCCGTTCGTCTCTCGCACCCACACACGCCCTCCGGCTGCCGCCTTCGTCGTCTCCGGCACTGATCCGCCGCGTTCGACGGTCGCCACCCCTCGGGCCCACGTACACCCGACGACCCGTTCCCACGGGCGTGTCGGCGCGCCCCGGCGCGCTCACGTCGCCCGTCCGCTCCGCCCATCAACCCGGGGGTTGACGATGTCCTTCGGCCTTCGGCGCGTGTTCGACCGGTCCGACCGGCCGGCGCCGCGCCGCCACCTGCTCAGCGCCACACTGCTGCGACCCGCCGTCGCGGCGGCCATGGTGGGTGTGCTCGCGCTCAACCTGGGCGGCAGTGGGGTGAACGGGCTGTCCACCGGCCAGTACGGGCAGTCCGGCCGGGACGGTGCCGGTCGCGGCACCGCGGCCGGTGACCGACCCGGACAGGCATGGGGGTCCGCCGCCGGCCGCGGACAGGTTGCGAAGGGCAAGCCCAACCGCGACCTGCCGAAGTCGCTGCGCGGCCAGTACCCGCTGCACCGGCTGCCGCAGGAGGCGACGCCCCGAGCCAACAAGGCGACCGTGGCGAAGCCGCCGGCCGACACGGCGAAGGGCTACGACAGGGCGACCAGCCGCGAGCGCCCCGCCGAGCGGGACGAGCGGAAGCGGGTGTACGACAACGCAGACGGCTCCCAGACCACCGAGATCTCCACCGCTCCGGTGAACTACAAGCGCCCCGACGGCAGTTGGGCGCCGATCGACCCCACCCTGGTGCCCGCGGCCGACGGGCCCGGCTGGCGTAACACCGCCGACGCGGTCGAGACGCGGCTGGCCGACCGCGCCGACGCGGCCGAGCTGGTCCGGCTGACCTTCACCGGTGGCGCCCAGTTCGGATTCCGGCTCGCCGACGCCGGCGCGGTGACCGGGCAGGCCACCGCCCAGGGCGTCACCTACCCCCGGGTCCGGCCGGACGTCGACCTGCGCCTGGAGCCCCGCCCCGGCGGCGTGAAGGAGACCCTCGTCCTGCACTCCGCGCAGGCCCCGACGTCGTACGTCTTCCCGCTGGCGCTGCGGGACCTCACCGCGAAGCTGGTCGACGGCCAGGTGGTGCTGACCGACAAGGCGGGCACGCAACGGGCGGTCATCCCGCCGGGCTACATGGTCGACGCCGGTGCGGGCTCCGACGGCCCGGCCACCTCGACCGGCGTCACCTACCACCTCGACACCGTCGGTGGTCAGCCCGCCCTGCGGGTCACCCTCGACCGCGCGTGGCTGAACGACCCCGCCCGCACCTATCCGGTGGAGGTCGACCCGACCGTCGGCCCGCCGGTGACCGGGCTCGGTGCCGACAGCAGCATGTACGTCCACGGCAGCAGCTCGACCACCGGCGGCCAGGAACTGCTGGTGGGCCGGTCCAACGGGTCGAACGCGGCCGCGTACCTGAAGTTCGGTGGCCTGAGCCAGCTGCAGAACCACACCATCCACGGTGTCGCCCTCTCGGTCGTCAACTACGACGCCGCGAGTTGCAAGCCCCGGGCGGTGACCGTGCACCCGGTCACCGGCGCGTGGAGCGCCGGCACCGGCTACTCCTACCCGGGCCCGGCGGTGGGCAGCTCGCTGGCCAGCCGCTCCTTCGCGCACGGGTACATCGCGTTCGGCCAGTCCCAGTCCTCCTGCCCGGCCGCGGGTGAGGCGTTCGACCTCGGCGTCGCCGGCCGCAACCTGGTGCAGCGCTGGGTCAAGGGCGAGCAGGCCAACCACGGCCTTTCCCTGCGCGCGTCGACCACCGACTCCACGGCATGGAAGCGGTTCGCCGGCACCGGCACCGCGAACCCGCCGAAGCTGTACGTCACCCACTCGCCGTACAACGCCACGTACGCGATCCCGAAGCCCAGCCCGGAGCCGCCCGTCCTGCGCAACCAGGACGGCAAGGTCAAGGTCACCGTCACCAACCTCGGCGCCGAGGCCTGGACGCCGGCGAACTACTACCTCGCCTACCGGGTCTACAACGCGCAGACCGGTGTGGCGGTCACCCAGCAGCGGGCGGCGAGCCTGCCGACGACCCTGGCCCGTGGTGCGAAGGTGACCCTCGACGCGACCGTCAAGCGGCTGGAGCCCGGGGCGTACTTCCTGGACTTCACCATGGTCCGCACCGGCGGGGTGGTCTTCACCGACCACCAGGTGCCGCCAGGTCGGATCGTCCTGCAGGTCTTCGACGTCCCGCCGGTGGTGCAGGAGCTGTACCCGGGCAACGGGTACCAGGCGCCGACGCTGACCCCGTTGCTGTGGGCCCGCGCGGTCGACTCCGACGCGCCTCCCGGGGCCACGCTGTCGTTCAAGTTCGAGGTCTGCGACCGCTCGGACGCCGGCGTGCTGAGCAACTGCACCAACTCCGGCTACGTCACCAAACCGTCCTGGGTGGTCCCGGCGGGGCGGCTCTCCTGGGCCAAGTCCTACGTGTGGCGGGCGTACGTGAAGGACGTCGCCAACGAGGTCCGCTCACCGGACTCGGTGCTGGTGACCTCGGTGCCCCAGCCGGACCTGCTGTCCCGGATCGCCGGGTCGCCGGACGCGGAACGCGGTCGGGAGTTCGACGCCCAGGTCGGCAACTACACCACCGCCGCCATCGACGCCACCGTGGCCACGGTTGGTCCCGAGCTGAACCTGCTGCGCACCTACAACAGCCTCGACCCGCGTCCGTCGGCGGCGTTCGGTGCCGGCTGGTCCAGCCGGTACGACATGAAGCTGACCCCGGACAACGACGGCTCCGGCAGCGTGGTGATCCGCTACCCGGACGGCCAGGAGGTGCGGTTCGGCAAGAACCCCGACGGCACGTACGCCGCACCGTCCGGCCGGGTCGCCCGGCTGACCGTCGACTCGACGAAGTGGCAGCTGCTGGACCGCTCCGGCACGGTGTACCAGTTCTCCCTGCTCGGCAAGCTGACGAAGATCTCCGATAAGCGGTCGCGGTCGCTGGTTCTCACCTACGACTCGATGACCGGCAAGCTGTCGAAGATCCAGGTGTCCAACAGTCAGACCAACACCGCGGGCCGCGCGCTGCACTTCACCTGGACCGGTGAGCACATCACCACGGTGCGAACGGACGCGGTCGACGGCGCCCAGCTGGCGTGGACCTACACCTACACCGGTGACCTGCTCACCCGGGTCTGCTCACCGACGGATGCGTGCACCTCCTACGAGTACGCCGCCGGTTCGCACTACCGCACCGCGGTGCTCGACGCCCGTCCCGACTCGTACTACCGGCTCGGTGAGGGCGAGGGCACGGCGGCGGCCAGTGACGTCGCCATCAACCTCGGCAAGGACGCGGGCACCTACCGGAACGTGACGCTGGCCCAGCCAGGTGTCGTCGAGGGCACCACCAACACCGCCGCCTCGTTCAACGGCACCTCCTCGGCGGTGGAACTGCCCAAGGGCCTGGTGAAGAAGAGCCGGGACGCCTCGGTGGAGCTCTGGTTCAAGATCGGCCTGACGCAGACCGGCGGCCCCCTGCTCGGGTACCAGGACAAGGCCCTGGGCACCGCCGCCACCAGCGGCGTCCCGGTGCTCTACACCGGCACCGACGGTCGCCTGCGCGGCCAGTTCGCCGGCGGGACCATCGCGCCCATCACCTCCACCGTCGCGGTGAACGACAACAAGTGGCACCACGTCGTCCTGTCCTCGATGGGCACCACCCAGACGCTGTACCTCGACGGCGTGAAGGTCGGCGAGCGCACCGGGCAGACGATCGAGCACTCGCTGCTGACGTTCAACCAGGTCGGCGCCGCGTCGGCCACCACGCCGACCTCCTGGCCCGGCTGGGGCTCGGCCGTGCAGCGGCACTTCGCGGGCGTCATCGACGAAGTCGCGGTCTACTCCCGGCCCCTCGGCCCGGACACCGTCGGCGCCCACTTCCGGTACGCCAAGCCCGCCGCGCAGCAACTGACGAAGGTCACCCTGCCCAGCGGGCGGGTCGCCAGCGAGGTGGAGTACGACACCGCCACCGACCGGGTCAAGGAGTACACCGACGACAACGGCGGCACCTGGAAGATCGGTCTGCCGACCATCTACGGCGGGGACACCGACCTGCGGCGCAGCATCCAGGTACTCGACCCCGGAAACCGCCCCCACCTGTACGAGTACGACGCGCTCGCCGCTCGCCTGCTGCGCTCCGGCACCCCGCTCGGCCTGGAGATGCGTGAGGAGGACCGCCCGGGCGAGCCGACCTCGCCGCCGAGCCCGGCGCCCACTCCGACCTGCACCCAGCCCGATCCCAACGACCCGGCATTCTGCACGATCATCCCGGACAACTCCGGTGGACCGGTCTTCGTCCGGCATCCGCTGGACGGCATGGCGATCCGCACCTACTCCTACAACGCCGACGGCTACCAGAGCCGGGTCACCAACGAGGACGGCGCCTCGGTGGAGATGACCTACGACGGCCGCGGTCGCCTCGCGACCCGCAAGAACTGCCGTACCGCCGCCCAGTGCTTCACCAGCTACTACACCTACTCGGCCACCATCACCGACGACCTGGACCCGCGGGTCGACCTGGCCGTCGAGTCCCGGGACGGCCGCTCGGCGAACGCCACCGACACCATGTACCGCACGAGCTTCGCCTATGAGCTGGACGGTCAGCTGTCCAGCCAGACCAACCCCGACGGCAGCGTGGTCGGCCACACCTACACCAACGGTGGGGAGATCGCGGTCGGCGGCGGCACCCAACCGGCGGGCCTGCTGAAGAGCAGCACCGACGCCCGCGGCAAGGTCACCAGCCACGCGTACTACAGCAACGGTGACCTGGCCCGGGTCACCGAGCCGTCCGGCCTGGTCACCGAGTTCACCTACGACACCCTGGGACGCCGGCTCACCGAGAAGGTCGTCTCGGACACCTACCCGAACGGCGTCACCACCACGTACACCTACGACAAGCACTCCCGGGTGCAGACGGTGACCGGGCCGGTGACCACCGAGGCGATCTCCGGGACCCGGCACCAGTCCCGCAGCACCAACGAGTACGACGCCGACGGCAACGTCACCAGGACCGTCGTCGTCGACCTGCTCGGCGGCGACCCCGAGCGGTCGACCAGCACCGAGTACGACGAGTACAACCGGCCGGTCCGGGTGGTCGACCCGGAGGGCAAGGAGACCAGCTACGGCTACGACCGGTTCGGCAACCGCACCTCGATGACGGACGCCAACGACAACCGGTACGACTGGGCGTACACCGCGCAGAACAAGGTGGCCGAGGTGCGGCTGCGCGACTGGCGCGGCGACCCCGCGGGCGCGCCCGACACCGGTGACTACCTGGTGCTGCACTCCTACTCGTACGACTTCGCCGGCCGGCTGGCCAGCGACACCGACGCGATGGGCCGCCGGCTGGAGTACACGTACTACCGGGACGACCTCCTTCACAAGATCACGATGAAGGACTTCCGGAACCCGGACAACACGAAGCGCGACTACGTCGTGGAGGAGCGGACGTACGACGCCGCCGGCAACGTGACCCGGAAGGTCGAGGCGAACGGCACCCGGACCAGCGAGTTCACCTACGACCGGGCGGGCAAGCTGCTGACCAACGTGGTCGACCCGTCGGGGCTGGCCCGGACCACCACCATGTCGTACGACTTTAACGGCAACGTCACCAGGACGACGACGACCGGCAAGGCGTCCAACATCCCGTGGTTCGTCGCCGCGGTCACCGAGACCGTCGACTTCACCTACGACGACGCGGGCAACCTGCTGACCGAGAAGGCCACCGCCGGCAGCGAGACCCGGACCACCAGTTACACCTACGACCGGCGGGGCCTGCGGCTGACCGTCACCGACCCGCGCGGCAACGCCACGGGTGCGGACAAGGCGGCCTTCACCACCACCTTCCGGTACGACGAACTCGGCCGGCAGGTGGGTGCCACCGGCCCGGCGGTGTCCGCCGAGAGCAACGGTGCCGCCCCGGCCACCGTCAACGCCGAGACGGCGTCCAGCTTCAACAGCTTCGGCGAGCAGGTCGCCGTGCGCGACCCGCGGGGTCAGGTCTCCCGGATGGAGTACGACAAGCTGGGCCGCCCGGTGCGGACCGTCGCGCCGAGCTACCTCCCGCCGGGGGTGACCGAGCAGATCACCCCGGAGACGCGCAGCACGTACGACGGTCTCGGCAACGTCATCGAGAAGATCGACCCGAGCGGCACCACCAGGTTCACGTACGACCAGCTCAACCGGCTGGTCACCCGGGACGAGCCGTCATCGACCAACGACGACCGTGCGGTCAGCCGCTACACCTACACCCGTACCGGCGAGGTGCTGTCGGTGACCGACCCGACGGGTGCGGTCGTCGAGTCCACCTACGACGACCTCGACCGGCAGGTCAGCCAGACCCGGGTCGAGCGACGCCCGGTGACGCAGAACCTCGTCACCAGAATGGCGTACGACGACGCGGGTAACCTGACCTCGGTCACCTCACCGTCCGGTGCCACGACCGTCAACGCGTACGACACGGTCGGGGACATCATCCGCAGCACCGCGCCCACCGGCGAGGCGACCGTCTTCGGGTACGACTACGCCGGTCGCCAGATCCGGGCGGCCGACGGCCTGGGCCGTACCGTCCGCACCGGGTACGACCTCTTCGGTGACCGGATCAGCGACGCGACGCTCAAGGCCGACGGCACGCAGCTGCGCAGCCAGACGTACGACTACGACGAGGCCGGCAAGTTGATCTCGTCGACCGACCCGTACCAGACCGTCACCCGCTACGAGTACGACGCGGCCGGACGGCTGGTGAAACAGATAGAGCCGGTCAGCGCGACCGAGTCGATCACCACCAGCTTCGGCTACGACGTGGCCGGCAACCGGACCCGGTACACCGACGGCCGGGGCAACTCCACCATCTACACGTACAACAGCCTGGGTCTGACCGAGTCGGCGATCGAGCCGCCGACGGCCGCGCACCCGGCGGCGGCCGACCGCACCTGGACCGTCGGCTACGACGCCGAGGGCAACGCCGTGCGGCTCAGTGCGCCGGGCGGGGTCAGCCGGCAGCGCACCTTCGACGCGGCGGGCCGCCTCACCGGCGAGACCGGCTCCGGTGGCGAGACGACCACCACCGCCCGTGCTCTCGGATACGACCGGGCCGGCCGGCTGACCAGCGTCAGCGGGCCGGGCAGCAACAACACCTACACCTGGAACGACCGGGGCCGGCTGCTCTCGACGGCCGGCCCGTCGGGCACCGCCAGCTTCGCCTACGACGCCGACGGGAACATGACGTCGCGCACCGACGTCACCGGCACCGCCGCGTTCGGCTACGTGAAGGGTCGGCTCGACTCGCTCACCGACTCCATCACCGGCCAGCAGCAGAAGCTCACCTACGACGCCGCCGGCGAGGTGAAGACGGTCGACTACGGCGGGGGCCGCCTGCGGACCTTCGGGTATGACGACTTCGGTCGGGTCAACAGTGACACCCTGAAGAACGCAGCCAACGCCGTCGTGGCGTCGGTCAGCTACGGCTTCGACATCAACGGTCACCTGACCAGCAAGAACACGACCGGCACCGCGGGCGCCGGCAACAACACCTACACGTACGACAAGGCCGGCCGTCTCACGTCGTGGACGGGGCCGGCAGGCACCATCGCCTACGAGTGGGATGCCAGCGGCAACCGGATCCGGGCCGGGTCGAAGACCGCGACCTTCGACGAACGCAACCGGCTGCTGTCGGACGGGGACTACACCTACGTCTACACCGCGCGGGGCACCCTGCGCAGTCGCACCAGCTCGGGCCTCAGTGAGCAGTACTCCTTCGACGCCTTCGACCGGCTGACCGCGGCGGCGGGACAGACGTACGGCTACGACGGCCTGGACCGGGTGGTCTCCCGCACCGGAACCACCTTCACCTACGCCGGCCTGGCCGACGACGTCGTCGCCGACGGCGTGGAGTACTTCGCCCGGGGTCCGGGAGGCGAGCTGCTCGCCACCGCACACGGTGCGACCGAGCGCCTCTCCCTGACCGATGCGCACGGGGACGTCGTCGCCGCGTTCGATCCGGCCAACACCGCGTTGACCGCGCTGAACGACTCCACCGCGTACGACCCGTTCGGCAAGAAGGTCAGCAACGTCGGGAACACCGGCAACCTGGGCTTCCAGGGCGACTGGACCGACCCGGCCACCGGCCAGGTCGACATGGGCGCCCGCTGGTACAGCCCCGGCACCGGTACCTTCACCTCCCGAGACAGCGTCAACTACTCCAGCGGCGACTCGATCCTGGCCAACCGCTACACCTTTGGCGCGGGCGCCCCGCTGGACTTCATCGACCCGGACGGCCACTGGCCGAGTTTCCTCAAGCGGGCCGGTGGCGCGATCGCCAACAAGTGGAACTCGTTCACCGGCTCGGTGAGCCGTGGGTGGAACTCGTTCACCGGCGCGGTGAGCCGTGGATGGAACTCGTTCACCGGCGCGGTGAGCCGTGGGTGGCACAACGCCATGGACTGGGGCAAGCGCCAGTGGAACCGCGCCGCGTCCGCCTTCAAAACAGCCAAGGCTTGGGCCGGCCAGCAGATCGACACCGTCAAGCGCAAGGCGAAGGAGGGCTACCAGGCCCTCCAGGACGGCCGCTTCAAGGACTGGGCGAGACAACAGGCAAGGGCGGCCGCCCACGAGTTCAAGGTGAAGGTGACCCAGGCGGCCAAGACGGCGCAGCGCAACCTGGTCAAGTTCACCAAGCTGCCGGTTGTCCAGGCCTTGGCGAAACCGCTGATAGCGACGGCGAAGGTGGTCTCGCCGGGCATCAAGTTTGCGGCCAACATCGTCTCGGTCACCACCCAGGCCATCAAGGACCCGGAAAAGTTCCGCCAGCAACTCCTCCTGACCGCGGCGGAAAAGTTCGCGCCGCTGGTCGAGGGCGCGACCGAGGTGTGGGACAAGGCGACCCAGTTCGTCGAGGACCACGCGGCTGAGATCACCGGCATCGCCGTCGGGGCCGTTGTCGGCATCGGCTGCGGTGCGGCGATCGGCTGGACCGGCGTGGGTGCGGTCGCTTGCGGTGCGCTCGCCGGGGCGGTGGGATCGGCGGTCACCGGCTACATGAACGGCAAGCGTGGCTGGGACCTGGCGGGCGAGACCGCCCTGGGCGGTCTGTTCGGTGCCGTCGGTGGCGGACTCAGCTCCATCGCTGGCCAGGCGCTCGGCGCTGGCTTCCGGGGGCTCAGTGGCGGTCTGCGGTCGGCCGGTAGCAAGGCGTTGGGCGCCGGCCTCGATGAGGCCCGTGCCATCGGTGGCGGCATGCGCGACCTCGCGCGGAAGGCCATGGGCCGGTGCCCGAACAGCTTCACCGGCGAGACCCGTGTGCTGATGGCCGACGGCAGCCACAAGCGGATCGACCAGGTAAGGATCGGCGACAAGGTCCTGGCGACCGATCCGACGACCGGGCGGACCGAGGAACGGGCCGTCACGGCGCTCATCCTGGGCGCGGGTATCAAGAACCTCGTTGAGATCACCGTCGACACGGACGGTGACAAGGGCGATCGAACGGGCCTGCTGACGGCCACCGATGGTCACCCGTTCTGGGTTGCCGACCAGGGCCGGTGGATGGAGGCCAAGGACCTCGAACCCGGCTACACCTTCGAGACCGCCGACCACCGACCGGCATCCGTCGTCACCGCGCGGCACTACAACCGGTCGCAGCAAGCCTACAACCTCACCGTCGACGGCACTCACACGTACTATGTGGTCGCCGGTGACACGCCGGTCCTCGTACACAACTGCGATCTGACGGATACGGCGCGTGCTGCCGCACGTAACGCTCCCGAGGACGCGACTATGACGGCGGCTGCAAGGTTCAGAGGAACGGATCTCACCGAGGTCGGATATTCGGGTCCATCCTCTCGGCCGAACTATCTTGAGCCCGAGATTGAGAACGAGCTCCAATTTGGCGGGCAAACCTTTGCGGGAGACGCAGCCAACTGTGCGGAGGTTCGTGCCTGTAATCTGCTGATTGCGAATCATGGCGCGGCCTTTGAGGATTTGGTTGGGCGACCGCTAAGCTTGGCGGACATCGAGTTCGTTACTGTTCGAAGTTCTACAGGTATTCCCGAGCCCGCGTGCCTTTCTTGCCAGAGCGTCCTCGTGCGGGCTGGGGCAACGGATCGGTCGAGGTGATGTTGATGGACTCGGTTCCTGGCGACCTGGTCGCCATGCTTGAACGTGCTGGCTGGCGCCCTGGTCGGCAGGTAGGCATAGGTGAAATAACCGACTCCTTGCGCTCGCTGGAGTTCGACGTATCCGATGCTGCGATCGAATTCTTATCGCAATTCTCGTTTCTCTACCTGATTCATGAGCCGAGTATATTGCTTGGTGAGGAGAGGTCGTTTTGCTGGACGCGATTTGACCCGACTACTGTTGCGACGTTACGCGATGCGCGCATTGCTCGAAGATGTGCTGAGATTGTGGGTAAGAGTCTTTGCCCTGTTGGTACAGACGGTTTCCACTTTACTATCTACATTGCTGACGACTGCTCGTTCTTCGCTGGTCGAGACGCTTCGGTCTATAGCTATGGAGGAACCCCATTTGAGTTACTTAGACTAATACGCGATGGGCGGCGGCCAACCTACCTCGGGGAATGGAGTGTTGGATGAAGGTTGGTCCAGCGGCTGGGCTTCCGGCTTCGGCGTATACGTAGCCACCCTGGGGTGTCGTGCGCCGAGATCGGAGCTCTCTGTTGGCTCGAAATGGGCGGGAACCCGATCAAGGGGCGCTCGGGGTCAAGCGATCAAGGTGGGTGGCGGAATTCAGGGGCATCCGATGGAAGAGCATGCGGACGACATCCCTTTCTGCCAGGCATGCACCGACCTATTCCGCTTCCTCGAAGGCGAGCCGATGTGAGCGGCATCCCGGTCGATTTTTGGACGAGTCTCTCCGATAGGAGCCGAGCTTCCGTCGGGGTAATTTCACTCGAAGAATCTCGGGTTGCAGGTTTTTGTCGAGATGAACTTCGAGGTGAGCAGGGGTGTGCCCAGCCTGCTGGGATCGTACGTGCGGCAGCAAAATTCGACGAGGTTTGTCGGGGTGTTCAAGTTGTTTCGCTCGGAGGTCCCTTTCAAGGGGGACATTGCTGGGCGTCAACGGTCAACGGCCCTGCTGGAGGACCCGCGCAGGAGTGGACGTTTTTCGGTGTGCCGTCCATCCGGCGCTACAGTGCGCAGTTGTCGCCTCGATCGACGGGCGTATCGGCTGCTCATGGGCGGGCGAGTTCACCCCGCTGTTCGATTCTCTGGAACTGTTTGTTGAGAATGCGGTCCGCATGGGCGGCGTTTCAAGGCTGGCGATACGTTGCTGTAGGTGATTTTTCGACGGATTTCGTGTTAAGGAGGATAAAGGATATCGCGCCCGACGCCTTGGCCGCGGGAAGTATGGTTTCCTGGTGGGCGTCCCCGGATTACGCATGGGTAGCCAATCGCTACCTCAATCCTGGCAGGGGCGAGAATCCACAGGTTTGTGTTCTGTCAAAAACATCGGCCCTCATGGAAATGGGGCGGCGTCGCCTTGCCGGCTCAGAGATGAATCCATTGGTGTTCTCAGCGGCGGATGAGCTGTTCAAGGTGCCAAGCCTTCAGCTCTACCGTCTCCATCAATCCACGGCAACACCTTCTGCCATGGTGTGCCCGGAGGTGTCGTGTCGTCCGACCGTTGATCGAGTCCCCCAAAGTTTAGAAGAGTGGATTTGCATGAGATATTTTTGGTGGAGTGCGCGGCGGTTCTCTGCTGAGAACGTCTTGCTCGGCCGACTCCTGGTTTTGTCGGTAGTGGCCGCGACCCTGTCATTGGTGCAATCGGCGCCAGCTCACGCCGACGCGGCGAACAAGGGCGGTGACTTCGTACCCGTCAACACCGTCCTGCTGGACACCCGTAACGGCACCGGCGGCGTGACCGGTGCCCGGCCCGCCGGCGACACCGCGACCGTCAACGCCCTCGGCGTCGGTAGCGTGCCGGCGACCGGCGTGCGGGCGCTGCTGGTGGACGTCACCGCCATCAGCCCCACGTTGGCCACCCACCTGACCGTGTTCCCGAAGGACGCGCCGCGACCAGTCGCGTCGTCCCTCAACGCGGCCAAGGGTGAGGTGCTGAGCAACTCGGTCGTGGTGCCGGTCGACGACAGCGGCCAGCTCAGCGTCTACAACCTCGCCGGCAGCACCCACATCCGACTCGACGTCCAAGGCTACTTCACCACCGGCACGACCGGTGCGGGCGGCGCGTTCGTCCCGGTCGACCACGCCCGCGTGGTGGACACCAGGAGCGGACTGGGCACCACCATCGGCCCGATCGCCGCCAACGGCAGCCGCACCGTCACCCTGACCGGCGGGGTCGTCCCGGCCGGCGCGTCGGCCGCGCTGGTCGACGTGGTCGTCACCGGGGCCACCACGGTGAGCTTCCTCAACGTCGCGACCGCAGGTCAGGCCACCGCCGTGACCAGCCTCGACTACCAGGTGGGCACCACCTCGATGGGCATGAGCGTGAAGCTTCCCGCCGACGGCAAGGTGATCCTCACCAACAAGGGCACCGGCACCGTGCACGTGCTCGTGACGGTGCAGGGGTACTTCACCGCCACGCCGACCACCGGTGCCGGTCTGCGTACCGTGGCGGCCACCCGGCTGCTGGACACCCGTACCGTCGGGTCCAAGACTCCGGTTCCGGCCAACGGCACCGTCGACGTGGCGGTCGGTGGCGTGAACGGCCTGCCGACCCGGGGAATCGCCGGTGCCGTGCTGAACCTGACCGCCGTCGCACCCACCAGCACCGGACACTTCACCGTTTGGCCCTTCGGCGCGACGCCGACCGTCGCGTCGGTGACCAACTTCAGCACCGGTCAGGTCGCGCGTTCCAGCCTCGCGGTCGCCAGGGTCGGCACCGAAGGCAAGATCCGGATCAAGAACAACAGCAGCGGCACGGTCCACCTGCTGGTCGACCTCCAGGGCTGGTTCGCCGAGCCGGTGCAGGAACTCGACCCGGTGGCGTTCAGCCGGGTGGCCGTGTTGCAGGGCGAGCCGGTCGGTAGCGTCGCACGGAAGGTCACGCTCGCCTTCACCGACAACGCCGGCGTGCTGCGGGTGGGCTCGATCGAGCCGGGTGCATTGATGCAGCCGGGTTGGGCCCCAATCTCCGGCAACCAGGCCTACACCGGCATGCCGTCGCTGCATCAGCGGGCCGACAAGGGCGTCCAGATCTCGGCGCAGAACATCGACACGGACATCTGGGCGGCGGACGAGAACGACGCGCCGAACTACATCTGGCCGGACGCGACGAGCCTGGGTGGTTCGATGGCCGGTCCGCCCACCGGTGTGCAGCTCGGCTCCGGTACCGATGTGCTGTTCGCCGTCGACGTCGACGGTCGCCTCTGGCAGTACCGGAATCTCGCCGGAACCACGTCGTGGACCAGCCTGGGCGACGCCGATCTCGTCGGAAAGATCACTGTGGTGAAGGACGACCTGGCCTTCCGGCTGATCGCGACCAGCAGCACCGGCACGGTGAAGACCGCGCTCTACTACGCCGACGGCAGTCTGTCGGGCTGGACCGACCTCGGTGGCAACGTCACCGGCACGCCTTCCGCGGTGGCACAGCCCGGCAGCAAGACGCGCATCGTGGTGCGCGACCCGCAGGGCGCGGTCCTCACCCGGACCGAGACCTCCGCCACCACCTGGTCGGCCGGTTGGGAGCGGATCGGTGACCTCACGGTCGCGGGGGATCCGGCGATCATCCTGGACCCGGAGCTGAGCCGGCTCGCCGTGGCCGCCCGTGGCACGGATGACAAGATCCACCAGGTCTTCGAGACGGCGACCGGGTCCGCCACCTGGGGCCAGTGGTGGATGCTGAACCCGGAGGAGGCGGCCTCCGATCCGACGCTCGCAAAGGTCTCGACCGGCACGTCGGAGTTCTACATCGTCGTGTTCCGCAACCGCAACAACGATGTCCGCCTCTACAACCGGACGATGCTGCCGACGCTGGAGGGCCAGAACCTGACCGGTGACGCCGGGTCCTTCGCCGGTAGGTCGCTGCCGGTGCCGGACGCGAACTGAGGACCACCGTTGAATCTCGGGTCCCCGCCGGCCACTGGGCCGGCGGGGACCCGCCGTTTCCCGTACCGCGTCTCGCCGGGCCGTCGGCCGGGCGGAAAGCCAGCCGAATCGATCTGTTGCGATGGCGTTCCGCGAGGTTTAATGCTCGGTAACTTGTGGCGCCAGTCACAAGGGAGGAGCCGCCGGCGATGTTGCGGGTGCGGAATCTCGAGGTCGTCTACGACGACGTGATGCTGGTCCTGCGCGGCCTGAGCATCACCGTCCCGCCGGGCGGGATCGTCGCGCTGCTGGGCGCGAACGGCGCCGGCAAGACCACCCTGCTGCGCGCGATCACCGGCCTGCTCGACATCCACCACGGTGAGGTCGTCCGAGGTGAGGTCACCCTGGACGACGAGCCGGTGCACCGGCTCAAGCCGGCGGCGATCGTGCGCCGGGGTGTCGCCCAGGTGATGGAGGGGCGGCGGATCTTCGGCGAGCTGACCGTCGAGGAGAACCTGCGCCTCGGCGGGCACACCGACCCCCGGCGCGTACCGGGCCGGCTGGACGAGGTGTTCGACCTGTTCCCGGTGCTCGCGGAGCGGCGCCGCCGGGCGGCCGGTTACCTCTCCGGCGGCGAGCAGCAGATGCTGGCGATGGGCCGGGCACTGATGGCCGGGCCGCGCTACCTGCTGCTGGACGAGCCGAGCCTCGGCCTCGCGCCACGCCTGGTCGAGCAGATCCGCGAGCTGATCGTGCGGATCAACGCGTCCGGCACCGCCGTACTGCTGGTCGAGCAGAACGCCACCATGGCGCTCTCCGTCGCCGCGCACGGCTACGTGCTGGAGACCGGCCGGGTGGTGCTGGACAAGCCGGCCGAGCAGTTGCTCGCCGACGACGACGTCCGCGAGTTCTACCTGGGGCTGCACGCCGGCGACGGGCACGCCCGCCGGTCGTTCCGGGACGTCAAGCACTACCGGCGACGGAAGCGGTGGTTGTCGTGACCGAGATCCTGCGCTTCGACGACGTCCGGCTGAGCTTCGCCGGGGTCCGCGCCATCGACGGGGTGAGCTTCACCGTCGGCCGGAACGAGCTGTTCGCGGTGATCGGCCCGAACGGCGCCGGCAAGACCTCCATCTTCAACGTGCTCTCCGGGGTGTACCGGCCGCAGACCGGGCGGGTCGTCTTCGACGGCGTCGACCTGGTCGGTCGGCGGCCGCACGAGATCGCCGCGCTCGGGCTGGCCCGCACCTTCCAGAACGTCGAGCTGTTCGCCAACCTCACCGTCCTGGAGAACCTGCTGCTCGGCCGGCACCACCACCTCCGCTACGGCCCCCTCGCGGCGGTGCTGTGGCGTGGCCGGGCGCGGCGGGAGGAACTGGCCGCGCGGGCCGCCGTCGAGGAGATCGTCGACTTCCTGGAGCTGGAGCAGTGGCGGCGGATGCCCGTCGGACTGCTGCCGTACGGGGTGCAGAAACGCGTGGAGCTGGGCCGGGCCTTGGCCATGGAACCGAAGCTGCTCCTGCTCGACGAGCCGGTCGGCGGGATGAACCTCGAGGAGACCGAGGACATGGCCCGCTACATCCTCGACGTCCGCGAGGAGCTCGGCATTCCGATGGTGCTCGTGGAGCACGACATGGGCCTGGTGATGGACCTGGCCGACCGGGTGCTGGTCGTCGACTTCGGGCAACCGGTGGCCACCGGCACCCCGGCGGAGGTCCAGACCCACCCGGACGTGCTCCGCGCCTACCTGGGTGAGGTGACCACGGCATGACCACGACAAGCGCGCCGTCGGGCGCGACCGCCGTCGATACCGCCGGCACCGCCGCCACGACGATCGCCTCCCGCGTACGCGGACACGCGCGCGCCACCCCCCGCCGGATCGCGATGCGGGAGAAGGTCCACGGCATCTGGGCCGAGGTCACCTGGGAGTCCTACTGGGACACCGTGGTGACCGTCGCGCACGGTTTGCTCGCCCTCGGGATCGCGCCCGGCGACCGGGTCGCCGTGCTGGCCGAGAACCGCCGCGAGTGGCTCTGGACCGACGTGGCCACGGTCGCCGTCCGGGCCGCCACCGTCGGGCTGTACCCGACCAACCCCGCCGACGAGGTCGGATACCTGCTGGCCCACTCCGGCGCGCGCGTGCTCGTGGCCGAGGACCAGGAGCAGGTGGACAAGGCCCTCGCGGTGCTGGACGACTGCCCGTACCTGGAGAAGGTGGTGTACCTCGAGCCGCGCGGCGTCCGGGGCCGCTACGACCATCCGGCGCTGCTGTCCTGGGACGACCTGCTGGCGACGGGCACCGCGCATCGGGAGGCGCACCCGGACGCGGTGGACGCCCTGATGGCCGCGGCCGGTGACGACGACCTGGCCACCCTCATCTACACCTCCGGCACCACCGGGCGCCCGAAGGGCGCGATGCTGACCAACGCCAACGTCGACTTCGCCGTGCGTACGGTCACCGACGGCGGTGGCCTGGCCGACCCGCCGCCCGGGCCGGACGACCTGATCCTGTCGTACCTGCCGCTGTGCCACGTCGCCGAGCGGGTCTTCACCACCTGGAGCAACGCGGGCGCGGGTGTGCAGGTCACCTTCGCCGAGTCGATCGCCACCGTGCCGGCGAACCTGCGCGAGGTGCAGCCCACCCTGCTGTTCGGGGTGCCCCGGATCTGGGAGAAGATCCTCGCCACGGTCACCACCCGGGTGGCGACCGCGACGCCGGTCAAGCGGGCCGTGGCCCGGTTCTGGTTGCGGGTCTCCGACCGGATCGGCGCCCGGCTCGTCGCCACCGGCGGCCGGCACACCGCGGCCACCCGACTGGCGTACGCCCTGGGGTGGGTCTTCTGCTACCGGGCGCTGCGCGAGCGGATCGGCGTGGGCAAGGTGCGCTACGCCGCCTCGGGCGCGGCCCCCATCGCCCCCGAGGTGCTGCGCTTCTTCATGGGCATCGGCGTGCCGATGCACGAGGTGTACGGCATGACGGAGAACTCGGCCATCGCCACCGGCAACCGCCCGGGCCGGGTGAAGCTCGGCACCGTCGGCGAGCCGCAGGAGGGTGTGGAGCTGCGGATCGACGAGGCGACCGGGGAGATCCTCACCCGCCATCCGGGCGTGTTCGCCGGCTACCGGGACGACGCGGAGGCCACCGCCGCCGTGCGGGAGTCCGACGGCTGGCTGCACACCGGCGACGTGGGGGAGTGGGTCGACGGCACCCACGTACGGATCACCGGCCGGGCCAAGGACATCATGATCACCGCCGGGGGGAAGAACATCGGTCCGGCGGGGATCGAGAACGAGCTGAAGACCTCCCCGTACGTCAAGGAGGCGGTGCTGGTCGGCGACCGGCGCCCGTACCTGGTGGCGCTCATCGGCATCGAGGTCGACACGGTCGGGCAGTGGGCGCAGGCGCGGCGGCTGCCGTACACCACCTACCGCGACCTGACCAGCAAGCCCGAGGTGGTGGAGCTGGTCCGGTCGGTGGTCGACGAGGTCAACCGCCGGCACCCGCCGGTGGAGCAGGTCAAGCGGTTCCGGCTGCTGCCCCGGGAGCTGGACCAGGACGACGGGGAGCTGACCGCCACCCAGAAGGTCCGCCGGGAGGCCGTCACCCGGGCGTTCGCCGACCTGGTCGACGAGCTCTACGCCCCCGGCGGTGACCGGTGACCGAGCTGATCGAGAGCCTGCTGCGGGGGCTCGGCACCGGCAGTGTCTACGCCCTGCTCGCCCTCGGCTTCGTCATCATCTACAAGGCCACCCGGGTCATCAGCTTCGCCCAACCGGCGTTCATGCTCGCCGGGGTCGTCGCGGTCACCTACCTCACCCCGACGGTCGGCTTCTGGGCGGCGGTGCCCCTCGCGGCGGTCGGCACCGGACTGCTCGCCCTCGGCGTGGAACGCGCCGCCGTCCGGCCGATGGTGGGCCGTCCGGCGTTCGTGGTGGCCATCATCACCCTCGGCGTGGACGTCGCGGTGCGGGTCGTGGTCAACGCCTTCATCGGCCTGGACGTCCGGCACGTCGGCGACCCGTGGGGGCTGCGTACCCTCGCCGTCGGCCCGGTGGAGGTGCAGCAGCGGCACCTCGCCGCCGTGGTCGCCGCCGGACTGCTCGTCGCCGGGCTGTTCGCGTTCTTCCGGTTCACCCGCACCGGGCTGGCGATGCGCGCCGCCGCCCTGGACCAGGAGGCCGCCCTCGCCCACGGTGTCTCGGTCGGCGCGGTCTTCGCGCTCAGCTGGGCCCTCGCCGGTGGGCTGGCCGCCGTCGCCGGGACCTTCGCCGCCGCCGGCGGCAGCGTCGACGGCGCGCTGTGGCTGATCGCGCTGACCGCCCTGCCGGTGATCATCCTCGGCGGGCTGGACTCGCTGCCCGGCGCGGTGGTCGGTGGCCTCGCCGTGGGCGTGCTCCAGGAGGTGACCGCCACGTACGCCAACGACGTCGCCTGGCTCGGCGGCAACGTCTCGGTCATCACCCCGTACGTGCTGATGCTGGTCGTGCTCCTGGTGCGGCCGTACGGGCTCTTCGGGACCCGGGAGGTGGAACGCGTATGAGGGGACGGCCCCTGTTGCGGACCTCGTACGCGCAGGACCTCGCCCTGCTCGACACCCCGGCGAAACGGTGGTGGACGGCGGCGCTGCTGGCGCTGGCGTGCGCGCTGCCGTTCCTGCTCGCCGACGACCTGCTGCAACTGCTCGCGGTGTGCTGCGTGGCCGCGATCGGCGCGATCGGTCTCGGCCTGGTCACCGGGTACGCCGGTCAGGTCTCGCTGGGGCACGCGTTCTTCCTCGGCATCGGGGCGTACACGGCGGCGGCCCTCAGTGGCGAGAAGGACGGGCGGGTGATCGGCCTCGGCGTCACCGACATCGCGCTGTGGCTGCCCGCCGCGGGCCTGGTGGCCGCCCTCTTCGGGGTGCTCGTCGCGCCGCTGGCCACCCGACTGCGCGGGCTCTACCTCGCCATCGTCACCCTCGGCCTGGTCTTCATCGGCCAGCACGTCTTCAACGAGTGGTCGGCGCTGACCGGCGGCGCGGGAGTCGGCCGCCCGGCGGCCACCCTGGAGTTCCTCGGTCGGCCGCTCGCCGTCACCGACGGGATCGCCACCCGCGACCAGAAGCTGTTCTGGCTGATGCTGGCCCTGCTGATCGTCTTCGCGGTCGCCGCCCGCAACCTCGCGCGGTCCCGCATCGGCCGGGCCTTCACCGCCATCCGGGACCGGGACATCGCCGCCGGGGTCATCGGGGTGAACCTGCCCCGCTACAAGACCCTCGCCTTCGCGGTCTCGTCCTTCTACGCCGGGTGCGCCGGCGCGCTCCTCTACACCGTCACCGGGTTCTTCGACCCGGGGTCGTTCAGCCTGCTGCTCTCGGTGCAGTACATCGCCATGGTCCTCATCGGCGGCGCGGGCACCATCTCCGGCGCCATCGCCGGGGCGTTCTTCATCACCCTGCTGCCCCGGCTCACCCGGGAACTGCAGGCGTGGGTGCCGTTCGTCAGCACCCAGCCGAACGAGGTGCCGAACGTCTTCCAGGTGGAGACGATCCTCTACGGCGTACTCATCATCGTCTTCCTCATCTTCGAACCACGCGGGCTCTTCGGCCTCTGGGTCCGGGCCCGCACCTACTGGAAGGCGTGGCCGTTCTCCTACTGACCCAAGTGAGGAAGCGATGGGAAGACCGACGTCACGGCTCGCCGTCTCCGCAGCCGTGGTCCTGCTGGCCGGCACCCTCACCGCCTGCCGGGGCGGTGACACCACCACCGACGCCTCCGGACTCAAGACCGACGTGGGCGTGACCTCCGAGCCCTGCCCCGAGGCGGTCGACAAGAACAAGGGGTGCATCTACCTCGGCATCATCTCCGACCTCACCGAGGGCCCGTTCCGAGCTCTCGCGGTGCCGATCACCGACGCGCAGAAGGCGTTCTGGAAGCGGGTCAACACGGCCGGCGGCATCGGTGACTACGAGGTGGACGTGACCCGCTACGTGCGGGACAACAAGTACAACCCGCAGACCCACAACCAGGTCTACCAGGAGATCAAGCCGAACGTGCTGGCGCTCGCCCAGAGCCTCGGCTCACCGACGACCGGTGCGATCCTGGCCGACATGAAGGCCAGCAACGTCATCGCCGCGCCGGCCGCCTGGACCTCCGGCTACGCGTTCGAGGACGTGATCGTCGAGTCCGGTGCCAACTACTGCATCGAGTCGATGAACGCGCTGGACTACGCCCGCGAGGCGTACTCCCCGAAGTCGGTGATGGCCGTGCACCTGGCCGGCGACTACGGCGACGACGCCGCGGCCGGGGTCAAGCTGGCCGCGCAGACGCTCGGCATGACCTTCACCGACGTCAAGACCGACTCCGGCGCGGACAAGCAGGCCGGTGCGATCCAGGCCATCCTCGCCGGCAAGCCGGACCTGGTGGTGCTCACCATGGGTCCGGCCGACGCGGCCACCATCGTCGGGCAGGCCGCCGCACGCGGCTTCGCCGGACGGTTCATCGGCACCAGTCCCACCTGGAACCCGGCGCTGCTGCAGAGTCCGGCCGCACCGGCGCTGCTGGCGAAGTACGAGCAGACCGCACCCTGGAACACCTGGACCACGGACACCCCGGGGCACCGGGCGCTGCGGGAGGCCCTGCCCGGGGTCACCCCGAACGACGGCTACACCTCCGGCTGGGTCTGGTCGTACCCGCTGAAGGCTGCCCTGGCCAAGGCGGTCGCGGACGGTGACCTGACCCGGGCGGGCCTGGTGAAGGCGGTGAAGTCGCTGACCAACGTGGACTACGAGGGCATGCTGCCCTCCGGCGCCGGCAACTACGCGGCCGGCCCGAACGACGGCGCCGTCCGCGTGACCGCCATCTACAAGCCCGACCAGGCGTCCCCGACCGGGGTCAGCCAGGTCCGCGAGCTGTTCACCGGTCCCACCGCCCAGGCGTACACCCTGGACGGCCCCTGCTACGAGAAGCTCTGACGCGTTAAGAAGGGCCCCCGGTACAACGCCAGGCGTTAACCGGGGGCCCTTCCTTCTATCGGTAGAAGCGGAGGTAGTCGAACTGCGCCGTCACCGGCGGTTCGGCGCCGCCGTGGGCGACCAGGCCGATCCGGGGCGTGGTGTCGGCCGGGAAGGTCCACACCCCGCCCCACGTCCAGTTCCGGCCGTCCCGGCTGGAGCCGGCCCGGAACTCGTGCTCGCCGGTGGCCGGGTCGACGCGGTGCGCCAGCCGCAGCCACGTGGTGGTCGCCGGGGTGCCGACGATGTTGCCGCCGTACACCGGCCGCCCGGCGAAGGGCAGTTCGTAGCCGTACTCGACCTGGCGGGTGTTCCAGATCGCCACCTGGGCGAGCCGGGCGAACCGGTCGTCGTCCACGTACGCCACCAGACCGGCCTGCTGGTAGTTGCGCACGGTCTCCTCGCCGAGGTCGAGGGTCACCTTCGTCTCGACCACGTAGTCACCGGCCGGGGCGTCGCGCAGCAGCACCCCGGCGGTGTTGCCGGTGCCGGTCAGGTCGGCGCCCTGCACCGGCCAGTTGAGCGACCCGCCGGACACGGTGGCCGCCGGGTCCTCGCGGACCCACGCCCAGTCGGCGTCGAGACCGTCGGTGAACTCGTCGGAGTACGCCGGCAGCGGCGCGCCCACGCGCGGCTGGGGGACCGCTCGCCGGACCGGCTGGTGGAGCCGTGCGAGGCTGACGTTGTCGAACTCGGCGTCGCCGCCGGCCGCGGTCAGCGCCAGCCGGCCGGCCACCGGCCGGTCCAGCCGCAGCGACACCACGGCCAGCTGGTCACCGAGGCGGGCCGGGCTGAGTTCCGCGGTGAGGGTCCGGCCGCGCACCTCGACGGCCAGGTTGACCGGATCGGCCGGGTCGTAGCCGGCGGGCAGCGGTGCGGACGCGGTGCGCGCGCCGTCCCGAGCGACCAGGCGCCTGGCGGCCACGTCCACGGCGACCTCGACCCGCCCACCGAGGGTGAGACCGGCGCGGGTCGCGGTGGCCGGCCGCAGGTCGACCTCCGCCCGCACGTCACCACCGAGGGCGGTACGCGCCTGCAGCGTGCCGGTGCCGACGAGTCGTCCGTCGACGACCCGCCAGTCGCCGGCGTCCCGCCACCGGTCGAGGCCGCTGGTGAAGCGCTCGTCGACGCGTCCGGTGGTCACCGGGGCGCGGCGGGTGCCGTCGGACGGGCCGGCCCCGGCGTTGACGGTGGGCCAGCCGTCGATCCAGTCGAGCCGGTCCAGCAGCATCGGCCGCTCGTTGATGCCGAACGGCTCGTCCAGGTACGGGTCGGCGCGGTCGATGCCGTGGTAGACGATCCAGTCCTGGCCGGACAGGTCGGTGAGGAAGCCGTTGTGGCCCACCCCGATCCAGCGGTTGCCGTTCTGGGTGAGCACCGGGGTGCCGCCGGCCCGCGACGCGGTCAGCGGGATCCCGTCGCGGTCGACGAACGGGCCCTTCGGGCTGCGGGACCGGCCGACGTGGACGGAGTAGCCGGTGGCCGGCCCGGCGCAGCAGTTCGCGGTCGAGGCGAAGAGGTAGTACCAGCCGTCGCGGCGCAGCACGTAGCTGCCCTCGAACTTGTTGTCGATGGCCACCGGGGTGGGCTCGCCGACCGCGCGCAGCCCGTCCGGGGACAGGGCGGTCACCGAGATGCCGCCGTAGTAGCTGCCGTAGTACAGGTAGTGGGTGCCGTCGACGTCGGTGAACTGGGTCGGGTCGATGGTCCACAGCCACCCGCCGCCTCCGCCGGGACGCGGCGCGACGACCGGCTCGTCGGAGAACGTCCACGGCCCGGTGGGGGAGGGGGCGGTGGCCGCGCCGATCGCGAAGTCGCCACCCTCCGGGGAGACGGTGGTGTCGGTGACGGTCACGTACATGACCCACCGGTCGCCGATCCGGCGCACGTCCGGGGCCCAGAAGCCGGCGCCGGGCGCCGCGTAGGAGGGGCGCTGGTCGGCGCCGAAGGCGTCCCCGACGTACGTCCAGTCGACCAGGTCGCTCGACCGGGCCGTGGGGACGCGGTGGAACACGCCCTCACCCTCACGCAGCGGGTCGGTGGTGCCGTACGCGTACCAGAAGCCGTCCTCGCCGCGCACGATCACGGGGTCGGCGAAGGTGTCGGAGAAGTCGGCGGAGATCGGGTTGCGGTAACGGGGGTCGGGGGCGGCGGTGGCCGGCGCGGACGCCGTGCCGGCCAACAGCAGCCCGAGCACGGCGGCGAGTGCGCCGCCGCGGCGGAGGTGTCTCATCTGACCTGCCTCGGGTGGGGGACGGTGGTGGACGAGCACTGTGTCCGTTTCTACAACGTTGGATACAACGATGTAAAGACCGTCGGCGATATGGTGTGCGGGGCGGACCGACGGGCGTGCCAGGATGGGCGGATGAGTTCCGTCGTCGGCGGTGGGCCGGAGCTGGCCCGGCTCGCCGCGCTGCTCGCCGACGACACCCGGGCCCGGATGTGTCTGGCACTGCTCGACGGCCGGGCGTGGACCGCCGGGGAACTGGCCCGGCTGGCCGGGGTCGCCCCGTCCACCGCGAGCGAGCACCTCGGGCACCTGGTCCGGGGCGGGCTGCTCGCCGAGGAGCGCCAGGGGCGGCACCGCTACCTGCGGCTCGCCGGCCCGTCGGTGGCGCAGCTCATCGAGGACCTGGCCGGGCACGCGCCACCGCCGCGTACGCCGGTCGGCTCGTGGCGCGCCGCGCGGGCCGACGCCGCCCTCGCGTACGCCCGCACCTGCTACGACCACCTGGCCGGGCGGCTCGGGGTGCTGGTCCGCGACGCGATGCTCGCCCGGCGGCTCCTCGACGACACCGCCGGTCTGGCGCTGACCCCGGCCGGCCGGCACTGGCTCACCGCGCTCGCCGTGCCGGTCGACCTGCCGCACAATGGTCGCCGTCCGCTGGTGCGCGACTGTCTGGACTGGACCGAGCGCCGCCCGCACCTGGCCGGAACGCTCGGCGCGGCCCTGTGCCGCCGCCTGTTCGAGCTCGGCTGGCTCGCTCCGGGGACCGGCCGGGCGGTGCGCCTGACCCCGGCCGGCGGGCCGGCACTGGCCGCGGCCCTGGGCGTCGACCCCGTCGACCTCGCTCCACCCCCGTCGGCCGACAACGGCGGCGGACGCGCCTGACCGCGCCACCCGCCGGCGTGCGACCGGGTCGGGACGGTACGCGGCCGACGATTCGGTGGGCGCCGAACGGTCCCGGTCCTACCGTCGGGCGGTGACCGTCGAGCCCCTCGTTCCACCCGCACCCGGCACGCCACCGTGCGGTCCGCCCACGTTCGCGCCCGACACCGGCTGGACGGTGACCCGCCACGCCGACGTCCGCGCCGTCCTGCTCGACCCGGCCTGCCGGGTGCCGGTCGCCGGCGACGGCCCGCCCGGAACGCTGGCCGGACTGCGGGGACTGGCCAGCCGGTTCAGCGACGCCGACCGGCACCCGGCCCGGCGGGCGCTCGGTGTCGCGGCACTCGCCCCGCTCGACCCCGACGAACTCCGCCACGAGGCGGCGCGGGAGACCTCCGCCGTCCTGGACCGGGCCGGTGGCCGGCTGGACGTGACAGGCGCGCTGGCGCGACGCGTACCCCTGCGGGTGCTGGCGGCCCGCCTCGGCCTGGCCGATCCCGACGCCGCCGTCCCGGCGGTGGCCGCGGTCGCCGCGGCGTGGCACCCGGGGGCCGATCGCACCCGCATCGTGGCGGCGGACCGGGCCGTGGAGGTGTTGTCGTCGATGGTTCCGGCCGGGTCGCCGGAGGCGCGGGCGAACCGGCTCGGCCTGCTGGTGCAGGCCTGCGACGCCACCGCCGGCCTGATCGGGTCCGCGGTCCGGCACGGCCTCGCGCTGCCACTCGTGGTGTCGACCGCGGACCTGGTCGCCGAGGTCCTTCGGCTCGATCCGCCGGTGCGGGGCACCCGCCGGGTGGTCACGGCCGCGACGCGTGTCGCCGGCAGCGACCTCGCCGTCGGTGATCCGGTGCTGCTGCGTTTCGACGCCGCGAACCGGGACCCCGTGGTCTTCGCCGACCCCGACCGCCGGCGACCCGGACGGCCCGACGGCGTCCTCACCTTCGGCGCCGGGCCGCGGGGCTGCCCGGGGGAGCGTCTCGCGTCGGCGCTGGCCGCCGGGGTGGTGTCGGTGCTGCGGCGCCGCTGCCGGCTGGTCCACGACCCGGGGGACCACGAACCGCACCCACTGCTGCGGGTTCCGCGCCGCATCGACCTCACCGTCCGGGCAGCGGGGGCGGGCGGCGAGGCGGAGACCGTTGCCGCCATGGAGGAGGTCCGATGACCCACCGCTACGCCGCCTTCCACGCACTGCACCACGGCGACCGGCCGCTGCTGCTGCCGAACGCCTGGGACCACGCGAGCGCCGCCGCGTTCGCCGCCCGCGGCCACCCGGCGGTCGGTACGACGAGTCTCGGCGTCGCCGCTGCCGCCGGCCTGCCCGACGCGGCCGGCGTCCTGCGCGTGGAGAACCTCCGCCTGGCCCGGCTGCTGCGCCCGCTGCCGGTGCTGCTGACCGTCGACGTGGAGGGCGGCTGCTCCGACGACCCGGCGGCCGTCGCGGACCTGGTCGCCGAACTGGCCGATCGGGGCGTGGTCGGCGTCAACATCGAGGACGGCCACCCCGGCGGTGGGCTCGCCCCGCCGGAGCTGACCGCGGCGAAGGTGGCCGCGGTCCGGGCGGCGGTACCGGGGCTCTTCGTCAACGCGCGCACCGACGCGTGGTGGCTCGCCGTTCCCGACTCGTTGCCGGAGGCGCTGCGCCGGGTGCGGGCCTACGCCGACGCCGGAGCGGACGGGATCTTCGTGCCCGGCGCGCCGGACGCGGCGGCGGTCACCGCCGTCGTCGACGCGGTCGGCGTGCCGGTGAACGTGCTCCACCGGCCCGGCGGACCCACCCTCGCGGACCTGCGGGATCTCGGCGTGGCGCGGGTGAGCACCGGCTCGCTGCTCTACCGGGCCGCGCTGGGCGCCGCCCTGGCCGCCCTCGACGAGGCCGCTAACGACGCCCGCCCGGCCCAACCGGGTACCGCCGATCCGCTGTCGTACGCGGAGGTGCAGCGCCTGAGTGCGCTGTCCGGTCGTGGCCCGGGTGCCGCCCGTGGCAGCCTTCGGGGGAGATAGGAGGATTGTTCGCACTTCTCCCGGCTCGCGTGTTTACGGTGTTCTCAGGGCGATGCACCACCGTGACGTCGTGACGGGAGAGAGGACCCGACCATGCGAGTGCCCAGTCGAAGCCCGGGACAGCCGCCCGGTCCTGCCGTCTCCCCGGCGGCGCCGGCCCGGCGCCGGGCCCCCTCCGCCCTGCCCCGCCGTACTCCGGCCCCGCCGCCGGACCTCGACGCGTACCGGGCCGCCGTCGCCGACCTGCTGGTCGAGGTCGGTGCCCTGGCCGGGGCGGCCAGCACCGCCGCACGGCAGGCGCTGGTGGACGACCGGCTCCGTGAACCGGCGATCGCCGCCGTCCTGGACGCCACGGCACAGGGGCTCGTCGGGGCGCGGGAGACGCTGCTGCTGGAGATGGCCCGCTACCAGCCCAACGAGCGCAGCTCCGCGGCCGACCTGACGGCCCTCGTCCGGATCTACCTGCTCTCCCGGATCGACGTGATGTGGTGGCGGGACACCGCCACGTACCGCACCGACGAGCAGGTTAACGCCAGCACCGACCTGGTCGACCTGGAGTGGCTGCGCCGGCGGGACCTGCTCCGCTTCCGCTACACCGAGCAGCCCGCCACCGTCCTGGGACGCGGACTGCGGGCGGTGGGCCGCCGACTGCGCCCGGACGCCACCCCGCGCACCGCCGGGCTGATGTTCCGCCGGACCCGCCGGGAGATCGTGGCGCTGCTCAACGACATCGGCCGGGAGTTCGCCGCCGCCACCGGGCCCGGCACCCCGCCGCTGTGGGTGACCAGCCTCGTCCGCTCCGCCGAGCACCAGCACCGGCTGCGCCGGCTGGGGTACGCGGCGATGGTGCCCAGCGGGCACTGCCTCGGCTGGGCCGTCGACGTGGAGATGACCTGGTTCACCCGGTTCGGTGCGCGGGAGACCCTCGCCGAGCTGCTGCTCGCCCGCCAGCGGGCCGGGGAGATCAACGTCGTCGACGAAGGGCAGGCCTGGCACCTCTGTCTCGCCCCGGCCGCGCGCAAGCGGCTGCGCGCCGCGTACGAAGCCGAGATGGGGGTCTGAGCACATGTGCGGCATCGCGGTGAGCCTGGGACCCGAGGCCGACCCGGTGGTCTTCCGTCGGATGCTCGCCACCCTGACCACCCGTGGCGAGGTCACCGAGACCCGGTACGAGACCGGCCTGCTGACCGGCGTACGCCGGTTGCGGGTGGTGGACCGCGACCGCGCGATGCAGCCGTGGGTCTCCGACGACGAGCGCTGGCTGCTCTGCTACAACGGCGAGGTCTTCAACCACCACGAGCTGCGGGTGGAGCTGACCCGGCTCGGGCACCGGTTCCGCAGCGCCAGCGACACCGAGGTGGTGCTGGCCGCGTACCTGCGGTGGGGCGAGGACATGGTCACCCGCCTGCGTGGCGAGTACGCCTTCGCGATCGTCGAGCGGGCCACCGGCCGGGCGTACCTGGTGCGCGATCCGCTCGGCGTCAAGCCGCTGTACTGGTCCCGTACCCCCGGTGCCCTGCACCTGGCCAGCGAGGTCAAGGCGCTGGTCGGGTACGGCGTGCCGGTCGCCGAGGTGCCGCCCGGCCACCACGGCTGGGCCGAGGTGGACGGGCCGGTGCGGCTGCGCCCGTACGTCGACCTGCTCACCCTCGGTGCGGGGCTGCCGGTGGTGGACGACCCGGACGAGGCCGCCCTGCTCGTCCGTGCCGCCCTCACCGACAGCATCCGCATGCGGGTGGACACCGACCTGACCGTCGGGGTGATCCTGTCCGGCGGGCTGGACAGTGCGCTGGCCCTGCTGCACGTCAAGGAGATGCACCCGGACTGCGTGGCGGTCACCGTCGGTGGGCCGGACAGCCCCGACGTCGCGTACGCCCGGCGGCTGGCGCGCGACCTGCGCGTGCCGCACGAGGTGGTCGAGCTGCGCCCGCGCGACATCCGGCGGGCCGACATCCGGGAGGCGATCCGGATCTCCGAGCTGACCGAGTACGGCGACATCATCAACGCCGTGGTCTCGGTGCCGCTCTTCCGGCGCCTCCACGAGCTGGGCGTGAAGGTGGCGCTCACCGGGGACGGATCGGACGAGCTGTTCGGCGGCTACCCCATGTACCACCAGGTCGGCCCCGAGGCGTCCCGCCGGCTCTTCCTCCACCGGATCCGCAACCTCTGTCGTACGGAGTTGCAGCGGGTCGACCGCACCAGCATGGCGTACGGGGTGGAGACCCGGGTGCCGTTCCTCGACCTCAGCGTGGTCGAGCTGGCGATGCGGCTTCCGGTCGGGCTGAAGATGCGGTCCGGCCAGGAGAAGTGGATCGTCCGCCGGGCGTTCGCCGACGTGCTGCCCGACTACGTCCGCCGCCGGCCGAAGAGCCCGATGTCGTACTCCTCCGGGCTGCACGAGCGGGCCCGGCTCTACAAGCCGCTGTTCGCCCGGCTGCACCGCTCGTTCGGGTACGACCTGCTCGAACCGGTGCGCCGCGACTTCGACAGCGTGCTCACCCGCTGCGGCAACGACCTGGACCGGGCGCTCGCCGCCGGCCGCACGCGACCGGACTACACGGTGCTGGAACATGCCCGAGACCTGGTCGGCGCGGCGACGTGGAACGCCGCACCGTTGGTCCGCCGGCTGGTCAAACCCCGCCGAACCAACGCCCCCCTAGCGGGCTGAGCCGCCGGGCCGCCGGGCCGCCGCTGCACCCGGCAGTTTCACGGAAAGAGTGGCCATTCCGCGCCGGATGGCCACTCTTTCCGTGAAAGAGGGCGCGGGTCGGGCGTGTGGGGGGTGGGGGGTCAGGGGGTGGGGTTGGGGGGAGGGGGGTTGGCGGCTCGGATGCGGGCGACCAGTTGCTCAAGGGCAGCCACCTCGGCGCGCAGCGCCGCGCGGCCCGGTCGGGTGAGCTTGAGCCAGGTGCACGGTCGACGGCCCTCGTAGCCCTTGGTCACCTGGAGCAGCCCGGCGTCCTCGAGGATCTTCAGGTGCCGGTTGAGGTTGCCGTCGGTGAGACCCAACTCGTCGCGTAGCGTGGCGAAACGGCACTCGGGGGTCTCGCTCAGCACGGTGAGGATCCCCAGCCGGACCCGCTGGTGCACGACGTCGTCCAGTGCCGTCGCGGGGTGCGGGACCGGCGCATCGCTCATGCCCGGGACCGGCGGGCCGACACGAGACGGACAGTGGCGACGACGAGCAGCGGCAGGGCCATCAGGACAAGATAGTGGCCCGGACGCCACGCGAGCTGGCCAGCACCGGAGCCGCCGATCATCCAGCCCGGCACGGAGCCCAGCGGGAAGGTGGTGCACAGCCAGGCGGCCAGCGCGACGATCCAGGCGCCGGCGAGCACCAGGCCCCAGCTGCGTTCCACCCACCCGAGCGCGACGGCCATCGCGGCCGGTGCCAGCAGCGGCGTCAGCAGACCCGGCCAGAAGGGACCCGACAGCAGGACGAGGGTGTCCGGCGGCGGGGTGGTCGGCACGGCGGCGATGACCGCCAGCAGAACCAGCACGCCCAGGCCGGTGCCGGCGAAGGGCCGCCACGGGACCCGCACACCGAGCCGCCGTGACCGCTGCCGGTACCACCACGCCGTGCCGGCGAGGAGCACCGGCACGGCCAGGAACCAGAACAGGTACGACGCGACGGGGGATCGCTGCTGGTCGGGGAGCCCCGCCCAGTAGGGGTGCTCGCCCTCTATCGAATAGATCTGGCTGAAGGGCGCCTCGTAGAGCGCCGAACTGGCCAGCAGCAGCACGGCGATGCCGGCGGCCGGGAGCCAGGCACCCCCGTGGGCGCGGCGGGCGCTGCGGTCGCGGAGCCGGTCGAGTTGGGCGAGCGTCTGTTCGGCCTCGGTGGTGCGGTCGCGCTTCATCGACGTCTCCACTCTGCGACGGCAACGTACTTTGTGATGCAAAGCTTAGGGGGTGGCCGTCCCGTCCACAAGGTCTCGACGAGCGCCGCGTCCACGCGTGCCGGACGGCGGCCGGGGTAAGACCGGATCATGGTGCAACGGGATGTGATGGTGGTCGGTCAGGTGGCGCGGGACCTCGTCCTGCTGGTCGACGAGGTGCCCGACGCCGGCGGGAGCGCGCCGGTGCGGCGCCGCCGGGAGATGCTGGGTGGCAAGGGTGCCAACCAGGCGGTCGGGCTGGCCCAGCTCGGCGCCACGGTCGGCCTGCTCGGCGTGGTGGGCGACGACGAGGTGGCCGACCGGCTGCTGGCGCAGGCGCGAGCGGACGGGATCGACGTGGACCCGGTGGTGCGCCGGCCCGGGACGCCGACCGGGTTGATCGTCGACGTGGTCGACGCCGAGGGCCACTGACGCTACCTGGAGGACCTGCCCGGCGCGACCCTCCTCTCCGTCGACGACGTGGCCCGCAGCGACGACGCGCTGCGCGCCGCCCGCGCCGTGCTGATCCAGCTCCAGCAGCCGGTGCCGGCCGCCCTGACCGCGGCCCGGGCCGCCCGGGAGGCCGGCCGGCTGGTGGTGCTCGACGGCGCACCGGGTGACGATCCCGGTGCCGACGAACTGCTCGCCGTCGCCGACGTGCTGCGCGCCGACGCGCAGGAGGCCGGGCTGCTCACCGGCGACGCGCCGCGCGACGCCGACGACGGTCTCGCCGCCGCCCGCACGCTGCGGCGGCGCGGCCCCTCGGTGGTCGCCGTCGAGGTGGCCGGCGTCGGCAACGCGTTCGCCTGGCCGGACGGCGAGCTGTTCGTGCCGCTGAGCGAGACACCCACCGTGGACAGCACCGGCGCGGGGGACCCCTTCGTCGCCGCGCTCACCCTCGGCCTGTTACGGCGCGAGCCGCACGAGCGCGTGGCCCGGTACGCCGTCGCCGCCGCCGGCGCGACCGTCGGGCACCCGGGTGGCCGTCCGGCCCTCAGCCGTCGGGCGATCACCGACCAGCTCGACCGGATCCCCGCCGGCTGACCGTGCCGCTTTCGGCGCCGGTCAGCCGGAGAAGCGTCCGGCCGCCGGTCCCTCCAACCGGCCCGGCGGCAGCCGGCGGCCACACAGGACCAGCAACAGGTCCTCCGCCCGTCCCCGGACCGGGTCGCCCGTGCCGTACGACCAGTCCAGGTCCGTCGCCCGCAGCTCGACACCGGTCAGGTCGGTGCCGAAGAACGCGACGTTCCTCGGGCGCATCCCGGCCAGGACCATGGCGACCCGGTCCGGAGGCACCCGCCGGTCCAGCCCGACACCCACCGTGATGTCGAGCCCGTGGATCACGTCGTGCGCGAGGGCGCCGTGCGGACCGCCCCCCGGAGGTGACCACGGATGCGTGGCGTTGTCCCGCAGCCCGGCGACCAGCCGTTCGGCCGGCAGCGCGGCCGCGTCGCGGCGTGCCGCGCGGTCGGCCATCCGGTTGACGTCACCGCGGGCCTTCGCCAGGTCGAGCACCATCCGCGCGAGTGAGGTGCGGAACGGCATGGTGGTGTGGGCGACCATCTCCCGCACCCGCCAGCCGTCGCACAACGTGGGCGCGTCCCACTGCCACGGTTCCAGGCCGGCGAGCAGGTCCGCCTGTTCGCGACGCTCGGCCGCCACCGCCGCCCGTACGTCCTCCGTCATGTGGTCTCCTCCAGTCGGCGGGGCGCGGCGTCTCCGCGCCCCCGGAGGGGATACGAGCCGGGCGCCGGAAACCCATCGGTCGTCGGCGGGGTGCGTATGGTCGAGCGGTGAGTGTGGCGCCGACGGACGAGGCGGTCTCCCGGCTGGAGCCGTTCCGGATCGAGTTGACCGGCTACTGCTACCGCATGCTGGGTTCCGGCTTCGAGGCCGAGGACGCGGTGCAGGAGACGCTGCTGCGGGCGTGGCGGTCGTACGACCGCTACGACGCGAGCCGGGCGTCGCTGCGTACGTGGCTCTACCGGATCGCGACGAACGTCTGCCTGGACCTCCTCCGGGGGGCCCGCCGACGGGCCCTGCCGATGGATCTAGGTGCACCGGCGGTCGCCGGTCCGGGCCCCGGCGAGCCGGCGGCGGAGGGAGTCTTCGTGCAGCCGGTGCCCGAGTCGCTGGTGCTTCCCGCCGCCGTCGACCCGGCGGAGCAGGCCGTACGACGGGAGACGGTCCGCCTGGCGTTCGTCGCCGCGCTCCAGCACCTGCCGCCCCGGCAGCGCGCGGTGCTGATCCTGCGGGACGTGCTGTGCTGGACCACCGGGGAGGTGGCGGACCTCCTGGACACCAGCGTCCCCGCGGTGGCCAGCGCACTGCAGCGGGCCCGGACCACCCTCGGGACGGTGGAGGTGCCGTCCGGAGAGCCGTGGCGCCCGACCGACCCTGGCCAGCGCGATCTGCTGGCGCGCTACTGCGCGGCGTTCGAACGCCATGACGTCGCCACCTTGGTGGCCCTGCTGCACGAGGACGCGACGATGTCGATGCCGCCCTTCCGCTGGTGGATCCGGGGCCGCGACCGGATCGGGGCGGCACTGGCCGATCCGGGGGCGTCCTGCCGGGGGGCACGTCTGGTGCCGGTGGCCGCCAACGGGTCGCCGGCGTTCTGGCAGACCCGGCCGGGTCCGGACGGGACGCACCGTCCGTTCGGGCTGGTCCTCCTCGACGTGCACGAGTCCCTCGTCACCGGTATCGCCACCTACCTCGACACCGACCGGCTGGTCCCGTTGTTCGACGCGGACGGGCCCGGTTCCCCCAGGGGAACCGGGCCCGTCGGTGGGGTCGGCCGCGCCTACCAGCTCAGGTAGCTGGGCTGGGTCTGCACGTTCAGCTCCCGGTAGCGGACGAGGTTCGCCGTCCAGGTGCGCCAGTCGTTGAGCTTGAGGACGTCGAAGCCCTTCACCATGTCGTTGGAGTAGATGTAGCCGTTGTAGTAGTAGGCGGACCAGGTGCCTCCGCCGACCGGCCGGTCGAGCGAGAGCGGGCCGCGCTCCCAGAACGCGATCTCCTTGGGGGTGGCCGAGTCGGTGAAGTCGAACACCGACACGCCGCCCTGGTACCACGCCTGGACCATGATGTCGCGTCCGAGCACCGGGACCAGCGAGCCGTTGTGCGCCACGCAGTTCTCGGTGTCGGCGTTGTAGCGGGGGATCTTGTAGTAGCTGCGGAAGACCAGCGCGCGGGCGTCGCCGCTGCCGGTGATGTCGTAGATGGCGTTGGCGCCCCGGTTGGGGCCGACAGCCTCGGTGCAGGTGGCGGCGCCGCCACCACCGAGCTCGTCGGTGAAGACGACCTTGGTGCCGGCGTTGTTGAAGGTGGCCGAGTGCCAGAACGCGAAGTTCTCCGTGTCCCGGACCCGGTTGATGACCCGGGGGGACTCCCGGTCGGAGATGTCCATCAGGATGCCGTCACCCATGCAGGCGCCGGCGGCCAGGTCCTTGTCCGGGTACGCGGTGATGTCGTGGCAGCCGCTCGTCGCCGACTTCACCCGCGGGATGCCCTCGTAGCCGCCGTCCGGGAACAGGTTCGGCGTGGCCACCACGGCCGCGTCGGTGGGCGTCCGCAGCGGCACCTTCACGATGGAGATCGAGTCGTGCGGCGGCGGGCAGCCCACGTACGTGTCCGACGGCCCGTACGACGAGACGTACAGGTAGACCGACGCGCGGTCCTTCGCCGGGACGAGGGTGTGGGTGTGCGAGCCGCAGGCGGTCTGCACGCTCTTGACGTAGCGCGGGTTGGCCTTGTCGCTGATGTCGAAGATCCTGATGCCCTCCCACTTCGTCTCGCTCGTCGGCACCTGCGTGCTGTTGCAGGAGTCGTCGCTGCGCGGCGAGTCGGTGGAGAGGAAGAGCAGGTTCCCGCGGACCGAGATGTCGTTCTGCGAGCCCGGGCAGAACACCCGGGAGACGACCGTGGGCGCGGCGGGCTTCGAGATGTCGTAGACGACGAAGCCGTTGTAGTTGCCGGCGAACGCGTACCTGCCCTGGAAGGCGAGGTCGCTGTTGGTGGCGTCGAGCGGAGCGACCTTCGGCAGGTTGGCGACCTGCTTGAGGTTGGGGCTGCTCACGATCTCGTCGACGCCCGGGATGGTGTTCGCGGCGCCGACCGGCGCCGACGGGGTCGCCTCGGCGGCGCTGCCCGGTGGGGCGGCGACGGCGGTGACGAGGAGGAGGCCGATCGCGGCGAGGCTCACGGTGGTGAGCCGTCGGGACCGCGGCGTGGGGGAACTGAGCATCGGCGGCGCCCTTCGCAAGGGGGTGACGATGGACGTCACCTTACCGGCCGGTGACGGACGTCGATGTGAGCTGGATCACATAATGAGCGGTTCATCAATGGATACGATCGCCATGACCTCTACCGCTTGGAGTGGCCCATGACCGTCCGGCGCGTACGGACCCTGGCTGCCGTCACATCCGTGCTCCTGGTCACCGGCGTGGTGGTGGCCCTCCTGCTCGGCTCCGGCGGTACGGAACGCCGCCCGGCCGCGTCGCCCGTCGTCGCCGCGACACCGACCCCGACCGGGCCCACCGGACCAGCGGTGATCGTGCCGGGCCGGCCGGGTGAGACCGCCTCCACCCGCACCGCCACGGACCTCGCCGCCGCCGCCGCGCCCCGTCCGCACAACTCGATGGACGCCTGGTTCGTCCGGATGATGATTCCGCACCACGCGCAGGCCCTGGAGATGGCGGAACTCGCGCCGGAGCGCGCCGCCGACCCCGACGTGCTCTCCCTCGCCGCCCGCATCCGGGCCGGGCAGGGTCCGGAGATCGGCATGATGCGCGGCTGGCTCCAGGCCCGGGGCCTGGCCGAGGAGGTGACCGGGCACGACCACGGCAGCATGAAGGGGATGCAGTCGCCCGAGGCCATGCGCCGGCTCGCCGACGCCCGGGGGCCCGCGTTCGACCGGCTCTTCGTGGAGATGATGAGCGCCCACCACCAGGGCGCCGTCGAGATGGCCGTCAACCTGCTCAAGGTCGGCGCCGATCTCACGCTGTCCGAGTTCGCCAACGCCGTCGCCACCGAACAGGCTGTCGAGATCGATCGCATGCGCGCGCTGCTGGCCTCCTGACCTCGGCGGGCCGGTCGGTCGGCCCGTCGCCCGGCGACACGTACGCTGGGTGACCGTGAACCGCACCGCCTTCGGTCGCCCGCTGCGCAGCGTCGCCTTCGACGTCCTCGTCTCGCTCGGCGTGGTCCTCGTCGGCCTCCTCGGAGCGGTCAACCAGCCCGGCGGATGGACGGCGACCCTCGTGGGGGCCGCGATGGCGGTGGCGCTGCTGGCCCGCCGGCACCACCCCAGTGCCGTCGCGGCGGTGGTGGCCGTCCTCGCGCTGGTCCAGGTCGTCGCCGGCTGGGGTCCGCTCGCCTTCGACGTCGCGGTGCTCGTCGCGCTCTACAGCGTGGTCAAGTACGCCGACCGTCTCCGTGACGGGGTGGTCGCCGGCGTGGTCGCCGCGGTCGGTGTGGTGCTCGCCGCCGTCCAGACGAGGGGCGACGTCCCCTGGTGGGCCAGCACCATCTACTTCGGGCTGGTCACCGGCGGGGTCTGGCTGGCCGCGCTGAACGTCCGGACCCGTCGGCTCTACGTGCTCAGCCTGGAGGAGCGGGCCACCACGCTGGAACGGGAACGGGAGGCCGAGGCGCGGGCCGCCGTCGCCGAGGAGCGCACCCGCATCGCCCGCGAGCTGCACGACGTCGTCGCGCACAGCCTCGCCGTGATGATCGTCCAGGCCGACGGCGCGCGGTTCACCCTCGACCGGGACCCGGAGACCGCCCGCGAGGCGGTCAAGGTGGTCGCCGACACCGGCCGGGTGGCCCTGGAGGAGATGCGCCGGCTCGTCGGCGTACTCCGGGAGCCCAACCCGCCGGAGACGGCGGCCGTGGCCGGCACGGCGGGGGAGTCGCCACCGCCCGAGGTCGCCGCGGAGCCCGAGCACCGTCGGCCGGCGCTCGCCGAACTGCCCGCCCTGCTGGACCGCTTCCGCGACGCCGGCCTGCGCGTCCGCTGGTCCACCGACGGCGACGTCCCGGCCCTGCCACCGGGGCTGGAACTGACCCTCTACCGGCTGGTGCAGGAGGGGCTGACCAACGCGCTCAAGCACGCGGGCGTCGGTGCCGGCGTCGACGTGACCCTCCACCACACCGCCGCCGCCGTCGTGGTCCGGGTCGTCGACGACGGGCGCGGACGCCCGCCGGTCCGGCCGGCGCCGTCCGGGGGGCACGGCCTGGTCGGGATGCGCGAGCGCGTCGGGGTGTACGACGGCAGCCTCGCCGCCGGCCCCCGACCGGGTGGGGGCTGGCGGGTCGAGGCCCGGCTGCCGCTACCGTCGACGCCCGGAGCGGAGGTGATCGCGGCATGACCGTGCGAGTGGTGATCGTGGACGACCAGGCGCTGGTGCGCGCCGGTTTCCGGATGGTGCTGGACTCCCAGCCGGACCTGGAGGTGGTCGGCGAGGCGATCGACGGCGCCGACGCCCTGCGCGTTCTCTCCCGCGTCGACGCCGACGTGGTGGTGATGGACGTGCGGATGCCGACCATGGACGGGGTCGAGGCGACCCGTCGGATCTGTGCCGACCGCCCGGCCGGCCCGCCCCGGGTCCTGGTGCTGACCACGTTCGACACCGAGGCGGACGCCTTCGCCGCGCTCCGGGCCGGTGCCAGCGGCTTCCTGCTCAAGAACGTGCCGCCGGAGGAACTGCTCGCCGCGATCCGGGTCGTCGCGCAGGGCGACTCGGTGGTGGCCCCGTCGATCACCCGCAGGCTGCTCGACCGCTTCGCCGGCCAGCTCGGCCCCGGCCCGGTCGAGGACCCCCGCCTCGCCCAGCTCACCGAGCGGGAACGGGAGATCCTCCTGCTCGTCGCGCAGGGCCTGTCGAACACCGAGATCGCCGCCCGCGTGCACGTCGCCGAGGCGACGGTCAAGACCCACGTCGGGCGGATCCTGGCGAAACTCCAGCTCCGCGACCGGGTCCAGGCGGTGGTCCTGGCGTACGAGAGCGGCCTGGTGACCCCGGGGGGCTGACGCCGCGTACGACCTCGGTCGTACGGGCCGCTCGCCGTGGGACCCCCGGGGACGCACCCGGGTCGAGCGCGGCGGCGGACGCCGCCCGACCGGTGCCGCCCTAGCGTCGGAGACGTCCAGAAAACGATCTCCACGGGGAGCCGCACGTGTCCGTCATGATCCGGTTGGCCCTGCGTTCGCTGCGCGCCGAAGGGCCGCGGCTGCTCCTGCCGGCGCTGGCCGTCGTGCTCGGCGTCGCGTTCGTCGCCGGCACCCTGATCGTCGTCGACGGCATGCGCGCCGGTGCGTACGACCGCGCCGGCGCCTTCGACCGGCACACCGATGCCGCCGTCCACCCGCAGGGCGGGGAGCCGCTGCCGACCGCCCTCGTCGACCGGGTGCGTGCCGTCGAGGGCGTGGCCGCCGCGGCGGGCGAACTCCTCGGCACCGCCGGCATCGTCGGCGCCGACGGCCGCCCGGTGCTCGGGTACACCGTCCTCGCCGCCATCCCCACCGAGGAGGCCCTGCGCTCGTACGACCTGGTGGCGGGGCGGCTGCCCGACCGGCCCGGCGAGGTGGTGCTGGACGCGCCGACCGCCGCCCGGGAGGGCTTCGCCCTGGGTGCGCCGGTGCGCGTCGGCGGCGACGCGGTGCCGGCCCGGCCGTACACCCTGGTCGGCGCCGTCGACGTGGACGACACCTCCCGCGACGTGGGCGGACCGTTCGTCGGTACGGTCGGCGCCGACGCGCTGGCCCTCTCCGGCCGGGCCGGCTACGACCGGGTCATGGTCGCCGCCGCGCCCGGGGTCACCGACGCGGCCCTGGCCGACGCGCTGACCGCCGTCGCCGGCCCCGGCACGACCGTGAAGACCCGCCAGCGGATCCTCGACGACGCGGTGGCCGACGCCGTCCGCGACCTGGACCAGTTCAACCTCGCGCTGCTGACCTTCGCCGCCGTGGCGGTCGTGGTGGCGGCCTTCGTGATCGCCAACACCTTCGCCATCGTGCTGGCCCAGCGCACCCGGCGGACCGCCCTGCTGCGCCTGGTCGGGGCGCGGAGGGGGCAGCTGTTCCGGGCCGTCGTCGCCGAGTCCGCCGTGGTGGGCCTCGTCGCCTCCGCCGTCGGGATCCTGCTCGGCGTGGTGCTGGCCGCCGGCCTGAACGCCCTGCTGGCCGCTCTGGACGCGCCGGTGCCCGGCGGCCGGCTCGTGGTCACCGTGCCGGCCGTGCTGGGCAGCCTCGCCGTGGGCACCGTGGTGACCGTGGGCGCGGCACTCCTGCCGGCCTGGAAGGGCACCCGGGTGGCCCCGGTGGCCGCCCTCACCGAGGCGGCCGTGCAGCCGGCCCGACGGCCCGGTCGCCTCCGGCTCGTGGCTGGCGGACTGGTCCTCGCCGGGGGCGTCGCGGCCCTGGCCGCCGCCCCGTACGCCGTGCTGATCCCCCTCGTCGCGGCCGGCGGGGTGCTGGTCTTCCTCGGCATCGTGCTGGTCGGGCCGGTGCTGGTGCCGGCCCTGGTCCGGGTCCTCGGAGCGCCCGCCCGGCGGGTGCTCGGTGTGACCGGTGATTTGGCCGTGGCGAACGCCGTCCGCAATCCCCGGCGGGTCGCGGCGACCGCCACCGCGCTGGTGATCGGCATCGGGCTGGTGTCCGCCTTCGTGGTCGGCGCGCACAGCACCAGGACCGGCATCGAGCGCAGTGTCGACGCCGAGATCGGGGTGGACTGGCTCGTCACCGGCGTGGGCGGGGACCTGCCCGCACCGCTGGCGGCGGAGCTGCGGACCCGGGAGGAGCTGGCGGTCGTGCACGAGTGGCGCAGCGCGGTGTGGTCGGGCGTCGAGGTGCGGGCGTCCCACCCCGCGCTGGTCGGCCGTACGCTGACCGGCGTGGTCGCCGGGGACCCGGACCGGTTCGGTCCCGGGTGGGTGCTGGTCGGCGCGGAGCTGGCGCGGGCGCGCGGCTGGACGGCCGACTCGCCTCTCGTCCTGGGCGGCCGTCCCTTCCGGGTGGCCGCCGTGGTCACCGACGACGGTCCGGCGGCCGGCGGTCCGGTGCCGGTCGGCCACGTCGTCCACCTGGCCGACGACGACTTCACCGCCCTCTACCCCGACGAGCGGGGACACCTCGCCGAGATCGAACCGGCGGGCGGAGTGACGGCCGAGCGGGCCCGGGTGGCGATCGAGTCGGTCGTGGCCCGCTACCCGACGGTCAACCTGCTCGACCAGGGCGCCTACAAGAAGATGCTCACCGGCACGGTGGACATGGTGCTCGGTTTCGTCACCGCGCTGCTCGGCCTGGCGGTCGTCATCGCCCTGGTCGGGGTGGCCAACACGCTGACCCTGTCGGTGGTCGAGCGGACCCGCGAGAACGCGGTCCTGCGGGCCGTCGGGCTGACCCGCGGCCGGCTGCGGACGATGCTCGCCGTCGAGGCGGTGCTGACGGCCGGAGTGGGCGTCGTGCTCGGGGTGGCCCTGGGAACCGGGGTCAGCGCCGCGGCGATGGCGTTGCTCGGGCGGATCAGCGGGCACTTCACGGTGGTGCTGCCGCTCGGGCCGCTCGGCCTGGTCGTCGGCGTCGCGGTGGTCGCCGCGCTGGCCGCCTCGGTGCTGCCCGCCCGCCGGGCGCTGTCCCGGCCGGTGGTGGAGGCCCTCGGCGACCAGTGACCGGTGCGCCGTCCCCGTCTCCCCGCCCCTGTGCGGGGAGACGGTGGCGCGGTCACAGCTCGCCGGGCGGGATCTCGGGGTCGGTGGTGGGCGGGGTCGTCGTCGGTGCCGGATTCGGATTCGACGTGGTGGGGGCCGGTCCGGGCGGCGTCGTGGTCGGCGGGGCCGGGGGCGTCGTGGGCGCCGTCGTGGGCACGCTGGTCGGCTGCTGGCCCGTCGGGCTGGGCGGCGGCACGGTCGAGGTCGCGGTCGGCGACGTCGACGGCCGACCGGTCGAACCCACCGGCCGGTACGGCTGCTCGGGGTCGCCGCCGGTCTCCACGGCCGTCGGCTCGTCGTCGCCGCTGGGCTCCGCCGCCGGTGCGGACGCCGGCGGCACCTTGACGCCGGCCGGCGCGTCCGCGGCGGTGGTCACACTGAGCGCCGCGCCGACGCCGGCCAGCGCCACCAGTGCCGCCGCCGCCGCGCCGACCAGCCGGCCACGGCCACGCCGTCCCCCGGCGGTGGCGGCCGGTACGGAGTCGGTGCGGGTGTTCGGGCCCGCGTCGCGCAGGGCGGTGACGCCCGCGGCCGGCACCCAGGCGGTCGGCGCCGACGGGTCGGAGACCGCGGCCCGGGCGGCCTCGGCCATGGCCGCGCCACTGGTGAACCGGTCTGCGGGATCCTTGGCCAGCGCGCGGCCGACCAGTGCCCGGACCGCCTCCGGAATGTCGTGCGACAGCTCCGGCGGCTCGTCGTCGAGGTGCCGCACCGCGACCTGGAGGGGGTTGTCGCCGGTGAACGGCGGGCTCCCGCTCAGGCAGCAGTACGCCACCGCGCCGAGGGCGTAGATGTCGGTGGCCCCGGACACCGGTCGCCCGGCGGCCTGCTCGGGCGCCATGTAGAGGGCCGTGCCCGGCACCGCGTTGGTGCTGGTGATGCTCGTGACGTCGGTCGAGCGGGCCACCCCGAAGTCGACCAGGACGACGGTGCCGTCCTCCTGCACCAGCAGGTTGCTCGGCTTGACGTCGCGGTGCACGATGCCGCCCTTGTGCGCGGCGTGCAGGGCCTGCGCCGCCTGCGCGACGATCGACATCGTCTCGGCGACGTCCAGCCGCCCGGCGGCCTCGATCCGCTTGGACAGCGGCTCGCCGGTGACGAACTCCATCACCAGGTAGTCGGCGCGCCCGCCGTCGGGCAGGTCGTCCGCGCCGCAGTCGTAGACCTGGACGATGCCGGGGTGGCGGAGGGCGGCCATGATCCGCGCCTCCGCGCGGAACCGGGCGATGAAGTCGGGGTCGGAGACCAGCGCCGGCAGCAGGACCTTGACCGCGATCTGCCGGCCGAGGATCAGGTCCGTGGCACGCCAGACGTCTCCCATGCCGCCGGTGGCGACACGGTCGTCCAGGCGGTACCGACCGCTGAGCACGAGCTCCGATGACAACACGGCACCACCGTACCCAGAGCGGCGACCCACGTCGCGCCGTGCCCGGCCCCGCGAGGGACGACAGGCCCTCTCCGGGGCTGTCGGCAGGGCATACCGAAGCGGTATCCTGTGACCGGTCCCGAACGCTACGTGACGAGGCTCCGCTGTGCGCGCTGCGCACATCGCATCGTCATCGCCTCGGACGGGCGGGAGCGCCCTTCGAGCGCCCCGCGTTACCTCGACACGCCGCCCGTCCCGCGCGATAATTCTCACTCTTGCCGCGAGCGGGGCCGACTTGTCCGTTCACGCCCGTGCTCCTACCGTTAGCGCGATCCGGGCCCAGCCGACGGCGTCGCCGTGGCTCTCGCCGGGCGGATGCCGTGGCGAGAGTCAGGCACGCCGTCCGGGGTGTCGCGGGATCGGACGTGATCAGGTCGGCGGGGGGCTGAGGGTGCGGGAGCAGGTCCGGGCACCGGACCGGGTCGGCGTCGCGTGCGCCGGGGCCGGTGTGTGCCCCAGCGTGTCCGCCGGACGGAGGCGACCCGGGTGACCGCCGAGCTCAACGATGCGGTCGTCCAGGCCCAGGCCGGTGACGAGGACGCCTTCCGGTTCCTCTACCGCAGCCTCCAACCCGGCCTGCTGCGCTACCTCACCGCGCTGGTCGGCGCGGACGCCGAGGACGTCGCCTCGGAGGCGTGGTTGCAGATCTCCCGGGACCTCCCCACCTTCACGGGGGGCGAGTTCCGCGCCTGGACGGTCACCATCGCCCGCAACCGGGCCATGGACCACCTGCGGCGGCAGCGCCGCCGTCCCTCCCTTCCCGTCCCGGTGCAGGCGCTCAGCGAGCTGGCCGGCGACACGGACACCGCCGAACGGGCCGGCGAGACCATCGGCACCGAGGCGGCGCTCGCGCTGATCGCCACCCTGCCGCCGCGGGAGGCCGAGGCCGTGCTGCTCCGGGCCGTCATCGGGCTGGACGCCGAGAGCGCCGGCCGGGTCCTCGGCCGGCGCCCCGGCGCCGTGCGCACCGCCGCCCACCGAGGGCTGCGCCGGCTCGCCGCGCTGATGGAGCGCTACGACGTGGGCCAGCACCCGACAGCCCCCGACGGCACCCCGCCCCGTCCCCGCGACGGCCGGCGCCAGCAGGCGCCGCACGCCGAGCCGGCGGACGGCTGACGTGAGGGATTCGCGATGATCTTCCGCCGTGCCGGTCGGCCCGCCGACCGTGACGCCTCCGACCGCCTCCTCGACGCCGTCCGCTCCGCGCCCGGCAGCCGGGGTACCGACCCGCTCGCCGACCTGCTCGCCGCCGCTTCGGCCTCCGCCCGGCCCACCGAACTGGCCGGGGAGGAGGCCGCGATGGCGGCCTTCCGGGCCGCCCGGGCGGCGACGCCCACCCCGGTCCCGCACCGCCCACAGCGGCGACGCCGGTTCACCGCCGGCGCGGTCGCCTGGGGCGCCGGCATCGCCGTCACCGCCACCGCCGGCGCCGCCTTCGCCGCCGTCACCCTGGACCGGGCCGACGATCCGGCCCCGCCGCGCCGGCCGGCCACCCCCGCTCCCGCCGACACGTCCTCCGGCGGCTCCACCTCCGGCGGTTCCACCTCCGGCGGCTCGACCGGCGGTCCGGGCACTCCGACCGGCGGCGGCTCCACCGGCGCCGGCCCGAGCACCCTCGCCCCGTCCGTCGTACCGTCCGCCACGCCGGACGCGTCCGTGACCCCGGGCGGCGGCGGACGCACCACCGAACCGCCCACCGGGCAGGTGGCCGGGCTGTGCCGGGCGTACCTGGCCAAGTCGCCGGCGCAGCGGACCAAGGCGCTGAAGACCCCCGCGTTCGCCAAGCTCGTGACGGCCGCCGGCGGCGTGGAGGAGGTCGAGGACTTCTGCCGCGGCCTGGTGGGCGAGAAGAAGCCGGGCAACTCGAAGAAGGCGCCCGCGTCGCCCGAGCCGACGGCGGCCGGCGGGCCCTCGACGTCCCCGAGCCCTACCCCCGGCAGCTGAGTTCTCCTCGCGGCGATCCCGCCGGCCACCAGCGGTTCTTCTGCTAGACAGGAGACGAGGGCGCCGCCGACGCCCCGGAACATGACGGTGGGTCGGGTTACGGTGGCGGGGACCGGAACACGCAGTGGTGTAGGGGGGCCCATCCTGTGGTGATGTCGCCGAAGCTGGAGCGCGGGACGGTCCTCTCGTCGTCCGACGCGGCGGCCGGCCACATCGCCCGGATCTGCTTCAAGACCGGACCACCCACCCACACCGGTGTCGAGTTGGAATGGACTGTCCACGACGCCGCCGATCCCGCCCGCCCCGTCGAGGGCGCGCGGCTGCGGGCGGCCCTCGGGCGGCACTGCCCGCCCACCCTCGACGGCGCGAGCCCCGCCACCCGACTGCGGTACGGCAGCACGGTCACCGTGGAGCCGGGCGGGCAGGTGGAGATCTCCACCACGCCGCGAACCGCGATCGGCGCGTTGATCCGCGCGACGGACGCCGACATCGCCGACCTCACCGCTCTGCTGGCCGCCGCCGGGCTGGTGCTCGGGCGCAGCGGCATCGACCCGCACCGCCCGCCGGAACCGGTGGTGGAGACCCCGCGTTACCGCGCCATGCGGCGCGTGTTCGACCGGCGCGGGCCGGCTGGCCGCACGATGATGTACAGCACCGCCGGGCTCCAGGTCTGCCTCGACGCGGGGGAGGCGGAGCAGGTGGGCGCCCGCTGGGCGGCGGTGCACGCGGTGGGCCCGCCCCTGCTGGCGGCCTTCGCCACCGCGCAGAGGCACGCCGGCCGGGCCACCGGCTGGGCGTCGGCCCGGATGGCCGCCTGGTTCGGCATCGACCCGGCGCGCACCCGCCCGGTCTGGACGCCCGAGCGCGCCGACGAGGATCCGGTCGCCGGCTGGACGACGTACGTGCTGGCCGCACCGCTGCTCTGCCTGCGCGGTCGCGGCGACGACTGGACCCCGCCGGCCGGGGTGACCTTCGCCGACTGGCTCGACGGCGCGCTGCCGCGTCCGCCCACCACCGACGACCTCGACTACCACGTGAGCACCCTCTTCCCGCCGGTCCGCCCGCGCGGCTACCTGGAGGTGCGGTACCTCGACACGCAGCCCGGGCGGAACTGGCGGCTGCCGACGGCGGTCCTCAGCGCCCTGCTCGCCGACCCGGACACGGTCCGTCGGGCGCACGCCGTCGCCGCGCCGCAGGCGGACCGCTGGCAGGCGGCGGCCCGGTACGGGCTGCGGGACCGCCACCTCGCCGCCACCGCCGCCGAGCTGCTCGACCTGGCCGTGGCGGCCCTGCCCGGGCTGCACCTGCCGCCCGACCTGTACGACGACATCGATCGAGGCGTACGGCGGCGGCGCGCCGTCGCGGGGAGGAGACACCGGTGACGGACACCACGACGCCCGCGCTGGACGGGGAACGGCTGCGCACCCGCATCGCGGAGGAGCTGGAGCGCACGCGGGCCCGCACCGCCCTGCTGACCGGGGCCGTCGACGACGCGGACCTGGTGCGGCAGCACTCCCCGCTGATGTCGCCCCTGGTGTGGGACCTGGCGCACGTCGGTAACCAGGAGGAGTTGTGGCTGGTCCGCGACGTCGGGGGACGCGCGCCGGTCCGGCACGACATCGACGACCTCTACGACGCGTTCAAGCAACCCCGCAAGGACCGCCCGTCGCTGCCGTTGCTGCCGCCGGGCGAGGCCCGTGCCTACGTCGCCACGGTCCGGGACAAGGTGTTCGACCTGCTCGACCGGGTCGCGTTCACCGACCGGCCGTTGACCGCCGACGGGTTCGCCTTCGGCATGATCGTGCAGCACGAGCAGCAGCACGACGAGACCATGCTCGCGACGCACCAGCTGCGCTCCGGGCCGCCGGTGCTCGACGCCCCGCCGCCGCCCGAGCCCCGGCAACGGGTCGGCGGGGAGGTGCTGGTGCCGGCCGGCGAGTTCACCATGGGCACGGACACCGACCCGTGGGCGCTGGACAACGAGCGGCCCGCCCACCGGGTGCACCTGCCCGCGTACGTCATCGACGCCGCGCCGGTCACCAACGGGCGGTACCGGGAGTTCATCGCCGACGGCGGCTACGACGACCCGCGCTGGTGGAGCGACGCCGGCTGGCGGCACCGGCACGAGGCCGACCTGACCGCGCCGCTGCACTGGCGGCGGGACGGTGACGGGTGGGCCTACCGGCGTTTCGGCCGCTGGTCGCCGGTGCGCGACGACGAGCCGGTGGTGCACGTCTGCTGGTACGAGGCGGAGGCGTACGCGCGGTGGGCCGGCAAACGGCTGCCCACCGAGGCGGAGTGGGAGAAGGCCGCGCGGTGGGACCCGGTCACCGGCCGGTCCCGCCGGTACCCGTGGGGCGACGACGACCCGACGGGCGAGCACGCCAACCTGGGCCAGCGGCACCTGTGGCCGGCGCCGGTCGGCGCCTACCCGGCGGGTTCCTCGCCCCTGGGGGTGCACCAGCTGATCGGTGACGTCTGGGAGTGGACGGCGAGCGCGTTCCGGGGCCACCCGGGGTTCACCGCGTTCCCCTACCGGGAGTACTCGGAGGTCTTCTTCGGCGACGACCACCGGGTGCTGCGCGGCGGTTCCTTCGGCACCGACCGGGCCGCCTGCCGGGGTACGTTCCGCAACTGGGACTACCCGATCCGGCGGCAGATCTTCAGCGGTTTCCGGTGTGCCCGGGACGCCCGCGCCGCCGAGGCGCACCCGTGACGCCGCCGGCCCCGCCCGGGGACGGTGTCGCCTGATGTGTCGCCACCTGGCGTACCTGGGGCCGCCGGTCAGCCTGCGTGAGCTGCTGTTCGACCCGCCGTACTCGCTGGTGCGCCAGTCCTGGGCGCCGCGTGACATGCGCGGCGGCGGGACGATCAACGCCGACGGGTTCGGGGTCGGCTGGTATCCGGGCGACGGCGATCCGGTGCGCTACCGGCGGGCCCAGCCGATCTGGAGCGATCCGACGATCGCGCAGCTCGCCGCCGTCACCTCGGCCGGCGCGGTGCTCGCCGCGGTCCGCTCGGCGACGGTCGGGATGGCGGTGCTCGACGGGGCGGCCGCGCCGTTCGCCGAGGGGCGCTGGCTGTTCAGCCACAACGGCGTGGTGCGCGGCTGGCCCGACTCGGTGGTCCCGCTGGCCGGGGCGCTGCCGGTACGGGACCTCCTGACCCTGGAGGCCGCCACCGACTCGGCGCTGCTGTGGGCGCTGGTCCGGCACCGGCTGCGGGCAGGCGTGAAGCCGGGGCGGGCGATCGCCGAGACCACCCTCGCCGTGGCGGCGGCGGCACCCGGGTCGCGGCTCAACCTGCTGCTCACCGATGGTCGGACCGTGGTGGCCAGCGTTGCCGGACACGCGCTGTCGATCCGTACCACCCCGGCCTCGGTGCTGCTGGCGTCCGAGCCGCACGACGACGAGCCGGGCTGGCGACCGGTGCCGGAGGGCCACCTCGTGGAGGCGACCGCGACGGAGGTGCGCGTACGCGCCCTCACGGAGGCGTGACCGCCGACGGGGCGGCACGGGGTCGCCGCGAAGGACCTTGCATCCGTTCGACGAAGGGGAAGACATGGGCGCGGAGCCGCTGGAGATCCACCTCGAGGAGCAGGACCTGGGCCGCAGTCTGCGGGAGGACGTCCGCACCGGCCTGACCGCCACACCGAAGTGGCTGCCGCCGAAGTGGTTCTACGACGCTCGGGGCAGTGAGTTGTTCGAGGAGATCACGCGGCTGCCCGAGTACTACCCGACCCGGGCCGAGCGGGCGGTGCTGGTTGCCCGGGCCGGTGACATCGCGGCGGTGACGGGCGCGAAGACCCTTATCGAGCTGGGGTCCGGCTCGTCGGAGAAGACCCGGCTGCTGCTGGACGCCTTCACCCGGCGGGGCGGCCTCGGCACCTTCGTGCCGCTGGACGTGTCGGTGAGCGCGCTGCGCCAGTCCACCGAGCAGATCGCCACCGACTATCCCGGCCTGCGGGTACGCGGCATCGTCGGCGACTTCACCCGCCACCTGGACCGGCTTCCTCCCGGCGGCCGGCGGCTGGTGGTGTTCCTCGGCGGCACCATCGGCAACCTGCTGCCGGCCGAGCGCGCGGAGTTCCTGTCCGCGATGCGGGCCGCCCTGGAGCCGGGGGACTGGCTGCTCGTCGGCACCGACCTGGTGAAGGATCCCGCGGTGGTGGTGCCGGCGTACGACGACGCGGCCGGGGTCACCGCCGACTTCAACCGCAACGTGCTCCGGGTCGTCAACCGGGAGCTGGGGGCGGACTTCGACCCGGAGGCGTTCGACCACGTCGCCCGGTGGGACCCGGACCAGGAGTGGATCGAGATGCGGCTGCGGGCGCGCCGGCCGATGCGGATCCGGGTGCTCGACCTGGTGGTGGACTTCGCCGAGGGGGAGGAACTGCGGACCGAGGTCTCGGCGAAGTTCCGCCCGGAGGGGGTCGCGGCCGAGCTGACGGCGGCCGGGTTCACCGCGCACGACTTCTGGACCGACCCGGACGGCCTGTTCGGGGTCACCCTGGCCCGGGCCGACTGAGCGGAGCCGCCGTCGTGAACCTCTTCACCCGCGGCGGCAGGCCCCCCTGATGATCGGCTAGGCTGGTCGCGCGAAGGGGAGTAGCCCCCAATGTCGTGGTCGACACACTGGTGCGTTCCGCACCCGGCCACGCGGCCCCGGTCACCGGGGCGGGCGAGACCTTCGACCCAGGCTGTACAAGCCGGGTCGAGGGCGCCCCGTACCTCCTCCCGGCATGAACCGGAAGGATGTCATGGAAGGTTTCCTCGTCGCGCTGGTGGTCAGCTTCGGCGTCATCTTCGTCGCCGAACTGGGCGACAAGTCCCAACTGATGGCGCTGACCTTCGCCACCCGGTACAAGCCGGTACCGGTGCTGATCGGCATCACCGTCGCCACCGCCGTGGTGCACCTGGCCTCGGTGGCGATCGGGTACGGCCTCGGCGCGGCCCTTCCCACCGAGTGGATCTCGCTCGTGGCCGGTCTGGCGTTCCTCGGGTTCGGCGCGTGGACCCTGCGCGGGGACACGCTCACCGAGGAGGAGCGGCGCAAGGCCGAGAAGACCAGCAAGTCGGCCATCGTGGCGGTGTCGGTCGCCTTCTTCCTGGCCGAGCTGGGTGACAAGACGATGCTGGCCACCATCACCCTGGCCACCCAGTACGGCTGGTTCGGCACCTGGCTGGGCTCGACGGTCGGCATGGTCGCCGCCGACGCGCTGGCGATCCTGGTCGGCCGGATGCTCGGCCGGAAACTGCCCGAGAAGACCATCAGGTACGGTGCCGCGATCCTCTTCGCGATCTGCGGGCTCTGGCTGATCCTGGAGGCGGTCAGCGAGCTCACCTGATCGCCGACTACCGGGCGGCCCGCCGGGTAACGCCTGCGGGTGAACGCCGGGGAAGTTCTACGGATCGGCCACGAGTCGCTCGTGCTCGCCGTCGAGACCGCCGGTGCGGTGGTCATCTTCGTGGGGGCGGTGTGGGCGGCGCTGCGGTTCGTGGCCGAGGGGCTGCGCCGCCGCAGCGCCGCCGCGTTCACCCCGATCCGGCTGTCCCTGGGACGCTTCCTCACCCTCGGGCTGGAGTTCCAGCTCGCCGCGGACATCCTGCGGACCGCGTTCTCCCCGACGTTCACGCAGATCGGCCAGCTGGCGGCGATCGCCGCCATCCGGACCGCCCTGAACTGGGTGCTGAGCCGGGAGATCCGGGAGGGGCAACGGCAGGTTCGCGAGGAGGGGGTCCCGCCGTGATACCGGCCCTCGCCGCCGCCCTCACCTCGGCCGCCGTCGTCGCGGCGGGAGTCGTCCTGCTCACCGGCCGTTCCTGGCGGCCGGCGCTGCGGGTGCTGCTGGACCTGCTGACCGCCGTGGGCCTGCTGCGCCTTTCCGTGGCGCAGGGGTGGGCGGACCTGGTCGCCGCCGCCGTCATCATCCTGCTGCGCCGACTGCTCTGGGCCGCCCTCACCGTCGACGGGACAGCACGACTATCCCCGGCCTCCGGCGGGCAGAAGGATCACCACCTACCGTTGCCGGTAGGAGGCGAAAACGGGAAAAATGGGAGGACAGCCACATGAGCAAGCACGACGAACCGAACAAGTACGGTTTCGCCGGCGGCGCGACGGCCCCGGAGCCGCCCGCCGGTGGGCGGATCGACGAGCAGGACCGGGCCGAGGAGGTAGCGGTGCCGGGCGACGACCTCATGGAGCCGGTGAGCGACGCCCTCGCCGACGAGCAGGAGGCGCGGCGTACCGAGCGGCGTTCCTGACCGCGACGGCGGCCGGCGGGCGTTCGCCCGTCGGCCCGCGCCGCCGCCCCTGCCCACCGCCCCCTCGCGAAGCCCGCCGCCGGGTGCCCGTCACCCCCGGGTCCGCGGCCGGCCACTCGGCACGACCCCGCGCGGCCCGGCACCCGTCCGCCGCGCACCGCGCCACCTGAGGAGCCTCCGCCGGTACGGCACGTACCCGCGTTCGAGAACCCGTCGATCCAATTTCCGCCGCACCGACACCCCGCCTCCCCCTGCGGGGTTGGTAATGCGGAGCGCAGCCCTTGGCGAAAATGCGTAACTCCGGACATAAGGCGCATGAGGCGCTTTAATGGTTTCACGAGATTAAGTCGACCTTGGGGGTTTTCGTGAAGTTCTTTGGCGTTACCGGCCTGGTACGGAGGCGCGCCTGATGGACCTGTACCGCCAACTCCGCCTGGTGCGTCGGCACTGGTGGATCGTGCTCCTCACGGTCATGGTCGCGCTCGGCGTGACCACCCTCGTCACCGTCCGGGCCCAGCCCCGGTACGTCGCCTCGGTGACGTTCTTCGTCACCACACCGAGTCAGGGCGTCACCGACGCCTACCAGGGCGGCCTGTTCCTGCAGCAGCGCGTGAAGTCCTACGCTGAGCTGCTGACCAGCGACCGGCTCGCGCAGAGCGTCGTCGCCGACAACCAGGTCGGACTGACCGCCGAGCAGGTCCAGCGGCGCGTCTCCACCTCCACCGAGGCCGGGACGGTCCTGCTGCGCGCGTCGGTGACCGACACCGACCAGAACCGTGCCCTGCGGGTGACCGAGACGCTGTCGGCCAAGTTCGTCGAGCTGGTCGGCAAGGTCGAGATGACCTCCGACGGCAAGGCCGGGCCGATCCGTATCGAGGTGGTCAGCGGGCCCCGGGTCACCTCCACCCCGGTGTCCCCGCAGCCGGTCCGTAACTTCACCCTCGGCGGCCTGCTCGGCCTGCTCGCCGGTGTGGGTCTGGCGATCCTGCGGGGGCTCGCCGACGTCCGGATGCGCGACGCCGCCGGTCTCCAGCGCGCCACCGGAGGCCCGTTGCTCGGCGAGATCCCGTTCGAGGGCAGCGCGAAGACGTCGCCGCTGATCGTGGGTGACGCGGCGAACTCCGCCCGGGCCGAGGCGGTCCGCAAGCTGCGGACGAACCTGCGCTTCGTCGACGTGCACGAGCCCGCCCGGGTCATCGCGGTGACCAGCGCCCTCCAGGGCGAGGGAAAGACAACCCTGTCCTGCAACCTGGCGATCGCGCTGGCCGAGGCGGGCTGGCGGGTCCTGCTCGTCGACGCCGACCTGCGTCGCCCCAAGGTCGGCGACTACCTCGGTCTGGACGCCGGCATCGGCCTGACCGACGTGCTGGTCGGTGACGTCGGGGTCGGCGACGTGGTGCAGCGCTGGGGCGACAAGTCGCTCCTGGTGCTGCCCAGCGGCTCCGCCCCGCCGAACCCCAGCGAACTGCTCGGCTCCAAGGCCATGGCGGACCTGCTGCTCGCCCTTCGCGAGTCGGCCGACATCGTCATCATCGACACGGCGCCGCTGCTCGCCGTGACCGACGGCGTCGTGGTGGCCGTGCAGGCCGACGGCGCGCTGCTGGTCACCCAGCAGGGCCGGACGTCCCGGTCGCAGGTCGCCGCGGCGGCGCGGTCCCTGCACTCGGTCTCGGTCCGCCTGCTCGGTTGCGTGCTGAACATGGCGAAGGTGCCGAAGGCCGACGCGTACCAGTACGAGGCGTACCGGGTCGTCGCGGCCGCCGAGACGACGCCGACGCACGCCGAGCGGGGCGCCGGACCCCGGCACGCGGAGCACCTGGACCCCGGCGACGTCGGCGACCGGACGCAGGAACTCACCCGGCTGTCCCGATGAGCACCGCGAGGGGTCGCATCGCGCGTTCGATCTCCTCGGCACAGCGCCGGAAGTCGGCGGCGGACCCACCGATCGGGTCCGGCAGGTCGTCCGCGTCGGGGGCGGCGGGTTGCAGCCGCCCCCGGGCGCGGGCGGCGGCCTCGACCGCCGCGCGCAGCGGAACGGCCGCGCCGCCCGGGACCGGCTCCGCCGCGTCCGGGGCGGCGCCGGCCGCCTCGGCCAGCCGGCCGAACTGCCGGAGGGTGAACGTCCGGTGCAGGGCGGCCGGGGCGAGCGCGGTGCACACCGAGCGCTGCCGCCGGGTCGCGGTGAGCACGAGGGTCGCTCCGGCCAGATGCTCCGGCCGCAGCCGGCGGCTGCGGAACACCCGGGGGTCGGCGCCCGTGCCCGCGGCCACCTCCGCGGCGTACGGGTGCATCGCCAGGTCGTCGTGGGCGTCGGTGCCGGCGCTGGCCACCACCACCGGTTGGTCCGCCAGCAGGCGGCGTGCGATGTACTCCGCCATCGGTGACCGGCACAGGTTGGCGTGGCACACGAACAGAACCCGGTCGACCATGTCGACCCCTCTCGTGACTGCGGTCGCGGGGAGTCCGGCCGCGACGCCGCGCGTCCGGCGGCGGCCGGACGCGGAGGGGTTGTCCGCATCGTACGCGGGAACGGGGCCCGTCCCGCAGGGTGCCGCGCCGGTACGACGGCGGTCGTCGGAGGTGCTCCGGTGAGGATCGGCATCCTGTCGTACCACTTCCCGCCCGAACCGGCCTTCATCCCGGGCAGCCTCGCCGAGGAACTGGCCCGCCGGGGGCACGAGGTGCGGGTGCTCACCGGCTTCCCGGACTACCCGGGCGGGCACGTCTACCCCGGTTGGCGGCAGCGCTGGCGCCACGAGACCCGGAGCGAGCGGCTCGCCGTCCGGCGGGTGCCGCGCTACACCGGCGGGGATGCGTCGACCCGGGGCCGGACGGCCGCGTACCTTTCCTTCGCCGGCAGTGTCGCGCTGGTCGGGCCGCGGTTCCTCGCCGGCGTGGACGCGCTCTACGTCCACCAGCCGCCCGCCACGGCCTTCGCCGCCGCCGGGCTGCTGCGTCTGCTGGGACGGGTGCCGACCGTGCTGCACGTGCAGGACGTCTGGGCCACCGACCAACCGTCCGACACCGGTGACCGGCGGTGGACCCAGCGACTGGGCGCCGCCATGGCCCGTACCTACCGGGCCGCGGACCGCGTCGCGGTCGCCGCGCCCAGCCTGCGTGACCTGGTGGTCGCCGCGGGCGCGGACCCGTCCCGGGTCGAGGTCCTGCTGAACTGGACCGACGAGCGGATCTTCCATCCGGCCCGGGCCAGCTCGGCGGCCCGCCGGCTCGTCCGCCGGGAGGGGCGCTGCGTGGTCATGCACGCGGGGACCATCGGCCCCCGGCAGGGGCTGGAGACGGCGGTCCGGGCGGCGGCCGCGCTGGACGGGACGGTGGACCTGGTCCTGGTCGGGTCGGGGCCCGAGGAGCGGCGGGTGCGGGGGCTCGCCGCCGAGCTGGGTGCCGACAACGTGCGGTTCGTCGAGCGCCGCTCGCCACTGGACATGCCCGACCTGTACGCGGCGGCCGACTACCAGCTGGTCATGCTGCGCGACCTGCCGGAGCTGCGGGGCACCCTGCCCGGCAAGCTCCAGGCCGCGTTCTCCTGCGCCGCCCCGGTGGTGGCCTCCGCCGGCGGCGACACGGCCGAGGTGGTCGAGCGGGTCCGGGCCGGGTTGTCCTGCCCGCCGGAGGACTGGGCCACGCTGGCCGACCGGTTCTGGCTCGCCGCCACCATCCCGCCGCCCGCCCGGGCCGAGATGGGCCGGCGGGGCCGGGAGGCGTACCTGCGCGAGATGTCCATGCCCGCGGGCGTGGACCGCGTCGAGCGGCTGCTGTACGACGTCGCCGGCGGGCGGGTCGCCGCGCCCGGGACGCGCGAGTGATCCTCGCGTAAGGGTCAAGACCGTCATATTCGGACGTACTCGATCGTTACGTGCTACGAACGTCCAAGAAGAACGTGCCTACCTGTCCGATTTTGCCGAACGGAGTGTGTGGTGTGACCGAGAGCCAGAGTGGGCGTCGTCGACGCGGCCGGTCCCGTCGGCGCCGGCGGGCGCACCTGCGCCGGGCCCTGCTCGCCGGCCTGGTCGTCGGGTCGCTGCTGCTGCTCACCGGGGGCTGGGTGGGCGTACGCGGCTGGCAGGCCCGCGCCCATCTCCTTAACGCCGCGGGGCTGGCCCGCGACCTGAGTGCCCAGGTGGTCGCCGGTGACACCGATCGCGCCCAGCGGACCCTCGCCGCGCTGCAGGAGCAGGCGGCGGCGGCCCGGACGGCGACCGGGGACCCGGGCTGGTGGCTCGGCCGGCAGACGCCGTTCGCCGGGGACAACCTCGCCGCCGTACGACAGATCGCGGTGGCGATCGACGAGCTGTCCCGGGCGGCGTTCCCGGCACTGCTCCGGACCGACCTGAGCAGTCTGCTGCCCAGCGCCGGGCGGCTGGACGTCGGCCGCCTGCGGACCGTGTCGACGGAGCTGTCCACCGTCGACGACGCCGTGCAGGCCACCCGTGCGGACCTCGCCGCGGTGCCCACCGGCGGGCTGGTCGACCAGGTCGCGCAGGCGCTGGGCGACCTGCGGACGGAGATCGACCGGCTGGCCGGTCTGACCGCCGCGGCGGACCAGGCGGCCCGGCTCCTCCCGCCCCTGCTCGGCGTGGACGGCCCTCGCCGCTACCTTCTCGTCTCCCAGAACCCCGCCGAGCTGCGCGCCACCGGCGGCATGATCGGCGCGTACGCGGTCCTGCACGCCGACGGGGGCCGGGTCCGGATGGGGCGCCAGGGGTCGAGCGCCGAGCTGGCCCGCTTCACGCCGCCGCTCGCCGTGCCTCCCGAGGTGCGTGCGGCGTGGGGTGACCTGCCGGGCATGTATCCGGCCGACGTCAACCTGACCCCGCACTTCCCGACCGCCGCCGCGCTGTACCGGGAGATGTTCCGGCGCCGGACCGACACGGTCGTCGACGGGGTGCTCGCGGTCGATCCGGTGGTGCTGTCGTACCTGTTGAAGGCCACCGGACCGGTGCTCGTGCCGGACGGCGTCCCGCTGGCCGCCGAGACCGTGGTGCGCACCCTGCTCAGTGACGCCTACCAGCGGCTGGACACCCGCGAGCAGGACAGGTTCTTCGCCACGGCGGGCGCCGCCGTCTTCGACACCCTTTTTAAGAAGAATGTCAACCCTCGTGGCTTGTTGTCCGCATTCGACCGTGCTGTGCAGGAACGCCGGATATTGTTCTGGAGTGCCCGACCGGAGGAGCAGCGGATGTTCGGCGACAGCCGGATGGCCGGCGTCCTTCCGGAAAAGGACACCGTGCCCACGGTCGGCGTGTTCCTCAACGACGGCAGCGGCGCGAAGCTCGGCTACTACCTCCGGCCCACGGCCACCCTCACGGTGGGCGAGTGCCGGTCGGACGGCCGGCGTGAACTGCGGCTGCGAGTCACCCTGCACTCGTCGGCGCCGAAGTCCGGACTCAGTAGGTCCGTCCTCGGCCTCGGCCTGGCGGGCGACCCGTACACCGTCCGCACGCTGGTGTCCGTCCACAGCCCCGCAGGCGGGGTCGTACTCGACGCCCGTCTCGACGGGGTCGCGACGGCCGTCGGTTCCGGCAGTGAGCGGAACCGGCACACGGCGACCGCGAACGTCGAGGTCGGCCCCGGCACCACCCGCACGTTGGAGGTGGCCGTCCTGACGGCCAAGACCGGCAGCGGCTCGGCCGAGCTGTGGTTGACCCCCACCGCCACCCCCTGGACCACCCAAGTTGTTTCCGCACCAAGCTGTGACCAGTAGGAGGGAACCAATCATGCGGCTATCCCGCATCATCATGGCGCTCACGGTCGGTCTTGCCGTGATCGCCGTACCGACGGCGGCGGGGGCGGCGCAGCCGCAGCCGCAGCCGCCGGTTACCGGCACACCGCAGCCGCCGGTGTATCCACCGGGTCCGGCGACCCTCACGGTGAACCCGCCGAGTGTCGTCGTCGGCACCACCGTTCAGCTGGTCGGCACCGGCTTCCTGCCGGGCGAGACCGTCGTCATCACCTACACCTCCACCGCTTTCGCGGCCGGTGTAGGGGGCGCAGACCGGGCCCGGCGCAGCGACGGTTCGACGGTCGCCATGGCGCCGGTCTCGTTCCAGCAGGCACCGGGGGGCAGGTCCGGCACCCTGACCGCGACCGCCGGACCGGACGGCACCTTCTCGGTGCCCTTCACGCCCCAGTACCCGGGCAAGTACCGCTTCACCGCGGTCGGCCAGACCTCGGGCAAGGTCGCCTCGGCGACGCTGATCGTGCTCGCCAAGAAGCAGCCCGGGCTTCCCGTGACCGGTGACAGTGTCGGCACGCCGATGAAGCTCGGCGGCGGCCTGATCGGCGCCGGCGCGGTGATGCTGCTGCTGAGCCTCGCGTGGCGCAGGCGGCACCGGTTCGGCATGGGGGCCGCCCGCTGATCCTGAGCTGACTTCCGGGCAGGGCCCGGACGACGAACGGACGGCGCCCGTCGGATCACTCCGGCGGGCGCCGCCGTACGTGTCGGCGAGGTCGGGACCCGGGTCAGCAGGCCGCGTAGAGGCGGCGGGTACCGACGCCGGCCGCGTACGCCGCCCGGTCGGTGAACCGGCAGCCGTAGTCCGGCGCGGCCACCACCGCCGGATTGGTCACCGTGTCGCCGGCCGGCCGCTTGCCCTGGCGTACCCAGGAGACCAGGTCGTCCCAGGCGGTGCCCGCCTCGGTCGGGGTGAACTCGCAGTGCTGCGCGGCGCGGATCGCCCGCTGCACGACCAGCCGGCTGCGGCCGTGCTTCGCGACGTCCCGCGCGTACGCCTGCTCCATGGAGAAGGGCACGAACAGGTCACCGAGGTTGTGCAGGCTGACCACCGGCGCGCTCGGCCGACCGGCGATCCGCGGCACCTCGGTCAGCGCCGGCGAGAGCCGCTGCCACAGGTTCTCCGGGGCGACCCGCTGCACCGTGGCGTTCACGTTCACCGGGGAGTTCGGGCTGTAGCGGGTGAACAGGTTCGTGGCGAGCTGCCCCGGGCGCTCGGCGGGGGAGTCGCCACCGCTCGTGGCGCTGATCCCGAAGAGGAAGTCCTTCCAGATCGCGAAGGAGGCGTCCGTGCCCGGACGCGGCCCGCCGGAGCGGTTGACGGTGATGTCGCGCAACTGCCGCCCCCGCTCGTTGCTGATGGCGGGACTGGTCGGGCTGATCCCGGTCAGGCCCAGCGCCACCTGGATCCGGGGCACCGCGTTGGTCAGGTAGTCCGGCGGCGTCGGGTACGCGCGTACCCCCGCGATGGCCTGCGCGGCGAGGTTGTAGTCCAGGAAGAAGTCCAGCAGCTCGTGGTCGCCGAGGACGCCGCACATCGGCAGGCCACCGTCGTAGTGGCCCGGGTACTGCTCCAGCGAGCGGCCGATGATGTAGCCACCCATCGACACCCCGGCCAGGTACGTCCGGTGGGGACGCTCGACGAGCCGGGCGAAGTGGTCGGCCAGGTCCTTCGTGCTCAGCACCCCGGACCGGATGTCGAAGCCGTTGCGGGAGTACGAGGAGGACGCCCAGGCGTACCCCTGCTCCAGCAGGCGCTGCCGCAGGCCGAAGGCGGGCACCTCCGGCGACAGCACCGTGGTCTGGCCCCGGTACCCGTGCGCCCACATGACGAGGTCGCCGTTCCAGTTCGCCGGGACCTCGACGATGTACGCGGAGTGCCGGTGCACGCCCTGCCGGACGGAGGTCGGCGCGCCACCCACGACGAGGGGATCCAGCGGCGGGTTGCTGATGGTGTAGCCGGGCAGTGGCTGCGTACCGTCTGCGTGGCGGTCGCCGGCGGCGGAGGCCGGGGCGGAGCCGGCGAGGCCGACCGCGACGGCCAGGGCCACGCCGGCGCCGAGCAGGCGGCGGAGGGTGCGGGTGGTTGAGGACGGCATCGTCGCTCTCCCTGGGGCGGTGGTCGCCCGGTGGTGAGGCGGGCGGGACGGATGCCTACCGGCCGGTAGGGGACCTGAAACTAGGCACGCCGTTCCACCGATGTCAATGGCTGCCCGATCCGCCGGTCAGCTTTACTGTGCGGCGTGGACGAGACGATCTGGAACGCCGCCCGCGCCGCCCGTGCCTGGCTGGACGCCGTTAACGGCACCGGGCAGGCCGAGCTGACCTGCCGCATCCTCAAGCTGAGCGAGGAGGCGGGTGAGGTGGCCGGCGCCTGGATCGGCATGGTGGGGCAGAATCCGCGCAAGGGGGTCACGCACACGCGCGAGGACGTCGCGGCCGAACTCGCCGACGTCGCGTTCACCGCCCTGGTCGCCATCGAGAGCCTGGGACTGGACGCCCGAACCGTCCTCGACGAATGCGTGACAAAGGTACGCACCCGCGTGCCTCCCCCCACCCCCTGACCCGCACACCACGCCGACGTCCGCCGCCGGCTCGTTCCGGCGTACGGGTGTCCGTTCGCTTGATCGACTCGGGTTCGGTGAAGTCGGGGTGTCCGGCTGGGGTTGATGCCCCGGTTTCCGTGATGTCGAGTGGATCTCTCCCGGCACCCTGGTCAGGGCGTCCCGTATCGGCTGGATGTCCGGTTCGTGGGTGTGACCGGGGGCATCCCGATGGCGGAATCGTGGCCGCCCGGGGTCGTTACATCAGGTGGACGATCGAGTAGGACACGCCGCCTCCGGCCGCGGGTGCCCAGGCCCTGGAATGATGGTGGCCGGCCGGTCGTTGAATCCCCTCGACGAACACAGGAC
>NZ_JBQHDB010000019.1:0-134518 GCF_052068135.1 Micromonospora sp. BQ11 | reverse complement strand
TCTGGCTCTTCGAGAAGCTCGGCTGGGCCCACGACGTCCGCTGGCCCGACTCGGCACGCCTCGCCGCCCGCCGCACCGACCGATAACCGCACGTTGAGCGTCGCCGACGCAGCCCCACAGACATTTCGCACCAGCTGCTCGCCGCGCACCGGCCACAGCCGATCATCCGGCCAAGCGGCGATCACCCAGGTCAACGACGCCTACCTGTCTCGGCCGCATCCCACGTCCTGCCTACATCGCCGGAGGAAATCATGAACGAGCGTCACACCATCATTCGCAGCCTGCACGACGTCGGAGCCGCCCTGTGGCTCGGCGGATCCTTGATGGGCGCCGTCGGCCTCAACGGGGCATCCCGGGCCGTCAGCAACCACGACGAACGGGCTCACATCGCCTCGGTGGGATGGGCGAAATGGGCACCGATCTCCGCCGCCGCGATCGGCGCGCACCTGATCGGCGGCGCCGGTCTGCTGATCACGAACCGGCGCCGCGCCAGCGCCCAGGCCGGTGTCAGCGCCAACACCACCGTCAAGACGGCGCTGACCCTCGCCGCGGTCGCCACCACCGCCTACAGCGGACTGCTCGGCAACCAAATCGCCCGCAACGGTACGGTGCCCACGGACGGTGCCACTGATCCGTCACCGGCCACTCCTCAAGACGTCGCCGCGGCCCAGCGCCAGCAGCGAATTCTGCAGTGGGTCACCCCGGCGCTGACCGCGGTGATCGTGGCCCTCGGTGCCCAGCAGGGCGAGCAGCAACGTCCCAGCCAGATGCTCGGCGGCATCAGCGCCCGGCTGGCCCGCCTCACCGGCCGCAGCCGATGATCCTGCCGTCGTGAAGAGCTGCCCGCGCTTGCCTGAAAAGGTGCGGCCACGGTCTTGGGCTGTTTTTCCATCGGCCTGCCGGTGCAGCGCAGCGGCACACCGCCGGACCGTTCATCCGGACCGGCGGCGTCGGTAGGCGATGATCGCGAGGGCGGCCACTGTGCCGGTGGCGGCGAGGACTGGTACGGGTTTCGCGCGCACCGAACGGCCGATCTTGGTGGTCGCGGCGCGAGCGGAGGTGATCAGGGCGGACTGGGCCTTGCCGGTGCGCTGCGCGCTGGCGTTCTATGAGCCTCGTACCGCGCTGATGGTGTGCTGTGACTTGAGCTTGACCGATGCGGCGCGCTGGGAGGTGTTCTGGCTCACCGTGCGGGCCACCTGGGTCGCTCTGCTTTTCGCCGACTGGCCCGCTTGGGTGACCCGCTGTCGGAGTTCGCCGACGGTGGTGCTGGCCTTGGTGCGTGCACGGGCCTTGACGTCGGTCTTGGCGGTCAGGGCGGCGACGGTCTCGCCGAGTTCCGCACGTGTCTGCTGGATGTCACGCCGGGTTTGATCGCTGCTTCCGGCTGGCGTGCTCATGGCTGCCTCCGACTCGCTGCGCCGCGGATCGTCTCGGCGTCGGCTCGCACACTGTCTCTGGTCGCTGTGGGTGTGGCGGGCATGGCCTTACTGAACTGCTCCTTACCGCTTCGCGCCGCGATGGCGGCGGCCACGGCCAGGATCACCGTGACGATCAGCGCGGCCAGCGCATCGGGCATGACCGCGGCCAGGGCCAGCACGATCGTGGCGACGGCGGTCCCGCCGGCAAAGAGACCGAGCATCGCACCGCCACCGAGCAGTCCTGCGCCGGCGCCCGCCCGTTTGCCCTTGGCGGTCATCTCCGCCCGCGCCCATCGTCAGCTCGTCGCGCACCAGACGGGTGATCTGCTCGGTGGCGCGCTGCACCAACTCGGCGACCGGCATGTCAGCAGACGCGGCGCCTGGGTTGCCGCCAGGTGGTTCCGGCATGAGTACCCTCACCTCTCTCTCACGGGTGGTCCCGAGGCGCTGCCCGCAGTCACCGTTGCTGGGCGACGGGCATGCTCGCCGGCTCCTGCGGCGAGGCGTCGATACGACCGCTCAGCGACGGCGCCGGGCCCTCGTCGGGTTGGCCCGCGACGCCACCCGCCGGAAAGCCTCCATCCTGGCGGCGACGTCGCAGCTTGAGCATGCCCGCAGCTCCAGTCACCGCTCCAGCCGCGAAAGCAAGGATGAGCGCTTGCCGCCCGGTGGACCTTCCCGTGTGGTGCCATGAATACCTGCCGGATCCCACGTGACCTCATAGGCCTGAATTGTCAGACTCCACCGCCGAGGCCGTACCTGTAATCGGCGAACTCGCATGAAGATGAGCGCTACCCACGTGTTGGTCGCCGTGAGCTGCCGATTCCGCGTTCGGGGCCGCGGCGGTGGGCCAGGCTGTGTCCATCAGCCAGCGGCCCGCCTGTTCGATCTCTGTGACGCGAGCGGGCCGTCTGAGCCGTACGTGGGCGCAACCGGCTTGAACACGGCCAGCCGCCCGAATGTTAGCGTGAACGCCGGCCGGTAACTGCGACCTATCCGCTGCGGATTGCCGCGTGGCCTACTGGCCTCCGCGTTATGACGTCTGCCGGGGCGGATCAGTCTGTGGCGGCGTTCGATGATGGGCCGATGGCCGTCGATGCCACTGCGAAGGAACCCGTGAGGCTGCCATCGGTCGACGTAGGCATTTCTCGGCTTCGGCAGGAGGTGACAGAGGTTGACTGAGGTCGGATTATGGACGTCGGTGGGAGGGACATGAGTGAGCTCAGTGCGTAAGCCGTGTTTGCGCGGCTCGTCCGTCGCGCGGTCGACCATGCTCGCGAAGAGCGCGGCTGGTCGGTGACGCAGGTAGCAGCGCATAGCGGCGTCGGCCGCTCCACCATCTTCCGATGGATGTCCGGTGACTGGCAGGACTACCCCGAGTTGCCCAAGATCCGCGCGTTCTGCGCCACCCTCGACCTGCCGCTCGGTGCCGCGTTGCGCACTCTCACCGTTGACGCGGCAGCGCCACCGCAGCAAGCGGCAGCCCACCCTGAGGTGGAGGCGGACATGGCGGCTATTCGCTGCCGACTCGCCGACGCCAACGTCCCCGAGGCCGACAAGCGCCACGTTCGCGCCGTATTGCGGCACCTCGCCCGGCAGCCCAGCCCTCGTATCCGCTGGCGGGGTTCCGCTCCGCGATGAACTGTGTGCCTGCAGTGCGGCACGACGTCACCGTCGCTGCGGCCGCCGGGCTCACCGGCGACCAGTTGATCGACTCCGTGCCAATGGAACACGAACTGACCGCGAAACGCTGTGCGCCCCGACGGCGGGATTGGGCACAGGGTGCTGTCGTTACGGCGACGGACTCACCTGCCGGAGTAGTGGTCGCCGGCCCGGCGCGATCACGGCTCCGCGCCAGCCACCACGCCTGTGTACGCGCCGAGAACGGGAGGCCGGCCATGACCGGCCTCCCGTCTTGTGCTGCCACGAGTGTTTTCGCCAGGGGATGCGCCCGGGTGTGCGGCGCGCTGTGGTCAGCGGGCGTTGAGGGGGATGGCGAGGTCCACGACGGTGTGTGGCCGGTCGAAGCTGCCGGTTGGGGTGGCGTTGCCGGTGAGGAGGTCTATGGCGTGGACGCTGCTGGTGCCCGCGATGTTGAGGACGGCGTAGCCGCGGTTGGCCACGGTGCGGCCGTTGCGGGTGGTGCTGTGGATGTCGAAGCCGGTGCGTGGGTCGGTGTTGACGCCGAGTTTGCCGGTGGCGGCGAGTTGTCCGGTGTTGGCGGGGGATTGGACGGCGACCTGGTCGAGGGTGGTGTCGATGTCGAACAGGGTGGTGGCGGTGTTCGGATCAAGGTCGTTGTTGGTGTACGCGGCGCCGGTCAGGCCCAGGGCGGCGGCGGGCGAGGGTGGATAAGTCAGGGTTGCGTCGGCGATGGTGGTGCCGCCGGGGTTGACGTTGTGGCGCAGGTTCTGGCCGGTGTCGCTGATGATGCGCAGGCGGTCCGCGCTCGGGTTGAAATCGACGCCGAAGAAGGTTCCCTGCAGGCCGACGGTCAGTTGGCTGACCTTGGTCGCGGCGGCGGTGCCGGTGGAGAGGGTGTAGATGCCACCGTTGCTGCCCACGCCGTACAGCTTGCCGTCCTGTACCCGGTAGTCGATGCCGATCACGGTTTCGGTGCCGGGCAGGTCGACCACCCCGATGCTGCAGGCCCACCCGGGCCGGTCGACCTTGAACTTGATCAGCCTCTGGTCGCTGGTCAGCCCGATCGCGCTGAGTCCCGGCAACGATCCATCCAGCAGGTCCCACCAGATACCGCACAGACCGCCGATCAACGGGGGCTGGCCGGACGGGGTGGCACCGGCCGAGACGTGTCCCTCCGGACCGGCCGCGCCCTGGGCGGACACCGGCGACGCACCCACCGCGAAGGCAATGGCGAAACCGATTACCGCGAGCCTGTGACCGAGAATTGCTTTCATGAACTGCACCTTTCACAACTTGAATGGGGGTGGTGTTAGGTGCGCGCACCTCAGGATAAGCGCGATGAAGGCGTCCAGGGAAGACCGAAATCCCTGCTCAGAGGCATGGTAGGAGGAATGCGACACCCCTGATGTGAATGGCGTTCGGCCTGAGCCACCAAAAGGAGCTGGGCGGGACTGCCAAGAGTCGGCCACGCATGTCGCCAAGAGATCACCGCCGCCGATATCGGTAGCGCAGCAGCACTCGCGGCGAGCGGTACGGTCACTCGACGGGGGCCGGTCTGCGGCCGGGCCTGCCGTCCGTCTCCTGCCGAGAGCGAGCTTGAACACCGATGGCCGTCCTCTTCAGAGGACGGCCATCGGAATTAGCCGCCGGCTCGCCGGCGGCTAGGGGTTCAGCCGGGGATCTCGCGAGGGTCGCGGCTGCGGGGGTAGGTGTTCTTCTCCCCGATGGTGCCGTCCTGCTTCTTGATCACGTGTTCGGCGTCGCGCTTCACGGCCATCTCGCGGCCCTCGGCCTCCGCCTCGGCCTTGGTGTCGTGCACGCTGCTCGCGCGCTGGTTGCCCTCCGGGCGGTTCTTCCACTGCCCGTCCTGGTGGTACGTCTCGACGTCGCCCTTCGCCATGAGTCGAGCCTCCCTGGTCTCGTGGTAGGTCACGGTCAACTGCCCCGCCGGCAACCGCCCGAAACGCTCCTCAAGCATGGGTCGTGTGGCGTGGTGGGCCGAAGTGCCCGCTCTTGGCCACTTCGCCCCACGTAACGCCGTGCTACCTCCTTTGCGAAAGGCGCACCTCACGGCACGGGCCCTGTCCTGTATCGGCCGCACTTCGCGGCTGACATGCGGCGCCTCACCCGACCGTGCACTGCGGACCCGGCACCGGCATGGCGCGATTCGTTTTGGCTCAGAGGGAACGTTCGTTCAGGAGATGCGAGCCTCGGTCACGTGTCCAGCGCCCCTGCGTTGAATCCGTCGGCTTCTCGGGGCTCGAAACAGTAGCGCCTCCAACCAGGCTCCGGCTTCGACCGCCGCGAAACTCGCACAGACAGGTGCGATGATCAACATGCTGGACGGCCACAGCAGCATCAATGCCGCAACTGCAATACTGAAGGTCGCTCCGAGGACCCGCGCCGGAAATCGGCGTCGAGATACCCGTTGCGAATGTGAAGAACGGGTCAGGGCTGTCGTGGAATGCAAGACCGTACTTTCCTGACGTTGGCACCGATCACCGCGCCCCGCGGCGGGGAGAAGGATAGGACGAGATCTAACTGGGTGCGCCTCATGGTAGTGAAGCGTGTGCCGAAAACGCCGGTGTACACGAACCCTTCTTAAACTGCCAGCTGGTCAGAACTGAAGGCGGCAGGCGCTGCGCCGTAGCCACTGCAAAGCCTTGAGTACTCCAGCCGGGGATCGTGATCACGGCTCATGAGGGCTTGGCGGGCGTAGTGGCTTTTCATGGCTCGGGCTTGGTGGCGGCGTCGACGGATGGACCAGAGCAGCGGGTCGGATCGGCGGCGGGCAGGTTCGATGATCAGGACGTTGAACAGGTGGCGTAGCTCGTTGACGGTTAGCGGGATCAGTCCGGCGGGGTCGTAGCGGTGACGGTGACCTGCGGTGGCCGCGGCGAGGAAGGCGTGGGCGAGGATCGCGAGGGTGGTCCAACGGTGCCAGGACGTCCAGCGGCGGTGCTGGTGCTGATCCAGGCCGAGTCCGTTCTTCGCGGCTTGGAACGATTCTTCGATCTTCCAGCGGCGCCCGGCGACCGTGACGAGCATGCGCAGCGGGGCGGGTTGTGGTGACCAGCAGCGGTAGAAGGCCAGCTCGTCGGTGCTGCGGTTGCGGCGGATGAGCAGCCAGTGATACCCGCTGTGACTGTCGGTGGCGCGGGGCAGGGCAACCAAGGACCAGTCGTAGTAGCGGTAACCCTTCGCGCCTCGGCCAGCGGACATGCGCTGCCACGCGGCGGCGGGAAGCCCTGCGGCCAGGGCGTCGACGCGGTAGACGCCCAGGCCGGTGCTCACCTGATGTGAGCGGGCCACGGCCAAGACGTAACCCAGGCGCAGCGCACGGAGCCGGACGGCCAGGCGGGATCGTTGCCGTATGCCTCGTCGCCGGCCCCCCAGCGACACGGCAGCCCGCCCGTGACCGCAGCTTCGATCATCCGGACTGCCAGCTGTGGCTTGGTCGCGAATCGCACTTGCTCGGGGATACCGGCCTCGGCGCGGCGCTGCGGGTCGTCGCACCAGCATTGCGGCAGGTCCATCATCGCGAAGTTTTCCTGATGCAGCTCCATCTGCCCAACCAGTGGGTGCCGGAAGGCTTTGCGCCCGTGTGTTCACCGACCAGAGGTTGAGGCCAACTGCATCGCCAGGCCGCGAAGCCGTGTCAACCTTCTCGACCGAGGACTACGTGCACCCCTTCGAGGTCCTTGTGCCCGGCTATTGATGCTGGAGGATGACCTCGACTTTCCGGTGACGTGCGGAAGCCCCGCGGTTCCCGTCGGAGAACGGGACACGGGGCTTCCGGAGGTTCGTCAGCGGTCGCTGCGCGGGTCGTGGTCGGCGCTGCGGCTGCCGGACTTGGCCAGGCCGCGGCTGACCAGGTAGCCGATGGTGAGCAGGGTGATGTACCACCAGGCCTTGTCGGCGGCGAAGTAGTCGCCGCCGTTGTCGGCGGCGCCCTCACCGACAGCGTTCGAGGCGATCAGGACCCCGATGACGGCGAGCAGGTAGACCGCCAACTCGGTGGTCTTGCAGGACGGTTTGGTCTCGTCGCCGTGCCGGTGCACGCGACGAACGTCGCGTCCACGGCGCTCTTGGACCAGGCGATGCCGCTGCGGTGCCGGTTGCGGGTTCGCTCGTGCGCTGATGGGCAGGGAACGTGGTTGGCGGTGAGTCCTTCGGCGATGGCGTAGATGCCGATGCCTGCGAGGAACTCGGCGAAGATTCGTCGAACGATCGGGCCGTCTGCTCGTCCGGGATGAGTCCCTTGAGGCGTTTGCCGTCGGCGGCCTGGTTGCGCTTGAGGCGGTTGATACCGCACTCCACGGCGTGACGTTGCTGGTAGACGTGCGGGTTGAGGGCCGGTGGCCGGCCACCCCCGGATGGACCTCCGGTGGGCGTTCTGGTCGGCCTTGCTCGGGATCGTCGCGGCGATGCCACGTCCCCGCAGGTACAGCCGGTTGGTCTTGGACGTGTACGCCTTGTCGGCCAGGACCGGTTCGGGCGGGTCCTGAGGCGGCCGGTGACCAGGCGAGGAACGCGGATGACGTCCAGAACCGGGATGAACCGCGAGCTGTCGCCGCGATGCCCGCCGGTCAACACGATCGCGAGCGGCTTCTGGCCTTGTTCGCAGCTCAGAGGCAGCTTCGTGGTCAACCCGCCCCGCGACCGTCCGAGCGCGTGATCAGCAGGCTCGACAGTGCGACGTACCCCACCCTGCCGACGCCGAGGCGGCGGCGGAATCAAACGGAGCCGCCAAGTCCCACAACTCGTCAGGCACCCACTGCTGAATCAATAGCCGGTCCACAGGCGAAAGGATCTACCACGCGGGTCGGCCGACCGCCACCTGAGACACGGTTCTAATACGCTGCACAATCGACATGCGTGCGTGTCGTCCGGCGGCAAGCTTGCTGCAATCTAGCGCTTCCCGACCCCGCATCCCGCTTCTAGCATCGCTGTGCAGGTGCAGACCTCATCCGATGAGGCATCGGCGCGAGGGGAAGGTGGTACGAGTTCGGCCGCTGATCGGTTGTGGCAGGCCGGGGCCCGCAGGCCTGGCCTCGCGCATGGTGGATAGGAGATTCGCCGGGAATCACCCGGTCCTCACTCATCGTCGTGGTGGCGTCACTGTTTCTCCAGTGTCGCTCCTAACAAACATAACGACCTGGCGTGTTGATCCGCGGCTTCATGTTGTTGTACGGCATGGAACTGCTCGTCGTATAGGTTTCGGGAGACACGAGATCGTGCTCAAGGTTCTGAAGTTCAGCAGACGGTCAGAAATTCTACCTGCGCTCGCCGTACTTCTGGCGAGCATGTTGTCGATTGCCGTAGCGCCCTCTGCAAACGCGGCAATCGGACAATGTGGATCCCTGCAAAGTGGGGACGAACTCCGTCGGGGAGAAAGCCTCTACTCGTGTGACGGCCAGTACCAGCTGGCGCATCAGAATGATGGCAACGTAGCCTTCTACCGGGTGGGCGGAGGTGCCCTCTGGGACACCCGGACAGGTGGCCGAAACACGTCCGTTTTCGTGATGCAGCACGACGGCAACCTTGTCTTGTACGACGGCTCCAACGCTGTTTGGGACGCCGGTACCGCCGGTAACGGTGGTGCTTTCGTAGCGTTACAAGAAGACGGCAACATGGTCATCTACAGGTCGCCGAACGAGCTGACAGCTTTATGGGCACGGCCGGCGGACGAGAACACGCGCCCCCAGGACGGTACCAACTGCGAGCCCGCCTTCGTCGTCGAGAATTATGGCGGTGTCCAAGGCTCGATTGGCGTCGTGTCGGCCGGACACTGTGACACACCCGGCAAGGCCGCCTTCGGTGTCAGCGGAAATCAGGATTTCGAAATCGTTCCCCTTGATGTCAACAAGCTCAGTGCACCGGTCGTCGCAGGGGGCCAGGAACTGCGATCCGCCAACTTCTTCAAGGCTGGCTCAGTGAATGGGGATAGCTTTACCAGCTCCGACCGGGCGGGCATGGAGGCTAACCCGAAGGTTATCGGGGCGAACGGACCAATGGTTTGCCGCTACGGAGGAGTTTCCGGGAAGCGGTGTGGCAGCATCACAAGGGACGATTACGCTCCGTCGTACATCGCGGGCGCTCAAGGCTTCTACCTGCTTGACATTCCTTGCGTCAAGGGTGACAGCGGGGCCGCCGTCGTCAGCATGGATGGTAGCCGTGCGGTGGGGATCGTCTCTGGGCGGCGTAGAGCAGACGGTGCCTGCATCGTCTCCCGGCTGGACCAGGTCTTCCCTGGCATGAAGCTGTATCAGCCGCCGGCGCTGGACGCCAGATATCAGCTACTGGGCCTCGTGGGAGACAAATGGTACGTCCTCGGCGCTCCCGCAGCAACCCGAGCCAACTGCCTCAGAGCCGCTGCGGAAAAAAGGATCGAATTTCGGTGCGTACCCGCGTGATCGAGTCAACGGCAGCAGCTGCTGGTTTCGGGCAATGTGGCATACCTGACTGTGCCATACCACACAGCTCTTTGAGTGAAAGGTGTTCTTGATGAGTCCTGACCCGTGGCGGGAGTCCACTCACACGATGCCGTCAGATCGACGTCTCGCACGGTTCCTTGGACGGCCTCGACGCCGTACGTGGTCGGTCTTTTCGGCTGGCATTCTCGTCACGACACTACTGGTGGTGACGATGGGATCCGCCAAGGAAGCGCAAGCGGCGGGTTTCGCGTGTGAGATGCCTTCTGGCTCCGCCTTGCACCACAACGAGCGGCTGACGAGCTGTGGCTCCGAGGCGCAAAGCCTCGTTCTGCAGCAGGACGGCAATCTCGTCCTGTATCGCCACTCGGACGGTGTTGCATTGTGGCACTCGAGCACCCATGGAAGAGCCGTAACAAAGGCTGTCATGCAAACCGACGGAAATTTCGTGCTCTATGGTGCGGACATGACGCCGCACTGGTACTCGGGTACGCAAGGGTTCGGCGGCGCCGTCCTGCGCCTGCAGGACAGCGGCGGCCTCTCCATCACCGTCGGCGGTTTTGACGTCTGGTCCGGGGATCGCGGCTTCACCGACGAGCTGCACGTGCTTGATGTCAACAACTCGGGTGGCATCCAGTTGACCTTCGACTCGGCAACGCGTCCAGGAGGGGACGAGGCGACGGGCGACGGGGACGCGGATGAGACTACCGACATCGTGCCGAAGGATGCCCGCGCAGGCGATCTGGTGCGCGTAACAGCGGTCACCCCTGGCGGCACCAGATCAGTCATCTACACCGTCGTAGCGGATCGCAGTCTTCTCAACGTCGTCGCCGAAGCCTTCAAGAACGGGGTCGAAGTCGGGGCCGTGGGGTTCGGCATCGGTAAGGTTTTCAACATGGGGGACGACGGCACGACCGTTGGGGTGGCAGCAGGTACGACTGGTTTTGTCATCGGAACCGTCAGCGGAGGTATCAGCGAGGCCGCGAAACAGATTTTCTTCCCACAGTTGGTGCTCAGGGAGGGAGACCACACGAAGCCTGGTTTCATACCGAGCCGGGTTTTCCCGGTCCGAGGATACTGGGCGCCGCCGGGCAACGGGCAGCCCGGCCGCGTGATCCCGTTCGACAATAGGTGACCATACCGGGGCGGCTGCTCACACGAAATGTTCGACCGTGACAGGTCTTCAGTGCGAGCGGCCGCCCCGAACAACAACGCCGTCTGAGGGCTGCCAGTGTCACGGTCGACTGACGACCGGGCGTCGCCTCGATTGGTGGAGGAACGAGATCTAGGGCATCGGTAGCGTCATCCCCTCTGAACTGCCTGGTGCCTGGTGCCTGGTGCCTGGTGGTGGGAGCGGCTGCTCGGGGCGGGGACCACCGGGTCGAATCATCGCCCCTCCTGAACCGGCAGTGGAGAATTCAAGACAGGAGCTTCGGCGCTATGGGTGTGGTGCGAGGTGACGCCTGGGCCTCGAGAACGCGGCGGCGGCCAGGCAGCGGCGGTACAGAGACGCCGGTTCTTCCAGATAACTCAGAAAGGGCGGGCCGTCGCTGCGACACAGGAGCACGGGCAGGCAGGCGCGCTGCGGTAACGTCCGGTCGTAGTCTCCGACGGTGCTTGGGTGCCCTGTCGTGGAAGAGCGAATACTCACCGGGGCACGGTCAATCTGGTTCGTATGGGCAGGGACCATCATCACGGCCCGAGGTCGGGGCGAGACACGCGTGTGTTGTGGCATCGTCATGACCATGAATCCGCCTTTCGATGATGCCCTCGCCGCCCACATAAGCGATGCCTTTGCGCGCATGCTTGCCGCGGGCGAGCCACCAGCGGTGGCGGCACGGCGGCTCATCGACACCGCCATGGTGCGGATCGCGCTCGCCGTACCGGAAGACCAACGGGGGCCGGAGTACTGGTCGGACAACCTCGGCCTGCTGCTGACAGTTGCTACCGTGCAACTGCGCCATGGCGTGCTCGACGCGAACATCGAGCAGGTAGCCCTACAGGCCGTTAGAGTCGTTCTGAGCCCCGGGTCAAGGTTTCCAGCCGTGCCACGGGCGGCGGCCAAGACCTTCGCCGACGAGCTGCACCGCCACAAGACGCATCAGGCACGCCGGGCCGCTGACACGGTGCCCACCAGGTTGCTGCCCACACCGGTGGACCCCAGTGCCTACGACCGGCTCGTTGCCCTGGTATCGGACATCACGGAGCGGCGCGAGGGCAGCGACGACGGCCGGCTGGCCGAGATGCTGGCCCAGTTCAACGCCCTGACGCAGGGCACCTACACCGCCGAGGAGGTCAGCCGACACGCGGCAGCGGCGTCAACGGACACCTACGTACGCTACCTGTTGGCAGGACCTGCACCGATGATCGAGGACCTGTCCTTCGACGAGGCATCCCGAGTTGTGCAGGCGCTCACCGCAGGAACCCTGAAGGAGCACGATGAGTGGTATTTCCTGGACCTGCTGGAGCACAACCTACCGGGTGGGCACGTCAGAGACCTCATTTACTGGCCGAACCACTGGTTCGACGATCCAGCGCTACTCCACTTGAAGCTGAGCAGTGACCAGATCATCGCGTACGCGGCAGGTCGCTCTGGGCGCCGACTGCGGGACGCGTCCTCCGTCGACTTGCCCCATCCTGCGCCGGCAGCCGCTCCGGCAGAACGTGACCGGTCACAGCTCCAGCCCCACGCACCAGACACAGGCCGGTGACGGTAGACGTATCCCACGTCAAGAAGCGGCGTCTCGCGGCACTGATCCTCCGTGCTCTCATCGACAAGCACGAGATGGGCGCGCGCACATCAGGGAACGCCGACGGGGATCGGATCTGACGGCACCTCTCTGGTCAACCTGGCGACCGCCGTGGGGTCTCCGTCTGGTAGATCATGTTTCGGCAGAGAATGTCGGACAGGCGGCGCTTAGGCAGCACGGCTTCCCTGTGGGTTTGCCTGCCGCTCGTTCGCGCTGGTAGTGGTTCCGGCCCAGGATCGCTCGTGCGATCTGTGCCATGGCCGTCACATGCGGCGCGTACCTCGGTGCCGGTTGCTGGCCCGCGAGAGGTCATGACGTCGCCGATGCCGTGCCGATCGGTCAGGGGGTGCCCGACGCTACGACCGCCGTGGACGGCGTTGCCGTTACCTCGGCGATGCGACGATCGGGGCGACACATTTAGCCCCGAGCAGGTCCACGGCGACCTGGCGCACGGTGCGGGCCAGCACGGCCGGAGGGCGGATGCTGCGCCAGCTGCACGAGGTCGTCGCGGAGTTCGGCGAGGCAACGGAGGGCGGCGGTGGCCTCATCGACGACGGCGGCGGTGTCGGGTCGAGCAGCGGTGTGTGCGGCGATTCCTACCGAGAGGCCTCGGCCTGATCGGCCCTTGCGGCCGTGCCTGATCGAGAGCATCCAGAGCTGCCGGGCGTGCTCAAGGTGTTCGGTGGGGATCCGTTTACCGGGATGTGCTTTCGCGGAGACCGAGCGCCTCGTGGACGACGCTGTTGACTGGCGTCGGGGTGCCGGTGCGGGCGCCGAGGCGCACGACGGCGCCGGTCCAGGCGTCGATCTCAGAGCGTCGGCCGGCGGTGATGTCGCGGTGCAGTGAGGTCGTGCCGTCGTAGGGTTGACGGTCCACGAACGCCATGGTGGCTGCGACGATGTTGTGGGGCAGACCGATGCCGTGGGCTGCGGCGAGTTGTTCGATCTCGGCCATCGCGGCTTGCAGCAGTCGACGGGTGCCCGGCCGTTCCCGCAGTGGCCCGAATGTTGTGTCGGTGAGAGCCCCGAGGCCACCAGCGGGTGTGATGAACATAAATTTCGTCCACAGCTCGGCCCAAATGTCGATTGGTGCGGTGGTGGCGATCCCAGCGCTGGTCAGCGCCGCGCGGATCCGCTCGGTGCGAGTCGTCGGCCGATTGTCCCATTCGGCGAGGTCCAGCGCACCGGCGCCGCCAGCGTGGCGGACCGTGCCAGGCTCGGTCAGCATCGCGATCACCTTGGCGACGCCAGGCAGAACCGCCTCCTGACCGATTCGTCGTGCGACCTGGTGCGGCGCCTCGACGCCGTTCTGCACAGTGATCACAGCGGTGTGAGACCCGCTCAAGGGCGGCAGCGCGGTGAGCGCCTCGTCAAGTTGCCAGGTCTTGACCGCCAGCAGGACGGCATCGACGGCGCCGACGCTGCTTGGGTCGTCGGTGACGCGCACGGGTATGACTCTGGCCGTACCGTCGACATCGATGAGAGTGAGCCCGTTGCGGCGTAGGGCCGCCAGGTGGGCGTAGCGGGCGAGGAAGCTGACGTCGTGGCCCGCGGCGGCGAGCCTGCCGCCGAGATACCCGCCGAGGCCGCCAGCCCCTATAACAGCGAATTTCATGAGGCCTCCTGGGTACGGACGGGCGTGGCGTGTCGCTGCTGGCCGAGTTGGCCGATGGCCAGGCCGGCGACGATGAGCGTCATCGCCACGAGCTTCATGAATGGCAGCCGCTCGTGGAACAACAACACCGATCCGCTCAGCCCGAAAACCGGAACGAGCAGGGAGAACGGGGCTACCTGGGCGAGGGGGTAGCGGCGTAGTAGCCGGTTCCACGCCCAGTAGCCGAGAATCGTGACGGGATAGACCTGGAAGAGCACCGCGGCGACTGCAGTGACGTCGAGGTTGTGCCAGGCTTCGGTGTAGGCGGCCCAGCCATGACTTAAGTAGGCGAGGGCGAAGAGCGGAACCGGTGAAAATAGGCTGGACCAGACGAGGAACGCGAGCATGTTCGACCCGCCGGACTTCTTGACGATCAGGTTCGCCACACTCCACGCGGCCGCGCCGGTCACAACCAGGCCCAGCCCGGCCAAGCCGACGCTGCCGTCGCTGACGAACGTGACGCACGCCAGTCCGGTGAAGGCGACGGTGGCACCGACATACGTGTAGCGCGTCACCGCCTCGCGCAGCACCACGGCGCCCAGCGCCATGGTGAACAAGACGCTGGTCTGCAAGACGAGCGAAGCGATTCCCGGGGAGACGCCGGCGGCGATGCCGAGGTTGACCAAGCCCCACAGGCCTACGCCGAAGACGAGGCCGTAACCGGCTGTGTAGCGCCATGCGACGTCTGGCTTGCCGACGAGCAGTACGGCAGGCAGAGCACACAGTGTGAACCGGATGCCGGCCAGCACGAACGGATCGATACGGGCCAGGCCCAGCTTGATGACAGAGAAGTTGAGGCCCCACACGGCGGTGACGGCGACCGCCAGCAGGACATGTCGTGCCCTCACCGGAGGGAGAGCGAGTGATGCGGCATACCGGTCACGTTACCGGTTTATGCGGTAACAGGACTGTGACGAGTGTTACTTGTTCGGGTGGTAACCTGGCCATGTGGACTTCCGTTTCCATGGCGGGCGAGCTTCGGTGAACTTCACTGCCACCGTGGGCAAGCGCTGGCATGACGGCGGGTTCGAACGTCTGAGCGAGCCGGCCGCGCTGGGCCGGTGGTTCACCGAAGCCGGTCTCACCGAGGACGACCCGCACTGCTCATTGGCGGACCTGCGCCACGCCCGCCAACTACGCGAAGCCATCTACCGGCTGATGCTGGCCCGGATGGGCCGGGCGCGTCCGATGCCCGACGACGTGGCCACGGTCAACGCCTGGGCAACAAAGCCGCCACCGACCATCGAGCTGCGCACGACTGCTAGCGGGCTGCGCGTCCAGCGGGCACAGGTGACAACACCCGCCCTGCTCGCCCAGCTCGCCCGCGACGCCGTGGACACCATCGGCGACGCCGATGGGCACCGCCTACGTGAATGCACCAACCCCGAATGCTCGCTCCTGTTCGTTGACACCTCACGGGCCGGCACCCGACGCTGGTGCTCCATGAGTGCATGCGGTAGCCGCGACAAAATGGCCCGCTACCGCTCCAACAGAAACTGAGCCCAAGTTAACTCAGCACGCGCTACCCAAGCAGGGACTGCTCAGGTTCGCGCAGCGGACGCCGTCCCCGCAGATCGGTCGGTTGGCGACCTCGCCGTCGCGGATCCCGGGTTCGTCGCTGATCTGGTTGACCTGGACGGTTCCGTGTCGGTTGTAACGCTTCGTTGATCATGTCCGGGGCGTTTGTGGAGCGGTGACTGCCGCGTCGGTCGGTTCTGTCGATCGAGGCAGTTGAGCAGCATGACGGCGTGGTGGTGCAGTCAGGTCGGGTTGGGGTGGCGACTGCTTCAGGTGCAGATCCGACGGTTTCGGTGCGACAGCACCGACTTCCCGGCGAGGTCCTTCGCCGAGCGGATCGACGGGCGGACTGCACCGCACACGCGGTTGAGCCGGGACTGTGAGGTGCTCACTCCATCTGGCCTGCTGGGGCGCACCCATGCCAGAGGGCGCCGAGATCTGCAGCACGTTCTTCCTCGGCACCCTCTGAACTACGCTCTTTTGGCGCGGCTAAGATTAACTGCTCAACGTGAATGTAGCGTTCGATTCAAAGAGCTTGCGTCCCACTGTTGTCATCTGACACTGACATGGTCCAGAACAGCCCACGCTGATTGTACGTTCGTCGCTCCGCCGTAATACCAAACCTTGACTCTCTCTTGCGCGCGCGCCGTGAAGGTCAAGGTGTAACCGGCGTACACACCGTTCGCTGACACCGCCGGTTGGGGGTGTTGCGCCACTCCCTGAACGTCGACGCCAAGGACAGCAGAGAAGTTGCCGGCTGCCTGAGCGGTGAGGGTGTACTGGCGTGTGACGGGGGCGATGAACTCCTGGACCAGGGCCACGCTCTGCGTTGAGGTCGGATGGAGGTAGCCGTTCCCGTTTCCTGATTGTGGGTACGCGCGCTCCTGTCCGGCCCTGGAACTATCGCCTTCCACGGTCCACGGCGAGACCGTGCTCGCTTCGAAATCACTGTTGGCGACGAGGTTGGACGCTGGTACCTGTGGTGGACCTGCATGGGTCGCGCGGTAGATCTGGACGCGATCGGCGTTGATGTATCCGTCACCCACGGCATGGGCATGCAGGGTGTACTGCCCCGCAGGCAGTTGATGACTGTCGAAAACGACGTCCGAGGCAGAATCGACGTTCGCCTTGAGGGACACGGTCGTCTTGGGGACGACGAGGTCACCGTTGCTGTTGGTGACCGAGAAAGCGACGCTGCCGTTCACGGGGCTGGTCGGGCTGTTGACCTTGATCTGCACGCCGTCGAAGCGAACTCGATAGGACGCGTTCTGTGAGTTCGTGTAGTGGTTGTCGCCAGAGTGGGCACCGGAGTTACCTGCTTGTGACCAACCTGGCGAATACTCAAATTGGCCGTTTCCCGTGCCCGTGGTGTTGTCATTGACGGACATGGGCGGTTGAATGGAAACCGGCTGTACCGGCCCAGATGTCGGAATCACCTTTTCGATAGTGCCGTCTGCATTATGGTAGAGCTTGTCCACCACCACTGACCGCTTGTAATCGGAAGTCTCTCCGTTCTGCACACTTCTCTGCCGGTTGTGGTAGAAAATGTACCACTGGCCGTTGATTGCGAGAATAGAGCCGTGAGTGGTATTCGCGGCATAGGGGAGGTCGCTGAGTATCACACCTCGATTTTCGTACGGCCCGTAGATATTGTCGGCGGTCGCGTAGCCGATTTCTGTTCCACTCCTGGCATACGAAAGATAGTAGCGGTTGTTGTACTTGTGCATCCAAGCGCCTTCGAAGAAGTTGCTGGAGCCGTTGAACTGCACCTGTCGCGGCGTCTCGGCCAAGGTCGTCATGTCCGCGTTGAGCTTGGCGATGAACGGGTTCGGCGCGCCGTCGGCACTCTGCCCTGATATGGCATACGACGTCCCGTCACTATCTGTGAAGACCGTCGGGTCGAAGGCTTGCGGGTAACCGGAGATCAGAGGGGCCGCGAGGGGGGTAAAAGGGCCTGTGGGGGACTCAGCTACCGCGACACCGACATGGTCGGTATTACCTCGGCCTTCATCAGATTTGACCGGGAAATAGAAGTAGTACTTACCGTTCCTGGTCGCAGCGTCGGGCGCCCATGCCTTAGATTTCGCCCATGGTTTGTCGACGCCGTCAATGGACGCGATCACTCCGTGGTCTGTCCACCTGTCTAGCGTGGAGGACGAGAAGACGTGCCAGTCCTCCATGTCCCACCAGGTCGAATCATCCCTGTCGTGGGAGGGGTATAGATACAACTTGTCTCCGAAGAGGCGAGCGGACGGATCAGCGGTGTACTGGTCGGTGATGATCGGATCTGATGCGGAAACAGGTACACCACCCGTCAGGACGAGGATTGCGGTGGTGAGTAAGGCGGTGCCACCAAGCCATGCTCGTCGCCGATCCATGTTCTTCGTCGCCATCGACATTCCTCCGGTTGGGGAGCGTAATTGTGGCTTCGTCGGTCCGCCTCGACCCGGCAGCAGTGCCTCGGCTGCTGTGCGTCACGAAGTACTCGGACCTGCACGGAGCTGGGTCCGAATCGTCACTGATGAAATTCTCAGTGTCAAGAGCTTGCCAAGATGATGGTCTCGCGCGCCCACGCTGCATTTCTCGATGGCTCTGTCCGGCTGTCGCGACACTACGGAGGGATCGCGCGTCGCTCGCAAAGTTCGGGATACGAAGACGGCCAGAAGACACCACTAACACGTTCGTACACGGTTGACGGTGGAAGAAGCAGGGTCGTCTCATCCAACTTTGGTACGGCGGGTGTAGCCCTGATTCGCCGGGCGTTGTGCTCGGTCCGGCTGGTGTGTCGGTGGTCGGACAGGAGGCTGGCGATCACGCAGAGGTTGGTGCCGAAGGATGGACCTACCCGATGGCTGAGTGCAGGCGCTGGCCTTTGTACCAGTCGACCCACTCGGCGGTGGCCACTTTGACCTGGCCCTGGGCGCGCCACGAACCCCGGGACCTGATCAGCTTGGCCCGTAGAGGCCGATGGTCCGTTCCATCAGCGCGTTGTCGAGGACGTCACCGACACTGCCGATGGAGGCGTCGATACCGGCGTCGAGCAGATGGATGGTGAACCGGCCACCCAGTAGCCGCTCGGGGTGATCTGGAGCCCGTGCTGGCGCAGCACGCGACAGAGCGGCTCGACTCCGCCGAACGGTCTCGATGCTCCTTGACGACATTCACGAGCGTGCTCGGAGGCACACGTCATTACCGGCGCCGGCGGCATCCCCCTGCGGCAACCGCCACGACGTCACCTGACTACCGCCCCCGGCTCGACAGGATCTCCCGCACCGAGGGCATTCACGGCCGACCATGACAACGACCGAAAGGGTCTACGCCGACCGAGTCCACGACCACGCCCGCTACCGCCGTCAGCTACGCGCCGAGGGCATCACCTCGGTCATTGCTTGACGCGGCAGTGGACATCGCTCCGGACTCGCCGCCCGATGCTGGGTCGTCGGACAGGCCATCGCTCCACTGCACTGGCTCCACCGCCTCCGCATCCGCCCGGGAGACCTGCGAGAACACCCACCTGCCTCACCTCTCGTCTGCGCCATTGTCTGCTGGCGCCGACGCCAACGCTCAAAGAGCACCGGGTTGGGAAGGCAGCGCCGGTAGTCGCGACACACATGCTCTAGTCATGGGCCGAGAGTCACTGTCCGTGGTCGTACGCTGCCGGTGACGGCATTGACATGGGAGGTGATGTGATTAAGTATTCCCATACAACAAAACCCCCTACGACAGAAGCCCAGCTCACGCGTACCTGCGCCGTATCTCACTCGCCGGTCCATGCTGCCTAAACCCCATAAGACAAACTTCGTGTTAATAAACTCTTGCGGTCACATGTCAGACAAGTGGCCGTGACCGAGCGTGCTGACACGTGACCGTGGACCGCAAGAAAGATGGCATGTCGTTTCAAAGAGAGGGAGCCAGAGTCAAAGCCCACGACTGCATGCCTGCCTCCCGTGCCCTTCGGACCTGGCTGGGCAACCTAGTGCGGTTGGGTGACTCTGCCGTTCACTAGGCATGACCAGAGCCTGTCGCTTGCCGACCAGCTCGGTGAGGACCCAGCGGTAAGACCCTCAAGGTGCCGCTTCGCACCGCAGTACTGCTCTTGCGCCGGTGTGTCAGAGGAGAACGTAATCCGTCCTCCGCTGCAGGAGATACAGACGGTCAGAGACAGGCTGCCGAAAAGCTATTCAGGCATCCGTACGATGTGCGGCCGAGCCTCTGTGCCTGTGCATCCAAAAGACGATCCGCACGATGCACGTTAGGGATCACCGGGACCATGAAAGTTGCAGGAGAGTCCGTATAATGTCCGAGTCTAACGCTAGCTTGCGCGGCAAAGCACAAGATCGGCCCTCGACTGGAGCTCGGCAGGATCAGCTTCGACTGCATAACCTTAGCTTCGTCCTCACCCATCTGCATCGACACGGCGCAACTGATCGCTCAGCATTGACCAAGTTGAGCGGCCTGACGAGAAGTACGGTGGCGAATCTCGTAGCCGAGCTGGTGGATCGCCGCCTCGCTGAAGAAAGTGCCCCTGAAACCGCGCCGTCTCGTGGGCGTCCGTCGCTTGTGGTATCGCCGCGAAAAGATGGACCAACCGTCCTGGCAGTTGACGTCGGCGTCGACTCCATCGCGACCGCCATCATCGGCTTCGGCGGACGGATACTGTCCTATCGAAGATCGGATCGACCCAGATCCCGGCTGGCACCGGCCGTAACCATCGACGACATCGCCAGGTCAGCGTATCCGCAGTTACAGGAGTTTGGTGCGTCCTGTGTCAGCATTAGTGCGGCGGTAGCTGGCATGGTGGACGAGGCCTCGGGTGTCGTCCTGCTCGCTCCCAACCTCGGATGGCGGAACGTCGACTTCGGGCAAGAATTGGCGCGCGCTCTGCACAGCACATTGCCGGTCCTGGTCGGGAACGAGGCCGATCTCGGCGCATTGGCGGAACGAACTCGTGGGGCCGGTTTGGGCTACCGCGATATAATCTACATTTCCGGTGAAGTGGGCGTGGGCGCAGGCGTCTTTATAGGTGGGAAGGCCATGATTGGTGCGAGTGGCCAAGCCGGCGAGGTGGGCCACATGATTCTCAACACCGGCGGGCGCCTATGTCGGTGTGGTGGAAGGGGCTGTTGGGAAACAGAAGTTGGCGAAGACGCATTGCTGAGGCACTACGGCGCGGATCCGGCTGGAGGGCGGGCGGCAGTAGATCGGCTTTTGATTCGCGCCGGTGAGGGCGACGCTGCGGCGAAGGCGGCGCTGTCCACGGTGAGCCGGTGGCTGACTCTAGGCTTGGTGAGCCTCTCAAATGTTTTTGGCCCTCAAGCTATTATTCTTGACGGGTTGTTCAGTCGCCTCTTCCCATTCATTCGCGAAGAGCTGGAACAAGATTTCGGCCGTCGTGCGCTCGCGCCCACTGGTGGCCAAGTACGGATCCTGACCTCGCACCTTGACGGGAAGTCCGCGTTGTACGGGGCTGCCGAGAAGGGCTTCGACCGGATTCTCCGAAACCCGACGCTTTTTCCCACAAGTGCATCGACGCCCTGGGATGCTGATCTGGCCACTCCGGCATAAACGCCCCGCCTACTGCGCTTCGATTCAGAACCAGGGCTAGCCGGAAGTCTGTCCTCCTTGTCGGTCGGGCAGATAGTCATGGCCGCGGGTTCAGTTCGTCACCGTGTCGTACGTGGTTGCGTCTGCGCCAAGGCACATGGTCCGCGTTCGCGTAACCTGTCGTTCTTTTTGGTGGATCGCGCTCAGCAATACCGCTGGCCGCTCCGGATTCGTCAGCCTATTATGCCGCTTTTCAAGCGCTGCATCGGAAGACTTGCAGGCCAAATATGGAACCTCGTTGGGAAGACCTGAACACCATAGCTGCCGTGGTCAAGACCGGCAGCGTCACCGCTGCGGCCAGAGAGCTTGGTCTCGCGCAGTCGACAGTGAGCCGCCGCATAGCGAACGCCGAATTAGATCTCGACGTCCAGCTGTGGAAACGCTCGTCTCGGGGTATGATGTCCACCGGATTGGCTGTCGCGATCTCCGACGCCATCACACTGGCTGAGCCGATGCTCGCACATGCAATGAGATTTCCCTCACCCTTGCCACGTCGACTCCGAGTCGGCACCTACGTCGTGTCTCATGGTGAGATAGCTGCTCTTTTCGGGGATTTGTGGCCTGATGTTGAGTGGGAGTTGGTGGATGATTCCTACGATGATCTCTCTGAACGATTCAACGCTGGAGCGCTCGACGTTTACGTCGGTTTGCAAACTCCCTATCATGAGCATCTGAAAGCAGTACATCGATATGATGTGTTCAGGGATCCGCTGTGCGTGGCGGTGCCGGTGAACCATCCATTGGCTCACAGAACAAATCTCACGCTGGCCGACTTCGCGAACGAGAATTGGGTCGTGAGCCCGGACGCAGCAATAGGAAGGCTGTTTCGTGAGGCGTGCATACACGCTGGATTTGAGCCGCGGATACCCTATCGAACCGATCGCTCACGCAGCGTTCAAGACCTCGTGGCAGCAGGTCGTGCGGTCTCCTTGTGCGTTCCGCTAACCACAGCGGACAGCGCCATTGTGGTACGTCAGGTTTCCGGGCTGCCCAACGTCAGTGTGGCGATCGCTTGCGCCCTGCCGGGCATCGAAGTCACAGCGGAGCTCACCAATGCCGTCCGCGGCTGGTACCTGAGGCGGGCTTCTGAAGTACCAGCGTACTGGCAGAAATTTGTCAAGGAGGTGGACGGCCTCTGGCCTGACCCGCCTCGAGCGACAAAGCCCGTCGTTGTACCCCATGAGGCTTGGAGTGATGCGCAGGCTGTCTTGGCGTTGGGGAAGACTTCTTCGCTCACTGCCGCAGCAGCCCAACTCCGGTGCTCAGAAGCCACAGTAGCACGGGCGGTACATCGCCTCGGACGCCGAATGGGACGTTATCTGGTGACTCCCAAGACGCGTCCTCTGCAGCTGACAATCGACGGTTTCATACTATTGAGCAGCCTTCTCTCGGTTGAGGCTGTTCTGCACGGCATTGGAAACATGACCCGCTGGGTGAAGTGATCCCTGAGACCGGATACCTCCTGGCCTCGCATCCTGCCGAGGAGGAATCCGCTGTGGCTCGACGGAGTAAGTACCCGAGGCGTTTCGCCGCCAGGCCGCGGTGGGCTGATGCTCGACAGCGGTCCGGATGGCACGAGGGCAACGATCAGCGTGACAGTGCGGCCCCAACCAGTGGACCCGTGAGGCAGTCGAAAATGCGGGATGAGGGTACGTGGCAGTGCAGTCTTGACGCTGGCGTGCACGAGGTGACGCTGCTGTTGTCCGGGGAGATCGACCTCTCCGGCGTGGCCCGCTTCGCCGACGTGCTGCGGGAGGCGGCCTACTGTGCCCCAGGGGCGCGGGTGGACATGGCTCAGCTTGCGTTCCTGGACTCCATCGTCCTGAGCGCGCTCATCGGGAGGCATCGGATGCCGAAAAGCGGCTGACGGCGGTCAAACCAGTCGGGCACGTGCGTCGGGTGCTGGACCTCACAGGGCTTCTGGCTGTCTATGGGAAGGAGAGAGACACCTGGCGGAGCGTCGGCTGAGCAGCGCAGCCGCCCTGTGCGCGCCGTGCTGGTAGGCCGGCCGAGCCGATAGCACGGCGGCCGGTGCCGATCGGTCCGTGTCGAGCAGCCCCTCGTGGCCTCCTGCCCGGTAACCGGTGATTACCGTCGACGTCGCCGATGCGGAGTCCGTCCCCCGCGCGATGGCGGAGATGTCGACCGCGAATTTGGCGCTCTGTCGCCTTGATGATCAGCCGAGTGCCCTCGACGAGCGGCAGGCCGGTGGTCGTGCGGTCTTCCTAGCTGCCGGGCGTGAAGGATCGTGGGTCGCGATCGGCAGGCAGCACCATTCAACGCTCAAGACCGCCGCAGGTGGACCCGTGCCTGCTGTGGCGAACCGGTCAGTAGCTGGCGCATTGAAGCCGGCCCTGACCAGGTTGGTCAGGGCCGGCTCACCGGATCCTCGTGATGTTGTTCGTGGTGCCCCCGGGGGTGGGGGGTGTTACTTCTTGTAGACCTTGGCCGGCGACAGCAGCGGGCAGGCCGCCTCATTGTCGTCGCTGAGGTCGTTGCTCAGCACCTTGGTGGTGATGCCGCAGAGAGCGGCGGCGACGCCGACGTCGACGGTGTCGTGCAGCACGACGTCACCGATCTTGATGTCGACCAGGCTGCCTCCGCTGGCCATCGCGGGGGAGGTGGCACCGGCGATGCTAACCACGGTCAGCGCTGCCACAGCCAGCACCTTTGCCATACGTTCCATTGCAACTCCCTCGCCGGTGACCCCCGCCGGCCGCTACCGACCCGTACCTTCTCGGGCAACCGCGCCCGGCACACGGTACGGGTCGGTGGGCAGACCCTGCACCTGGACTACCACGGCAACAACCACCAGGCCGGCGAGCTGTTCATCTGCGCGCCCCGCCAACGCACCCTGATGCATGTCGACCTGGTGTTTCCCGGCTCGGCACCGTTGAAGAACCTGGCGATCGCCCAGGACGTGCCCGGCTTCGTGCACGCCCTGGACATGACCCTCGCCTACCGCTTCGACACACTCGTGGCGGGGCACTTCCGTCTCGGCGACCGCGACGACGCCCGCCTGACCCGCGAGTACCTCAGCGACCTCATCGATGCCAGGGTCGAGACCAACCGCACCGTCGATCCCGCCCGGGCCGCCGCCGGCATCGACCCCACGAACGGCTGGGCAACCCTGGGCGCCTACTTCGACGCCGTGGCCCGACGCTGCGCCGAACTCGTGCCGAACAGATGGCTCACCACCCTGGGCGACGCCGGCGTGTTCCTGCTCGACAACGCCTTCGCCATCACCGAGAGCCAACGCGTCGACGGTGACCCGCTCGTCGGCCCCGACCGGCTGCCGGACTGGGGCATCCCGGGACGCTGACCGCCGTGCCAACGGCACTCGTCCATGCCGTGGCCCGCCTGGTCGACGTCACGCTGCGCCCTCGCGCCCGTGGGTGCGGCGGAAAGCAGCGCCGGGCAGGCCGGCCCGAGATCGCGCGGTCCCCTCCGGATGGTCCACGAACGGGTTCCGGTTGCCCTGCCACGCCTCGTGGATCCGCTGGTCGCGGCGCTGCTCGAAGGCGTCCGGCAGGTCCGCGCCGATGCCGACCGCCCGGCCCACCTCGCTCGGATCCGTGCGCGGATCACCGGAAGGGGCGCGGGCGGATCGAGACGACCGACGGCTTGATCCGCCGGTTGCGAACGGCCGGCGTCATCGCGCCACTCCGGAGGTCGGGGACGTCACTGGGTATGCGCACAAGATGGTCACGGCCACAGCCCAAGCCGCCGGTACGGGGGGCGACACAGGGTGTTTCCCCCGGTCTTGCGCGCCCGCGTTGTGGCTACCCGCGCACAGGACGGCACGTGATCGGTGGCGGCAGCCGTGCCGCGCGTCACCGCCTGTCGTGGCGCTCCGAGGAACCGCGTGAAACTTGCTCCCGATGGGGGTTTCGCGAATTCACACGCCGGAAAACATGAGGCCGAAGCAACGCCGGTGAATCTCCGACACCGCTGTCGACCGGCTCCCAGTCCCGAACGCTCGTACCAGAAGGGGTTCCGCCCATGGCACAGGACCAGAAGCAGCGCGCGCTGATCATGTCGCTGCTCACCGGCGCCGGGATCGCGCTGATGTTCATCGTCCTCGGCATCTTCCTCGACACCTGGGTGGCCGCGCTCATCACGGCCGCTGTCGTCCTGATCGGCTACGGCGTCCGGCGGCTGACCAACCGCCAGAGCGCGCCCGGCCGGGGCCACGTCGTCGGCAGTTCGTAGGCATTCCCCGCCCGGGTGCCCAGCAGTCGGGCAACGCCGGTCAGCCGACAGCGGGGTCCGAAGTGAAGCGCTTCACGCTCGACTCCGGACCCCGCTGTCGCGCACCACGGCCGTGCCGGCCGTGCCCGATGGGGCTACGGACGTGGCCGCTTCGCCCGCGATCCGTCGTCACCCGGTCGGCGACTGGCCTCCGAGAATCGGCTGTGTACTGGTTGCTGAGCGGGCAAGAAGAAGCGGCCGGTGCCATGAGGCACCGGCCGCTCATTGGGTAGATCGGGCGTCGAAACTAGGCGGGAGTCGGGCCCTCGGCCGCCTCCGATCTGACTGATCAAGCTGCGGACCGAAGGCAGGGGCGACTTCGAGCGGTGCGACCCGGCAACATCTGACTACGGATCAGAAGATTAGGGGTTCGATTCCCTTCGGGCGCACAAGATCAAGAGAGTCTGACCTGCGGAAACGCGGGTCGGGCTTTCTGCTCTTCCGCCCTTGTGGACGTTTGGCTGCTCTGGGGCTGCTCGTCCGACGAGCGTCCCTGTGTGGAGGTGCGTCCGGGTGGGCCCGGCCGAGTTCGGTTTGGTCGGGGCGGCGCCGATGATTCCGACCACCGGTCCCATTGGTATGCGGCGATGTCTGGGATCGGTGTCGTTAACGAGGCCGGGCGACAGCTGCAAGAGGCTGCCGGTGCACGATCTTGCCGCCGTTGGGTGGCTCAGACACCGCCAGTTCAAGGGCAGCCCCTTTCGCCGGCCACTCCGTCTGTACGCCCGGGCCAGCCGATGATCTCTCGGCGCGAACGGCACGATCTCTTCCTCCGCGATCAGGGTGGCGTTGTGCCGCTCGACCACCGGGCCGGGCAGCAGCAGGACGTCCACCTCGTCCGCTTCCATCAAGCCGAAGATTTCGTCCGCGACCACCGATTCCCGCAGGCTGATGGTCACCTGCGGATGCCGGCGGTGCCAGTCCCGGACGACCGGAGCGGGCAGCGGCACGGTAAGCCTCTGCGCGCAGGCCAGCCGCAGCGTGCCCCCCCGGCGGCCTCGCCGACGGCCCGTGCCGACTGCATCGCCGAGGCGGCCGCCTCGATGGACCGGCGTGCATCAGCGACGGCGGCGCGGCCCGCGGCTGTCAGTTGACCCCGCCCGGTTCCCGGCGCAGCAGAGCCGTCACGGTCTCGCGTTCCAGCGTGGCCAGTTGATGGGACACGGCGGGCTGCGAGGAATGCAGCAGCTGCGCGGCCTGCGTGATCGAACCGGTGCCGGCGACTGCCACAAGGCATTCCAGTGCCCGCAACGAAGCCATAAAAGAATGTTATGCATTCTATCCAAAGCATGCGCGTCTTGGAGGGAACGATACGAAGCCGCTGGTTGCTGAACTTCCACGAGCCCCCAGACGGGCCCGTCGAAGGAGCCACGGAAGACAGGAGAGACCGATGGCGGAGGCATTTGTGACAGGTGGTTCAGGCTTCATCGGCCGGCGGCTCATCCGCCGCTTGCTCGACGACGGGCACACCGTGCGGGCGCTGGTGCGCAGCACGGCATCCGCCGACGCCGTGTCGGCGCTCGGCGCGCAGCCGGTGCCCGGCGACCTGACCGATCCGGGCATGTGGCGCGACGAGGTACAGGGCAGTGACGTGCTGTTCCATCTCGCTGCGGAGACGGACATCACGGCCGACCGCGCACGTCATGACCTCGTCACGGTGGCGGGGACGCGCGCGGTCGTCGACGCGGCCCGCGCCGCGGGTGTCCCCCGATTCGTGCACTGCGGCAGCGAGGCCGCCCTCCTCGCCGGCGAACCGCTCGTCGACGTGGACGAGACGGCGCCGTTGCGCCCGGACTCCGAGGCCGCTTACTCCGCGACGAAGGCGCAGGCCGAGACTCTCATGCTGAAGGCCAGCAGCGACGACTTCACCACCGTGTCGATCCGGCCCCGGTTCGTCTGGGGCCCGGAAAGCATCCTGATCGACAGCCTCGTCGCATCGGTCAAGGCGGGCGAGTTCGCCTGGATCGAGGGCGGCCGGTGGATTACGGACGTCACGTACGTCGACAACGCGGTTGAGGGTCTTGTCCGCGGTTGGTTGCACGGCCGGACGGGCGAGGCGTACTTCGTCACCGATCAGCAGCGGGTGGCGTTGCGCGATTTCCTCGAGACACTGTTCCGGATCTATGGCCTCGACACCCCGATTCCCGATGTGGACTACGCGACCGCCGAGGCGCGCGTTCCGGTCCCGGGCCGCTGGTTCTTGGGGCAGGACTGCACCCTACGCACCGACAAAGCGGTCGCCGAGCTCGGCTACCAGCCGATCGTCACGCAGGCCGCTGGTCTGGACGCCGTCCGAGACTCTCTGACCGCTCGCCGCTGACCGATTCGGATCGTAAGCATTGTGATTAGGAAATCGACAGCATCGTCTGACGGGTTCGCCTGGTCTGCACCTGTTAGCGAGTCTCTAACCGGGCCCGCCGACTATCGCCGGTGGGAAAGCCGGCATGTCACCATCCGAAAGGAAATACTGTAATGCACCCGATCATCAAGTCAATCGAAGAGCGCCGGACGGTCAATCTCTTCGATCCGACTCGAGATGTCAGCGACGAAGCGATCAATGAGCTGGTCCGCTTGGCGGGGAAGGCGCCGACGTCCTTCAACCTGCAGAACTACCGTCTCATCGCGGTCCGGACGCCTCAGGCTAAGGCGCGGTTGCGTAAGATCGGCTGGGACCAGCCCAAGATCACCGAAGCGGCGGTGACCTTCGTCGTGGTCGGCCAGATGGCCGACCACGAGACGGTGGCCGACCGGTTGCGACCGGCGGTTGAGGCCGAGATCATGCCTGAGGCCCTCGTCGGGGCCTGGGAGGGCGGGGCGAAGAGCCTGTACTTCGAGCAGGCTTGGCGTGCGCGCGATGAGGGGGTCCGGTCGGGGACCTTCGTCGCCAGCACCATGATGTTCGCCGCCGATGCGATGGGCTTGGGCTCCTCGCCGATTAGCGGCTTCGACGCACAGGCCGTCACCGAGGAGTTCGAGCTGGCCGCGGACGAGTTCCCGGTGATGCTCCTCGCGATTGGTTACGCCGCCGAGGGCAACTGGCGGCAGAAGCCCCGCCGGCAGCTCTCGCACGTCCTGGACGTGATCTAGCGCGCAGGCGCAAGCGCTGAGCCTGGTGGCGTTGGGTGCACCCGGGACTGACCACGGGTGCACCCAACCACGCCGGCTCGCCGCCGTCGAGGACTATCGCCGGGGAGATGATTGATCATGCTTATTCACCCTTGAGCGTGCAATTTGTGTGCCGACCGGCGGTGGTCGATGATCCCGAGGGCAAGGCGGCCATCCTCGTCGCTCAGCTCCCTTTCAGCCCGAAGGCCGCCACGCCGCCATGGCCGCCGACGCGCGACCGTACGCCCGAATGCTGCCTGGCATCCGCCTTCCGGAACAGCACCCTGCCATCGCCGGTCTTGTAGTAGTCCCGGACCCGCGCCTCCTCGTCCTATTCGCACGACAGGTAGAAGGCCCTGGCGCGGTCGAACGCCGGCGTTGTGAAGCCATTGAGTGCCGGGGTCGCATGGCGCGTCGCAGCTAACACAGAGATAGGAACCTCATGTCCCCTCGGAACCGCGCACTCCCCGGCGGTCTGCTCGCCTTGGCGGTCGGCGCCTTCGGCGTCGGCCTCACCGAATTCGTGATCATGGGGCTGCTCCCCCAGGTCGCCGACGACTTCCGGGTCACCGAGTCGGTGGCCGGCTGGTTGATCAGCGGGTACGCGCTCAGCGTCGCCGTCGGCGGGGTAGCCCTCACCGCGGCGGTCACCCGGCTGCCCCGCAAGCAGGTGCTGCTCGGGCTGATGGTGCTCTTCATCGCCGGCAACCTGCTCTCCGCGCTGGCGGACACCTACGCCGTGATGCTGGCCGGGCGGGTCCTCGCCGCACTCTGCCACGGCGCCTTCTTCGGCATCGGCGCCGTGGTCGCCGCCGGGCTGGTCGCGCCGGCCCGGCGGGCCGGTGCGATCGCGAGGATGTTCGCCGGCCTGACCGTCGCGAACGTCCTCGGCGTCCCGTTCGGCACCTTCCTCGGCCAGCACCTCGGCTGGCGCTCCACCTTCTGGGCCATCACCGGCATCGGCGTGCTGGCCTTGGCCGCGCTGGCCCTCCTGGTGCCCGCCCGCGCGGCGGCCGACGGCGACGTGCCGGCCGGTGGGCTCCGGGGCGAACTGGGGGCGTTCGCCCACCCGCAGGTGTGGCTGTCGCTACTGGTCACCGTCCTCGGCTTCGGCGGCATGTTCGGCGCGTTCACCTACATCGCGTACCTCCTCACCGAGGTCAGCGGCTTCGCCACCGGCACCGTCCCGTGGCTGCTGGTGCTCTTCGGCGTCGGTCTGTTCGCCGGTAACCTGCTCGGCGGGCGCGCCGCGGACCGCGACCTGCACCGCACCCTGGTCGCCGTGCTGGCGGTGCTCACCCTGGTGCTGGTCGGCTTCGCGCTGACCGCGGCCAGCCCGGTGCTCACCGTGCTGTCGCTGCTGCTGATGGGCGCCTTCGGCTTCGCCACCGTGCCACCGCTGCAGATGCGGATCATGAAATACGCTAACCGGGCGCCGACCCTCGCCTCCGGCGCCAACATCGCCGCGTTCAACCTGGGCAACGCCCTGGGAGCGTGGATCGGCGGGGTGACCATCAGCGCCGGACTGGGCTACACCGCGCCGATCTGGGCGGGCGCGGCCCTCACCCTGGCCGGGCTCGTCGTGCTGCTCGGCGCCGGCCGACTGGCCCGGCGCGAGCGGGGGGACCGGGCCGCCGCGCCGCAGTTGGCCGACGCGGCAGCCTGACACCGACCCATCCGCTCGAGCACGACCACGCCTGCTCGAGGTCTGGCTCATAGGCGGCATGGAGCGGCCCGGACAGCGATGCGATGACGACGAGATCTCCTCAGGGCACGGTGTCGAAGCGGTTGAGGCAGGGCGGGAACGGTCACCGGCGCAGTGTCCGACCCGCTACGTACGTGTCGATCGAGCGCCCACCTCGCCGCCTCCCAGGTCGTTGCGATCGTCAGACGTCAGCGTCTGCCGGCATAGCGGACCACCCGCTGCGCCATATGATTCAGGGCGGCGAACTGCACCTCGGTCAGCGGGTCGGTGTTGTTGCCGCCCGTGCCGTGGGAGACCCCATAGGGGTTTCCGTCGGCGAACTTCAACGGGTCGGTGTAACCGGGCGGCACGATGATGCCGCCGAAGTGGTAGATGGTGTTGTAGAGGGCCAGCAACGTCGCCTCCTGGCCGCCGTGGTTCGTCTGCGCGGCGGTGAAGCCGGCGTACACCTTGTCGGCCAGCAGCCCCTGCGCCCACTGCGGACCAAGCGTGTCCAGGAACTGTTTGAGCTGGCTGGAGACGTTGCCGTAGCGGACCGGGGTGCCGAATAGCACGGCGTCAGCCCAGACGATGTCATCCGCGGTGGCCTTCGGCTCGTCCTTGGTCCGGTCGAAGTGTTGGCTCCATGCCGCGTTGGAGGCGATGGCCTCGGCGGGGGCGAGCTCGGGGCACTGCCGAAGACGGACCTCAGCTCCGGCCCTCTGCCCGGCTTCGGCCAGACGCTCGGCCATCGCGTGGACGGTACCGGTGGCCGAGTAGTAGATGACGGACAGCTTGACGCTGGTCATGGCAGCTTCTCCCGCCTGGTGTGGTTGCCCAGCGGGGCAACTGGTTCGCTCCTCAGAGAACCCCAGCTTATGCGTGTTTCACGTGATTAGCACCGGTTCGTCGCATCGGCCGGGACCGGGCCGGCGGTGGGGTGTCCCTATGGGTTTCGTCAAGCGGGGACGGGGCTGGTGGGGCGAGGTTGGTAGGGGATCTTGTCGGGGAGCATGGCGAACAGGAGGTCGCATCGGCGGTGGGCGAGGCAGATGAGGGCGGCGTCGTGGAGTTTGCCTTCGGCTCGTTTCCGGTTGTAGTCCTCACTGAGGAGACGCAACAGGGCGACTTCTTTCTGGAGGAACTCGGCCGCAAGAACCTGGGTGCTCTACCGCTATCACCGGGAATGGGTTGAGCGGCTCGCACACGCCGCCGAGGTCGAGGCGGAGCGCCTTGGACGCTAACCGACCACCAAGCGTTGCTGGCCCCATGCGACCAGCTGTGAGCGCCCGAATTCGAATGAACCGAGGAGGAACCTTGACATACTCACTGCAAGGTAAGCGTGTCATGATCGTCGGCGGCGGCTCTGACATTGCCACGGCTTTGGCCAGCGATCTGCTGCACGAAGGCGCTCACGTCATGTTGGCCGGCCGGGATGCCACGAAGGTTGCCGCGGCGGCTCAGGTCACCGGGGACACCATCGAGACGCTCGCTGTAGATCTCGCCGATGAGGAGTCGCTGCGGGCGGCGGCGGCAACAGTCGCCGCCGGTGGCGAGCTCAACCATCTGATCAGCGTCGCGGCTCAACGGGCCAACGGGCCGGTTGCCACGCTCGAACGACGAGCCGTGCTCGCGGCCTTCGATGCCAAGGTCGTCGGCCCCCTCCTGTTGGCAAAGCATTTCACGCCGCTGATCGCCGTGGGTGGTTCGCTGCTCTTCTTCTCGGGCTTGGCCGCGTGGCGACCGTCACCCGGCGGCGTGGCCATGGCGGCCACCAATGGTGGCGTCACCACGATGGTGTCCGCCCTCGCGGTCGAGCTGGCCCCCATCCGGGTGAACGCCATCTCACCCGGCGTCATCGCTACCAGCGCCTGGGACGCAGTCGGACCCGGGAAGCAGGCGTTTTTCGACAAGGTTGCCGCCACCAACCCCGCCCGCCGCGTTGGGGCGCCGTCGGACATCTCGGCGGCCGCTCGTGCCTTGCTGACCAATCCGTTCATCACGGGCGAGACCCTCCATGTGGACGGCGGCGGACGCTGGGCTTGATAGTCGACCGCCGGTTACGTCGGGCAGAGCGGCACGGGGAGAACTGAATACAGGACCAGCTCATGTGGCGAAATTTTGGGTGGCGGGCGGTGTCTCGCGCTCAGGAGTCATCAGTGAGCTGGTTCTGCACGTCACGGGGCACCCGCAACCCACGCGCACGCAGGTTGGTGATGAAGCGGCTGGCGAGCGGGTCCGGATCGCTCGGCGTTATCGCGACCAGAGAGCGGATCCATCGCGGCGAGAATGATCGAACAGCCCCGGGGAACCCGGCGTTGACCGCACTGACCGGAGTCACGGCGACACCCAGCCCGGCAGCTGCGAGCTGGGGCGCGGCGGTGGTGACTGAAGTCCTCATCACCGCCTCCGCGCGGACTCCGGCCTTGCTGAGTGCCCAGTCGAGCCAGTTGCTCAAGCTGTTGTCCGGCCCGAAATGAACCAGCCTCTCCCCATCGAGGTCCGGCAGTTTCACCGAAGGTTGCCCGGCCAGCCGATGATCGCTCGGAGCGCTCAGCACGATCTCCTCCTCGGCGACGAGGACGGAGCTGAAGCGCTCGTCCACCGGGCCCGGCATCAGCAGGACGTCGACCTCGTCCGCATCGATCAGCCCGAAGAGCTCATCAGCGATTGCCGATTCCCGCAGACTGATAGTCACCTGCGGATGACGGCGGTGCCAGTCCCGGATGACCGGGGCGAGCAGCGGCACGGTCAGACTCTGGGCACAAGCCAACCGCAGCACACCACCCGCCGCTTCACCGACGGCTCGCGCCGATCCCACGGCCGAGGCCGCGGCCTCGATGGCCCGGCGAGCATGAGCGACAGCGGCGCGGCCCGCAGCCGTCAGCCTGACCCCGCGAGGCTCCCGGCGCAGCAGAGTCGTCCGGGTCTCGCGTTCCAGCACGGCCAGTTGATGTGACACCGCGGGCTGCGACGAATGCAGTACCTGCGCAGCTCGCGTGATCGAACCAGTGTCGGCGACTGCCACCAGACACTCCAGCGCCCGCAACGAAGCCATAAAAACAGGTTATAGCAAACCTTCAAAGCATGCATGCCTTGGAGGGAAGGATCCGTAGTCCCTGGTTGCTTGCCTTATCGAGAGTCCCGGTCGGACCTGCTGGCCGGGGAGGTACCCGATTCGAAGGAGTTGGCATGAAGACGCTGATCGTCTACGCCCACCCGGAGCCGAGATCGCTCAACGGCTCGCTGAAGGACCTGGCGGTGGCCACGCTGGAGAAGGCGGGGCACCAGGTGCGGGTCAGTGACCTGTACGCGATGAACTGGAAGGCGGTTGCGGACGCCGCGGACTTCGGCCCGTCTGCTTCGAGCCCGCTGAACGTCGGCGCGGACTCGGGGCGGGCCTTCGACACCGGGACCCTCACTCCGGACATCGTGGCCGAGCAGGAGAAGCTTCTCTGGGCGGATGTGGTCATCTTCCAATTCCCGTTGTGGTGGTACACGATGCCGGCGATCCTCAAGGGCTGGGTCGACCGGGTCTTCACGGCTCACTTCGCACACGGCATCGGTGAGTTCAGCGACGTCAAATACGGTGATCGCTTCGGCGAGGGAACCCTCGCGGGCAGGCGGGCGCTGCTGTCGGTGACCGTTGGCGGCCCGGAGTCGCACTACGCCGAGCGCGGGATCAACGGCCCGATCGACGACGTGCTGTTCCCGATCAACCACGGCATCCTGTACTTCCCGGGCATGGAGGTCCTGCCGCCGTTTGTGGTGCACGGCGCGGGTCGGATTACCGACGAGGACTACTCGGTGATCGCCAAGGCTTGGGAGCAGCGGCTGCTGACCCTGGAGTCGACTGAGCCGATCGCATTCCGCCCGCAGAACCTCGGTGACTACGAGATGCCGTCGCTGACCCTGAAGAAGGGACTGGAGCCCGAGGGCCGCACAGGTTTCGGGCTGCACGTGCGCTAAGGGGCGTCTCGTAACGTTATGGCAATTTCCACAATTTGGCATAGCCGAATCATGTGACCAGCCGGGTTATTGTCGTGCGCCCGTAAATTCGGTCCCGGCCGTTCACTACCGATAGCGGAGGTAATCTTTCATGTCATTGCGTCATCTCGATCCTGAGGGTCTTCATCCCCTCCCGGGCCTTCTCAGCCACGCCGTCGTTCTCCCGGAGGTCGGTCTGGTGTACCTGTCCGGGCAGGTTGCCATGACCAGCTCTGGAGATCTGGTCGGTGCGGGCGATTACGGACAGCAGGCCGAGCAGATTGTCAAAAACATCGACACAGCGCTTGCCGCTGCGGGCACCAACCGTTCGCGCGTGGTGAAGGAAACCATTTATATCGCCAACTATCGACAGGAAGTTGTGGCGCCGATCATCGCCGCCCTCCGGCAGGGGAGCACGACGCCACCACCGGCGCAAACTATCGTTGGCGTCGCCGCTCTCTATGCGCCCGAGTTCCTCGTCGAAGTAGACATCGTCGCCGCCATCTGAGCCTCGATCGATCCACCGATGAAGGCGCGGTTGGTGGGGCCCGGGAGATAGAAAGCGTCCTCTGAAATGAAAGGATAGACGTTTTCAGCCGGAGTTCGTGGCCGCGACCTGCAGCAGTGGGCGCTCGACGAGCCCGCCCGATGGGGTATCCGGGCGGTGCCTTCGCCGGTGCGCGACGCCGACGCCCGCGCGCTCAGGAAGGCCAAGCGGCATCAGAAGGCCCGAACTCAGCAACGTACGCGCGTGCGCCCCGTTGTTGCCGAAGTTGTTGGCCGCTACCACGGCCCGCCGAGACTGGTCGGTGCGGCTGCTGGCTGCGGCCGAAGCCGCCGACCATGACGAGAGTTTCAACCTCGACGGCGTGACCTACCGGCGGTTCGACCCGCCGGCCAGGGCCGTGCGGCTGGCGCGATGCTGCACCTGGCTGCTGCGCCCAAACGGCACCCGCTTCGACGTCGGCGCCACCGGGGCCGACTGCTTCTGGGGGCGCTGATCGAGACCTTGCGGCTGACCGGCTGCCGCATCGAGGAAGTTCTGGAGCTGACCCAGCTCTCGCTGCGCCACTACGGTTGACCCGGTAGATCCACCTGATTCCACCCCGGCGCGAACCGTCTGACCGACCATGTCGCGAGGAGAACCTTCCGATGTCGCACGACCGTCCCGAAGAGACCGCGCTCACGGCAGCGACACCCGGCCGTCACCTACAGGCGTCCGAGTGCGCACCCATCACCTGCGGGCGACGAAAGAGCCAGGCGAGGCACACGCAGCTGGAGATGCCCGCATGACGAGCCCGACGCGAACGACGACGGGTGCTGAAGACGCGACCGCTACCGCCAAGAAGCGCTACGGCCCTGCCGTCGGCGAACCACCGCTCCTGGTCGACCCGCGACGCTGGGGCAGCCTGATCGGCCTGGCTGGGGGCATGGTCTTCATCGCGAGCTATTCGGCTGCGCCGGGAAGGTGGGTCTCGGCGGTCGCGTGGGCCATCGGGGTCACGTTGCTGCTCGTCGCCCTGTACGCGCACTACGTGCGACCGGTACCTCTCGGGCCTCTCGTGCGACCCCGCCCTCTTGCCCTCACGGTGTACGTCGTCGCTGTGGTGGGTGAAATCGGCCTGATCTCCGTCGGCTCACGAGCCCTCGTCGCGGCCGACCAGTCCACGCTGCGACCAGCCCTGATCGCAGCCGTGGTCGGGCTGCACTTCGTGCCGTTCGCGTGGGCGTTCCGGGAGCGGATGTTTCTCTTCCTTGGCGGGGCTGTGGCCGGCATCGGGCTGGCCGGGCTGGTTGTGGGCTCACTGGTGGGCCCGCCCGCAGCAGACGCGGCTGCCGTGATCGCCGGCCTGGTGATGCTCGCCATGATCGCCGCGTACGCGCGAGGACGCTTCGCGCCCCGCCCTACAGGGACAGGTCCTGCGACCGCCCCCGGGCCCCCGTAGTACGGCCCGGGACTGTCGGCATGTACCGAGGCTCGCGGATCTACTTGCCCTTCGCGCCGACCGGAGTGTGGTGCTGCTGTCCGGGGAGCTCGATCTCGCTGGTCGTGACCAGCTCGCGGAGGTTCTACGGGACGCGGTCCACGGGGCGCGGTTGGTGGAGGTGAACCTCGATCAGGTGCGGTTCATCGACTCCACCATCCTCAGCGCTCTCCTGCTTGCCCATCAGAACGCCGTCGAGGCCGGGCATCGCCTGATCGTGACGCACGCGAGTGGCCATGTCCGTCGGGTCCTCGACATGACCGGCGTTATGAGCGTCCTCGGGGATGAGCCCGGCTAAGTCGTCCGCACCGAGGCCCTGACAACGGCCGGTGAGCAGGCTGGGACTTGACCCAGCGCAGCGCGCCGCACCCGTCCAGCTCTGGTCACACAGCGACGAAGGCGGCGGTAGTTTCCCGACGGGCCGTCGGAGGGGACAGCGGTTGGAGTTCGTTCACCGTGCCTCAATCGTCGGCATGGCGAGTCTGGGGCTGCCCCTTCGAGGTCCTTGTGCGCGGCTGTTGACGGTGGAGGATGACCTCGACTTTCCGGTGACGTGCGGAAGCCCCGCGGTTCCCGTCGGAGAACGGGACGCCGGGCTTCCGGAGGTTCGTCAGTCGTCGCTGCGCGGGTCGTGGTCGGCGCTGCGGCTGCCGGACTTGGCCAGGCCGCGGCTGACCAGGTAGCCGATGGTGAGCAGGGTGATGTACCAGGCCTTGTCGGCGGCGAAGTAGTCGCCGCCGTTGTCGGCGGCGCCGTCACCGACGGCGTTCGAGGCGATCAGAACCCCGATGACCGCCAGCAGGTAGACCGCCAACTCGGTGGTCTTCCAGGACGGCTTGGTCTCGTCGCCGTGCCGGTGCACGCGACGAACGTCGTGTCCGGCGTGGTCGGTGCCGCGGCTCTGGGCGGGCGTGGTGTCAGCTCCCGAAGTGCGATGTGAAGGATCGAGCTCGTTGCGGCTTGTCGTCCGCTACCGCCGCGCCGGATCGATACCCGTGTGCTTATGGGGGAAAACCTTCGCCTCCGTGCGGTAACTCGACGTTCATCACAACGGCGCTGGTGACCGCACCTCCACCGTCGACGTCATGGCCGCGAAGGCCGAGGTCGACTACAACAGCGACGGCGCGGTGAAGACCTGGCCGGCGAGTGGCTGCGCACCGTTCTGTGAGGGTGCGACGACTGTTCGCATGATCGACGGTCGACCGTTGAGGAGACCCTGGCCCTGTGAAGAGGGCCACCGTGGGCTGTGGCTGGCCCAGCAACGAAGAGGGACACTGGTTATCGACACCAGCGCACTCGGTACCACCGTGTGCGTGAGCGCGGTCCTGCGCAGAACCGACGAGGCGACGAACGGGCGGCCATGAGCGACGAGCCAAGAGAGATCTGGACGGCTGACATCCGCCCGTACGCCGAACGTGTCGTGGTTGCCCTCGCCGGGGAGGTCGACCTGTCGGGGTTGGCCGACCTGCGGCGGGTGCTGGGGCAGGCGAACAGCTATGGCGTCACCGTGGAGGTCGACCTCGCGGGCGTGAGGTTCATGGATTCCTCCGGTATCAGTGCCCTGATCGGCGCCTATCACGGCGCCGTTGCGGGCGGGCATACCCTGACCGTCACGAACCCGGGCGGTCAGGTCCGCCGAGTCTTGCAGATCACTGGCGTGCTCGACCTGCTCGCGACTTCGCAGCCCGGCGTTGGGGACCGCGCCGAGACCGCTGCCGGCCGTTTGTCAGAGGAGGCCGGTGGCCGGCGGGCGCGGATGCGTGACGGTCTAGAGGACGTAGCGTCGGGATAGCGTGGCCCTGGGTGGGTATCGCCCTGGTATGGCCGGCAGAGCTGCGCGGGGCACGTGGGCCGAGATGCCGCCAGTGACGCTATTGACGGAGTCGTTCACCGTCGACGATATTCCCCGGCTTCGTCGCGCTGTCGCCGCCGCGGCAGCCGAGGTGGGCCTGCCTGGCGATGACCGGGATGACTTCGTGGTGGCGGTGCATGAGCTGATGACCAACGGGGTGCGCCATGGCGGTGGCGGGGGCGAACTACGGCTCACTCATGACCATGTGACGTTGACCTGCTGTGTCAGCGACCGCGGGCCTGGTGTGACTGGCGCTGTCCCAGAGCGGCCCGAGCCGAGCGCGGTTGGTCGGCGGGGGCTGTGGCTCGCGGACGCGCTCACTGACGGGCTGGTGCTCGACTGCGGCCCCGACGGGATGGACGCCGCGGTCAGCGTATCGATCAGACGCCGACCGGCCGGCGAGTGAGAGTGCCGGCGGGCAGCGCGCAGATGTGGCGGCGTTGGGAGCGGGCAGCACTGGCCACCCTCGACGAGCGCGAGCAGAAGATTCTCACACCGCGCTTGTCACAACTGCGAAGGAACCCGATCCGACCCAGGTGAGCATGCTTGGGGACGAGGTCGAACACCTGCAGGACGGCCTCCTGAACTACGGCACCCAACCGCTGCGAGACGACCTCGCCATCCTCGCCATTCAAATCGATGCGAACGTGGTTGAACCTCGAGTGAGTTAGCAGCCGGGCAGTCCGCGGCGCGGCCGATGCCGCTGCGCCCAGAATTCAGCGTGATCCGCCCCTCGTTCCGCCGGCCTGCCGGTGGTGTTGCTGCAACGATGCAGGGCGTGGGAACTGTGGAAACTGCAACGCTTGCTATCTCGCCCCTTGCTGGCGAGCCGATTAAGCGCGCCGATGCTGAGCGGCTCGCGGGAGTGCTGAAGGCTTTCGCCGACCCGGCTAGGCTGCGACTGCTCAGTCTCATCCAGTCGTCTCCGGAGGGCGAGGCGTCCGTGAGTGACCTCACCGCGCCGCTCGGTCTTTCCCAGCCGACCGTGAGTCATCACCTTCGGATCCTCACCGAAGCCGGGCTGCTTGAACGCGAGAAGCGCGGCGTCTGGGCGTACTACCGCCTGGTGCCGTCCGCGATCACCGCGGTCGCCGACCTGTTGACGCCACCGCGCAAGCGGGCGACGAGGAAGACCCGCTGAACGACACCGTCGAAGCTGGCGTTTGCCCGTGGCGGCCCTGGGTTCGATCAGGGCGGCGGTCGGCGCGGTGTTAGGCAGGAGCCGGAATTCGGCGAAGGATCTCCGACGGCGGTGCGCCGTAGGGGCGTAGGTCGCGGTAGCCGGAGTCCAACCGTGACAGACCGCAACTCCGCAAGAAATGACCCGGCCTGTGTCCACCGAGTCAGCCTCCGCCGGTGCGAGGACAAGGATGGACCGGCGGAGGGCTGCGCCTGGACCGCGACCTGGCGAAGGAGAAGCTGACCTACTCCCCGTCGGCGGTGCGCCTGGCGCACCGCGATGGCGAACACGTACGCGTGCGGTGGGTTCAACAGTAACCGTGTGAGTGGCGTGACCAGGCTCGCGACCCGACGCCCCCGGACCTCGGGTGCACGCCAAGCCGGTGGCCGTCATCGACGCCGACGTACGGCTAGTGCGGTTTCCAGGAACGTGGCGGTGTCGCGGCGAGGTCTAGGCGGCGATCCGGCCAGGCGGAGTCGGGCCTGGATACCGGTGTTGTATCCGGGCCCGACTCCAACGCCGCCGGTCGTCGGCTGAGCCCGGCGCGACCCGGGCGTCAACGCGCCCAGAGTCGCCCCAGCGCCCGCTCGGCTCTTCCGAGCCCGGCGTGCCGCGCGCCACATGGGATGGGCAATAGACCGGGAATGATCGATGTGCGGCCCCGGTTGAGTCGGTCGCAGGAGGCCGGAACTACCGGCCAAGCGCCAAGGAGTGGGACATGAGCGAGAAGAAAATCATCGCAATCGTCGGCGCGACCGGGGCCCAGGGTGGCGGTCTGGCGCGGGCAATCCTCGCCGACCGGGACAGCGAATTCACCGTCCGCGCGGTAACCCGGGATGCCACATCGGAAAAGGCGCAGGAGTTGGTCAAACTCGGTGCCGAGGTGGTCCAAGCCGACAACTACGACACAGAGAGCCTGGTGAAGGCGTTCACCGGCGCGTACGGCGCGTTCCTCGTTACCAACTTCTGGGCGCACATGTCCGCCGAGAAGGAGTCGCAGGAGGCCGCGAACCTTGCCGAGGCCGCCAAGCGGGCCGGTCTGCGGCACGTCATCTGGTCGACCCTTGAGGACACCCGGGACCACATTCCGGTCGACGACCCCCGGTTGCCCACCCTTCAGGGCCGATACACCGTGCCGCACTTCGACGCGAAGGCCGAGGCGGACGCGTTCTTCACCAACGCCAGGGTGCCGACCACGTTCCTGCGGACGACCTTCTACTGGGAGAACCTGGCCAGCGGTTGGGGCGCCACCCGCGGCGTCGACGGCGTGTTGACGCTGTCGCTGCCGATGGGCGACAGTCGCCTCGCCGGCATCGCGGTGGAGGACATCGGCCGAACCGCGTACGGCATCCTGAAGGCCGGCACCGAGTACGTCGGCCGCACCGTCCACATCGCGGGCGAGCACCTCACCGGCGAACAGATCGCCGAAGGCCTGTCCCGGGCTGTCGGCGAGCCCGTCGTCTACCGGCCGCTGTCCCACGACGCCTACCGCGCCCTCGGCTTCCCCGGGGCGGACGAGGCCGGCAACATGCTCCAGTACTACACCGAGCACGACAAGTACTTCACCGGCGTCCGCGACCTCGACGAGGTCCGCCGGCTCAACCCGGACCTGCAGACCTTCGACCAGTGGCTCGCCGCCAACGGGCACACCATCCCACGCGACTGACCCGTCGCGCCACACCGACGGCCGCCGCTCCCCGGCTCGGGGGGATAGCGGCCGTCGGCATGTCGGGGCCCGATCACTGACCGAAGCGGCCGAAGACCTGCGTACCGTCGGGTTCCTCGCTGAGGGCGCGAGCAGCGTGCCTTCGAAGCGAGAGTGGCTGCTCAGCAAGGCACTGATCAGGAGCCCGTCTTGCCGAGCGGCAGGCTGATGCGCAGGGACGATGGGAAGACCTCGTCGTTCAACTCAAGGGTGATGTCGAGGCCAGTGTCGAGGATCGCCTGGATGTCCGCGTCATCCTGCGAAGCGATAACCGCCAGGATGTCGTCACCGGCGTAGATCGCGATCGGTGCCGGTGCCGGTTCTCCCCGAACGGGCTCAAGCGACAACCGGCGACCATCAAGGGACACCCACGCCGCGTCGCGCACATCAACGCTGACGGCGCCGGTCTCCAGGAGCGTCTTGAGCAAGCTCCGGCTGCGCAGCCTGGTGAAGTCCAGAAGGTCGAGAACCTCCGACGCGGAAGCGTCGTAGCGGTCACGCCACTCCGCGATGCCCATACCTGCGAGCCAGGATCGGAGATCCTCGTGCGTCGCTTCCACGCCGATCGGTAGATCGGCGACGACCGCGTGGGCCAGCCTGCGGGACCGAATACCTGCGATCATCAACCGTAGGCCGTGGGGGGAGTTGACCCCGTAGCGGATGTATCCAGGCAGCTCTGGGCAGAGCCGCTCATCAGTTTCCGCGTCCAGCAGACCGTTGTTGACCAGCTCGACCACAGCGCCGACGGTCCAGGACAGGTAAGGCTCGAACTGTTCGGTGACCGCGCCGACCATCTGCTCAACCCGCCACGCAGGTTCCGGTGCGGCAGCCAGGTGGGTGTCGGCCAACTGGGGGAATGTCTGCCCAGCAATCCAGTCGATGTAGAGTGCTAATTGTAGAAGTTTGCGCCCGGAGATTCGGACTACGGATCAGAAGGTTAGGGGTTCGAATCCCTTCGGGCGCACCAGCGACACACTAGCCCTGACCAGCTCGAACGGTCAGGGCTGGATCCTTTCCGGGCCAGGTAGTTGGTCTCGATTCACGGTCCGGTCCCCGAAAGCCTTCCTGGCCCAGTCGGCGAACCGTGTCCAGCCGATCTCGGGAAACTCGGCCCGCAAGGCGTCCGGGTCGGCCTGGTAGCCGTCCCCCGCGAGGAACGTCCACATCGCGTGCATGTCGGGGTCACCGATCGTGGCCAGGTCGTGCCGGACGTGGCGGACCTCTTGCTCGAGGACCCGAGTGAAGGCCTCGGCCATCTCCGTGGGCGTCGGCGCGTCGCTTGCGACCTCGATCCGCCGTCCGGCCAGGCGCCCGGGTTCGGTCAGCCCGATCACGGCGAGGGCGGCGAGGTCAGCGCGGTCGAGCTGCTGGAGCGGGTGTTCGGAGGCAATCGGCAGCCGCAACACCCCGGAGTACAGCTCGTCGCGGCTGCCGAGGGCGTTGTCGAAGAAGTAGGTCGGGGCCAGGACGGTGTGCTGCAGGCCGGACGCGCGCAGCTCGGTCTCGATCACGCTTTTGCTCTCGAAGTGCGGGACGCCGGTGCCCGCGTCGGCTCCGGCGACCGAGCTGAACACCATGTGCGGGAGCCGGGCGTCGACGGCGGCGCCGATGATCGCCCGGCCCTGGGCAACCTCCGCGTTCGTGCCCGCCTCGAACGGGGTGGTGACGGCGAAGGCGGCGGTCACGCCGTCCATTGCCGCGCGCACCGCGGGTCGGTCGGACAGGTCGCCCGCGACGAGCTGCACCCCGTTCTCAGCGAGTGCCTGCGCGCGCGGCGCGGCCGGGCGCCGCACCAGGGCGCGGATCGTGACCCCGCGTCCGCGCAGGGCCTGGACGACGGCGCCGCCCTGACCCCCGGTCGCTCCCAGCACCAGGATCGGATCGGTCATGTCTGCCTCTCTCGTGGTGACTCGGCACGACGACGGACCCTTGGGCAGAAGGCAGAAGGTCCCCGTCGTGCAGATCGGTCGAACCCGTCGCGATCGAGGCTATCGCGGTAGATCGAGCAGCACGATCGCGCCGATCTCAACGAGCTGACCCGGGAGTGCCAGCTCCGTGACACCGAAGGTCGTGCTGGTCGGCCGGTGGTCGCCGAAGTACGCACTGTGCGCGGCGCCGACCGGGCCGAAGTTCTCCCGGAAGTCGGTCATGATCACCCTGGTCTCGATGACCTGACGGCGGGTCGCACCGATGCGGCGTATCTCGTCCGGGCTCACGGTCCGACGTCCGATGAGGCGGCGCAGGGTGGCTTCGGCGGTGACCTCTTCGGCTTGAACGTCGGCGATCCACCGGCTGACGACCGTGGGTTCGGCGCCGCTGTCGAGAGCGGCGCGGTAGCGGTCCAGCCGGGTGGCGCAGCTGTCCAGTGTTTCCCTTGCTGCCTTGATCGCCTGCTGGTCGGCGTCGTCGTCGGGGCCGTGCCATGTACTCGCGGGCCTGAACAGTGCGGAACGGTGTACGGCCAGGCGGTCATTGCCAGGCGGCGACGGCGTGAATGTGCCACGCCATCGCCGGATGAGCAGTGTTCAGTTGACCTGGAAGACGGTGAGTACGGCGGCGTGGTCGGAGGGCCAGGCGTTGGCGGACGGGTTCGACTGCTCGGGCGTGCCTTCCCAGAGGGCGTCGGAGGACAGCACGTTCAACGGGCCGCGGTAGTGAACGAAGTCGATGCGGTCCTGCGGTTCGGGCTCACCGGTGTGGGAGTCGTAGCCGTAGCCGCCGGTGAAGGTCTTGTAGACAGGGGACCAGGTGTTGCCCGGATCCTTGGCCGGGTCGGGGTGGGCCTGGCGGTAGGAGTCGATCAGGCCGGCGTTGGCCGGAACCGTGGAGGTGGGCCAGGCGACGGGGCCGTACCCGCAGCGCGAGTTCGTGGCCGTCCAGTCCAGGTGGGACGGAGCGTTGAAGTCACCGGTCAGCAGGACCGGCGTGGTCGAGGCGGCGGCGAGGTCGTTCTTCATCGCGGTGACGATGCTGTTGATCTCGCCGGTGCGGCCCGAGGACGACTCCCGGCTCTGCAACTGCGAGACGGTCATCCGGCCGAAGCAGGCGTCGTAGGGGCCGTACGGGGTGTAGCCGAGGTGCGCGCTCCACAGCCGCAGCGACCGGGCGCCCAGGTTGATCGTCGCGGCGATGGCCGAGCCGGCGACGGTGGGCGTGGTCCCGGTGATCGGATAGCGGCTCAGCACCGCGATGTCCGAGTCCTGGAAGTACGACCAGCCGAGAGCGGCCGCGAGTGCCTGTGCGGCGCTGCCCTTGTTCTCCTGGATACCGATCACGTCGATGTCGCGTTCGAGCAAGAACTTGAGCTGCTTCTCCCGGCCGCTGGTGACCACCGTGCCGCCGTGCCAGAGGTTCCAGCTCAGGGCCCGCAGCTGCGGGACGAGCGCGCCGGACTGGACGCGGATCGTGGCTGTGGCGGTGGTGCTGCCGGAGGCGGTGGTGGCGCGGATGTCGAGCGTGGTGGTGCCGGCCGTGGCGGGCGTGCCGGTGACCATGCCGGTGGCCGACACCGTCGCCCAGGCCGGGCCGGAGGTCTTGGTGAAGGTAAGCCCGGTGGTGTCGCCCTGGACGAGGCCGCCGACCGTGGCCGAGTAGGCGGCGCCGACCTTGGCGTTGCGCAGCGTGAACGCCGAGGTGGGGAAGCGCGGCGTGCCGCCGGCGGTGAGTCGGACCGAGACGGGCTGCGCCAGCCAGGTGTACCCGTCGTTGTACAGGAAGTACAGGACGTAGGTGCCCGCCGCGAGTCCCGCGGTGGGCAGGGTGCCGGACCCGTTGGCGGACGGCGTGTAGACCCACTTGGTCGACGGCCCGACGTACTTCTCGTTGACCGGCCCGTTGCCCGGATCCGTGTAGAGGCCCACCCAATTCTTCGCGGTGGGCCGCGGCGTGGAGTAGGTGAACCTCACATCGGTGCCGACCGTAACGGACACCGACGACACCGTCAGTGTTCCGTCGGCGGCGGCCACGGCCGGCTGGGCCGGCGATACGGCGACCACGGTGATAGTGAGGACGGCCATCACCAGGGCCAGGACTTTGCGCATGGGGACTCCGAGAATCGAGGGATGGGCGATCCCCGGTGATCCTCGGCGTCGGGCATGCCGGTGATATGGCTGCTTGCTCACGCCGGGGCTACGCGCAGCTGAACAACTCCGTAGACCCTGTCGCTGTTTGTGCGCCGGCTCGGTAAACTGCCGGTGAATTGCGGTCGCCGCGCGGGAGCGGCTGCGCTGCGGTGCGAGCATGAGTGAAGTGACCCCTATCGGCCGGACACCTCGATGTTTATCAGGGACTCGTGGTGGATCTTCTCGTAGGTGTCGGGGCTGAGGTTACCGAGACGGCTGTGCGTGCACGAATGGTCTTCGCTCTATGGCGTGCATGCGATTGCGCAAGTCTTCGCCGAGAAGAGTGCAGACGGCAAGTGGGACGTCGAAGTGGATCATATAGTCATGTTCGACAGCGAGTAGCACAGGCCGTCCGCGGGCCACAAGGTGGTGTCACCCCAAGGGCAAACCAGGCCGCTGATGGCCGCACCGACCAGGCGGCGCGCCGTGCCTGGTGACGGGACGTCCCCGATGGCGGGGGAGTGGGGCGCGGTGGGACCCCGCGCCATCCTGTCGGCCTGCCCCCGTTTACCCCCCGAAAACCCCCGCCTGCCGTTGGCAATCGGTGACAATAAGCGATCAGTGTTTGGTCGTGTCTGTGCAGCTCAACGCCTATTTCTGACAATCAATGACAAGTTCGGTTTGGTTGCGGATGGTAACAGAAGGTTAGGGGTTCGAGTCCCTTCGGGCGCACAAGATCATGATGGGTCCGAGCTGCGTAAACGCGGTTCGGGCCCTTTCTGCTGCCCGGCTGGTCTGGACGGTGGGTGTCACGTGGGTGCGGTGTGGGTGCGGCCCGGACCCAGTCACAGCAGGTTCGCCAGCGACGGCGCTTTGAGAAGGCGTTCGATATGTTCTTGATCTACTAGTATGTGCCTCGGTCGACTTCCTGATGCAGCTCACGACCTTCCGGGGGAGAGGCGGCACGCTGGAGCAGCGCACCGGGGCGCTGTCCCGCTTCGGCCGGCTCATCCTCGGCAGGCTGTGGGACGCCGTGACCTGCTCGCCGCTGTGACCGGTAGCGGCGTGTGGAACGGCGGAGTACGGCGACGGTGGTGCGGACCTGTACACCACCGTCCCCGTTCCTGGATCTCGGGATGAACCAGTTGCGCTACTAGCCGATGTCGACCCGGTCCAGCGTGACGTAGAAGCTCGTCGCGCTGGAGTTCTTCGTGCCGGTGACCCGCAGCTTGAGCGTGTGCGGCTGATTGGACAAAAGGGGACTGGTCCACAGCAGGACGTTGTCGCTCCGGGATGCGGCGTAGTAGTCCACGGTGGTTTCGGGGCCGTCGTCGATCGACACGGCGCCGATGCCGTGCCCGGGGTCGCGGGCGCCGTAGAGCCGGATCTGGCTGCCGTTGAACGCGACCGTCGCCGTGGCGCCGGCGCTGGTCGAATAGTGGTTGTCGTTCTGATACGCGCCAGACTGGCCGGCGTAGTAGCCCCACGTGCCCTGGTAGTTGACCTGGTTTGTCCCGGTGCCCGTGGTGTTGTCGTTGACGTTGGTGGTCGTCCGTACGACGTCAACGCGGTCGACCGTCACGTAGGTGTTGGTGGCGGCGGGGTTTCTCGTGCCGGTGACGCGGATCTTCAGAGTGTGCGCCCCGGGGGTCAGCTTGGGGCTGGTCCACAGCCGCACGTTGTCGACGCGGGTGGGGGCGTAGTAGTCGACGCCCATCTCGGTGCCGTTGTCAATCGACACGGCGGCGATGCCGTGGTTGGCTGCCCGAGCGCCGTAGAGCTCGATCTGGGTGCCGGTGAACGGGATGGTGACGGTGGCGCCTGCCGTGGTCGTGTAGTGGTTGTCGTTCTGGTGGGCACCGCTCTGGCCGGCGTAGCTCCAGCCGGTCCCGTAGTTGAACTGGCTCGTACCGGTGCCGGTGGTGCTGTCGTTGATCGGTGTGGTGGCGCCGCCGTACGACACGCCCCCGACGACGTACGTGGTGATCGAATTGGCCGGGACCGTGGCGGAGAACCGCTTGTTGGTCACGCCGATGTCGCCGAGCTGGGCCAGGTTCTGCGACGCCGACGTGCGATATGGTCGGGCACTGCCCGACACGCCGGAGAATCTGGTCAGGTCGTAGTCGACGGCCCGGTCGCTGCCGGTGTCGTTGTGGGTGACCAGGACGAGGGTGTTCGTGGCCGGGTTGAACGCGGCGACGGTGTCCTGGTCGCCGGAGGAGATGATCTGGTAGCCCGCACGGATGTACCGGCTGTAGTTGGCCATGGCGTAGAACTGCTTGGTGCGGGTGTAGGTCTCGGTGCTGCCGGTGAACGGCGCGTGGATCAGACCCCAGTTGTGCGGGTCCCGAGCCGCAGCGCCCTCGTCCTCGACGGCCTGCCAGTAGACCCAGGCGCTGGGTCGCAGCTCGTTGAGGTCGCCGGTGATGCGGTCGGCGAGCGAGAGGCCCGTGCCGATGGAGTCGTGGTCGTGGGCTCCGCCGCAGCAGCCGTATTCCGACACCCACAGATTCTTGCCGAGCCCCGCTGTGGTGTCGCGCAACGACGCCAACCCGGAGTTGTTGTAGGTATGCGTGTTGACCTGTTCGAGGTGACCCCGGGCCGTGGCGTCGAAGGACGTGACGGCGTTCTTCGCGGCGGTGACACCGTTGCTGTCCGGGGCGCTGACCCCGGTCAGGGTCAGCCCTCGCGCGTCGAGCTGCTGGCCGAGCTTGGTGACGATGGACGCCTGCTGCGACTCCGACCAGGCGCTGCCCTCCTGGCCGCCGCCCGCGCACCACCAGGTGCCGTCCGGTTCGTTGACCGGCGAGACGGTGGAGAACGTGGTGCCCCAGGAGTCGCGGAAGTGCTTCGTGACCTCGGCCAGGTACGCGGCGAACGCGTCGTACTGGTCGGCCTTGAGGTTGTTGCCGCAGTCGGAGGCGCCCGAAGTCTGGCCGCTGTTGGTCATCCACCACGGCGGCGAGTTGGAGAACCCCTCGAACACGTCGGCGCCGCGGTCCTTGGCCGCCTGCAGGATCGTGCGCTGGTTGGCGTCCCGGGACCAGTCGTACGTGCCGTCCGCGTTGACGTAGCTGCGTACGGCGGCACCGGCCCGCATCCCGGTGCTGGTCGGGGAGCTGCCGCCGATGTTGTAGCGCGCGATGTTCATCGCCAGGCCGGACGAGCCGAAGACCTCGTCAGCGACCGCGTTGCGATTGGTCGCCGACCAGCCCCCGATGACGTCGGCCCACCACGCCAGCGACGTACCCCATCCCTGCCAGTGCGCCTGGTACACGTCTGTGGGATCGACGGAGGCCACGGTGGCCGCCGAGGCGGCCTGCCCGGGGACGAGGAAAGCTCCGACGAGGGTGAGCAGTGCGGCGACACGGGTTGCCAGACGGCGTAGTGGGCGGGGGCGGCCCCGTGACGGATGGCGTGCGTTCTGGTGCATGTTTGTCTCCTCCGTGTCGTCCTACGGTGGGGGGCCCGATGACGCTGGTTGCGGTTCCTCGGTGGTGCGCGCGCCCGGTGATACGGACGGGTGCGGTCCGGCGCTGGGCACGGTGCGGTCCGGCGTTGGGCACGGTGCGGCTCGGAACGCCGGGGCGGGGTGGCGGAACCGGATGGGGTGGCACCCGAACCTGGATTGTTCGGCCGTGCGTAGCGCGGAGAACCGCTGGTCGGAGCGATGGAATGGGCAGTAATCTCTTGGGCTATCGTGGGATGTTAACGTGAACATGTCAAGGTTTCCGGCAGGTAAACTGAGGTTCGCGGGCGCCGTCACCGTGCACGACGTCGACTTGGCGACGCCTGCGGCGGCAAGGTGTTTCCGAGCGCCCTCGACGAGATCGTCGTCGACGTCGATGGTGACGACGCGTCCGGTGTCGCCGACGATGGCGGCCAGGAGAGCGGCGTTGTAGCCGGTGCCGGCGCCGGCCTCCATGACCCGGTGGCCCGGTCGGGCGTCGAGTTGTTCGAGCATCATGGCCACGATCCGGGGCTGCGAGGCGGCGCTGATCGAGGCGCCACGGCCGTCGGTCTTGGTGTAGACGGGGCTGTCGGCGTACGCCTGCTCCAGCGGCACGCCTCGAACGCGTCGACCCATGGGCCGTGGCCCGCCAGCGGGCCGTTGCCGGTGGGGTGGCACAGGCTGCGGATGTCGACGATCATGAGTCGGTTCATCGCCCGGCCCAGGGCGGCCGTGCCCTCCTCGTTTGCGGGCAGGGCCGGGGTCGGGCGCAGCTCGGCGACCTTGGCCCACACGTCGCCCTGCTCGTACCAGTCCAGCCCGGCGCTCCGCATCAGCACGCTGGACAACAGGACGGCCAGTTCGCTTCTACCGAGAGCGGCCGACCCGGTGAGGCCTGGTCCCAGGAGCAGTTGGCGGCTGTCCTGGTGAAAGAGGTCGTGGGCGACCTGCATTCCGGCCGAGTCGCCGAAGGCGAGGGTCTCCGGCTCGTAGATGCCTCGGGTCCAGTTGACGATCCGGTCCTTGACGGCGAGCGTCTCCAGCAAGTCCTCGACGAGGTGAGAGGTGGGGTCGTCGGCGACGTACCGCCACTGCCACGAGGGGTACTTGCGGACGTACCACCAGCCGTGCAGGACGCCGTCGTCCTGCGCAGCGGCCGGCCTTGGGGCCAGCACGGTCGTAGCGATGTGCTCGGCTGAGGCTGGGCTGGAGAACACGACGGTGTACTGCCGCCAGTCAGGTATCGGTATCGGATCGGACATCCTCACGTCAGGATTGGACAGGGCGGGTGGTGAACAGGCAGGAGTCCCAGGAACTGCCCGGCGGCGACGCGGTGCTGCAGCTCAGGGCGGCCAGGGTCACTCCGGCGGCACCTTCGAGCAGCCCCGGGCCGGCGTCGATCAGGGCAGCAGCCGTACGCCGAGGGCCGGCACCTGCGGAATCGATCAGGCCGAGCAGGTGGGGAATTCGAGCGTCGAGGCGGGCCGCGATTCCCGGGGGCGCGTCGACGGCAACGCGGTGGGCGATGTGCGCGAGGCCGGCGTACCCGTGGCACAGCGAGGAATTCGCGGTTGCGGCGAGCTGACGCGGGTCGATCAGAGCGCGGGCGAGCGCGTGTCCGGCAGTCACGCGACGGCCCGGGTCGCCGGTCGCGAGAGCGGCGAGCTGCTGCGCGTACGCCAGGCCCGCGGTGCCGTAGCACCACGACGGCCGCTGGGTGTCCGACGTCGAGGCGCGGCCCGCGCGCAGCTGCGGCCTGGTGATCCAGTACGGCCAGATCGGGCCGGCGTCGCTGTCGCTGCGCCACCGGTCGAGCCACGAGCAGACCGTCGCGATGGCCGTGAGTCGACCCTCGACGCGGACGCCTCGCAGGGCGGCGAGCGACAGAAGCGCCAGCGACCGCAGTTTCGACCGCTCCAAGGCAGGTCTCGTAACTCGTTGGCCGATTGGCATCCGTGCTCAGCTCTACGACCCATGATGGACGGGCTGCCGCTCAGCGGCCCACGATGACTGTCGGGGCCGACAGAGTGCCAGTGCGGAGCGCGACGACGGCGGGGGAGCGAGCGCTGATTTACTCGGCACCCAAAAGCTCGACGGCGCTAGCTGTAGACGGTGTGCTACTCGTCATTCACCGCTGGAGCCACCGAAACGAGCATCGCCAGAGTCAGCTCGGTGATCACCGGCCAGTTGTCGCGCAGCCCGTACCGGTCGACCAGCAGCTCGCGCAGCTCGTCGTCGGTCTCCGGGGTGATCCGGTCCACCATGCTCGACGGGAAGCTCGCATGCGTTTCGATCCAGTCCGCGAGGGCCGGATCGCGCAGGCGGGCGTACCCGAGCACCGACGCCCGGGTGGAGGCGCCGTTGTCCGGCAGGTTGTCGCAGGACAGCACGGTGAAGGCGGGCAGGCCCGCCCGGCGGCGCCGGTCCAGCGCCTCCACCAGGTAGCCGAAGGTGCCGGTCGGCGCGGCGGGGTGGGTGAGGTCGGCCCGTACGACCGGATCGTCGGACCGGAACCGGCCGTGCTCGTCGACCGGGTAGCCGGCCCCGGTGACGGTCAGGGTGACCAGCCGGGTCCGCTCGTCGGCGAGCCGGTCGAGCACCGCGTCCGGGTCGTCCGGGGCGTAGTGGTAGTCGACCATCGCGCCGACCATTCGCAGGGTGTCGCCGGTGCGGTCCCGCTCGACCAGCGTGTAGAGGAAATCCTGCGGTGCCAGAGCGTCGCGCATTTTGGGGAGTGCAGGCTGACTCCGACCTCGCCCCACCCGGTCTCGCCGAGGCGAGCCAGGGAATCGAGGTAGGCCGCCTGGTGGGCGCGGTGGAAACCTCCGACGCCGATGTGCACCACGGCGGCAACCAGCGCCGAGCGATCGTAGGCCGGAACGTCTAGTCGGTCGGTGAACAGCGGCGCGGTCTGCCCGGTCAGCGGCCGGACGTACCGGTCAACGGGCAGGTCAGGATGGGTGGGAGTGCGGGGTGGTGTCACGGCGCGGCCTTCCAACTGTGCAGGGCCGCGCCGTCCCGGGAACGCCGTGGTTGCGGCCACGGCCGGGAAGCGCGCCTGTCACGAGGGGATCGGTTCGGCCGCTTCTTGACTCCACCGGGGTTGCTTCTGGTACCCGGACAACAGCGTGCGAAACGTAACGAAAAACCCTGTTATCCCGGTCACGAAAGGCGCCCGGGCCGCCGACACCAGGGTGTCGGCGGCCCGGGTGACAAGTTGGTCAGGCCAGTGGCTTGCCGCCGGTGACGCCGAGCACCTCCCCCGTGACGTAGCTGGATTCCTGCGAGGCGAAGAAGACGTAGGCGGGAGCCAGTTCGGCCGGCTGCCCGGCCCGGCCGAGGGGAACGTCCTCGCCGAACGACTCGACCTTCTCCTCGGGCATCGTGGCGGGAATCAGTGGGGTCCAGATGGGTCCGGGTGCCACGGCGTTGACCCGGATCCCCTGCTCCGCCAGCCCCTGGGCCAGGCCCTTGGTGAAGGCGATGATGCCGGCCTTGGTGGTGGCGTAGTCCAGCAGGTCAGGGGAGGGCTGGTACGCCTGGATGGACGCGGTGTTGATGATCGTGGAGCCGGGCTGCATGTGCGGCACGGCCGCTTTGGAGAGCCAGAACATTGCGTACAGGTTCGTCTTGAGCACCTGGTCGAACTGCTCGGTGGTGATGTCGGTGATGCCGCCGGGCTGCGACATCTGGTAGGCCGCGTTGTTGACCAGGATGTCCAGACCGCCCAGCCCGCTGACCGCCTGGGAGATGATCTCCTGGCAGTGCGCCTCGTCGCGGATGTCACCCGGGATGGTGACCGCCTTACGGCCGGCCTTCTCCACCAACTGCACGGTCTCCCGAGCGTCGTCCTCCTCCTCGGGCAGGTAGGAGATGAGCACGTCGGCGCCCTCGCGGGCGAAGGCGATGGCGACCGCCCGGCCGATGCCGGAGTCACCGCCGGTGATCACTGCCCGCTTGCCGTCGAGACGGCCGGTGCCCTGGTAGCTCTCCTCGCCGTGATCCGGCTGGTCGGGCATCTCCTTCGTCGTGCCGGGGGCCGACTGCTGCCCACCGGTCTGCTCCTCGGGGGAGCGGTGCTGCTGCTGCGGGTCCTGCTGCTGGTGCTGGTTCTGGCTCACGGCTCTTCCTCTCGTGCCTGGGGGTTGCGGTCAGGTCATCGACGTGCCGCCTCGTCCGGGCCGCGCACCTTGGCGTCGCTCAGCCCCCCACCACGGCGGAGAGGACGACTCCCGCGACCAGCGCGATGGCACATCCGTGTCCTGGCGGTGCTGCTCGGTGAGCGGCGATGGGGGTTCGCGGCGGTTCCGACCGATCGGTGTACGGCTCGGTGTTCGGCGACGTCCGTCGCTGCGGTGCGGTCGGGCGCGGCATTCGGGCGCGTGTCTTGACCCAATAGGAGCGCTACCCTCGGCCGTCCTGCCTACACCTTCGCGGACGGAGAGGGCTGCCGCCGTCGATGACGACGAGTCCGCTTTATACGGGGTGCCCGCGCCGACGGATCATCCCCGATTACCCGCAGACACGAGGAAGCCCCGCGCTTCCCGTCGGAGAACGGGTGACGCGGGGCTTCCGGAGGTTGGTCAGTGGCCGCTGCGCGGGTCGTGGTCCGGGGTGCGGCTGCCGGACTTGGCCAGGCCGCGGCTGATCAGGTAGCCGATGGTCAGGAGGGTGATGTACCACCAGGCCTTGTCGGCGGCGAAGTAGTCGCTGCCGTTGTCGGCGGCGCCGTCGCCGACAGCGTTGGAGGCGATCAGGACCCCGATGACGGCGAGCAGATAGACCGCCAGCTCGGTGGTCTTCCAGGACGGCTTGGTCTCGTCGCCGTGCCGGTGCACGCGGCGAACATCCCGTCCGTCGTGGTCGGTGCCGCGGGTCTGAGCGGGCGTAGTCATATCAGCTCCTGATGTGCGGTATGGAGGATGCGGCTCATTGCGGCTGTTTTCCGCTGTCAACCGTCATCGATACCCGACCAACTTCCAGGAAAACCTCAGGGCTTTCATTGATTATCAGCGAGCGGTTGCGCGCCGTTGTGGCGCTGGGTGCGACGCCGGTGAGATGGCGCACCGGAGTCCACCGTAAAGGTGAGATTGCCGCCATGCGACCGGCCGGTGCCGTTGGCGGTGACCGTGGGTGGTGGTCCGCCCGCGATAACGGAGGGATCTGGCTGGTGGCACTGGTGAATTCATAAGGCGCGGCCGGTGCGATGCGGAGAAGGCGAACATGATGACCACCACCACCGAACGGCCCGTTGCGACTGACGTATGCGCCGGGCACGACGCGGCCCCGGACGCTCCGGCGACCCGGCTGCTGATCGCGATGGCGGCACTGCCGGCCGGTCATCCGTCGCGCCACGCGGCGCGGGACCGAGCGATCGAGGCCTGGCTGCCACTGGCCAACCATTTGGCGCGGCGTTACAGCGGCCGGGGTGAGCCGGCCGGCGACTCATCCAGACCGCGGCGGTGGGTCTGATCAAGGCGATCGACAAGGTCGATCCGAGCCGTGGTGTCGACTTCGCCGGTTACGCGATCCCGACCATCGTGGGCGAGCTGAAGCGGCACTTCCGTAACCGCACCTGGGACATCCGGGTGCCCCGCCGGTTGCAGGAGCTGCGGCTGGCCATCTCGGATGCCAACAGCACCCTGTCGCACACCCTCGGTCGCTCACCGACGGTGGCTGACATCGCCGCGCACCTCAAGCTCACCGAGGACGAGGTGCTGGAGCCTGGAGGGCGCCCGCGCGTACAACGCGGTGTCGCTGTCCACCCCGATCGGCGACGGTGAGAGCGCCACCGAGGTGGGCGAGATGCTCGTCGGCGAGGACGGCGAGTTCGCCCTCACCGAGCTGCGCGTCGCCCTCGGCCCGGCCCTGGCCACCCTCGACGAGCGCGAACAGAGGATCCTAACGCTGCGTTTCTACGGCAACCAGACGCAGAGCGAGATCGCCGAGCAGATCGGCGTGTCCCAGATGCACGTGTCCCGGCTGCTGACCCGCGCCCTGGCCAAACTCCGCCGGCAGCTCGCCGACGCCTACTGATCGACAGCGCGCCCACTGCTGGCCGCGTGGAGCGCCATCGGTCGCCTCCGACCGGGAGGGTCGATCCCGGACACCCCCTCCAGGTGGCCCTGCGCCAACTGCCGCGGACGCGATCATGGGGGCAGCGCCGCCGCTAGAGGGCGCGGGGAGGCGCAACGGACGACATGCGCGTACGCCGGCCGTTCGTCGCCTTCGGCCGGGGTCGCCACCGCGTCAGCACCTGCGCCGGATGGTGAACCCGGGGCCAAGCCTGAAGCGGCGTCGCGCGATCGCACCAGCGGCCACCGTGGCGGCGGCCGCCCCGGCGACGAGGATGGCAGATCGTCGGCGAAGGGCTGAGCGCAGTGCGGTCGGGGCACGCCGGCCGGTTCGACCAGCTGTCGCCCCTGCCTGATGCCGTGCGTTGCCGGAGATCGTGCCGACGACGGCAGATGCCCTCCGCGTCATCCCCGAGCCGAGCGCCTTTCCGTGTTGCCGCACGGAACGGCTCTCGCCGCCGACATGTGCGCCCGTGGTGACCCGAGCCCCGTGCAAGGCGCCCGCCGCCCGCGCTCGTGTCGCCTGCGCTTTCGCGCGTGTCGCCTGAGCTGTTGGCATGCCAGTGTCGGTAAGCGGGATCCGGTGATGTCGCCGCACATCCGCGGTCACGGCCTCGTCAAGCCCGCGCCGGCCGCGAGATCAACCGGCGCGTTCGCCGTGCCCCTGTCTTCCCCCGCTCGCTGTGGTCGGCGGCGTACGGAACAGCCGCCGACCACCTTGTGACGTCGTCTAACCCGTACTCCGGGCTGAACATCCTGTCCTTCCCGGCGCACGGGTCATTCCGGTCAGCTCTGCGACGGCTTCCGGATCGCGTCGCGGAACCGGTCGAGGACCGCCAGGGCCGGACCCGCAGCGAGGTTGCCCTTGGCGGATTGTGTGCTGGGGTGCGGTCGGGTCGGTGCGGTGGCCTCCGCAGCGCGTACGGCGGTGGCGAGGCTGCGCAGCCGTCCGGCCGGCACGTGCTGACGCAGCAGGGGAAACTCGTAGCGCTCTTCGTAGCGGGCATGGGTGAGCACGGCCTCGCGCAGCAGGATGATGCCGGTGTCGAAGCCGTCGGCGTCCACGCCGCCCGCGATCAGTGTCTTCAGCGTCTCCTTGGCCTGCCGCTCCTCGTCGAGCCTGTCGTCGACCATCGCATCGCCACCGCCTCCAGGCAGAGTCCGGGCAAGCGGGTGCAGGACCTCCTCCTCAGCGGTCTCGTGTGCGGCGAGAAGCTTCACCAGGTCGTCGAAGGCGCCGCGGCGGGTGTCGCCGGTGCTGCCGATGACCAGCAGGAAGAGCTGCTCGACCTGCGCGTGCTGCGCGAGCAGCAGGTCGACCACGTCCTCCTCGGGGCCGGGCGTGGCCGGTGCGCCGGTGTCAGGCATGGCTGCCTCCCTCGGCGCGCAGGCGCTGCACCGGGTGCGGCCCCTCGGTCTCGATGCGGTACTCGTCGCCGAAACGCTCCCGGTGCATCTCGATGACCTGCTCGCTCGGCGGCTGCTGGCCATCGTGCAGTTGCTGCTGCATCCACTCGAAGCGCTCGTGCGCCTCGGTGACGTAGCCCTCGCCGAGCTTCGTCACGTCGACCGTCGTGGCCAGCAGGTGGCGCAGGTACTCCTTGTTGGGTTCGAAGGTCAACGGCTCGGGCAGGCCGGCGCTGCCGACGATCTCCTCCGGCTCCCGGCCGTCGTGCCGACGCAGCAGATCGGCCGCCTGCTGCAGGTGGGCCAACTCCATCTGCAGGTGCAGCTCCCAGACCGCCTTGATCCGGGGGTCGCTCTCCTGCTGCAGGAAGGAGTAGTACAGCCAGCACTCGTTGTACTCGTGGGTGAGCAGCCGCTCCCACCAGTTCTCGCCTGGGTCCAGCAGTGACTCGTAGTGGGTGACGTGCTCCTGCTCGATCAGGCTGATCTCCTGGTAGAGCTGGCGCGCGATCGGCTCCATGTACTGCGGGCCGACGTTCATGTAGTAGAACATCACCTGCTGCTCGGCCGAGAGGATCGTCAGCGCGTGCAGCTTGGAGCGCGGGTCCACCGAGTTGCGGTCGTACGGGGTGCGGACCTCGTCGAACGGGTGCCGGTGCTCCTGCGCGGTCGGCCGGCCGGGCATCACCTCGGTCAGGCCGTTGACGATCTTTTCGGCCTTGCGGCGCTCGACCATCTCGTACAGGTTGGCGTAGCGGTAGAGGTGGTCGAAGTCCTCCAGCACGCCGAACTCGTACGCCTGCTTCAAGTAGGGGTCGGGCTCGTGGCGGGCCACCCAGGCCGTGAGGTCGACCGCCACCTGCTCGTAGCCGAGCGTCGTCTCCAGCACGCTCGCCACGCCGGGAAGCAACCAGTTCACCACCCGCTGCTGCTGGCTCTCCACGTACCGGACGTACGCCAACTGGCGGCGGACCTCCTGGTCCGGGCAGTTGCGGGCGAACTGGTGCTGGAAATTGATCGCCTCGACCTCGATGCCGTTCATCGTGATGATCCGGCAGCGCGTGTACGGGTCGACCGCCTCCGGATCGATCGGCTCGACGTTCAGCTCACGCCAGTTGCGGAGCTGGCTCTCCAGGGGAATCCCCTTGTGGTCCAGTGGATTGAACATCGTCTCTCCATTCGCGTCGGGGTACCCGTGTGGTTCCTACCCGGATCGCGGGCGGCGAACCGCCCAAACCCGACCCTCTTGGGAAGAAGCACCCAGGGCTTCCGTGATCCGACGAACGACCAGGGCAACCGACGCCGAGGGCGCAGCGCGGCGCGAGCTGATCATGCGGGCCAGGCGGTGGACCAGGTGATGCGCTCCGATGACGGATGCGCTGGTGGGGAGGACGTGCGATAAGCGGGGGTATCGGCGCCGCGTGGGGCGCGGCCCCTGTGCGTCGGCGCGGTCCTCGGCCTCGGAGTCCTGATCCTGTCGGCGATGGCGGTACGCGTCGCGGGTCCGGCTTCGCTGATCCTCCGAAGCGCCCTTTCACGGGATCAGCGTCAGACCCTTCATCCCGTACTTCCTGGGCACGTGAGTCCGTACGTTGACAGCGGCCTGCTTTGGCAAAGGCCGGTCTGTGCATTTGCACAACTGGCATGCGCAGCGAGTTGGGCGTTTGTTCGCTTGCCCCCCGCGCGCGCCGTTGATGTAGTGGGGCGGTCGTCGCCACTTCCCGGACCAACTGACCTGAAACGCGCTCGATCAGAATTGACGAGGAAACGAGGAGATCATGATCCGCGGAGATGTTACTACCGCCGCCAAGGCTCGGGTCGACCCTGCGGGGCGCGGCCGCCGAGCGGCAGGGCTGGGACTACTACTGACCGCAGCCTTGGCACTTCCTCTTGCGAACGCCACTCCAGCCCTCGCCGATGTTCGTGGCTCCGACAAGATCGGGCCGGAATGTGAGGTCAACAGCAACGGCGTTTATTCCTGCCGCACCTACATGTCCGAGTGGATTACCAACGCCAGGGATCCGCAGTCCCTGGGCACTCGCGGTGCCCATCACAACATGAACATGTACTACTTCCCGAACTCCGCGCACCAGCGTGTTTATGTCAAGGGTTACGCGGCTGTGTATGACCGCACGGGCGCGGACGTGGACCGGATGCGTATGACGCAGACATACAAGGCGTTGGGCATCGGCGGTGGCACGGTTTCGGTCGCCTGGGGTGGTGTCGAGGTCGGCGAAGAAGGCGCAACGGTGAGTGCCCGCGAGGTCAGGCTGGACATGACCCGGCAGGACATCCAGCACATGTCCCGGAACGTTGACTTGAGCTTCCCGCGCGGGTACAGCGCGCACAGTGTCGAGATGGTCACCAACAGCACTATCGAGTACCCCACGACCAACCGCACCTACCGGCTAGCCAGCGCCGGACGCATCACCGACTACTGATCGGGCAAGCCCGCGTCGGCCGCTGCGACCGTACCCGCAGCGGCCGACGACACAATCGATCCAGAACCGGCAGATTGATCGCGAGGAGGGTGACAGCGGTGTTCACCGTAGTGCGGAACCTGACCGTCCGGGTCGCGCTGGCAGCCGCCTTGACGGTCCTCACAGCCTGCTCGACGGTTGCCGGCGCGGAGCGACCTGGGGTGCGGCTGTCACAGGCTTGGCTGGAGCGAGCCGGAGCGCACACCAAGGACCTGATCTATCCAGGGCCCGTCTATCCGGCAACGGCAACGCCGTTGGACCCCGATCCGGTGTTGTACGCCGACGCGGTGTGGGCTCTGGCCGAGGCCGGGCAACTGTCACCTGCGCAGCGTGAACAGGCCACCACGCTGCTGGTGCGCTGGCTCCCTCGGGAGCAGGAAGGCGAGGGCGACCCCGACGGTTTCCTGCGGCTTTCCGTGGTTCGCGCGCTAATGGCTCTGAACGCAATCGGTCGACTCAGCGACGATGACCGCACCGCGACCCTTCAGTGGGCCGCGGTCGTTCTTGCCGCGCCCGACCCCGCGAACTCACCACGTCGAACCGCCGTAGCGGCTCGTCTGGTCAACCAACTGAACCACGTCAACGGCTTTGCCGGTGGTGCCGACTGGTCAACCCTCCTGCGTCGAGCCGGCACCGAGATGCCTTGCGCCGGGGTCGATTCGGTAGCCGACGCCGCGGTGGCGGCGATCCTTGCCGTCGTCGCTCGCCAGCGTTGCGATATCTCTACTGAAGTGCGCGCCCTTGCCGCGGCACGACTGACGCATACCGGCCCGGACGCACCGGCCGCCGTGCACATCGCCGTAATTGCCGACTTGTGGCCGCTGGTAGCCGTGCAGGCGGTGGATCCGCGCGCCTTCGCCGACCGAATGAGGTGGACACTGGAGACACTGGGGCGTCCCGAGTACGCGCGCGGCGGCGAACTGGGTCAAGGTGCGATATTGCCAGTGGTCGAAGCCGCTCACGCGACAGCGATGGAGGTGGCCCTGCCACACGTGCAAACAGAGACCCTGCTACGGATCGTGCGCTCGCAAGGACGCTTGCCCGACAAAGTTGGCCACGCCGACGTGCTGGACACCGCCGCCGCAGTTCACTTGCTAACCCACCTGGACACGCCTACGCCTATCGTTGTGACCCGGGACCGACCGATGAAGTTGGTCGATCGATTGGCGCTCGGCCTAGCGACGGGCCGCGGCGATTCGATGCCTACCGAACGGGAGGCCGCCGATTCCCTCGGGACCCACCCCGCTTCTCCGGTGACGCTGAGTTACTTGGCCAGTGCCTACCCCCGTTTGTGCCTGCAATCGATGGATGAAACGAGGAAGGCGCTGGCACACGACACAAGCATCGGTGAGTGGCCCGTTGATCGCATCTTCCATGCAGCGTTACTGCTGTCGGCCACCCAGGGATGTGCGTACTCCGAGCAGAAGCACCTAATGGACGAGTTGCGCGGGGCTTTGGATGCCTTCCTTGTTGGGTCCACCCGTAGTGGCGACATCGTTGAAATCTGGTACGCGGCCGAAGCCTGGTGTCTGCTGGGGCGCCCATCTGGCCATCTTCCCGACCGAGCAGAGTTGAACCGGCTCCTTGATCAGCAAGTTGGCCTCAACGAAATTGATCCTGGCGCGAGTGTGCGCCAACTGTACGCAGCGTTGCGATTGGATGAGATCGTTCACGATTCTGACAGTAACTGTCAGCAGGCGTGGTGGAACTCGGATAGAACCTGAGCAGGGTTGGTGAGCCGGCGCCCGGAGAGCGGTTACAGGACACCAGCATCGCTGCAGCTTCGATCGCGCAGTTACCAAGCGGCGCGACCGCGCTTGCAGGGCTTGGTGCATTCCTCGCACTGCCTTCGGACCCTGGGCCTTCATCGGCGGCGGCGGTCAATCTCAGTCAGGCGCTCTTCGTAGCTGATCACGCTGTTCGCCTGAGCCAGTAGACGTTCGGGTGGGGTGTTGAGGTCCGGGCGCAGATCTGTGCAAGGTTCAGGCGTACCAGTTCGATGATGTGGTCACGGGCCGCGTCGCCGAGGGCCAGGAACATGTGCACTTTGGCCTTGAGGAAGGCTTGTAGCTCCAGGTGCCGTTTGAGGATGTTCTGGTCGCGGCCGAACACGACCCAGCCCTTCTCGCCTATCGCCGGCAGCCAGTCTTCATCCGTCAGGCCCTGCTCCAAGCGCTCCCGGGTGAAGTCGGAGGCGGGCTGTGGACCCGCGGAAACGCGGGTCAGGTGCTCTTCTCGGGCGTCTCCTGCGGAGATTCAGCCCGCCAAGTCCAGCAATGCATATCGGAATAGTGGATGATTTCCCGATCGGGTGGACTGGCCATCAGCCGCTCGTTGGTGACCGCAGCCGGCCACCTGAATCCGGCCTGAGGCGGTGACTGTGGCGGCATTGCCTGCGGTCGGGCGGTGGCCCCTGCGCAATCTCGGCGGGTCGCCGGTTCCCGGGCTGCGCCCGCAGCAGACGCGCCCGGGACCGCCGCCGGAGTCGGTGGCATCGCTGTGTGAAGGCACGAAAGGCGGAGTTCTTCTTTCGGAATATTGCCAGGTGACACCGGCCCGCCTTACGTCGAGGCTGATGTCGTCTATCGATAATCTGGAATGCTTTGGCCGGCTCGAACCTCGGCCCCGGAACCGTCGAACACTACGCGCGGATCAGTGAGCCAGCGCCTGGTCCGCGCATCCATTGGTGGTTTCACCGCTGTAGACCGATTGGCTGTCAAACGGCAGACAACTCCGTGTTGTCACGATGAAAGGCTGTGCATGCAACACGCGCTGACCACGCTCCTGGCCGACGATTCCCCACCCGTGATGCCGGATGCCCAACTCCTGCGGGACTACCTGCGGAAGGGATCGCCGCAGGGCGACCCGCTGTGTCTGAGCTTCGGGGAGACCTGGTCCGAAGTCGCTACGGGCCTCGCGGCGTGCGTCGACTCCACGGAGCGCTCCGGCCACGGGTATCAGCTGTCGATGTACGGCCTTCCGGCTCTGCGTCGCGCGCTGATCCCCCGGCTGCTCGCGGAACACGGGCTCGACGACCCGGCGACCTGGGAGGGCCGGCTCGACCTCGCGGTGACGTGGACCGGCACCCGCAGCGCGATGTACGACTACGGCCGGTTCCTTCGTGCCGAGGACACCACCGACCGCATTCCTGTGGCTGTGGTCGCTGGCCCGAGTTGGGACTACAGCGGTGTACTGACACCCCTCGGATACCGCGTTCGGTACCTGGAGCTGTCGCCGACCGACGGCTTTCGCCCCGATCCGCAGGCGTTCGCGGCCCTCGTCGACGACATCGCTGGGAATCCCAAGGAGCGGCTGGCGCTGGTCGTGGTCAACACACAACACAATCCAACGGCGGTGAACTGGCCAGCGTCGTTCGTGACGCAAGCTGTCCGTACGGCGTTCGACCGGGATGCCGCGGTCCTCGTCGACGACGCGTACTTCGCCGTGCACAACCTCGGAGTCACCCCGACCTCCGCCTTGAAGATAGTGCTCGGCGAGTTGGCGAACCGGCCGGCCGGACGCCATCACTGGCTGGCCGTGCGTTCGTTGGGGAAGCAGTTCCACTGCAACGGTTGGGGGCTCGGCACGGTTGTCGGTGACCCGTCGACCCTGGAGACTCTGGTCAATCGATACCGGTTGCACCACAGTCTGATGTACGGAGGTATCCAGCAACAGGCCATGGCGCGCTGGCTCGAGGATCCGGCGAGCGATGCGTTCCTGGCCGAGCAGCAGCGCAAATACACCAAGAAGCGCCACCTGATTGGGGAGTTCCTTCGGCAGCGACTCGGCTATCCGGCCGACAAGGTACACCTGGGCGAATGCACCTCCTACATGTTGTTCGCCGTGCCGGCGTGCCATGTCGAGGCCCATTCCACTGACGGCGGGAAGGCCCCGACCGAGCGGTTCCGGCAGGACTGCTTCGATCGCACGGGTGTGCTGTTCGCTCCCGCGTGGCCGTGGCCGTACAGCGGAGACGCTCGGCCGCTGCCCTGGATGCGGATGTTCCTGGGGCCTGACGCTGACCGACTCATGTCCGGGTTGGAACGCCTCGCGGAGGCCGGCATCTCCTACCAAGGCTGAGTTCGCTCCTTGACGCGACCACCGCCCTCGGTTCTGGCAGCGGAGCCGAGGGCGGCGCACAAGCTCAAGCGGGCGGCAGCCGTACCGGCACGCGGTCGTAGCCACGCAGCACCCGGGTCGGACGGCGGTGCGGCTTGCCAGCCGGCGTCAGGTCGGGGTACCGGTCGAACAGCGCCCGCAGGCCGATCTCGCCCTCGAGCCGGGCGAGCGCCGCGCCCAAGCAGTAGTGCCCTCACCGTCAGCGGCGGCGGCGAGCTGTACTGCGGGGACTTCGGCGGCGGGGACTCGGTCGTGCTGATGCATGGCTGGCCGCTGTCCGGCCGCAGCTGGGAAGCCTTCGATTCCTCCGCCTCGTGGTATCGGTGGACATCACCAGGATCGATCACAGGGACGCGCGGGACGGCTCGATCATGTCGCCGACCCGGTGAGGGAAGCCGAGTCGCAGCGCTGCGGCGGCGAGGGCGGCGAGGGCCACGATGCCTGCGCCGATCAGCAGCGGTGTCTGGTAGCCGTTGCCCAGCAGGGGTTCGACGATGAGCGGGCCGGTGATCTGACCTACGGCGTACCCGCTGGTCAGCAGCGCGACGGCGCGGGGGAGCCGCAGGTGGGTGCCGATGGCCAGGGCCAGGTTGCTGATCCCCACGAAGGTGCCTCCGAACAGGGCGGCGACGACGGCGGCGACGGCGCCCGGTAGTAGCGCCGGCAGGGCCAGCCCGATCGCCTGCAGGATCAGCGCGGCGACCATCAGTGTCGGCCGGCTCCACCGTCGTGCGAGGGCGGCCCACAGCGCCGCGCCCGGCAACGCCGCGATCCCGACGATCACCCAGGCGCCGTAGCCGACCCGATCCTGGCCCGCTTGCTTGATCGCGGCGACCAGGAACGTCCCGGCGATGATGTAGCCGACACCTTCCACGGAATAACTGGCGAAGGCCCACCAGAACCAGCGATGGGTACGGTGCCGCACGGTTCGTACCGGCGCGTCGGCAGCCGGTCCCTCGGCGGCCGACAGGCTCCAGGCGAGGACGGCGAAAACCGTGGCCATGGCCGCGGAGAGCATCCACGCCGCGCGCCAGTCGAGAGTCGAGTGAATGGCGAGGATCAGCAGCCCGGACAGTGCGAGTCCCGCCCCGATCCCGCCGAAGCCCCATCCGGCCAGCTGCGGGGCGCTGCCGCGCAGCCGGGAAAGCATGGCGCTGGTGGCGACCACGAACACCAGCGAGCTTGCGACTCCGGAGACGCCGCGGGCGATCATCCAGACCGGCAGGGACGTGGTCAACGGCCTTGCGGCCAGGGCGAGAACCGTGACGACAAGAGCCACGCGCATCGTCGTCGCGGAGCCAGCCAGGCGGGGTGCCAGGATGCCGAGCAGGGCGCCGACGAGGTAACCGACGTAGTTCCCGGGCGCGAGGGTGGCGCCCCCGCTCGCCGAGTACAGGCCCAGGTGAGTGCTGTAGGTGAGCATCTTCTCGAAGACCAGCCGCGCCTCGTCGTAGTCGGCCTTGGGATACGCGATCGCATAGACGGCGGGGTGGATGACCGAGAGGATAGGCGACCGGCTGGCTTCAGCACGCGACGCAGCTCGGCGAGGGGGCCGGACCAGTCGTTTAGGTAGGTAGGACCAGAGACGCGACGACGTCATCGAACTCGGCGTCTGCGAACGGCAGTGGCGCGTTCAGGTCCGCCACGTGCGGGTCGGCGTCTTCACCCAGCCTCTGGCGGGCCAGTTCGACCATGGCCGCACTCACGTCGAAGCCGGTGACCACGGCTTCGTTGGCACGCAGCGCAGCTGACAACGGGCCGGACCCGCACTCCGCCTCGAGGATCCGGCGACCTCGTACGTCGGCGGCGAGACGGAGCATCTCAGGTCGCTCGTAGTACGCCTTGACAGGTTGGACTCGTTCTCCGCCGAATAGGCGTTCGCAAACCTGTCGTAGTCAGTCACTTGTTGTCACCGTTACCCCTTTCGCATAAAGGGCAAGGATGCATTCCTGCCAAAGTCGCGTGGGTGCGACAAGCAAGCACCCAGCTCATGCGCGTGGGCCAGGGTCCGATCCCACGTCCCGTCCACCGCCGCAACCGTTCATGGCAGCTTTTCCACGGCCCATAGCGGTCGGGCAGGTCCCGTCACGGCGCCCCGGTCAGCAGCTTCCACAAATCCCGTTGATCAGTGCCGGTGAGTCCGCCACCGGCCCGAACGCCGACCCGGCGCGGACAGCAACGGCTCAAGTTGCGATCCTGCAGGCCCTCACGCCACCCCAGCGCCCGCCGATACGGGGGCGCCGAGCATTCCCCACCCTCCGCCATCTCCCTGGCCTCGGCGGCCACGGCAGGCTGAGGAACGACTCAGCAGGTAGTGCAGGCACTACCTGATCAGTGACACTGGCTGGACGCTTACCTGGGTAGCCGTCTGCAATGATTCAGCTGACATGTCCCGACATGATTGAAGCATGACGGATTCGAACGATGTCACCAAGTCTCGCCACATCTTCTTGAAAGCAGCACTTGTCTTGACGACGGCTGTTGCGCTGACCGGTTCCGGGGTTGCCGTCGCCAGTGACGAGCGGCCGAAGCCGGACAAGTCCGCTACGCCTATCGTGAATGACGCCCTGCAGCGGGAGGTTGCCAAGCATGTCATGGAGGCCGGCCCACCCGGTTACATCGCCCGAATCGACAACGGAAAGCAGATTTACACCCTGGCTCAGGGAGTAGCGGACAAGACCACCGGCCGTCCGATCACCGTGCACGACCAGTTCGAGGCCGGCAGCAACACGAAGACCTTCACGGCCGTACTCGCGCTGCAGCAGGTCGACCGCGGCAAGCTCAAGCTGGACGCGCCGGTTGAGAAGTACCTGCCGGGCGTCGTGCCGAACGGCGAGAACATCACCGTCCGGATGCTGCTCAACCATTCCAGCGGCCTGTTCAGCTACACCAGCGACCCGGACTTCTTCATCAACATGGAGAAGGACCCGCAGCACGTCCACACCGACGCGGAGCTGCTCGCCGTCGCGTTCAAGCACGAGCCGTACTTCGCGCCGGGCAAGGGCTGGCAGTACTCGAACACCAACTACACCCTGCTCGGGATGATCCTGCAGAAGCAGACCGGGAAGAGCATGGCCACTCTGGTGGAGGAGCGCATCACTCGCCCGCTCGGCCTCAGGCACACCTACTTCGCCGAGCCCAAGGCGACCGGCACCGGCCCGGGATACGCCCACGGCTACGCGATCAATTACGCCAGCGGCACCCCGCAGTACACCGACGTCTCCGACTGGCCGCTCAGCTGGGCCGGGGCCGCGGGGGCCATGATCTCCACCACGACCGATCTGTCCCGCTTCTTCTCCGCGGTCCTCCAGGGCAAGCTGTTCTCCCAGGCGCAGCTCAAGGAGATGAAGACCACCGTTCCACTGCCGGAAGGCTCCCACATCAAGGGCGGCTACGGCCTCGGCCTGTTCCGCACCGACACGCCGGGCGGGACGGTCTGGGGGCACGGCGGTGACACCAATGGCCACCACAGCACCGCCGTGGCGACCGAGGACGGCCGGCGTACCGCGGTCACCAACTCCACCGGCGAGCCCAACCACCTGACTGAGAATCCCGGTGCGAAGCGGTACTACCAGGCCACCGTCTTCGGTGCCGACACCGTGAACATCTACCAGATGCTCGACAAGCCCGTCCCGTCCGAGGTGCTGGAGAACTTGCGGGGCATCACTCCCGCCGCTGCCGAATAACGAATAGTCCGGCACAGCCACGGCACCTTCTCGCGGTCACCGCGAGAAGGCGCCGTGATGGGACCAGTGCGGTCACGGCCGAGGGCTCGCGCCGGCCACCCGGGAGTGCGGTTGAGGGCGTCTGTCTGCCTCAGGGCGTAGCGCGGGCCGTCTGGGCTGGCTGCTCAGATGGGCTGGGGTATCGTCGGGGCGGTAGCGGGCCTTGATGTGGACGCGTTCGCCCTGTGGGCCGAGAATGCTGAGGAACTCGACGGGGCGTTCGTCGGCGGTGCCGAACCAGTGCGGGAGGTGGGTGTCCACCCGCCTGGATGCCGATGCGGTTCGACCGGCCGCTCGCCGTCTGCGCTGATGGCGGACACGGTCCGATCCGGTACCACGTCACCGGGTATGAGCGCATTTGCGGGTCGTCCCGATGGTGGGGCGGTGGGTGCGGTCGGTACTGACGACGTCCTGTCGGCTCGCCCCCGTTCACCCCCGACAACCCCGTCTGCGGATGTCAATCAGTGACAAGGGTGATCGGTCCCGGTCGTCGACGCGGTGGCGGCGGCACTCGCAACGTAGGTAGCGGGCCGGCGAAGTATGGGCAGCGGCTACCGATGTCCCCGCGGGCGGCCGAGGCCAGGGTGGGCGTATGGCCTTTTCGCCGTCGTTCGCCCTCACCCGGGCCGAGGACCAACTCGTGTTGCAGGTGTCGGTCAGCAACCTGCAGTCGCAGCTGCGCCCCGGCCCACCGACCGGCTACGACCTGAAGCTGGTTACCGGCGCCGCACAGGGGCACCTGTGGGTGCGGTTCCCCCCGCAACAACTCCTGGAGAACGCCGCCCGGGGCGCCAGCCTGCGACTGGTGCAGACCAAGCCGGTCTTCACGCCACCCAGCGACGTGGTGCTCGTGGTGCGTCCGTCGGACGGCCCGATCGACCTGTCCGTCGCCGGTATCCTGGCCGCGATCTCCCGGCTGGAGATCGTCCCCGGTGAACAGGGCGGCGCGGTCGCCCCGCTTGACGCCCGGCCACCCCGGCCGGCCACCTCGGCGTACCACCTGGTCGCGGCCGCGATGGCCGGGCACGTCGGCCGGCCCGGGGACCCGGCCGCGGCAGAGGACCGGCGCCAGGACCGCGCGGCCCGCCGGGCCGCCGTCAGCCCACCACGATCCAGCGGTACGTCCAGCGCCCGCGCCGCCGACGCCGCGCTGGTGGCCGCCCCGCCGCCGGGCTTTCCGCAGGCGTCGCAGTTCCGCCTGCCCTACCTGCTCAACCTTCAGTCCCCCGGCGGCCACGTCCGGCTGCGGCACGCCTCCGCGGCCCGGGTGAACGCCGGCCGCACCGCCCTGTGGAGCACCCGGCTGGAGGTCACCTCGGTGGACCTCTCGACCAGCGCCGAAGTGCCACTGGCGGCGCGCTTCACCCACACCCCGCAGAGCAGTGCACCGCAGCCGGGGTGGGCCGACGACGTCAACGACGCGCGGCTCAAGAACACCCTCAGGGCCGACCTGTGCGTCGAGATCTCCGAGCAGTCGCGCACCATCGCGCCGGCCACCGTGCAGCGGCTCGCACTGAGCAGCCTCGGCGGCTGGCTCAGCGTGCGTGGTGACTGGCCCGACCCGCCGCCGGGCTCCACGCCCGAGCAGATCGCCGCCACTGTCGCGCAGTGGCGCCACGACACGTCGATGGGCCGCGACCAAGCTCAACGGATCGTCGTGGTGGGCCGGCTCTACCCGTTCGGCCACCGGGCGATCTTCACCGAGGAGACGGTTCGGCGCTTCGAGAGCGGCAGCACCCGGGTTGCCGCGCTGCGCACCGCGGCGACCATCCTGGTCACCGATCCGCACATGCCGTTCGTGTCGCCCGTCAAGTCGGTGGCCGACGTGGGCGGCGATGCTCATCGGCGCTGGCCGTTCACCCACGTCGATGTCGTCACCACGGTGACGCCGCCGCTGGAGGCTGTCCAGCCGGCCGGTGGGATGACCGGCTCACGGGTGCTGCGGCTGGACGCCGCCACACCATTCGCCTATCAGCTGATCGGCTACGACCATGAGGGCAGCCCGGTGCCGTTCGCGCTTCCGCTGCTCTTCGTGCCCAACACCGCCTCCGATGCACAGGCCCGGGCGTTGTGGGACACCCTCGGCGGCGGAGCACAGGTGCCCGGGAACGTCTTCCGGACCATCCAGGCCGGTGGGCAGCCGATGGCGGTAGCCCCGATGCCGGAGCCCACATCAGCAGCGACCCGGTCAGCGGCCGGCCTGGAGGTGCCCACCCCGGAGCAGGCCACGACGGTGCTCACCCGCAAGGTCGACCTGGCGCTGGATGCCGCCACCGGGCTGCCGGTCGCCCAACAGATCGTCGGGCGCGTCGCCGCGCTGGACCGCTACGCGCCGGGGGCGAAAGAGGCGGTGCTGCAGTACGCCGCGCCGTACACCCAGGCGCTCTTCGACGGGGCGAACGCCCAGGGACAGGTCTTCCTGAAGCTGATCGGCGAATCGCCGGCGGTCGGCCTGGCGCAGGAGGCCACCGGTGGGCTGGCCGCCCTCACCCTGAGCACCTCGGCGATCTCCCGGCGGTTCGGGGCGCTGGCGGGTGCGGACCTGCCCACCCTGGCAGCCGGGGCGGTGGACCTGTCGTTCCTCAAGGACGCCGACAAGCTGCTGGGTCTGGCCAGGATCAAGGATCTGCTGCCCACCGACGAAGGCATCGTCCGGGAGCTGGGCAAGGCCTACAAGATGGTCAGCGACCTGGTCGACGGCGTCGCCTCGCAGGTGTTGACCTGGGACACCAAGCTCTTCGGCGACAAGCCGCAGGCCCGCTTCCACCAGGGCTTCGTGGTGTTGCGGCCGCTGCGGGAAAACCCCGGTGACGCCAACAAGGCCACCCTGAGGATCACCCAGACCACCGAGGTGGACACCGCCCGGCTCGAGACCCGGTCCACCAGCGAGTGCCTGGTCGAGCAGGTGGAGTTGCAGATCCACTCCACCACCACGCCGGCCTTCGACACCGTGCCGCTGCTCAGCGTGCCGATCAGGAGCATCCGGTTCACCAGCAGGGACGCCGGCAAGCCCGACGTCGACATCAAGCTGGGCGCGCTGCGCTACGGCCAGGTGCTCGCCTTCATCGCCACCCTGGCCGAGTTGATCGACCAGGAGGGTTTCTCCGACCCGCCGGCGCTGACCGTGACCCCGACCGGGGTGCGGTCCGGCTTCAGCTTCCCGGTGCCGTCGCTGGCGATCGGCGTTTTCGCGCTGGAGAACATCGCCATCTCCGCCGGCGCCGAACTGAACTTCACCGGCGAGCCGTACCCGCTCTCCTTCGATCTTGGCTTTTCCACCCCGGACAACCCGTTCCGGCTGACCATCGCCGCGCTCGGCGGGGGTGGGCACCTCGCCATCGGCCTGGCCACCACCGGCCTGATCAAGCTGGTCGGTGCCCTGGAGTTCGGCGCCTCACTCTCGGTCAACCTGTTCGTGGCGCGCGGGTCGGTGGAGGCGATGGGCGGTGTGCTCTTCGACATCGACGCCAGCAAGGACATCGCCCGTATCGGCGGCTACTTCCGCATCCGCGGAGAGGTCGAGGTCCTGAGCATCATCAGCGTCTCGATCACCTTGACGCTCACCCTCGACTACGACCTCAACTCCAATGAGCTGTTCGGCTACGCCGAGATCGCCGTGGAGATCAAGGTGCTGTTCTTCAGCGAGTCGGTGGTGGTGGCCATGGAGCGCCGCTTCGCCGGCCCCAGCGCCGATCCGACCTTCGCCCAGCTGATGGCGCCGACCGGGCGGCCCGGCCCGCGCCCGTGGGACACCTACTGCGCCGCGTTCGCACAGGAGTAGACGATGACGTACAGCGTGCTCTGGACCGTTCTGCCGGCCGGCTTCGCCGACGGCAAGGCGCAGCTCAGCCTGGTCGCCGCCCCGCGCGGCCAGGGCATCACCACGATCGGCGGTACGCCGCTGGCGAACTGGCCGGCGGTGGTCAACGCCCTCGGGCCACTCTTCCTGGCCGACGCCGGTGGCGGTGATCCGCAGCCGCTGACCCGGCGCAGCGGCCCGGCGTCGTCGCCTTTGTGGACGGCGCTCTTCGGCCCGGCCACCAGGGTGCGCACCCAGGCTGGCGGGCGCCGTGCGTTGGGAGCCGCCCGACCGGGGCCGACCTTCGCCGCCACCGCGACGGCTCTGGAGCAGATGTACAACAGCGTCAACGGCACCAACCCCACCGGCTCGCTGGGCGCCGACCATGTCGTGCGACGGGCGATCGCCGCAGTTGCCACCGTGGACAGTGACCCCCGGGTGGCTCGGGCGATGGGCCTCCCGGCCGGCGCCGCCCTGCTCGCCCCGGCGGCAACGTCGAACGCGACGCTGGCCACCGCGGTGCAGCGGCTGCGCCAGGAGGGCCACGAGGATCTCGCGATGGCGCTGCCGATCGCCGCCTACGCCCGGTGGCTACGCCGTGCAGGCGGCCCCCGCAGGGCACCCGGCCCGGACGGGCGGGCCGCCGGTGGGCCGCTGACCGGGGTCAACTCGGTCACCCAGGCCGACTTCCACCAGGTCTGCACCCTGCTGATGGCGCACCCCGCACTCTCCGTACCGCTGGGTCTACGCGTCGATGTCGAGATGGCGGCGTTCGACGGCGCGCGCACCGTCCGGGTGGTGGACGCGGCCGGTCAGCCGCTGAACGGCCCGGTGCCCCGCTCCCAGCCGTTCAGCGCGGTGGTCAGCGACCTGCCCGCGCGCCGGTTCACCATGGCCACCGAGCCGGACGCCCGCGCCGAAATCGTCGGCGGGGTGCTCAACCTGCGTAACCCGGCCACCACCTACGTGCTGACCAGTGTGGATGTGGCCAGCCTGAGCGGTCAGCTCGCGGCGGCGTCGACCGCGTCGGCGCGCTCCGGCGAGCCGCTGCCGGCCCGGCTGCCGGTACGCCGCGACGTCGGTCTGACCCTCGGCCAGCAGGCCCGCGCCGAGGCGGTGGTCAGCCACGTCACCAGCCGCACCGACGCGATCGCCTCGGCTGGCGTGCAGGCCCCGGCGGTGCTGTTCGCCGACGACGTGACCACCGGCTACCGGGTGGACGTGGCCACCGACGGCGGGCCGTTCCGGTCGCTCATGCGCCGCCGGGTGCGCTACACCGTGGGGGCGTCGACCATCGACGCCGACGACGAGGGCCGCACCGAAGCGGTGGTGGCCGCACAGCAGGACGACGAGTTCGGCGTCGCCCGGCTCATCGTCGGCGAGGAGATCGCCGGGTGGGACGGCTGGGGCCTGTCGGTCGGCAAGCCGGGGCCGAAGGTGGGCGGCGACGGCCGCAACAGCCCGGAGGTGGAGGAGATCGACAGCGTCCTCGCGCCCGGCTATCCGCTGCGCGCGGAGATCACCGCCGCGCCGGGCACGCTGCCGCGGCTGCGCTACGGACGCAGTTATCAGCTCCGGGCCCGGGCGGTGGACATCGCCGGCACCGCGATCGACCCGGACGTCTGCGATCCCACCCAGGTGCTGCCCGCGGTGCGCTACCTTCGCCACGAGGCGGCCGGCTCGCCCACCCTGGTGCCGACCAGGCGCTTCACCGAGGGCGAGTCGCTGCTACGGCTGGTGGTGCGCAGCGACGGCCAGGGCACCCTGCTGGGCACCTGCGAGCGGCACGTCGCCGCACCGGACAGCCCGCAGATGCTGGCCGAGCGGCACGGCATGTTCGACGCGGCCTTCGGGCCGCAGGCCACCCCGGCGGCCCGCGAGCGAACCTTCGCCGTCGCCCGTCGGGAGGAGGGCTCGTTCCTCGACCCGATGGTGCCCGGCCCGAGCGGTGCGATGGTGCCCCAACCGGGCCTGCAGGTGGTCACCAGCGACCCGACCAGGCCGGTCAAGGGCACTCTGCCGGTGCCGCGCGGGCGGGCACTGCCCAACGGCGCCTACGTGGTGATCGACGCGCCGGCCGCCCTGCTGCCCTACCTGCCGGACCCGGCCGTCGCGGGCGTGGCCATCGGCGGTGTGCCGGGTGCGTCGCCCGTGGTGAGCATGGGGTACGGGGGCAGCTGGCCGGATCTGCCGCCGGCGAAGCTGGTGGTCAGCCCGGTGGCGGCCGGCTCCAGCGCGGTGCAGGTCTCGGTGCAGAAGTCCGGTGGCCGATCGGTGATGACCGTCGAGGTTCCTCCCGGCGTGGAGCAGACCTTCGAGCTGTCCAGCACGCTGCACCCCGACCGTCTGGACCACCTCGCCGTCGGCGCCGCCGACCCTCAGGACGTCCTGGACGGTCAGGTTCTGGGCCTGTCCTCCCGGCAACCGGTCACCGTGGTGCACGCGGTGCAGAAGCCGCTGGTGGCGCCGGCCCTGATCGGGTCGCCCACGGTCACCGCGACCGGCCTGACCGGGCAGGTCACCGTCACCGCGCAGGTGCAGGCGCACCGGCCGACCACCGGCCGGGTGCACCTGGCGGCGTCCTGGCTCGAAGCGGTGGACGCCGGCACCGGCAGCGTCGAGCCGCAGCCGCGCACCGCCACGCTCGCCCCTACCGACCTGGAGCGCACCGGTGGACCGGCGGTGCTGACCGCGTCGCAGTTCTTCGGTGACACCCGGCACCGGGCGGTCGCCTACCGACCGGTCGGGTCCACCCGGTTCCGGGAGTACTTCCCTCCCGTGCCGGACGGTGATCAGAGTCAACTGCGCGAGGGCACCCCGACGCTGGTGCACGTGCCCAACCGGGCCGTGCCGCCACCACCGGACGTGCACTCGGTGGTGCCGTCGTTCCGCTTCACCAGGGGCATGGAGTTCGGCGAGTGGACCAGCACCCGGGAGACGATGGGTGTGCGGGTGTGGCTCAACCGCCGCTGGAACCGCACCGGTGAGGGCGAGCTGCTCGGCGTGGTGCTCTTCGCCAGCCCGGCCGACGGTGACGTCGAGGAGGGCCGGGCGCTGTCCGGCCTGGTCACGCGCTGGGGCAGCGACCCGATCGAGGAGATCGGCCTCGGCGACCAGCAGCACTTCGTCGCCGGCGACTTCGACACACCGGGTCAGGTCACGACCACCGTCACGCTGCTGGACCCGGCCGCGGGCGGCCGGCAGGTCACCGTGATCGGGCACCCGGTGCACTTCGACGCCGAGCGTGACCTGTGGTTCGCCGACATCGACGTGGACGTCGATCTCGCGGTGTGGCCGTTCCTGCGGCTGGGACTGGTGCGCTTCCAGCCGCACTCACTGCCCGGCTGCGCGGTTTCCCGGGTGGTCACCACCGACCTGGTCCAGCTGCCCCCGCACCGGCAGATCAAGGTGAAGAAGTTCGGGTCCACCGGGGTGCGGGTCAACGTCTTCGGCAAGCCCGCCGCCGCCAGCGAGTTCACGATGCGTCACGAGCGCCGGATGCCCGACCCCTTCCTGGCCAGCTCGGACATCGGCTCCGACATCGGCGTCCGGGCGCAGGAGGGCACCACCGGCACGCCCGGTGACGGCTGGCGGGTCACCGCCCTGCCCGCCCCGGCCGGTGGCATCGCCGCGATGCGCCTGGAGTGGGTGGCCGCCGGGGCGCCACCGGATCAGCTCATGCGCGAGCTGCGCGCCGGCCGGGTCGTGGTGCAGGAGCGCCAGCGCGGGTGGGCGGTGACCGGTCCGGGCGAAGCCCTGCGGACGGTCTACACCGAGGTCTTCGACCGCGCGGTGATCGACCCCAACCCGCCGGCCACCACCGTTGCGACCGAGGAGAGCTGAGCACAATGGACGTCTTCGGACTGCACATCCGTGACGAGATCCGCATCGATCAGGCGTTCGTCGACGCCCTGCCGCCCTCGACCTTCGACGGTGATCGCGCACTGGTCTTCATCGGCCGCCGGGTGGTGCTGCTCGGCGCGGTGATCCGTGGCTTCCGCGACGTCTTCATCGCCGGTGACGAGGTGGTCGGCGGCGGCCCGGCCGGTACGCCCTCGCTGGCGATGCAGGTGCCCGGCAAAGCCGCGCAGGGCGAGGAGGGTCTCTACGGCCGCGAGCTGGTGATCCACGCCCGCAGGCTGACGGACGTCTCCGCCACCAGCACCGGGCAGCGGGGCGGCAAGGGTGCGACCGGCGACCCCGGCCCACCGGTCAACGACCCGAGCGTCTCGCGGACCACCGCGCTGCCGCCGCTACCTCCACCGCCCCCGCTGCCGACCGGCGGGAATCCCGGTCTGCGAGGTCACCCGGGCGGCCCCGGAGGGGCCGGAGGTTCGGTGCACGTCTTCTTCGTCGAGGCCTCCGGCACCAACACCTTCTCCGGAGTTGGCGGCCCGGGTGGCGCGGGCGGTGACGGTGGACCAGGTGGGCCGGGTATTCCGAACGACCCGGATTACCAGGGGCCACAGGGGCCGCCGGGGGAGCCGGGTGTCGACGGCGCCGCCCGCGCCGCCGAGGTGCTGGCCCGCACCCCCGAGCAGTACGACGAGAGGCTACGCCCGCTGCTCTCCGGCCGCGGTGGCAACCGGTGGGCCGAACAGCGCGGCCGGCAGGCGTGGTACGAGTTCCGCTCCGGGAATCTGACCGAGGCCGAACGGGAGTACGCCGCCGTCGAGTGGCTTCGCCCGGGCACCATGGCACCACAGTTGCGCGCGCTCATGGCCGATCACCGCACCGAGATCGGCGTGGAGCGCGACCTGGAGCTGGACCTGGTGCCGGCGGTCGACTTCTACGCCGGGCAGTGGCGCGCAGCGGCGGACACCCTCCGGGCTGCGCTGTTCGCGCCCGACGACGGCCCGCTGCTGCTCGCCGGCGACCACCAACGGCTGCTGCGGGCCCGGGAGGCGGTCCGCACCCAGTTGACCGCGCTGCTGAGCGACCAGGGGCCGCTGGAGGAGACCATCGGGGAGAGCGCGCGGCGCCGACGGGCAGCCGCCGAGCAGGCCCAGCGGGCCTCCGGGCAGCTGATCGGCCAGAGTGTGCTGCGCATCCAGGAACGGCTCGGCGACCTGACCGTCGCCGAGGCGCTGATCTCGTACGGCTCCGGCGCTGTCTCCGGGTCTGACCTGGTCACGACGATCGCCCAGGTGCTCGGCGCACCCGACCCCACCCAGCCACAGGACGCCGCGGGGGTGCTGTTGCCGGCGGACACCAACCTGCTGGTCGACGCCGGCACCGCGGCCGGCGGCCCCTACCTCGCCGGGCGGCCCACCACCACCCAGCTGGCCGCGGCCGGTGTGGGCCTGGACGCGCACGGTCAATGGGCCCAGATCGGCACCCCCGGCTCCGGGCGGGTCGTGCACCTGCGCCGGGTCGCCGCCGACCTGCGCGCCGCCCAGGGTGACGGGCCCCTGCGGGACCTGCTGATCGAGATGACCGAGGCCTGCCACAGCTGGCGGTTGGCGACGCTGCGGCTGCGGCAGATCGCCGGTACGACGGCGGCCGTCGCCGACCTCAAGCGGCGCGCCCGGGAGGCGATCAAGGACCTGGACTCGGTGGACACCGACGACCGGCCGGCCAAGTCGCCGGTGTCCCGACTGCTGCGCGGCCTGGTCTGCCTCTTCGACGCACTGGACCACTGGAGCCAGCGGGCCCAGCGGGCGTTGAAGCTCTACATCCTGGACCGCGGCAACCCCGGCGGCATCTCGGGACAGACCGCGGCGCTGGCCTACCCGGACCTGGATCTGGACCTGGACGAGAAGCGCACGCCCGACTTCCCGGTGGGCGCCTACGACCTGATGATGAACGCCATCTTCACCCGGGACCCGGTGGCCGAGCGCGACCGGCACCGGGCCAAGGGGCGGTCACTGGTGGTCCAGGACGGCACCCAGGTGATCCACAACGCGTTCTCCGTCGGCGCGCACACCGCGGCGATCAACCGGTTCGTCAACGCCAAGTCGCTCTGGTTCGACCTGCCGCTGGCCAAGCTGCCGCCCGGGCTGGCCGAGTTGAAGGTGGTCGGGGTCACGGTCAACCTGCGGGGGATGGCCGGCAACGACAACAGCCTGCCGATGACGATCACGCATGCCGGCTTCTCCCAACAGCGCGACCTTGATCTCGGCGTGCACGACCTGACCGGTCCACCGGCCACCCAGGAACTGGTGCTGCGCTTCGAACCGGCCACCCAGGTGTGGACCGGCGACACGGCCGCCGTCGCCGGTCAGGAGCACCTGTTCAGCCTGTACGGGCGTGGCCTGACCGGCGGCTGGACGCTGGCCTACGACTCGGTGACTGTCCCGTTCACCGGCCTGCAGCAGGTCGACGTCAACATCCAGTACGAGGCGATGGAGTCCCTCGACTCGGTGTCGCTCAAGCGGGTGGAGCACGCCCGCACCGGGCTCATCGTCGGGGCCCGGGCCACCGGCCGGGTGCTGCTCACCGGCCCGGCACCGGCCGGCGGCAAGCGGGTCACCCTGCACAGCAGCCGGCCCGATCTGGTCAAGGTCCCCAGCGGAGTCGACGTCGTCGCGGGAGCTTCCACGGCTGACTTCGCGATCGACGTGCTGGCGCCCACCGGTCCGCAGCCGATCGACATCTCGGCCAGCATGGCCGGCGTCCGGCGTGAGGCGATCGTGCACGTACCGCCACCGGCGCCGGCAGCGCCGCTGGTGACGACGGTGCCCCTCGGTGGTCCGGGCTCCGTCGCGGCGGTGGCGGTGTCCCGCGACGGCGCCGGCGGGCGGGTCTTCGCCACCCATGCACCTCACGACCGGCCCGACGAGCACGGCACCCTGAGCAGCTGGGACCTGGCACTGACCCAGGCGCGGACGGCCGTCGTGGGTCACGGGCCGCGCGCGCTCACCGTGCAGCCGCAGGGCAACCACGGATTCGTGGTCAACGGTGGCCACCACGACTTCGCCGTGCAGCGCTTCGAGGTGACCGCAGGCATGCCACAACCGGGGATCAGCAGGCCGATCGGGCTGGGCGTGGTCGACGTGGCGCTCGACGCGGCCGCCCAGCGGCTCTACGTGGTGCACCAGGGCGGTGCCCCGCCGGTGGGAGTCGACATGCACGTGCGGGTGCTCGCCCCGACCGACCTCAGCGAACTTGACGTGGTGGGTGACGAGGACGGCTTCGCCGGGATCATCGCCGCCGCGGTGGACAGCACCGCGGCCCGCGTCTACGTCGCCCGGACCTACCGCTCCGGCGTACCGCAGACGGCAGCCATCTCGGTGATCACCCGGCGCGCGGACGGACGGCACGCGATCACCGGCACGATCGACCTACAGGATGTGCTGCTGCAGCCGGTCGACGTGGCGGTCGACGTACCGGCCGGGTTGATCTTCGTGTCCTGTCTCGGCGGCAACACCACCCACCCCTCGGTCGTGGTGCTCGACCAGGGCGACTTCCCCACCGACGGCGGCACCCGGCCGGTGCCGGCCGGCGCGGTGCTGCCGGTGCCCGGCGGTGGGCGGGCGGTGGCCACCCGACCGGGGACCGGCATCGGCTACGTCGCGACCTCAGCCGGTCTGCTGATGGTGGACGGCCGCTCCCGGGCCCTGCGGGTGGCGGTCAAGCTGGGCACCGCGCCGTGCTCGGTGGCGGTCGACCCGGTCACCGGCGTGGCCTACGTCGGTGACGCTGTCGCCGGCACCCTGAGCCGGGTGCTCACGCCGGCCGATGTGGCGCCCCGGGCATGGCGCTAGCCGGGCCGATGCCCCGAGCGCGGGCGGCCGCCGCGGCCTCCTGCCGGGTGCGCACCCCCAGCTTGTCGAAGATCGCTGCGACGTGGTGGTCCACGGTGCGCACCGACAGCACCAGGTCGGCAGCGATCTCGGCGTTGGTCCGGCCGGCGCTGAGCTGGCTGAGCACCAGCAGTTGCCGCTCGGTGAGGTGGGCCGGGTTGGCCCGGGTGCCGCGGCGCGCGCCACGCGGCACCCGGGCACCCCGATCGCGTAGCCGGCCCCGGACCAGGTCGGCCGCTGCCACCGCGCCGAGCCCGTCGAGCATCTGCAGACCCCCGGCCACCGTGTCGGCGTCCGGGGATTCGGCCAGCTCCAGAGCCTGCTCGTACGGGTCGCCGTGGGTCGCCCACTGCGCCGCCGCGGTGGCCCAGTCACCCCGGACACCGGCCGCATACGCCTGGGTCACCACCAGCTCGGACGCCTGCATGCCCGCCGCATCGGTCACCGTGCTGCTGACCGGGTCGACGATGACGCCCAGGCGGACCAGGTACCGCACCGCCTCGGCCCGGAACGGCGCGGCACCCGGGTGCGCGAGGCGGGGCAGCAGCTCGGCCGCGACCTCCTCCGCGCGCTGACGGTCGTTGGTGAGCCAGGCCCACTCCAGGTAGGCGAGGCCGGCGTACGCCGTGCCCAGCAACAGCCGGCCGCGACGGGCCCGGTCCCATGCCTGCGCCAGCAGCGGCGCGGCGGCCGGATCACCTCGGCGGGCGCGTAGCCGGGCGTACCAGGGGACGCTGTAGACGTACAGCATGTCCGGGTGGTTCTGGCGCTGCGCCAGCGCGCGCAGCCCCGGCTCGGCGTGGTCCCAGCCGCCGCGGCGCACCTCGACCAGCAGGTGATGCACCCGCATGTTGTAGGCGTGCGACCAGAAGCCGTGCTCCTCCGCGAACTCCAGCCCGGCGCGCACGCACCCGGCCGCCTCGGCCAGGGCGCCCATCCGGAAGAGCATCTCGCCGAGGTTGGTGTAGCCGCGCGCGACATACTCCAGCAAGCCGTCCTCGCGGGCCGTGTCCACGCTCTGGCGCAGCATGGCCAGCCCACCGGCGTCACCCACCTCGATCCGGGCGATGCCGAGATAGTTGAGGCACAGTGTGTCCAGGTCGGTGCGGCCGGCCCGGCCGGCGCGCTTGCGGGCTGACTCCAGGGCGGTGACCGCCCGCGCGAAGTCGTCGGTCAACGCCAGGATCGCGCCCTGATAGAGGAGTGCGTGTGCCGCCGCCGCGTCGTCGGCCCGGTTGTCGAGGATCCGCACGGCCTCGCCCGCGGTCCGCTCAGCGGCGTCGGTCTCGCCGGCCATGAACTGGTGCCGGGAGACGCGGATCAGGCAGCGCCCCCGGGCCGGCTCGTCGCCGAGGGCGGCGTACTCCCGGGCGGCCTGCTCGCCGACCCGCACCGCCTCGTGGAACCGGTGCGCGTTGTAGAGCTCCCAGCCGTACTCGTCCAACAGTGCGGCGCTCTCCGCGCCCCCCAGCCGGTCGCGGTAGGGCAGCACCGACTCGAGGAGCACCAGTGCCTGCCGGTGCGAGCCCGCTGCCGCCGCGGCTCGGGCCGCGCTCGGGCCGACCGCGACCACGGTCGCCGGATCGTCCCCGGCGACCGCGTGGTGCACCAGGCGTCCCCGGTCCGGCGACGACTGGGCCCGCAGCGCTGCCAGCACCCGGCGGTGCAGCAGTCGCCGACGCAGCTCAGGCAGGTCGGCTTCGATCGCCCGTCGGGCCAGCTCGTGTCGGAAGGCCAGACCGTCCGGCCGTACCTCGATCACCCCGTTCTGCTCCGCCTCGGCCAGCGCGGCCAGCGCCTGCGGCCCGAGGAGGATGGCGGCCAGGTCCACCCCGACCGCCCGCGGGATCACGCAGAGCTGCGCCAACGCCTCCTGACAGGCGGGTGCGAGGCGGCGGCACCGGGCGCGCACCGCGTCGCGCACCGCCCCCGAGGCGGCCGAGCCGTCGGACGCCAGCGACTCACTGACGAAGAACGGGTTGCCGCCGGTCAGGGCGTGCAGCGCGGCGCCGTCGTGGTTGGTGCCGGCCGCCATCCGGGCCACCGCGGCCGCGGACAGCGCGGCCAGCGGGACTCGGACCACCGGCGCCGCGGTCAACGATCCCAGCAGGCGGTGGACGGGGTGAGCGTCGTCCACATCGTCACGCATGGTCAGCAGCAGGACGGCCGGCAGCGGCCCGATCCGCCGGGCGGTGTAGATCAACACGTCGATGGTCGCCTCATCTGCCCAGTGGATGTCCTCCACCACGAGGAGCGTCGCGGGGGCGCCGCGCAGCTCAGCCAGCATCACGGGCAGCACAGCCACCAACGGGTACGCCCTGGCCGCGGCGCTCGGCGCGGTTGGTAGGTGCGGCGCGGCCAGGGCGGCCGCCAGAGGACCGTCATGATTCGCCACCGCCTCGCGCAACGGCGCCAGAGGAGCAGGGGCGATCAGATCGTCGCAGCCGCCGGAGAGCACCCGCACCGCCGGATCGACCTCGGCGAGCAGCTGGCGCACCACGCTGGTTTTGCCGATCCCCGCCTCGCCGGTAAGCAGGACCACCGAGCCGGCGCCGCCCAGCGCGGCGTCGACGGCGGTCCGCAGCGTGGTCAGCGCGGACCGGCGCTCGAGGAGCTGCACAGACATTCTTCGATGGTGCCATCCGCATCCGGGGGCGGGTCCGGTTGAGACGGCTTGCTGACCGTGCTACCCGAAGCCTCGATTCCTGACGACGTCCTGTCGGCCTGCCCCCGTTCACCCCCGAAGACCCCTGTGTGGGGTTGGGTCAACGAGCCCGGCCCGGGGCGCCCTCGCAAGTGCCCGGAGGTGCTGATCGCTGACGATCCTGTGTGTCGGCGCCGCGTGGTGACGGTCCCGCGCGGTCCACACCCTGACCGCTCATCGGCCGGCGACGACGAAGCCGGCCCAGAAGTAGGGGTGAGCGAAGGGGCCGGCACTGTGACCTGGAGGGGGAGCGGGGGCCCCGCTGAACAGCGCGGCGAGCTCGGCGTCGCTCAAGCGGACCAGCCACTGCTGAGCCGCGCGCAGCGCGGCGGCCGGCGACAGCGGCGGGGCCTCGCCTTCGCCGAGCAGGTGGACGTAGAAGCGGCGCATCAGCAGCGCCGTCGGTAGGTCGGCGACCGGCCAGAGCGTGCCGATGACGCCTGCCGCGCCGGCACGCAGGAACCCCGCCGGCAGGCCTACCGCCTCGTCCGGCAGGCGCAGGACGTTGGTGATCGCGGTCTGGCAGGCCGACGCGACGACCAGCCGGGCGTCTCGCAACAGCTGCCCGTCGAGCAGCTCGCCCAGGGTCAGCTCGTCCCCGCCGGCCAGCCGCAACCGGGAGGCGAGTGGGTCGGCCGGGTTGTAGCCGCCGTGACAGGGTCCGGTGGGCCGGGGCACATGCTTCTCGAAAGCCTGCCTCATCTCGTGCACCCGCTCGGAGACCGATCTACGCGGCGTTGTGCAACAGGGATGAGCTGACGCCAGGGCCGGCCGTGAACGCCGTGACGTCCCCTCATCGAGGGGCTGATGCCTTGTTCGTGCCTGTCTGCGAAGAAACGGCAATATCATCGGATTTGCGCGTCGCCGGGTCGGGGTGACACGAGCAGTCGGCTGGCGGGCAGTGCGGACGGGGGTGGCCGCGATGGGGATGGCGCAAGCAGCGGCCGCGCCAGGGGTACGAACGTCACAGCTGCTCGTCGGTGGTGACGTCGCTGACGTGGTGAACATGTTCCGCGGAGAGGTGAACCTGCCCCTGGACCTGATTTCGCTGACCGGCCGCGGCGGCTTGGACGTCACCGTCACCGCCTTCTACGGCAGTGGAGTGCACCATTCGGTGCAACGGTCCAACCTCACCGCACCCACCGGGGTGCTCGGCCTGGGCTGGTCCCTGCCGTACGAACGCGTCGTCGTCGAGTCCCAGACCAGCGGCACGACGGTCGACGACGTGTTCTACCTGGTCACCGGCGGTGCTCCGCGACAACTCGTGCTGGTGGACGTCGACGGGCCGGTGCAGCGTTTCCAACTTGTCGACCAGCCGTTCTGGCAGATCACCTACCATCCTGACCCCATCTCACCGGAGTCCGAGTACTGGACCATCGTCCGGGAGGACGGCAGCACCTCTACCTACGGGTTGGGGGCGGTGCAGCGCGGCGTGCGCTGGGGCAACTGGATCGGCCCGTCCACACTTGCGGGCGGGGTGAGTTTTCCGCTGGCGTGGAACCTCCTGCGGATCCGCTCGCTGGCCGGCGACGCCGTGTCGTTCGAGTACGACATCGACGACGTGCTGATCGGCGCGAGCCCGCAGGCGCGTTGCACGCGCTCGTGTCGGCTCAGCCGGATCGTTGACGTGTTCGGGCAGAGCGTCGACTTCCGTCACCTGCTGAAGGAGCCCTGCGAGGCGCCGCCTCCGCATGTGCCACCGCACGGCGGCCAGAACGCCTACCAGTTCCAGGTGGAGGACCACTACCTCGACCAGATCGTCGTGCGCGACAGCGCCGGCGCCACCGTGCTGACCACACAGCTGCGCTACGCGTTGCACAATCACTCCCGGCACGCCGACGACAGCCGGTACCTCAAGCGCTATCTCGTTGCCGTCGGGCAGGAGGTGGCCGCCGGCGGAGCCCTGCCGGAGCTGGAGTTCGACTATCACGGCGCGGACAGCTCGAACCCGGGTGCGATGTCCGGTGCGCGCACGCCGCAGGGCGGGCAGTCGGGATACGACTACCGCGCGGCCGAGCTGCCCGATACCGCGCTGCGGGTCCCGGTCCAACGACCGGCCGCCGGCGGTACGCCACGGGTCTGGCACGGTCCCACTTACACCGTTCTGACCTGGGAGAACAGCGCCACCGGTCAGATCACCACCGGCGTGTACTCGTGGAACGGCAGCTGGTCCGTCCAGCAGGACACCCGCCAGTGGGCGGCGACACCCGCCACCCTGCGGGTGCTCACCACCGAGGGATTCTTCGCCGTCTGGTACGAGGACGCGTACAGCGGCCAGTACCGGGTCCACCTGGTCCGCGCGGAGCCGTTTCGCTTCGGCGAGTGGGAACGTGACACGTATCCGGTCACGCTCGATGAGCCGCTGACCGAACCGGCGATCAGTGTCGGCGGCGGTTTCGTCGCCGTTGCGGACGCCCGGGCCGGGCAGTTGAAGACCGTTACCTGGGATCCGGTCGAGCGGCGCTGGATCGAGCAGGGCTTCGGGTTGAGCGGTGTGGACCGCGTGGCGCTGGCCAGCGGCGCCGGCGTCTGTGTCGCCGCCACCTACGCCGAGCAGAGCCGGACGTTGAGCATCGCCGTTTATCACTGCGACGCGAAGCGGCACTGGCGCCGCGGCGACACCATCAGCGAGACCGTCGACGTCGACTGGACAGCCACCTCGACCGATCGGCTGCTCGCCATCGGCGCGTCCTTCGCCGTGCTCGGCTTCGTGACCGTCCTTGACGACACGGCCGGGACCGTCCGGTACGCCAGCCGGTTGGTCACCTGGTCGACGTCATACCGGTTCGGGCAGGTCCTGAAGGTGGACGGCAGTCAACCGCTGGACGTCCGCAACCCGGTCGGATACGCGACGGTGAACGGGTCGACCGCCGCCAACGGCGGGCACCTGTTCCGCTTCGACGGCGCCCGCTGGCAGCAGGTCACCGCAACCCGGCCCATCGTCGGCCCCCGCTACACCTACCACTACGCCGCCGACACCGCCTACGCCATCACCGTCCAGGACAGCGGCCAGTGGACGGCCGAGCTGTACGAGTACGACCCCTACCGCAACGCGTGGCGTACACCCACCCGGATCAACGGCGCCACCTCCGGGCTGCCCACCCTCGCCGAGGGCTACCGCACGGTCGGCCGCGACCTGCTCTGGCGCACGCCCGAGGGCGCCTGGAGCACCGCGTACGCCCTGCCGGCCGACGCGGACCTGGCGACCCTGACCAACGCCGCGCCGGCCTACCTGAGCTACCAGGACCGCAGCGGCTCCGCTCACCTGGTCACACTCGTCGACGCCGCGGTGGGGGAGTCGGTCGCGCTGCCCGGCGAACGCGTGGTGGTCCCCGACCCGCAGCCCGGACAGATCCTCACCGGCCCGGAGACCGTTGTCACCTACCGCGGCTCCGACTTCGACCACGCCACCAGCCTTGCCCTGTACCGCGTCGTCGGCGGCCGGACCGCCACCCGGCTCGTGGCCTACCCGGTGGTCCGGGTCGGCAGCGACACGGGCTACCAAGCCCGGCACACGACGCTGGACTATGACCTCGCCACCGCGACCTACGACCCGTACGGACTGGTCACCCAGTACGTGACGGTCCGTGCCACGCCCGGCAACGGCGACCAGGGCTGCGTCGAACGAGTCTTCTTCAACGGGCTCAGCCCGAGCGTGCCCGGCGTGCTCTACCCGGTATCCGACCAGTACAGCAACGCCCGGGCGTACTTCAGCAAGCTCAACGGGCAGCTGTACCGCACCCGCGCCTTCGACGCCGACGGCCGCCAGGTCAGCGAGAGCGTCAGCTATCCCTACACCTACTCCGGTCAGGACAGCGCGTCCGTCGTCGGCACCTACACCAGAGTGCGCAGGCAGACGCAGGCGACCGCGGGGGAGCTGTTCACCGCCGACACCGACCGCGCGCAGACCCGAGAGCACGATGTGCAGGCCACGTTACGGCCGCACTTCACCGCACACGGGATACCACTGACCGACCCGCTGACGGTGCACGAGGAGCAGCCCGACCGGCGCTGGCGGCTCACCGACGCCAACGGCGCGAACTACCAGGTGGTCGCCGACGGGACACGGCTCACCGTGTACGGGTGGCTGGTCGACACCACCGAACACGAGTACAACGACCACGGGCAGCCGTGCCGCGAAATCAACGACAACGTCGACGACCAGGGGGTGCGGCGGCGGCTGCGCCGCGACACCTCCTACGCCTGGCAGACCTATCCGGGCCTGCGCGAGCTCAACTGCCTTGTCCCGACCAGCCAGGTCACCAGCACCGACGTCACCGCGGACGTGGTCACCGCCAGCGAGGTCACCACCTACCGCAACGAGTGGGGGCCCTGGGCCGCTGCGCGCGGCTACCAGTGGATGGGCGTCGACGATCCGACCTTCCCGTCCTGGGGCTCGGAGGCCGAACCCGGACCGGGCTGGCTCTGCGCACGTCAGGTCCTCGACGTCACCGAGCGGGCCCAGCCACTGGCGGCGCTGGACGCCAGCGGGCACGTCGCCGCCGCCATCTACGACCGCGAGCGCCGCTTCGCGGTCGCCACCACCGCCAACGCCGACCCCCGTCAGGGCGAGGTCTGCTGGTACGGCTTCGAGGAGTACGAGGACGACGGCGGCTGGACGCTCACCCCCGCCGGCCTCGACCCGACCGGATACATCACCGAGGGCCCGGCGCACTCCGGTTCACGGCGACTGGCCATCCCCGGTGACCCCGACTGCGCCATCGGCATCACCAACGCGTTCACCCCGGCCCGCGGCGACCGGCCCTATCACCTGTCGTGCTGGGTCTGCACCCAGCCGGGGTTCGTCGACGACCCGGATCTCGCCGCGTTGCGCACCACGGTCCGCGACGAGCAGGGGCGCACGGCGGAACTCGTGCTGTCCATTCCTGCCACCGACGACCGATGGCGCTGGCTGCACCAGCCGATCGACCCGCAGGCGCTGGACCTGGGCGCCATCGCGTCGGTGACGATCACCCTCACCAGCCGCCAGGACCGGCGGTACCTCCTGGTCGACGACCTCGCGTTCGCCCCGGTTGCGGCCAGTCTGCAGGCCTCGGTGTACTCCCCGGACGGGCAGGAGCTGCGCGCCACGGTGGACATGCTCAGCGACACCCGCCGCATCGGCTACGACCTGCTGACCCGACCCGTGTTGGACGTCGGCTTCGATGACTGGCCGTTGTCGGCCACCGCCGAGTACGTCTGGCGCTGCGGACGGGACACCTTCGACCCCGCGCGGCCGAACGCCACCCTGGTGGCGTCGCTGCGCGGCCCCGGCACCTTCACCGACTTTCGTCAGGGCGCGCAGTGGCGCGCGCAGTGGCGCGCCGACGCCGGCTGGCAGCAGGATCCGGGCCTGCTGCGCTACGCGCAGGACGGCACCGGCACGCTCGCCCTCACCGGGACGCCCGAGGGCAGCTACCTGCTGCGTCTCGCCCTGGCCGCCGACCCGGCCGTGCGGCGGCCGGTACGGCTCACCCTCGGCGAGTGGTGCGTACGCTGGGCCGACGGCTGCTGGACGCTGCACCAGCCCGACGGTGAGACGGCGGCTGCGGTGCCGGCGGAACCCGGCACCGACCTGATGCTCATCGTCTGGCCACACCGCATGCTCTGGTACGTCGACGGTGAGCTGCTGCTCCAGCGGGTCAGTGCGGACGGTTTCGCCGGGCCGGTGGCCTTCGCCACCGACGGCCCGCTGGCGCTGCGCTGGATCGCGTTCGGGACCGTCCCGGTGGTCGGGATCTGCTTCACCGACAACGCCGGCCGCCCCCGGCAGCTACACCACGTCGACGACACCCGCGTGCGACTGTCGGCCACCGGCTACGACGCTGCTGGCCGGGCAGCGATCACCACCAAGACCGTCGAAGTCGACGGTGAGCTGATCGGCTACCGACCCGGCCTGATGACCGACCTGGATCCCGAGACCGGGGCGATGGGCGACTGCGAGCTGACCCGCGCCTACCCCGACGACGGCGGCTACCCGTTCTCCCGCACGCTCTTCGAACCCTCCCCACTGGGCCGACCCGTCGAATCCGGGCGGCCCGGCCAGGCGTTCGCCATCGTCGAATCGATCCCCGTCGGACAGCGGCACACCGCCCGTACCGCATACCACCTGAACACCGAGCAGCCGCTCCTGCCCAAGCTGCCCGCCGGGCAGTACCCGCTCGAGGTCAGCACCGACCCTGACGGCCGGGTGATGCGGCTGTGGCGCGACCGGTTGGGCCGAACCGTCGCCGCCGCCCACGGTGACCTGACCGGCGGCCCAGCAACCTTCGCGCTCGTGCGCAACCACTACGACCCCTACGGCAACCTCGTGCGCCGGGACCAACCCAACGTCACCGACACCCGGGTGCCCGACCGGGACCGCTTCGTCGAACGATTCGCCTACGACTTCGTCGGCAACCCGGTCTCGGTCACCGGACCCGACCTCGACGGCATTGTCAACCACGTCTACGACACCCTCGGGCGGCTGCGGTTCAGTCAAGGCCCGCAGGCCGCCAGCGAGGGCTGTCTCAGCTACCGGCGGTACGACAGCCTGAGCCGCCTGGTGGAGCAGGGCACCTGCGTCGCGGCATGGAACCGCGACGAGCTGCAACGACACGCCGATGATCCCGCCTGGTTGCCCGCCACCGGCACCTGGCTGGCCCGCTACCGCTACGACGGCGACGGCACCGACCCGCTGCTGTACGGCCGGCTCTGGCAGACCTGCTCCGGCCCCGCCGCCGACGACGCGGCATCGACCCGCAGCACCTACACCTACGACCAGCGCGGCCTGGTCAACACCCGCACGATCCACGTCGCCTCCTACGACGACGACGCCCCGCACACCCTCGCCTTCGACCACGACGCCACCGGCGCGGTCACCGCCATCACCTACGACGCCCAGCTCGGGACGAACGCGTTCACCGCCCGACTCGCCACCGACGGCTTCAACAACCTGGTCGCGGTCACCGGCGAGCACGCCGGACAGGACACCGACCTGGCCCGGTTCACCTATACCCCCGGCGGCTCGCTGGCCACCGAGGTGTTCGCCCCCGGGACCGTGGCGGAGCTGACCCGCACTTACCACTACACCCCACCCGGATGGCTGACCCGCGTCGAGGACCGCTACCTGACCGAGACCACCGACTACACCAGCGGCGGATACGACGACGGCGGCTACCACGACGGCCGCGCCGCCCGGACCGACACCCGCTTCACCGACGTACGCCAGGACGGCTTCCTGCCCGATGTCACCGTCCGCTACGGCTACGACCCGCTGGGCCGCCTCGCCGTGGCCGACTGCAGCGCGGGGCAGCGGTTCGGAGTGAGCCGACTGACCTACGACGCGAACGGCAACCTGACGACCCGCACCGCCGGCGTGTCCCAGCGCCTGCACTACCGCCACGGCACCAACCAGCTGTGCACCATCGGCGACGACGACGTGGCAGGCGAGGCGTTCGGCTACGACCGGGACGGCAACGTCACCGACGCCGCACCGCTGAACGTGCGCGACCTACGCTACGAGGCGGTCTCCGGACTTCCCACCAGCCTGACCGGGGCCGCCGGAGCACTTCGCCTGACCCGCGACGCCGACGGCACGCTGCTCCTGCGCACCACCCCCGACCGGCAACGGCTTTCCGTACCGGGCCCTGACGCGGCGCCGCTCGCGCTGCACCACGTCGACCCGGACGGGACCCGCCGGGCCGGCTACCTGATCCCGGGGCCCGGCGGCACCGTCGCCGTCTGGTCCCCGCGAGGCACCGCGTACATCATGCGCGGCCGGCTCGGCTCCACCCGAGGCGTCTACGACTCGACCGGCCTCATCGGCGCGTTCACCTACCTGCCCACCGGTGGATTCCTCGGCACCCCACTGGACCGCGGCGCGAGCGCCACCTACCCGTACCTGTTCACCGGCGCCGAGCGCGACCCGGGCACCGGCCTCTACCTCTTCCCGCAGCGCCTCTACGACCCGGACACCGGACGGTTCCTCAGCATGGACCCGGCCGGGCAGTATCCAAGTCCCTACCTCTACGCCGGCGGAGATCCCGTCAACGGGTACGACCCCAGCGGCGGGTTCGCCTGGTCCTGGCCGGCGTTCGGCGCGGTCCTCGGCGGCGTCGCCGTCACCCTGGCCGGATTCGCGCTCACGATCGGAACCGCCGGCCTCGCCTGGCCGCTCATGGTGGGCGGCACCCTGCTCGGCGGCCTCCTCATCGGCGGCGGGATCGCCAGCGCCGCCTACGGACTGGGCCACGCCAACGCCGAAGGACCGCAGGCCACCTGGAAGGAGTGGGGCATCTCGGTCGGGCTGGGAGCAGCGTTCGGCCTGGCGGCCGCCGGACTGGGATTCGTCTCGGCGGCGGCCACCACCAGCGTGGCGGCGTCGCTCGGCATCGAGACGTTCATCGGCACCGGACTCGGCGCCCTCGACGGTTTCATCAGCAACGGCGTCTCCAACCACCTCCAGGGCCAGGACTTCGGCGCCGGCGCCGGCCTGTCGACCGCGCTGGGCGCGCTCGGTGGAGCCGTCGGCGGAGCCATCGGCGGTGTCCTGGGCCGCGGCAACATGCTGCGCACGCGGATGACGGTGAGCGCTGGCCGTCGGGCAGAGGCGGCCGGCGAAGCAGGGGCCGTCTACGTCATGAACTACGACCAGGGCAGCGTCTGGCACGCGCAGATCGGCACGCGCGCACCGCGCGCTGCCACCACCAGGATCAGCGACCTGAACGCCGAGCTCGGCAACCTCAAGGCGACCTTCCGCGGCGGGCAGCGCACCACGATCAACGTCCAAGAGAAGCCCTACGAGCCCATGAGCGGAAACGGCATCCCCCGCCGCTACGTACGCCGCATCCACCTGCCCGGACAGAACGTGCAGGCCGCCGACGAGTTCGCGGCCAGGAGCGCACTGGCGGAGGGCCGTTTCTCGGTCTTCACCAACAACTGCACCACCTACGCCAACAGCGTGCTCCGGGAGGCGGGCCTGCACCCGCCGCTGTGGGTGCGTTCTCCCACGCTGCTGCAGTTGTGGGCCACGACCATCGGCGAGCGGATGCCGAACCAAGCGTGAGAAGAGGACTCCTGGATGCCAGCTGACCCGTCACCGGTGCCCATCGGCACCATCACCGCCTTCGCCGGCCGGCTCGACGTCTCGTGGCTGCGGCCGCAGGGCTGGCTCTACTGCGACGGCGCCGAACTGGACGAGGCGGACTATCCCGCTCTGCACGCCGTGATCGGCGGCAACTACGGCGCGGGCAACGGCAGGTTCCGCCTCCCGGACCTGCGCGGGCGGTTCGCCCGGGGCGTCGACCTCGGCGCCGGGCGGGATCCCTACGCCAACACCCGCGCCCCTTCCGGGCGCGGCGGGCTCGCCGGCAACAATCCCGGTTCCGCGCAGGACTGGTACACCGCCCTGCCGGGCAAACCGTTCCCGGTCGACGGCGGCGGGGACCACACGCACCCCGTCGAGCACATGCCGGCCGACGCGACGGGAGCGGCGGTAGCCGGCAGCCACTACGGGATCTGGCAGGACAGCCGGTGGATCTGGGGCACCGGCGCGCACACCCACTCCGTCGACGGCGGCGGAGACGCCGAGACCCGCCCCGTCAACGCGTACGTCTACTTCGTCATCAAGTTCGACGGATGAGGCGAGTATGACAACCAGTTCACGAACAGAACCGGCCGGGGTGATCGGCGTCGCCGGTGTGCTCGTCGGTACCGTCGTCGGCTACGGCGCCGTCGTCTCCGGCAACGATCCCGCCCCAGAGGGGTGGCTGCTGTGCGACGGCAGCGCCGTGTCCCGCAGCACGTACGCCTGCCTCTACAGCGTCCTCGGCGACATCCACGGCAGCGGGGACGGCACCAGCACCTTCAACCTGCCCGACTACCGGGGCCGGTTCCAGCGCGGCGTCGACGACGGCAGCGGCCGCGACCCCGACGCCGGCAACCGCACCCCGGCGAACCCCGGAGGGCTCAGCGGCGACCGGGTCGGCTCGGTCCAACCGAGGGCCACCGGCCTACCAGCCGGCGACTCCTTCGCCACCGACCACAGCCAGGACCACCACCACTGGGTGCCGAACCTGCCGGACGACAACTCCCACCCCTGGGCCGCCGGATCGCATTACGCCGGGTGGAACGACGGCAGCCGCAACACCAGCAACAACGGTTGGCACACCCATGGGCTCAGCGGCGGCGACCAGGACAGCTGCCCGGTGAACCTCTACCAGAACTACCTGATCTTTTACGGCACCCGTTCGTGAGGAGCACCAGATGAGCGAACAGGACATGCCCGTCGTGCCGACCGGCCACTTCGTCATCGGGACCGTGCTGGCCTACGGCGCCGGCAACCCACTCGACCAGTACGGGCTTGAGGAGCAGGGGTGGATGTACTGCGACGGGCGGCTGATCGGCCGGGCCGACTACCCTGATCTCTTCGCGGTGATCGGCACTCTGCACGGCGGTGGGGACGGCACGACCACGTTCAACCTGCCCGACTACCGCGGCTACCTGCTGCGCGGTGTCGACGACGGCGCGGGGCGCGACCCGGACGCCGGCAACCGGAGCGAGCCGGCACCCGGCGGTGCCGCCGGTGACCGTTGCGGCTCCACGCAGAAACACGCCACCGGCCGGCCCCGACAGGCGTTCACCCTGGACAGCGACGGCGACCACAGCCACGAGGTCTACGGCGTGCCCCAGGACAAGTCGTCCACTCCCATCGCCGGCTCAGACCGCACCATCTGGAACGACGACGGCGGGAACACCGGCTCTGCCGGCTCACACCAGCACGTCATCACCTCCGGCGGGGACGCAGAGACACGTCCCGACAACGCTTACGTCAACTTCGTCATCCGCTACCGCACGTGACAGACATGCGCGTGGGATGCGGCAGGTGAGTACGTGTCGGCGTGTGGGGGCTGAGAACGCGGCGTGGGTGGTGGGTGGTCCGCGTCGCTGTTCAAGACGTTGTGAGGGCCGCCCGCGCAGGCGTCAGGATTCGCGGGCGGACAACCAGCGTCGCGTTCCCGGAATGTGCTGGCCGACGGCCGTCGGGATGCGGTAAGCACGTCGCATGACGACATGGGAGCCGCCGCCGTTGACCGTGGTGCAGCCGGGCGGCGGGCGCGTGGGCGAACTCGGCGACATCGGCGTGCACTTCAAGCTGTGGGGTGAGGACACCGGCGGCGCGCTGGCAATCGTCGAGCATCCGTTCCCGGTCGGCGCTCTGGTGGCGCCGCACCTGCACACCCGGGAGGACGAGTACTCGATCGTCACCGAGGGCGAGATCGGCTTCCGCTCGGGCGACCGGGAGGTGGTGCTCGGGCCCGGCGGCTACATCACCAAGCCGCGCGGTGAGCTGCACGCGATGTGGAACGCCGGCGCGGTACCCGCCCGGATGATCGAGATCATCAGCCCGGCCGGCTTCGAGCACTTCTTCCGCGAGGTGGCGGAGCTGATCGCGGCCGGGCCGGCGGCGGCCGGGCAGGGCGGCGACCTCGCGGAGCGCTACGGCCTGCAGTTCGGCGAGCCGGAGTGGCTGCCGGGCATCGTCGAACGGTTCGGGCTGACTACCTAGGCGGGTACGACGCTTGAAGCCGCCAGGTCACCGGTGCCGCGCGTCGCCAAGTCGTAGGCCTACCCCTCCGTGGGGGCGGCCACGAGTGTCGTTGGCCAGCGCACCGCTCCGAACGGTGACCGGTGCAGGATGCGGGACGCGCTTTGTCTCCGGCACATGAGTTCGGTGCCGGCTACGGCACTGTCGGGAATCGCGGTCCTTCCGTCGTCGCCAGCCTCGTCGTCGTGAGTTGCAGCGGCGGCGTTTGGACGTTGCGTGGACCGCCTTGTGGTGGACCTTGGGGCCGAGGACTCGTTCCAGCGCGGGATGGATCTGCGTCAGCAAGCCACGGATCCGGTTGGACACGCGGGCGGCTTCGCCAGCGAAGTCGTCGTCAAAGCCCGCGAGGACCTCCAGTTCGGCCAGGGCCTCATCGCTTACGTCGACCGGGCACAGCGTGGGGGCAGAGTGCGGGCCTCGGTATTCGGCAACGCCGCGTCGTGCAGCCTCTGTTCACCAGACCCGCCTCGACGCATCGCTCCGTGGCCTCGGCCGCCGGTGCAGGCGTCGGACTGCCGGCAGCCACGTTCCGAAGAGACCTACCCCGACACGAGTGGCCGTGTTCCTATCGGCGCTCCGCCGATGCCACCCGACCCGGCGACAACACCCCCGGATCATGCCTACGACAGGGGCAGCACCGCGAGTTCAGCCGCGATGAGGACGATCAGGGCGAGCGGGAACGCGGCGGCGGGCAGTAGAAGAGTAGCCAGCCCGGTCGGCGTAGCCACCGACCGGGCCGTCATCGCTCCCCGGCGCCAGCCCGCGGTCAGGGCCGGATACTGAATGGGCCGAGCAGGCCCACGTCGATACGCAGGTACTCCAGCATCGCGAACGCGTTGTCGGGGGTGAACACGTCAACCGCGCCGAGTCTTCCGGCGTACTTGTCGATCACCGGGCGCGCGGCCTGGGTCGCTGCTTCGTTGAGGTAGGCCTTGAAGACGGCCCACGCGTTGCCCTGTGGGCCGTACTCGTCGAAGAACGGCGTCGGATCGAGGGTGAGCAGGGTTTCGCGAGCGCTGTGTTCCAGGTCAGTGATGTAGTGCTGCTGCAGCTGTCCGTCGGCGCGGGTGCCGAGCCGGCCCAGGTGGCCGCCGACGAACGTGGTCCAGGGCTCGCTCATGATGACGTCGTGCGTCTGTTTCCAACCGGCGATGTCCTGCGATACGCCGAGGTTCTTGAAGGGCACCCACCCTGGGTACAGCACGTCGACCGCCATCAGCGTGGACTGCGCGGGCGCGTGGATGAGGATGTTGTCCGGGGAGTGGTTCGGCCCGTGGTACGACAGGACCAGCCGTTCACCGCCGACCCGCAGCACGAACCGGTCCTCGAAGGTGATGGTCGGCAGCGGTCGGTTCGGGTCGCCGGCCTCGCGCAGCAGACGGCGTGTCTCCGCGTGCGCGATCCGCTCGACCTTGGGCCCGAACAGGCCCGCGGCGCCGATGTGGTCGGCGTGCGAATGCGAGTACACCAGGTGCGTGACACGGCTCGGCCGTCCTGCCGGCCGGGTGACCGAGTCGATCGCCCGCTGCAGGTTGCCGCCGATCGTGGGCGGTGCGTCGACGAGCACGACTCCGTCCCGGGTGGTCAGGAACATCGCCTGGTAGAAGCCGTCGGTCACCCAGTGCAGGTCGCCCTTGATCCGGCCGACGTAGTAGCCGTCGGCATTGAGCGGCGGCCCGGCGGAGCCTGCCGGGATGGGCAGATAGGCGGGAAGCCCGGCTTCGGCAGCGCTCGCAGCACCCGGGATCAGCAGCCCGGCAGCCGGGGCAGCGGCCATCGCCGCCAACAGAGCCCGGCGGCTCGGCCGGCGCGTTTCGACATTCACAGCGAAACTCCTTCCGACGCGGCGACTGATGCCGCCCAGCGTCATCAACAAATTCCGGGAACCAAAGCCTCAGGCTTTGCCCGTGCGACAAACGTTTGAGGGGTGGCGAGAAGATGTGCGATCGCCGTCTCCGTCAGGCGTCGTTCATGTCGCGCTCGATTCCATGGCCTTCTCCGGGTTGAAGCCGTCGGAGCTTTCGAAGACGCCCATGAAGCCGGGGATGGTCGCCTCGCGCGTCCAGTCGCGCTGGAGTTCGCAGTACACCTGGACGCGGCTGCTCAGCTTGGCGCCCGCCTGTTCCATACGACGTAGCGCCGCCTCGTGCGCCGCGACCGACGTGCCACCTACGGCGTCGACGGGGACATAGACGTCATAGCCTTCCTGAATGGCGTCGAGCGCGGGGAAGGCCAGGCACACCTCGGTCCACAGTGCGGTCATGATGAGCTTGCGGCGTCCGAGCGCCTTGACCGCCTGCTTGAATTCGACGTCTTCCCAGGCGTTGACCGTAGTCCGGTCGTAGGTCGGCAGGTGTCCGATGATGTCCTGCAGTTCCTGGATCGGCGGCTTGTTGCGGCCAGTCTCGACGTTGACCGTCGAGTGGATGATCGGAAGGTTGTAGTTGAGCGCCGCCTTGGTGGTGCTCACAATGTTGAAGACCAGTTCCTCACGCGGCATCGAACGAATTGAAGAGACCTGGACCGGCTGAAAATCGATGATGATGAGGGCCGAGTTCTCGGGCGTAAGAAGATGGTCGGTCTGGGGATTGCGGATCATTTCGCTGGTCATGGGCGTGCTCCTTTTCGAGTGGAATGGAATTCAGCTCAGGCGGGATGACTTCCGGCGAAGTGGCCGAAATAGCTGCTGCAGGGCAGCTCGACGCGCTCACCGGCTGCAAGCAGGAAACAGCAGGCTTGGTTTCAGATGGCGGAGCGACGATCATCGGTCCGTCGGCGCCGCGGAAGTCGTCGGTCCGTACGCGAAGTGCTCGATGCGGCGCAGGGTGGGCTTGATGTGCAGGGGAATGCGGTCTCACCGCCTAGGTGAGGGGCACTTCCGCGATGATCAGCGCGTACGGGACCTTGATCAAGGCTGTCACGGAACGTCTCTCTTCAGGGTATGGAGCGGGGTGCGACGGGGGTGCTGACCCACCCCGGCGAGCGCACCGGAACGGCGTTCGTGGCGTGAAAACGAGACTAGGTGCATCCCGCCGCAGGTGTCCAAGACCCGTTTGACCATGGTTCGATAGGCTCTGCCTATGGATGTAAGCCCTCGCCTCCTGCACTACTTCGTGGCCGTGGCCGAAGAGCTGCACTTCGGCCGTGCAGCCACGCGCCTGCACGTCTCGCAGCCGTCGCTGAGTCAGCAGATCCGCAAACTTGAGCAATCCCTCGGAACTGCGCTGTTCATCCGTTCCAGCCGCCGAGTGCAGCTCACCGCCGCAGGCCGGACATTGGCACTCGAGGCGCCGGTCGCGCTCAGCGCGCTGGCCCGCGCCCTGGAACTGACCCGCCTCGTTGGATCGGGGACGGAGACGACTGTTCGTTTGGGCTACACCCCGGTCTCCAGTTTCGAGACGCTGTCCACGCTCTTGAATGCCCTCCAGGCGGACCACCCCACATTCACGTTCATACCTACCGAGGCGTTCAGCGCCGAGATCCCCGAGCTTCTGAACAACGGGGAGCTGGACCTCGGCCTGGCGCTGTCGCCGCCGCACCGTGAGGGAGTCGGCAGCGAAGTCCTCCGCGAAGAGCCGGTGTCAGCGCTATTCAGCGCACACCACCGCCTAGCTGCCGCGCCGATCATCCCTTTGAGGCTCCTGCAGGAGGAGACACTGCTGCTCTTCCCTCGCCAGCTTGCGCCCGCGTACTACGACGACATCGTCGCCGCCTGCCAGGAAGCGGGCTTCCCGCCTGACATCCGCGCCTTCGACAAGCCACCCGTAAGCGCATGGCTCGCCCGCCTCTCCAGCGGCCATGAGGTCGGGTTGGCCCCGTCGGCATTCGCAGAACACGCAGCACGAGCCGGCACCGAAATCGTTCGGCGGGATGTGGTCGAACCGTCCATTATGGCCAAGCTTTCGTTGACGTGGGCTTCGAACGATCCGTCGCCGGCCATGGCGAGCGTCCTGGCCTCCGCCCGGCAGTGTGCTGAACGCAATGGTTGGCTCCGAAGCAACAGTCAGTAGCGTGAGCGCGATCCCGCGGAAGTCCTCGGAGCGGTCTCGCTCGGCCCGATCGCATCACTGTGCCTAGTACGGCAGCCGCCGTTTGCGATCTTGCTGGTGAATCGGGGTGGACGCGAGGCGGCTACCGCGTGATCGTCTGTGCGTTGTGGACACGACATCAGATCTTGCGGTGGGCCGGGATTATCGCGGTGATGGACGCGATCGCCGCGCGTCTCGGCCGGCTGGACGTGTTGGTCAACTGCGCGGGTCTGGCCCTGCCCGGCATGGTCGAGAGCCTCGACGGGGGACTACCACGCCATGATGAGCGTGAACGTCGGCGGGGTCTACTTCACCTCCCGAGCCGCCCTGCCGCACCTGCGGGCCGTCCGCGCACCATCAGGAGCAGCGGAGCGGCCCGACTCCCCAGGCGCGCCGAGCCGCAGGTCGAAGAGGGCGAGCAGCCCCATGGCCACCAGTCCGGCGGCCTGGGCCAGGCGTACCCACCAGCGTCGAAGATCCGGCGTGCTCATGGTGACCCAGCGTAGCCAGTTGGGCGGAGATGGCGGATCGGCCAAAAGGCAGACCCGGCGGCGGGGATACCCGGCCGCGGGCCGATGCGCCCACCCGCCGGTGCCGGCGACGCTCTCCAAGTCACAGCGCAGCCCCTGGGGGATCCGGCCGGCTGATCCGCCTGCCCACTCCGACGAAAGGAAACCGACGTGGCCTGGAGCACCCGCGAACTGGCCGAGCTCGCCGGCACGACAGTGAACACGGTCCGGCACTACCACCGGCTCGGCCTGCTCGAGCACCCGCAGCGCCGGCCGAGCGGATACAAGGAGTACGGCGCGGACCATCTCATCTGTCTCCTGCATATCCGGCGGCTCGTGGAGCTGGGCGTACCCCTCTCGCAGATTGTCGCTCTGGGGCCGGACGACGCGCTCGGCCCGGAGGTGCTGCGACAGGTAGACGCCGGCCACCTGGCGGAGATCGAGCGCCTCCAGAAGGCGCGTTCCGACATCGCCGTCATCCTGCGTGGAGGAACGTGCGACGCCTCGCTCACCCACGTCGTCGATCCGGGCCGCGAGCGGAAGAAGGCCCGGCGTGCCGTGCCGGGCCGACACCGCGGTAAGGACCTTTCCCGTACGCCGGAGGCGATTCCTGCTTCTCCGACATCTGGCTTCAGCGCATCGCGGACATGAAAGCGCATCCTCGACCAACTCGACGGGGCACCGCAGCGTGGCCGCCGCCGGACACTCCTGGGGCGGGCACACCGTTCAGTCGATCCTCGGCGCGCGGATCATCGAGGCGTACGGGACGCGGCATGATCTTCAAGCCCACCGTGCTGGCGGCGAACCCGGGCCAGGGGCTGCACGGGGGTGCGCGCGTGACCTATCTCGCAGAGGCTTGCGGAAACGCGCCCTTGAGTTGAGAGTTCAAGTCAGGAGTGAGTCGCACCGCCTGAGCAGGAAGGACATGTCATGACCAGGCAATTGACAGGTCGCGAAAGGTTCATGGAGGACACATGGCAGTGACAGTGAGTGACGTTCCCGAAGCCAAGCAGTACGAGGCCCGGGTCGAGGGAGAGTCGAAGGTCGCGGGCGTCGCGCAGTACATCCGTACCGCGGAACTCGTCGCGTTCGTACACACCGAGGTTTCGCCGGAGTACGAGGGCAGGGGAGTCGGGGCGGCACTGGCCCGCACCGCCCTCGACGAGGCTCGCGCCGCGAACCTGCTGGTCCTGGCCACCTGCCCGTTCATCGCGGGGTGGATCGCCCGGCACCCCGAGTATCAGGACCTGGTGTACCAGTCCCGCAGCAGAGTCAGCGACTGAGCAGCCGGGGATGGCAGCGACGGAGGCCGGTATGAGCAGCGGAACCGAGAAGAAGGCGTACGAGGGCCAGAAGATCACCGTGACCTTCGAGGCCAGGCGCTGTTTGCACGCCGCCGAGTGCGTCCGCGGCTTGCCGGAGGTCTTCGACACGGGTCAGCGTCCGTGGATTCGGCCCGACGGTGCCAAGGCCGAGCGCTTGGCCGAAGTGGTGCGGCGCTGCCCGTCGGGGGCGCTGCAGTACGAACTCGTGGACGGCGGGGTCGAGACCCCGGACCGGCCCACGCAGATTGTGCGCAACTCCTTCGGACAGTTGGTCGTGCGCGGCGAGTTGAGCGTGGACACGCCGGAAGGCCCGCGCGCCGAGAGCAGGGTCGTCCTGTGTGCTTGCGGGCAGAGCCGGCTTCAGCCGTACTGCGACCACTCAGGGCCCTGCGGTCAGACACCGCGGGGCTGACCCACCACCCTCACCCGTAGGTGCGCCGGAAGAGCAAGACCCGAAGACGTTCCAACGCGCATCAGCCTGGCATGGAGAGCGAATGAACATCACCGTGATCGGACGGGGCAACATAGGTGGCGGGCTGGCCGACCTCTGGGAACGTGCGGGGCATCAGGTGAGGCGGCTCGGGCGTGGAGGAGGCGACGTCGGCGCCTCGGAAGCGGTGCTGCTCGCCGTCCCGGGAACCGCCGTGCAGGTGGCACTGTCGTCCGTCGTCGGGCTCGAGGGCAAGACGGTGCTCGACGCCACGAACCTTTATGGCGGTGCCCGGCCTCCGGCCGGGTTCTCCTCGAATGCCGAGTATGTCAAGTCTGTGACGGGCGGGCCGACGGCGAAGGCGTTCAACACCAACTTCGCCTCTCTCTTCGGGCAGATCGCCGATGCCCGTGCACGGCCGAGCAACCTGTGGTCCGGTGACGGCGAAGCCCAAAGCCTTGTCGAGCAACTCAGTCTCGACGCCGGGTACGAAGCGGTCCGTCTGGGCGGGCTGAGCATGGCCTCAACCCAGGAAGGTCTTGCCGGCACTCTTATCGCAATCGCCCAGTCGGGGCTCGGCCAGTTCGTCTACCGGATGGCATCCCCCGAACAGCTCTGATTCTCAACTTCGCCTGCGCGATCCGGCGATGACAGTGACCGCAGTGACAGCTACCACGCCGGTGGCGGCGTCGGCGACCTCAGCTATCCGGCTCATCCGATTCACGCCGCACCGTGTCGACATCCACTAGACGCGGTCCGGCACCAGAAAGAATGTATGGCTTTATGGGCTCCAACAACGCCGGCTCGACGACATTGCGCATCCGTCCACGGGTATGGCTCGGCCTCGTGGCTTTCGCGGCAACGCAGGGTCTTGACGAAGGCCAGGAACTCGCGCCAGCATGTGCGGTCACGGATGCGGTGATGCATCTTCCCGGTGGCCAGTGGCCATCGTCGACATCTTCCGGCTGGAAGACGGACGCATCGTGGAACACTGGGACGTCGTCCAAGACATCGTCGCCCCCGAAGCCTCCGCCAACGGCAACCCCATGGTGTAGCCATGCAGGTCGACATGCCGATGCGTCGACGCAAAGATATGCACCGTGACGGTGCGACGTGACGACGACCTCAACCGGGCCGCAGTATGGCACGACTTCGTGCTGGCGGCCCATCTCCTCGAGGCCGCGCTGGAACGACAATCCCAGCGTGACGGGAACATCTCGCACGGGCACTTCAAGTTGCTGGTCCTGCTTAGCGCCGCGGAGAACCAGACGCTGGGCCTGAAAGCGCTCGCCGACATGCTGCGCTTCTCGCCCAGCCGCGTCAGCCACACGCTGAACGTCCTGGAACGCCAAGGTCTGGTCACCCGCAGTCGTGTACCAACGGGACGACGTGCCTACGAGGCCACCCTGACCCCGCAAGGTCGGCTGCTCGTGGTGCGGGTGCTACGCGCGCAACGCACAGAAATTCGAGACGCCCTTTTCGATAGCCTGGGCCCAGCTGATACCGCCGCCCTCGGCAAAATCAGCGCGCGCGTCATTGAAGCGCTCGACCAGGCAGGCACCTAGTACAGATACCGCAGGGCGGTCTGCGGTCAGTGCTATCCAGTTGCTCTCAGGCGGGTGTGCCGGAGTGGAACGAGAAGAGCCGGGCTGCGGTGGTGAGTCTGACGGAGCGTCTTTCGACATGGTCGAGGCCCGTTCTCACTGCGCATAGTGGTGCTCAATGCGCAAGTGCTCATCCGGAACGCAGTAACCGGACACGTCCTGGCCTACGAACACGCCACCCGCTGTCGGGAGTGAGGTGCGTGGGGATGGCCGAGCCGGTGAGGGCGCGGCGGTTCAGTGATGAGGAGGGCCGCCGGTTGCAGCAGCTCGTGCGGCGGGGCAAGCACGAGTCGATCCGGTCCGGTGCCCGACGGCGGCGGACAGGGCTGCGAGAGCGGCGATTCGACCAACCGCGCGCCGGTGATCCGGCCGAAGATGACGTACCCGAAGTCGGGCCGGCCAGCCGGGGAAGAGCGCTGGCCCGCCGGTGATGCCGGCGCCCCAGTGGGCCCGTCACGTCATCGCATGGCGCTCGGCGAATTCCCACACGATTTCGCTGGCGTCGGGGCCCGCATGATCGGTGTAGCGGCCGTCGCCGTCGGGGCCCGGCCAGGAGTGCCCCATGTCCTGGACGCGGTACGACTCGACGATCGACGTGCCGTCCGGCGCGGTGATCGTCGTGTGCGTGTACCCGTGGCGGCCCGCGGCGGCCGGCACGGACACGGTTTCCTCGGTCGGGTGGAGGCTGTCGTTGGGCAGCCCGTCGTCGACGAGGTCGCTCACCGCGGTCCAGTGTTCGACGAGTCGGGTGGCGACCAGGGGCGGCACGACCTCGTCCTGCTCGCCCTGGATGACGAGCAGCGGCACCCGCCGGGCGCGATCGCCCATCTGCGCCCAGGCCTGGCGTGCCGTGTCCAGCGGTGACGTTGCGTCCGGGTCGTTGGGGTCGACCTGGTTGAGTCCGTATTCGCCGCCGGCGACTGAGGTCGCCGTGGCGAAGACGTCGGGGTGAGTCGCGGCGAGGATGACCGCGGTTCCTGCGCCCGACGAGGCTCCCGCCACGTGCACCTGATCCGGATCCGCGTCGTACTTCTCGACCACCTGGCGGGCGACGCCGGCGAGCAGCGCGGGTTCGCCGGTGTTGCGGTGCTGCTCGCGGGGGTCGGTGGAGTTCCAGCAGGCGATCAGGTTGCGGGAGATCAGTTGCGTGGGGTAGACGACGATGAAGCCTTCTCGGTCGGCCAGGCGGTTGAACTGCGTCGTGGATTTCATGGAGTTCCATCCGTAGCCGGTCATTGCGCAGCCGTGGATGGCCATGACGACCGGCAGTCGGGCAGTACCGTCGTGCTGTGGTGGAAGGTGGACCTGGTAGCGCTGCGAACCGGCGTCGCCTTCGTAGACGTGGTTGCGGTCGCCCTCGCCCATCTGCCAGGGCAGGCCGAGTTGAAGGGCGGCGACGCCGAGGCTGACGGCGGCCACCACGGCGGCGAGAGTGCCGGAGACGATCCGGAGCCACCGCCGCCGCGGAGGATGGGTGCGCTCGATGTCAGCATGCGCGGGAGGCGGGGAGGTCACACGGGCCTCCTTTCAAGTACGGAGTCTGCGTCAGACGGACGTCGTCGCGGTGCGACTCTGGTGGGTGTAGGCCAGGTAGGCGAGGTCGTCGTCGCCGCCGGCGTAGTAGGTGCCCTAATGGGCGACCGGCAGCGGAAGGTCCGTCCGGAACCGCTCGACGAGGGCTCACCCACGCCCTAGCTTCGAGGAAGCACGGTGAGGGCCACGATGGTGCTGTTGACGACCGTGGCCGTCACGGTGCGGGTCACGGCTTCCGCCGCGGCGTTGGCGCCCCAGTCGCCTCGCTCGAGTTCCTTGGCTCGGCTGATCACCGGTGACGTCCAGGGGATCTCGCGGTGGAACTGCGGGAGCGTCCCGCTCGCCGAGAGCAGTGCCGCGAGCGCGGCGACGCGGGTCTGTGGCCGCGCGCCCTCCACGAGAACCTGCCGGACGTCGGCGAGGAGACGCTCCCGGCGTCCGGTCTCACCCTCCCGGAGGGCCGTCGTACGGAACAGGCCGAGCACCTTGTGTGGCTCCTGGTCGATGTCGCCCCGTTCGATGAGCCTCTCCAGCACCGGCTCGCGCAGGGCGGGGCCGATCGCCGCGAGTGCGGTCTGCACGCCCCTCGGCTTTCCGGAGAGGTAGTCCCACGCCGGGCGCAGGAGGTCGTCCGACGGTGGGTGACCCTCCACGCTCCTGACCCGACTGCCGTCCACAGTGGTCACGTGTTCGCCGAGAGCGAGGTCCGCGAGGACGGCTCCGCCGAGGACGTAGAACAGCGTGTTCTCCCCCGCGATGGTCCCGGACCCGGGTTGGAACAGGAGCAGCAGGAGATCTTCCACCAGCGTCGGTGAGTCTGCATGCCTGCCGGGCTCGATGGTCATCGGCGGGGCTCCCAGCGGAAGAGTCGGGTGGCGAGGTTGACGGCGATGGCGACCCAGGCCAGCGTCGGTGCGAGTAGGAGCAGGGAGTCGGTCACGGCGACGCCGCCGTTCCAGGCGTTCACGGTCAACTGGGTGGCCGCGCCGCCGGGCAGCAGCCGCTTGAGCCAGGCGAGGTCCTCGGTGCCGGTGATGCCCACCCAAGTGGCCACGGCGATCACGCCGAGGCTGACGGGCAGGGTGGTGACCTGGGCGTGTTCGGGTGAGTTCGTCAGCCCGGCGGTGGCCAGGGCCAGGCCGATCATCATGGCCAGGGTCGCGATGGTCGCCACCACGAGCAGGGCGACGTTGGCCGGCTTGCCGGCGACCACGGCCAGGGCGGTCAGGATCGCGGCCACCTGCACCGCGGCGAGGACGACGACGGGCAGCAGCAGGCCGGCGATGATGCGGGCGTCGCTTGCGGCGGTGGAGCGCAGCCGCTTGAGGAAGAGGTTCTGGCGTCGGGAGGCCAGGGTGGTCACGGCGGTGGCGTAGAGCCCGAATGCCGCCACGGTGAACATCACGACCGCGGCGATGTAGCCGAGGCTGCCGATGGCGGCGAAGGTCTCGTGCTGGCGGATGAAGAACACGCAGACCGCGACCGGCATGATGAGGCTGGTGATCAGCACCAGCCGGTTGCGGAAGATCTGGATCAGCTCGCTGGAAGCGATGGACAACACGGCGACACTCCTGTCGGGATGACGGGTCAGTTGCTGATGGCGCGGAACACGTCGTCGAGCCGGGTCGGCCCGGCCTCCAGGCCCTGCAGCTCGACGGCGTGGTCCTGGGCCCACCGGAGCAGGATGTGCAGGTCCTTCTGCAGGTCGAAGGTCTCGACCACGACCTTCCCGTCAGCGTTGACCGCGGCCTGCAACGGCAGCGTCGGCGCCGCTGCCGGGAGGGAGAAGCGGATGACCGACGGCAGGGTGCGGGTCAGCTCGGAGACGGTGCCCTCGCGGTGGAGGGTGCCCTGGTGCATCAGCCCGATGCGGTCAGCGCGCTGTTGCGCCTCCTCCAGGTAGTGGGTGGTGAGCACGATGGTGGCGCCGTTCTCGCGCAGCCGGTCCACCGTCGCCCAGACGGCGTCGCGGGACTGGATGTCCAGACCGGTGGTCGGCTCGTCCAGGAAGATCAGCTCCGGGGTGCCGTAGACGGCGGTGGCGAAGTCCAGACGCCGTTTCTCCCCGCCGGACAGCTGCGACACCCGCCGACCGGCTCGGCCGGTGAGGTCGACAACGTCGAGCACCCGGTCGACGTCGTCGGTACGTCCGCTGAGCCGGCCGATCAGACCGACGGACTCCCGCACCGTGAGATCCGGGGAGAACCCGCTCTCCTGGAGCATGACGCCCATCCGGGGACGGACGGCACGCCGGTCGCCCGGGCTGTGCCCGAAGACCCGCACACTGCCGGAGGTCGGCTTGCGGTGTCCCTCGATGACCTCCAGGGTCGAGGTCTTCCCGGCCCCGTTGGTGCCGAGCAGCGCGTACAGCTCCCCGGGCCGCACCTCGAAGGAGAGGTCCTTCACGGCGTGGAAGTCACCGTAGGTGAGGTTCAGCCGGTCGACGGCGATGACTGGTGTGGTGGACATACACCAATGACAGCGCGAAAGCGGCCGACCCGTCAGTGGCGCAGTGTCACGACCGCATGTGACGTGGTGTCACTGGTTGCGGTCGGTGCCTGCCGGATACTGGGGGAGTGACCGCAGAGTCGCCGGCGGGTGTCGGGGGCGTACGCCAGCTACCTCAAGCCGGACACCCCTCACGACTTCGCCTGGGCCCTGGGGCCGAGCCGGAGACGAACCCGTCGGCGCCGCTCGCCTCACAGGCATGCCGAGCGGCGCCCCGCAGGCTCACAGCTGATTCACGCCGCCGTCGATGTAGATGTTCGAACCTACGATGAAGCTGCTCTCCGGGGAGGCCAGGAAGGCGACAGCGCTCGCGACCTCCTCGGGGCGGGCCCGTCCGGCCGATCGGCACCATGACGGCCAGGGCCGCCTTGACGGCCTCGTGATCCTGTCCGGCCGCCACATTCAGCCCAAGTCGCGGGATCTTCCTGCAGCGTTCTGACAGGTGCGAGCCCGGGCCACCGATTGCCAACCGGCGCCGTGACGGCCAGCCGCCCCGGCGCTGAGCATGTCGTCCTCATTCACCGTCGTACAGAAAGACCACCACGCAGCGATGCACTAGCGCCGAGAGGTTTGTTATGGAAACCTGTTGGCATGACGACAGAATCGATACCTGCCGGTGATGACCCCCGCCGGTTGCTGTCCGACGTGCGCACCCTCGCCCATCGCGTACGTCTCGACCAACGGATGACCTGGGCGGCACTGCTGGTGCTGGCCGCGGTGACGCTCATCGGGATCCCGTTCGACTGGTTCGGCATGAGGGTGCGGTGCGACCCCTCCGGGGCGTGCACGTTTGCCCGCCGCGGCGTGCTGTACTACTGGCCGCCGGCGCTGCTCGTGGCGTACGCGGCGATCGCCTTCTGGTATGTGCGGGCCGCCCGGGCGCGGGGGCTGGGCTCGCGCGTGCTGTCGTACGTGATCAGCGGCGGCGTCACGACCGTGCTGTTCACCGCCGCCTGGGGGGCCGCGGCGCTGTACTTCCCGAGCCACCCCGCACCCGACGGCCCTCTGCCGTACTGGTGGCTGGTGCTGGACCGGCTGTTCTCACCCTGGGGCATGCTCGGGATCGCGCTGCTGGTGCTGGCCCGGTTGGAGCGCAACGTCGCGTTGCTGTTGTTCACCGTCGGCTACCTGGTGACGGTGCTGTTCATCCTGCCGACGAACGAGGGCTGGGGACCGCCACACTGGGGACTCCGCGTGCAGTTTGCCCTGCCGCAGGTCGCCGTCGGGCTGCTGCTCCTGCTGGGCGCGGCCGGCTTCGCGGCGGCCGGACGACGGCGCCGGGGACGGCCGTGACCCCCACCCCGGACCCCGATACCACCCACCCCGCCCTCGGGCTGGACGACGTGGTGCACCAGCGGGTCCGCCTCGGCATCCTCACCATCGCCCACGAAGCGCGCCGCGTTGAGTTCGGCTACCTGCGCACTCAGTTGGACCTGACCGCCGGGAACCTCTCCAAACACCTGAGCGTGCTGGAGGGCAGCGGCCTGATCGAGGTGGAGAAGGGCTACGAGGGACGGCGCGGCCGAACCTGGATCACGCTCACCCCCGCCGGCACCGCCGCACTGGCCGACGAGATCCGCCGGCTGAAGTTGCTCATCACACGAGTCGAATCCACTACCGCCTCGGAGGACCGATGACCATCTCGCTGACCCGCCGACACCTCCTCACCGCCGCGTTCGCCGCCGGGGTCGCCGTGCACGGCTGGTCGAAGGGTGCGACCGCAGCCGCCCTTGTCATGAACGCCGACCCGCGGGTGCGGGCCGGACTCAGCCTCGACGGCCCGATGCTGTCCCAGCCGCCCGCCGTCGACCTCGACCGGCCATACGTCATGGCAGTGGCCAGCTCGCGGTGTTTGTGATCTGTGATCTGTGATCTGTGATCTGTACAAGCTTGCACCACCCCTTCCGGAACCGCAGGACGTGCGCGAAAGCGCGTCGACTGAATCCCCGTTCGGCCGGCGAACGCTGACGCTCGTCGGCCGTCACGATGGACGGATATCGCCATCTATCGATTAATGCGCTGGAGGACTGGCGTGCGTGAAGTCGGGGAGCGGACAGCACATCTAGGTCCTCCCGGCGTAGGAGAAGATCTCACCGATGCGGGCGTCGGTGGCGAGCACTGAGGCCGATGACGGCGGGCATGTCTCCGGTGTCCTGAGGTTCAAGCCTGCCAGGGATGGGTTGCTGCAAGTCGCGGATTGCCGTACGAAAGGCGTAGAGGCGCGGCGGGGACCGCTACGCCCGGTCCAGGTAGGCGCCGCAGGACGGGCAGAAGTGCTGGTCGCCCAGGTTCGCCGCGTGACCGCACATGGGACAGACGAGTGGCTGCGTCTGGGCATCGCCGGTGGCTTGTGGTGATGGCGTGGTGGCGGCGGACGGTTCAACTGGTGTCGGCGCTCCGGCCGTGGCCGCCGGTCGCGCTGCGGGTTGCGCGGTGGTCGGACGGAGTTGGGTGCGAGCCCGTTCGAGCAGGTTCTGGCGTTGGTCCGGGGTGCCGAGGCTCCAGGCGAGCGAGAAGAGGTCGGGGTCTAGGGACAGGTTTATGACCATGCGAGGGAGATGGCGTTCCAGGCGGTTGAGCGCGGTGGCGGCGTCCTCGTCGGGCTTGGGTGGGGCAACGCCGCTGGTCTGGAACAGCCAGGTGACCTGCTCCTCGTCGGGTGGTTGGCCGGCGGTGACGGCGGCTCGGTAGCGCCCGAGTTCGACGAGTTGGCCAAGCACGTCGCGTTCCGGTTCGCGCAAGATGATCCGGAACAGGTCCGGGAAGTACATGCGCAGCAACAGCATCTTGATGTGTTCGTCCGGGCGTAGCCGGACGCTGGTGGCGTCCAGTTGGCGCGAGAGCACGAAGGTGTTGAGGAAGCGTTTGAGTCGGCGCAGGTTGCGGTCGGTCCGGTCGACGATCAGGTTGATCTCGGGGACGCCGAGGATGTCCGCGACGCCGCAGTGCCGAGCACAGGCCAGAGCCATCTCCCGGGTCTGCGTCGGGTCGGGCAGCGGTATGACGTGATCGACCTGGATGATCTTTTCGAGGTAGGTGCGGCTGCGTACGCCGGCTGACGCGCCGCGTGCTCGGGACAGCGCGTCGACGACCACGGCGTGGTCATAGCCGATCACGAAGATCAGTCCGGGCGCGTCCAGGTACAGCCGGATCGCGTCGAGTACCTGAACGATGTTGTCGGGCGAACAACGGTCCAGGTCGTCGATGAACACGACGAGCATGCGGCGTTCGTCTAGTGGCCTGTCTTGCTCCGCCCAGTCTGCGAGGGCACCGCGTAGTTCCTTACTGACCTCGTTGCGTTGGGCCGCGTCGACGTTGAATCGGGCCCACAGGTCGTCGGCGAACCGGCGCAGCCCCAACAGGGAACCGACGATGAGGATGGGGGCGAGGATCCAGGACGAGCGCCGGGTCCTGTGCAGCAGGCGGCGCAGCACGCTGGGATCCAGTTCCTGCAACACGGAGCGGATCAGCGCGGTCAACGCGCTGGAGCCCTCCGCGGTCCAGGCGTTGAACCAGGCCACGCGGGTCCGGCCGCGCTGCCTGGCGGTGCGGTCCTCTATCTCGCGCCGGATCATGTGCATCAAGCTGCTCTTGCCGGTGCCCCAGCCGCCCTGGATGCCGATGGTGAATGGGGTGGCTGCCCGAGCGCCAAGGATGATCTCGGCCATCCGGCGTGCGGTGCCGGCGAAATCGAGGACGTCGGCGTCCGGCTCCACCGGATGGTCGCTGAGCAGTTGCCACGCCGGCTGCTCGGTGGCGACCGACTGGCCCGCCTCCTCTGTCCACGGCACGTACACCGGCAGGGTGCCGCCGGGAGCGAGCACCCGGGCGTGGGTGATGCCACCGCCGAACTCCCCGCGTACGTCGAACACCACCTCGTGCGGGACCACCCGCGGCCCGGGTGCGGGAACGCCCAGCGGCACCGGGGTGACGGTGAAGGTGAGGGTCGCGTCCGAGGACGGGTATATCGCCACCGACGCCGTCGATGGAGACACACTCGCGACGGTCGGCCGGGGCGTGATCTCGAAACTGTCCACAATCGTGCTGCGGTTCAGCACCCGCACCTCAACCCGGTACGGCGCTGTCGGACTGGTGGCTAGTATCCGCAAGGTCACCGTCGGGGGCACCGACCCCGGTTCGGCGGCCTCCGCTGGAGACGGCGTCGGTGCGGTCATCGGTGGGCCCACCGTGCCGTGTCTCGTCGCATGGACGGCGCCTCCTGGTGGTCTCGTCTCTGCGGCTGGCGGTGCGGTCAACCATAGAAGACGGTGTCACCCCGGAGGGCGCAACTAGCTGGTGCTGGGTTCTCGCGTCGTGGCGCACGTTTGCGATGCCGCTGGTGGCAACCTATGCGGAGTTGACGGAAACCGTGGCGATTGCGGGTCGCAGCGGAGTCACCTTCGCAGCGACTCCCGAGGACCTCACTCGGCCGGGATTCGGGTGGGAGGTCGAGACTCCGGCGGCGTGCCTGTGTACTGGACTCTGGAGCGACCATCTGGAGCGAGAGTACGGAATTGTCCCGGCGTTGTGTGGGATCGGCACCAACGACCTCACTCAGTTCACTCTGGCACGTCCACGCCGTAAGCCGGTTCGCCTGGTCAAGGCACGTCATGAGGCGCACCCAGCGGTCCTGGCGCTGCTGGGCAAGTTGGCCGAGGACTGCACCGGCCGAGGGATCAGCGCCGTCCTGTCTGGGGCCGCCGGCGAGGACCCCGGATACCGGGCGTTCGCGCGGCAGCTCGGCTTCCTGGTGTCTTGCCCGATACCCGCGTTGATGACCGCAGCTGATGATCGGCTGACGCCGGTGCTGACGCAGGCGGTGATGGCGGATCGGCTCGTCGACGCGTACGGCGTGGCCGACGCTATCGGGGGGAATGAGGCCCTGATGCGCGTGACTAATCTGGTGGTGCCATGTCGGCCGAGTTGGGAGAGCCCTGCATGATCTCTGCGCCTCGCACGGTAATTGCGCGCGTCCCCGGCTCGAAGTCGATCATGGCCAGAGCGTTGCTCATCGCCGCTTTGGCCCAGGGGACCACCCGCCTTGTGGCCCCGCTGGCTGCTGCCGACACGGTGGCTTTCGCGGAGGCGCTCCGCAGCCTCGGTTTTTCGGTGACCCGCGAGCCCGACGTGTGGTCCGTGACCGGTGATCCGGCCGGCCCGCCCGCCACGGAGGCAACGGTGTGGTGTAACGACTCGGGCACGGCGGCAAGGTTCGTGCCGGCCCTGACAGCGTTGGGGCTGGGGCGCTATGTGATCGATGCCAGCGCGCAGATGCGTGCCCGCCCCATGGGACCCCTCTTGACGGCGTTGCGGGGCCTCGGTGTACGAGTCGACGCCAGTTCGGGGGACAGCCTGCCGTGGGTCGTGCGCGGCTCACGCGTCGCTGGCGGAACGATCGAGGTGGATGCAGGCGTCTCCAGCCAGTACCTGTCAGCGCTGTGCCTGTCGGCGCCGGCGATGCGAAACGGCCTCAAGGTGCAGGCACTCAATCCGGTTTCGGCGCCCTACGTTCATCTCACGTTGACGATGATGCGACAGTTCGGGGTCGAGTCCAGTTGGCAGGATTCCACGATCACTATTCCGCCGGCCACCTACCGGGCTCAGGAGTATCGGATCGAGCCGGACGCGTCGACCGCGTCGTACTTCTTTGCCGCAGCCGCCGTCACGGGGAATGCCGTGACCGTGCCGGGCCTCGGCCGACGGTCGAGTCAGGGCGATCTCCGGTTCGCTACGGAGGTTCTGCCGAGGATGGGTTGCCGGGTTGACGTCGATGACAACAGCGTCACCGTCACCGGCCCGGCCCGGCTGCTTTCACCGGGCACCGTGGCCATGCGCGACATCAGTGACACCATGATGACCCTGGCGGCCATCGCCCCGTTTGCCGATGCGCCGACCCGCATCACCGATGTGGCGAACTGCCGAGTCAAGGAGTCGGATCGCATCGACGCGATCACCACCGCGCTCACTGCCTGCGGCGTATCCACCCGCTCGGGTCCGGACTGGCTCGAGATCGACCCGGGAACCCCGACGGGAGCGCTGGTGGAGACTCGCTCGGATCACCGTATCGCGATGAGCATGAGCGTGGTCGGCCTGCGCACACCGGGAATCGAGTTCGACGAACCGTCTTGCGTCGACAAGACGTTCCCGCAGTTCCATGAGGAATTCGCCGCCCTGGCTGACGGTTGGGACATGCCACTCGACGGGAAAAAGAACAGTGTCTGAGACCGAAGCGGCGACCCGACTCGCTCCCGGCGTGGTGATGGCCCGCTGTCCCAAACCGCAGAGCCACACCGGCATGGTGACGATGGTGGCGATCGACGCTGGAGCCGAGGGCGTGCTTCTCCTGGACAGCGGAATGTCCGAGTACATGCCGGCGGCACTAAGCCCCGCGCTTGCCGTGCTCGGCAAGGACGTGCGGGACGTAACCGCGGTGTGCAGCACCCACGGGCATCGGGACCATACGGGCGGCAGCCCGGCGATCCGCGAGGTCAGTGGTGCGCCTTCCTACTTCTCCGTGTACGACAGTGACCTCGCCGGCTTCGCGCCCGACGTGCCGGTGTCCGCGGGCGACCGGATCACCCGGGGCGATGTCACCCTCGAAGTGGTCGGGACGCCGGGGCACACTCCCGGCAGCGTCTGCTTCTACGAACCGGTCCGACGACTGCTGATCGCTGGCGACGGCGTGCAAGGCACGGGCTCCGCCCGGAAACTTCCGGTCTATTACGGCTCCGGCCGCCAGTACAGGGCCAGCCTCCGCCGCCTTCTGGAACTGCAGATAGACCTGATGGTGGTCGGTCATCCGCTGGAATGGCAGGGGGACCGCACCAGCGTGTATCGGGGAGCCGACTGTCGAGGGCTCCTCACCGCCAGCCTGCGAGCTTCGGAGGCGATCGCGGAAGTGATCGCGGCGGTGCGACAGTCGTCGGCCACGTTCGACCTCGTGGCGGCTCGGCCGGCGATCCTGAGCCGGCTGGCGGCCTCACCGGCCCTGGCGCTCGTCGACCCCGGTGAGCCCGTCGAGGAGGACACCGACGCGACGCTCCTCAGCGAGTTGAGGGACTTGACGCGCCCCGACAACCCTGACCCGATCGATGTTCGGAATGGTTGAGGTAGCTAGCGCTATTGTGGCCCGAGTTGGCCGGCGTCGGCAGTTGTCACCAACAACTCCTCGATACTGCGGGTGACCTCCTCCGCGCGCTCCCGTCGGCCGCGCCGCGGTCCCGCCGACAATCGGAGGACACCTGCGGGTGCGGCGGCCCAGGTTCGGATCCGTGCCCCTTGGCTGCGGTCTTCGCGCCGGCCCGGTCGGTGAGGGTGGGCTCGCCGCCCGAGCACGCGGTGACTGCTCGACCGCTACACCGCGCCGCAGCCCCACGGGGTGCCGGATCCTGATCCAGTCGCCCGCATACCGCCCTCCAGCAGAAGGCGCCGGCCGCCACACGCGACACCGCACTCGGTTGCCGAACCGCCGGTACGGCGCCGCACCGGCTTCCAGCGGGCCACAACGAGGAAAAGCCCAGCGTGGTGGGCGGTGAAAACCGTGCGTGACGCAGTCCTCCGCGCCCCGGGACACGGGGCTACACGGGAGTGTGTAGGCAAACGTGTAGGGGCCTCCTCTACGTTCTTCGGCATGTGGGACGCGTCGCGAGCACCATCCGAGGACGCCGACGCGCCATGAATTGAGGGGGATCATTGTTGTCGAAGCGGGTACTGAAGCGAATCACGGGCGTAGCGGCGTCAACTCTGTTGGCGGGAACGGTCGTCGTCGGCACGGCCCAGCCGGCCCAGGCAGCCGCGTGGGACTGTCCGTCGGGCAGCAACCCGTCCGTGTGGGACCCGAGTCTGATCAGCACGCCCGTGCCGGCCGTCTACCTCTCGGGCAGGAAGGTCGAGCTTCGCTATCACAGTGGGGCACGCTGCGCCTGGGGACGTATCTCGAACGGCCAGCCTCGCGACCAGATCTGGGTTGACTGGTCGAGCAACGGTGGGGCCTCGTGGACTCAACTGGGCGTCACCAGCATCAGCTCTGGTTACACCCAGAAATTCACGCAGGCGTACAACGACCGTGGATACAAGATGCGTGCCTGCGGAAACGCGGGAAGCGCCCAGCCTCTCGTCTGCACCGGCTGGTACTAAACCGAAGAATGAGGTGACCTCGGGGGCGGGCAAGACTGCCGTGCAAGGGACGTCTCGTAACCGTTGTGCCCATCTGTTGAGAACGGTGCGGCAGGATGCCAGTGTGCAGGTGATCACGACAGCCCGTCCGGAGTGGATCTTCCCGCTCACCGGGCTGCGGCCCGCCCGGTTCCGCACGCTGGTCTGGCTGGTCGCCGAGCGCAGCAGCGATGGCATTGCCGACGGCCGGCCGGAACGGCAGTGGGCCCTGGACCTTGCCGACACGGTGCTGCTGGTGGCCACCTACTGGCGTACGAACCCTGACGATGCGCCAGATCGGTCCGCTGTTCGGGGTGTCGCACTCCGCGGCGCACCGGGTCATCGACACCCTCGCACGGCTACTGGCCCTGGCACCAGTACGAAAGCGGCCCGCCCAGCAAATCGCAATTGTCGACCGCACCCTGGTTCCCACCCGCGACCACCGCTTGGCCACCCGGAGCAAGCACTACCGGTACCCGACGAAATCCTGCGCGACTACCGCCGCGCCGCCCACACATTAGCCGACGCCGCTTCCGGCATCGCCAACCTCCACAACATCATCCTTGCCGGCTGACCACCGCCCCGGTGCCGGGCACGCCTTCACCCAGTTACGAGCCGTCCGTTAACTTGAACCACAACGATGCGCATGTCCCTGTCCTCACGGGCAGAAAGAGAAGGCAGCGCTGCTGCCATGCCCGAAGGTCCTGTGCGGGCTGGTGAGAAGTGCTTGTAGGGCTTGCGAGAGCGGGCCCCGGATCGAATCCGGGGCCCGCTCTGTCGACGTAGAGTTACTGTCACCCGAGCGAGACGGCGCCTCGAAGCGCAGCTCAGGTCAACATCACGTCGAACCTCGTACGCGCATCTCAGAGCGTCTAGCGTCGGCGGCGGCTATTTGGGCGCCAGTTGTAGTTCTTCCCTGACGACGACTATGGATTCATGGTCGCGATCACCCCACCGTAGTCCGGACATCTCGCCGCAGCGCAGGCCGCGTAGTGCGGTCAGCCACCAGAACGCGAACAGCGAGTCGTCGGTGACGGCGCCCCGGAACTCCGCGAGCTGCTCGGCGGTCCACACCGCCACCGCCGGCCGGACACCGTTGTGCTCCCATTGTTCGACGCGGGCGTCCGTCCACACCTTGGCGTGGGGTTGCTGGTAGCCGCTGACTTCGATGTGCCGGGCCGGGTTGCAGTCCAGCAGGCCCTCGCTCTCGGCGGCATCGGTGACGCCGGCGGTGACCCGTCGGGTCGGGGATGGCGGTGGGTGGCCGGGTGTTCGGTTTACCGTTCAATCGGCGCTGTAGATATGCCAAGGGGATCGCCATTGAGGTCGAGCGCGGCCGAACAGCCCACGCCGACGGCAGGATTTAGCGGCCAACCTTCGAGTGGTACTGCTGAGCCGGTCGCTGGCGCAGGCGCAGCGTTCCGGGGACGGCCTCTTCGAGGGCGGCCAGCATCGAGACGGTGGTCATGGAGACTACTTCCGTGGGTCGACGAGGATCTTCGGACCGGCGCCAGCGCCGGCGGGACGCTGCCCGGCGAGGACCTCGATGATCTCCTCGAGGCCGACGGTGGCGGCGACCAGGTCGCGCGGGTCGACGGAGCCGCCGGCGTACGCGGTGATGGTGCCGGCCAGGCCGGCGGAGGCGCCGAGGATGCCGACAGCGGTGACGTCCTTGAGGGCGATCCTGCGGGTGTCGACAGTGCTGGGAGAACCGGACAGGCCGACGTAGACCACTCGGCGACCGGGTTCGACCAGGTCTACGGCGAGAGCCGGAAGCGCGGGGGCGTTGGAGGCGTCCACCACCGCGTCCCATGCCAGGTCCGGCAACGTCTCGCGGGTCCACGCGTCGCCGAAGCCGAGCGAGCGCGCCAGCTGCAGACTGCTCTCATTTCGGCCCATCACATGAACTTCCGCGCCGTCGGCACGGGCGAACATCGCCACGAGCAGGCCGATGGTCGCGGTGCCCAGCACGAGCAGTCGCTCGCCGGGTGCGATCGCCGCGGCGTGCAGGCTACGCAGGGCGTTGCCGCCCGGCTCGACCAGGGCGCCGAGAGTGGCGTCCATGCCGGCGGGTAGCGCCTTGAGGTAGGCGGCCGGGTAGGCGAGCCGTTCGGCAAGGGCCCCAGGGATGCCGTCGGAGATGCCGAGCTCCCGCAGGTCGGCACAGACGTGGTGGCGGCCGGCGCGACAACGGACGCAGTGCCCGCAGCCGATCATGGTGTCGCCGGTGACCCGCTTACCGAGCCAGGACTCGTCGACGCCGGAACCGGTCGCGGTGACGGTGCCCGCCCATTCGTGGCCGGGCCGCAGCGGGTACGTGGACCGGCCGGTGTGCAGATAGCTCATCTCGCCGGTGAACAGCTCGACGTCGGTGCCGCAGACGCCGGCGCGTTCCACGTCGATGACGACCTGTCCCGGCCCGGCCTCAGGGTCGGGGACTTCCTGGACCTCGGCCTTGCCGGGTCCGGTGAACACCAGGGCCCGCATCAGCGGGCCCCGATGACGTGCTGGCGGGCGGCGCCGAGCCGGTCGATGCCGAGGTCGATGACGTCGCCGGGCTGTAGCCACACCTGCGGGTCGAGGCCCATGCCGACGCCGGGCGGTGTGCCGGTGTTGATCAGGTCGCCGGGCTCCAGGACGAGGAACTGGCTCAGGTAGTGGACGATGAAGTACGGGTCGAAGATCATCGTCTTGGTGTTGCCGGTCTGCCGGCGCACGCCGTTGACATCGAGCCACATGCCGAGGTCGCGCACGTCGGGGATCTCGTCGGGGGTGGCCAGCCACGGCCCGGCCGGGTTGAACGTCTCGGCGCTCTTGCCCTTGGCCCACTGCCCGCCGCGCTCCATCTGGAAGGCGCGCTCGCTCACGTCATTGACCAGCACGTAGCCGGCGATGTGGTCGCGGGCCTGCTCGGCGGAGTCGAGGTAGGAGGTGCGCTTGCCGATGACGACGCCGAGCTCGACCTCCCAGTCGGTTTTGCTGGAGCCGCGCGGGATCCGGACGTCGTCGTTCGGGCCGATCAGGGTGTTCGGGCTCTTCGTGAACAGGATCGGCTCGGCCGGCACGGCCTGACCGGTCTCGGCGGCGTGGTCGCTGAAGTTCAGGCCGATGCACAGGATCTGGTGCGGACGGGCGATCGGGGCGCCGATGCGCTGGTCACCGAACGCGCGGACCTGACCGGCGGCGATCCGCTCGGTGACCGCGTCGGCGAGGGTGCTGGCGCCGCCGGCGGCGAAGAACGTCTCGTTGAAGTCATCGACCAGGTCCGACACGTCGACGTAGTGGGTGTCGTCGACGCGAACGGCCGGCTTCTCGGCGCCTGCAGCACCGATACGCATGAGAAACACAGGTGCCTCCGGTTCAGAGGGCGGGATTCGGATTCCAGTACGCGGTGGGCAGCCCCACCGTGTCGACACGGGCGGTGAACAGCTGCCCGGAATCGGGATGTCTGGCGATGTCATCGCGGGACAACTCCGCGGTGGCGGTCGTGATGACCAGCACGTCGAGGTCAGGACCAGCGAAGGTGACGCTGGACGTGTGCGGTGCGTCCACGGTGACGGTGGCCAGTAGCCGTCCGTCAGGGGTACGGCACTCGACGCGGCCGCGACCCCAGATGGCGATCCACAGGTTGCCGTCCGCGTCGGTGCACATGCCGTCGGCGTAGCCGTCGGTGATCGCGAACGCCTCACGGCGCCGGCTGGTGACTCCGGTGGTCGGGTCGTAGTCCCGGATCCGGACCACGCCGCGGATGGTGTCGATGCTGTAGAGGCGGTCACCGGCCGGATTCCAGGCCAGACCGTTGGACAGGATGAGGTCCGAGTCGATCGTGGTCAACTGGTCGCTGTCAAGGCGGACGAGGACCTCGGTACCCGAGCGGTGCGCAGGGTCCAGCGTGCCGACCAGGAAGCGTCCAGCGGGGTCGACGGCGCCGTCGTTGAGCCGGTTAGGGCTGCCGGGCGCGAGGACCCGGGCCAGCTCCGTCCGCGTACCGTCGAGCCCGATCCAGGTCAGGGTCTCGCGTTCGGCGACCAGCAACTCCCCGGAGGCGGCGACGGCGACGGCGGCCGCCTCGGCATCGAAACGCCAGGAACCGGTGCGGATGATCGTCGCGGTGTCGGTGTGCAGCTCGCCCTGATGCACCGCGTGGCCCTCGATGTCGACCCAGAGCAGCCGCTGCCTGTCGGGATCCCAGACCGGGCCCTCCCCGAGGGTGTAGGCGCCGGCGCCGGCCGGTCGGGCAATGAACGATCTCGTCACGAACTCTCCGCGGGGTTGGCGACGATGGCCTGGATGGCCGGCAGATCGTCGACGAGCTTCTTCAGCGGTGTGCGGTAGGCGAGGCCGCTGATGCTGATCGCGCCGCTGGGCACGGTCGGTGAGGTCAGGAAGATGGGGACGGCGAGGCAGTTGACGCCGGGCTCGTTCTCCTGGTCGTCGACGCCGTAGCCGTCCTGCCGGGTGCGGGTCAGTGCCGCGTGCAACTGCTCTGCGGTGCCCACGGAATGCTCAGTTCGTCTGGTCAGCTCGTGCTCACCGACCCAGTCGCGGACCTGCTGTTCCGTGCTCAGGATGAAGGACAGCAGCAGCTTGCCGACGGCGGTGCAATGCGCCGGGTTCCGCCCGCCGACCACGGAGGTCAGACGCACGGCTCCGGAGACCGGATCGAGTTTGGATCGGTAGACCACGTCACGGCCGTCCAAAGCGGCGTAGTGGACGGTTTCGCCGTATCGCTCGCAGAGGCGCTCGAGGACGGGCTGGACGCGGACATGATCCGGACGGGCCTCGTGGTGGGCGAAGGCGAGCCGCAGGAACTCGTCACCGAGTACGTAGCGTCCATACCCGTCCTGGGCGGCGAACCCGGCCCGCCGTAACGAGGCGAGGGCGCGGTGAACCGTCGGTTTCGCGCTGGACACGGCCCGGGCCATGTCCTCCAACCCGACGCCCTGAGGGTGTTTCGCCAGTTCGGCGAGGACCGCGAGAACACGATCGGAACCGACGAGCTTGTCGGCATCCAACTCCTGCTCCTTCATGATTCCGGATAGTAGACCGGCATTCCACCAAAATGAAAGAGGGGTTTCATCGCGCCGCCTCATGCCCTACTATTCGACCACGATTCCATGAAGCTGATCAAAATTCCGTTAAATGGAATCCCGGGGAGGAGTTCCCATGTCACGCCGTAGCGCGCAGTGGTATGCCGGCGACGACCGCAACAGCTACATCCATCGGGCGTGGATGCGCCGCGGCCTGCCCGCCGACGCGTTCGACGGCCGCCCGCACATCGCGATCGCGAACACCGCCTCCGACCTCACACCGTGCAACGCCCACCTCAACGAGGTGGCCCGCAGTGTCTCCGACGGCATCTATCATGCCGGCGGCATCCCGCTGAACCTGCCCGTTGTCTCGCTGGGAGAGACGCAGGTGCGGCCGACGGCGATGCTGTGGCGCAACATGGCCGCGATGGCGATCGAGGAGATGCTCCGCGCCAACCCGATCGACGGCGTGGTCCTGCTCGGCGGCTGCGACAAGACCATCCCCGCGCTGCTGATGGGCGCCGCCTCGGTCGACCTGCCCGCCGTCGTGGTTCCGGGCGGTCCGATGCTCACCGGCACCTTCCGCGGCGTGCCGCTGGGCTGCGGCACCGGCGTCTGGCAACTGAGTGAAGAGGTTCGCGCGGGCACGCTGTCGGCCGCCGAATTCACCCGATCCGAATCCTCGATGATCAGGAGCAAGGGCCACTGCAACACCATGGGTACGGCCTCCACGATGGGCCTGCTCGCCGAGGTCCTCGGCATGACCCTGCCCGGCGTGGCCGGCACCCCCGCCCTCGACAGCCGCCTGCTGGAGGCCGCCCACGCCACCGGAGTGCTCGCCGTCGACCTCATCGAACGCGACCTGCGCCCGAGCGCCGTGATGACCCGCGGATCCTTCCTCAACGCCGTCGTCGCCCTGGCCGCACTCGGCGGCTCCACCAACGCCGTCGTGCACCTGCTCGCCATCGCCGGCCGGCTCGGCGTCGACCTCAACCAGGACGACTTCGACCGGGTCGGCTCCCACGTGCCTCTACTGGTCGACCTGCAACCGGCCGGCCGCTTCCTGATGGACGACCTCTTCCGTGCCGGCGGCCTGCACGCCGTGCTCGCCGAGGTCCGCGACCTGCTCGACCCCGCCGCGCTCACCGTCACCGGCCGGCCCCTGACCGAATACCTCGACACCGCCGTCGTCTACGACCGCGAGGTCATCCGGGCGCGAGAGCGCCCGTTGCAGCCGGAAGCGGGGATCGCCGTGCTCTACGGCAACCTGGCCCCGGACGGTGCCGTCATCAAACCGGCCGCCGCCTCACCCGAGCTGCTGCACCATCGCGGCCCGGCCGTGGTCTTCGACTCGATCGAAGACCTGCACACCCGCCTCGACGACCCGAACCTCGACGTCACCCCGGACTCGGTGCTGGTGCTGCGCGGTTGCGGCCCGAAGGGATACCCCGGCATGCCCGAGGTCTCCAACATGCCGCTGCCGGCGAAACTGCTCGCCGGGGGCGTACGCGACATGGTCCGCATCTGCGACGGGCGGATGAGCGGCACCGCGTACGGAACAGTGGTCCTGCACGTGGCGCCGGAGGCCGCCGCAGGCGGACCGCTCGCCAAGGTCCGCACCGGCGACATGATCATCCTCGATGTCGCGAACCGCCGCCTCGACGTCGACCTCCCGGAAGCGGAACTCGACGCCCGGGAACCGGCGCCAGAAGCCGTGAACGCCTTCGCCCGGCCGTCACGTGGCTGGGAACGGCTCTACGTGGACACTGTCGGACAGGCCAACACCGGCGCCGACCTCGACTTCCTGCTCGGTTCCAGCGGCGACCGGGTGTCGCGCGAATCCCACTGAAGGCGGCCACATGTCTCGCACCGCTGTCATCACCGGCGGCCGTAGCGGTCTGGGCGAGTCGGCCGCCGTACGCCTCGGGGCCGACGTCAACGACACCGCCGCCGTTCACGTCGCAGCCGACCACCGCATCGGGCCGATCGAACTCGCGCCCAGCGGCGTGCTCGTCAACGCCATCGCCCCTGCCGTCGGCGCCGTCCACGACATCGGCGGCCGGGCAACATACTGAAAGGCGATCTCATGACGGAATTCGACGGATTACGAGCCATCGTCACCGGCGGCGCTTCCGGCATCGGCCTGGCCACCGCCAAGCTGCTTGCCGAACGCGGTTGCGTGGTGGCCTGCCTCGACCTGAACACCAACGTCGACGAACCGCTGCTCGGCATCGGCTGCGACGTCACCGACGACGCCTCCGCGCGTGATGCCGTCAACGCGGCGGCTCGCGCCATGGACGGCATCGACATCGTGATCAACAACGCCGGCATCGGCGCCCAGGGCACCATCGAGGACAACGACGACGCGGAATGGGCTCGCGTCTTCGACGTCAACGTCTACGGCATGGTTCGCATCACCCGTGCGGCGCTGCCCTACCTGCGCGCCTCACAGCATGCGGCCATCGTCAACACCGGCTCCATCGCGGCGACCTCGGGACTGCCGCACCGCGCGCTGTACTCGGCGACCAAGGGCGCCGTTCAGTCGCTGACCCTGGCGATGGCCACCGATCACCTCGCCGACGGCATCCGGGTCAACTGCGTGAACCCGGGAACCGCGGACACTCCATGGATCGGACGTCTGCTCGCCAAGGCGAACGACCCCACCGCCGAACGCGCCGCCCTCAACGCGCGCCAGCCCATCGGCAGGCTCGTCACCCCCGCCGAGGTCGCCGCGGCCATCACCTACCTGGCCAGTCCGCTCGCCTCGGCCACCACCGGCACCGTCCTGGCTGTCGACGGCGGCCTCCAGACGCTGCGCGTACGAAAATGACGCCACTCAGGACCGTCAAAGCACCCGACTTGATGCAGTAGACACGCGATGCTTGCTCAGCGGGTCAGGTATGCGAGAACGGCGAGTACGCGGCGGTGTGTGTCCTGCGAGTCCACCAGCCGCAGCTTCTGGAAGATTGATCGCATGTGCGTCTCCACGGTGCGTTCGGACATGTGGAGACGGACGGAGACGGCCGTGTTCGACAGGCCCTCGGCGACCAGTGCGAGCACCTCGCGTTCCCGCGCGCTCAGATCGAGCAGCGGGTCGTTGCGCCGGACCGGGGCCATCAGCGCCCCGACGATCGCGGGGTCGAGCGCGGACCCGCCGCCCGCCACCCGGCGTACGGCGTCGAGGAAGTCGGTGAAACGCAGCACCCGGTCTTTCAGCAGGTAGCCGAAAGACCCGGCGGTCACGAGGTCGACGACCTGGTGCGTCTCGATGTGCTGGGACAGCAGCAGGACCGGCAGCGATGCGAACTCAGCCCGCAACTCGCGGGCGACCCGGGCACCGTCGTCGGTCATCCGCGGCGGCATCCGGACGTCGGCGATGACCAGGTCGGGTAGCTGCGTGCGGACGGCCGCCACCAGGCTGTCGGCGTCACCGACCGCCGCGGTCACCTCGTGGCCGTCCTCGGTGAGCAGCCGGTGCAGGCCCTCCCGGAACAGCACCGAGTCCTCGGCCAGGACCACGTGCATCACAACACCACGCGGATCGAGGTGCCGCCGCCGTCGGGGCTGACCACGTCGACGCTCCCGCCGAGCGCGGCCACCCGGTCATGCAGCGCGCTCAACCCGAAGCCGGGTCGGGCGCCGCCGCGGCCATCATCGGCGACCTCGATGGCGAGGCGCTCGCCGTCCGGGGCGACCGTGACGCGGACAGTGCGCGCCTGGGCATGCTTGAGCGCGTTCGCGACGCTTTCGGCGATGACGTAGTAAGCCGTTGTGGCCACGGCTTCGTTGACCTGTACGTCGGCCACCGACACCTCGACGGGCACCGGGCCACCGGCGACCAGCGACCGGATGGCGGTCTCCAGCCCGTCGTCCAAGCCGCTGGGCCGGATTCCGTGTGCCAGCCGGCGCAGCTCCGCCACGGTCGCCTCAAGCGCGGCGACTGCGGCGTCCAGGTCCTGGTAGACCGGATCCTGGGAGTGCATTCGGCGCTGCGCCGACCGTAACCGCATGCCGACGGCGAGGATGCGCTGCTGGGCGCCGTCATGGAGGTCGCGTTCGAGCCGGCGGCGCTCCTCGGTTGCGGCTTCGACGATGCGGGCGCGGCTGTCGCGCGCGTCCGCCAGCGCCGTGCGTAACTGGAGTCCCAGCCGGCTCACCTCGATCGGCAGCCGGGCCTCGACAGCGAGCTCCCGGGCCAGGCGCAGCCGGCGCCGGGACGTACGCCCGAGGACCATGACGGCGACGTCCGCCTCGCGCGCGCTCAGTGGCACCACCGTCCCCGCTGCCGGAGGTGGGGCGGGCAGGCCGCGCAGGTCGACCAGCTCGCCCGATCCTGGCGCGGTGAGCAGCACCCGCAACTCCTCGTCGCCGAGGGCCCGGCGCAGCACCGCCTCCACGTCCTCCGGCTCCGACTGGCCATCCCGGACGCGCTGGACGAACCGCCGGACGGTCTCGACGGTGACGGTCCGCTCCCGGTCGAAGATGTGGGCCGTGGCCGTGTGCGTCCGTCGGTACACGGGCAGCAGTGCCAGTGCGGTCACGAAGGCGGCCACACCGATCCCGGTCGACGAACCGGCCGCATCTCGGCTCAGCTCCGCCACCCCCACCACGACCAGCGCAAACAGGCACGCGGACACCAGCGTGGTAAGCAGCCAGGCCATGGTGTCGCCGAGCAGCCGGTCGATGTCGAGCAGATCGTGCTGGAGGATCGCGGTCGCCACCGCCGCCGGCACCAGCACGACCATCGCCAGGATGAAGCCGGTGTAGGCCACCTCCGTCGTAGCGCCGAACACCTCGGCCACCCAGCCGGCTGCGAGGAGCACCGGTACGGACGCGGCACCGAGCAGTAGCCAGTGCAGCTGCTGCCGGACCAATTCGTCGCCGTGCCGGTAACGGATCACCAGCGAACTGAGCGCACCGAGCAGCGCGGCGAGGAACAGCCCCAGGGCGAGGAAGATCGCTACGGGAGGCGGGCCGGCCTGTTCGGCGGCGGGGTCGTCCGGCTGGCCGGCCACCGCGACCATGACGCACAGCGCGGCCAGCAGCCACAGCCATGGCATCGCCCGCCACCAACGGCCAGGCAGCAGTCCGTTCGGGAACGTCATGCAAAGCAGTACGAACCCGGCCAGATTGAAAACCCAGATGCCGATGCCGGCGGCGGCTACCGCCTCAGCACCCCACCACGGATCGGGCGAGTCTGCGGTCCGGGCCCAGTTCTCGACACCGTTCGTGAGCACCGGCGCGGCGACCAGCGCCAGCAGCACCGGACCGGCCGGGCTGTCCGGCCGCCGGGCGAGCACCAGCAGCCCGAGCACGACGGCGGGCAGCGCGCTCACCACGGTGATCGCGGCGCCAGCCGCACCGATCACGCCGTCGATGGCGGCGGCGACCACCAGCGCGGCGCCGGCCACCAAGCCGAGCGCCAGAATCAACGCGGCCACGCGCGAACGGACCCTCACCGGTCAATGATCGAACAGACCCCCGCCGCGGCGCATCCGTGCCAGCACGTACAAGGGAACCCGTGCTCGCCTGGATGTCAGCCCACGCCGTGTGCGCGACGGTGGACGCCGTCGTCAGTACCCGACCGAGGAGCCTCGATGAACCTCATCTTTGTCCTGCTCGTCTCGTTTCCGCTCGGCTACTTCCTCGCCAGCCGCACGACGGCGGTCGTCGCCTATGTCGCGGCGTTCGGCCCGCTGTTCACATTTCAGACCCTCAGCCTCGTCATCGACTGGACCGAGGGGAGCACGGCCGCGTTCGGCGGACCGTTCCCGAGCTCCGACTACTCGAACGTGGCCGGCTACGCAGCTGTCAACCTCGTCCTCTACCTGGTCGGCTTCGGCCTGATCATGCTCGGCCACCGGCTCGGCGCCAAGCGCCGCGTCCGCCGCGCCGTCGGTCAGGCCGTCAGCCTCGATCCGATCCGCTGAACGCCGCGAGCGGTGCCCCCCAGGGCGCCGCTTTCGCAACTCCCGCTGATTACCCGCGCCGGTGAGCTCGCCCCGACGTCCGGTGTCATGTCACCTTCCCGGTGGAGGCGCCGAGCACGTAGCTAGCGGAACGAAGATCATAAGATGGAACTCAATGTGGGGGTGGCCAGGTCGGTGCTGGGCCTGCCAGCAGTGCATCCAGATACAGGGGGCTCCGGTCCTGCGTACCACGTCGCAGGTGGCGTAGTGGACGGGCTTCGGGGGAGCGGACGCTGCGGGCCGGTCGCGGCTTGGCGGCGGCCTCACTGGCATCGGGCTGCTGCTCCTGGCGAACAGCAGCAGAGCCATGGGCAGGGGCGCAGGACCGACCCCTAAATCTCCGACGCTGAGGCGAATCCCTGGCACCCTTGTCGAGGGCCGGGCCCATGGATGGCGTCACCTGAGCGCAGCCGTCGGGCGATTCGCTATCGGGGCGATCGGATCGCCTGTCGCACCTCGCCGGTCAGGGCCTCGTCGCCGATGTCCTTGGCGATGGACAGGGCCAGCCGGTACAGCCGCTTCGCCCGTCGGCGTTCGATCCACCTGGTCATGATCTGGGCCCGGGCCAGGGCTACCCGTGCCTCTCCGCAGCGGTCCCCGATCTCGACGAAGATGCGGAGCGCCTCGCGTTGAGCGTCCTCGGCGGCCCGTCGATCACCCAGCAGTCCGTGCTCCAGGCCACGCTCATGCCACGCCCAGCCCGATCCTCGTTGCTCGCCGAGCATGGCGAAGATACTCAAGGCGCGGTCCCGGTTCTTCCGTGCGGCGGCGTAGTCAGCCAGCAGTCGTTGCGAGATGGACAGCTCGTGCAGCGACCATCCTTCGCCCCGCTTGTCGTCGAGCTCGATGAAGACAGCAAGGGCAGCTGTATGCGCCGAGACCGCGGCCGCGTAGTCACCTTCGGAACGGCACGTGATCCCCGATTCGTGCAACGCCCAGGCGTGGCCGGACCGGTCGCCCGATTCGGCGAACGCCTTGGCGGCGCGGCGGAAACAGAGGCCGGCGCGATCGATGTCGCCCGTGCACCGAAACGCGATGCCCAACTCCTGAGAAGCGTAGGCGCATCCGTCGGCGTTTCCGAGCGTCGTGAACAGGCCCAGCGCGTCGGTGTGCGCACGGATCGCAGCCATGTAGTCGTCCAGGCAACGAGAAACGATTCCCAGCTCGTGCAACGCCCAGGCCCGGCCACATCGATCGCCCAGCTCGTCGAACATCGCGGCGGCGCGTTCGAGGCTGCTCCGTGCATCGATGTTGTCCCCCGAGTGGCGGCAGGTGACGCCCCACTCGTGCCGGGCCCACGCTTCACCCGAGCGGTTACCCAGGTCGGCGAAGATGCCGACAGCCGCGGTGAAGGCCTCCTTCGCCTGCGGGTACTCACCGTTCAGCCGGTGGAGGATTCCCCGCTCGTGCTGGGCGTATCCGCTGCCCCGACGATCACCCTGGGACTCGAACATGGAAAGCGCCCGGGAGAAGCAGGACTCGGCGTAGGCGAGGCGACCTTCGAGACGCATCACCACACCCAGTTCGTGGAGGGCATAGGCGGCGCCGCGCCGATCCTCGACCTGGTCGAACGCCTCGTACGCGCGCTGCAGGAACGCCTGGGCCTGCGTCCACTCATGGGCCGAACGGCGTAGCACTCCCAGCTCATTGAGCGCGTAACCCTGTCCTTGTCGATCGCCGAGGGCCGTGAACTGCTCGTACGCCCGCTGCTGTACTGCGCTGGCCTCTTCGAGTTCGCCGCGGAGGCGCAGAATGATGCCTAGCTCGCTCCAGGCTTGGGCCTGGGCCGGATGATCGCCGGTCCGTTCCGCCGCGGCGACCGCCGCTCGGTGGACGTCGGCCGCCCGTTCCCACGGTCCGGCGGACTCGAGGTGCCGGGACAGGGCTGCGGCCAAGTCGATGACCAGATCATCGAGCCGCTCGTCCTGGGCGTACCGGAAACAGCTGAGCAGGTTGGCGTGCTCGGCCGTCAGCCACGCGACGGATTCTCCGGGTCCTGAGGATGCTGTTCCGCCATCGCCTCCGTCCTTCTCCGGGCCGTGGGCGGCGGCGATGCGGTCGTTGGCCCGCACGACGGCATCGCGGTAGAAGTGCAGCAGGCGGCGTACCGCCCTCCGGTTCTCTGCGGCGGGGTCCTCGGCGGCGCGGGCCTGCGCGTAGGCACGGAGCAGGTCGTGAAAGCGGTAGCGGCCCGCAGAGGGCTCCTGCAGCAGGTGCTCGTTGCTGAGCATCTCCAGATCCTCGGCTGCTTCCTCGACAGGAACGTCGCACAGAGCGGCTACCGCGCCGGCGTCGAAATCTGTACCCGGGTGCAGGCTGATCCGCCGGAACAAGCGCTGCCTGGAAAGCGGAAGGTCACGGTACGAGAGTTCGAAAACCGCGCTGACCGTGATGTCCTCCGTCCGCAGGACGGCCGACCGGTCGCGGGCAGCGCGCATGACGTGCAACCGGTCGCCGAGTTGCCAGGACGGGTGATGACGGAACTGACTCGCGACCATGCAGATGGCCAGCGGCAGGTACCCGCAGAACGCCACCCACTGCTCCACTGACTCCGCTTGCTCGGGTCCGACGGCACGCTGCGACACACGGGCGAAGAGCGCCCTGGACTCCTCCATGCTCAGGGGGCTTAGCGAGAGGACTCCCGTGGCGGACAGGGCTGTCAGCCGATGACGGCTCGTCACCAGGACGAGGCAGCCCGCAGAGTTCGGCAGGAAGGGCTCGACCTGCCCGTGCGTCGCGGCGTCGTCCAGCACTATCAGTACCCGGCGACGGGCCAGGTAGTTGCGCCACATGGTGGCGCGGTCGTCCAGGGTCGCGGGAACATGCTCGGTCGAAACGCCCAGCGCCACGAGGAGCCGACCGAGCACCTCGCAGGGATCTGCCCGGCTCCGCTCGGGGCTGTGTGCGTGAAGCCGGACGAACAGCTGCCCGTCCCGGTAGCGGTCGGCGACCATGTGCGCCACCTGCACGACGAGCGCGGTCTTGCCGACCCCGGGCATCCCATCGACGACGTGGACCGACAGACCGCTACCGGCCCCGTCGCGCACCGCCTTGACCAGCGCGTCCACCTCCTGCCGCCGTCCGGTGAAGTCGCTGACCGCGCGGGGGAGCGTTCGCAGGACCGCCGGCACCGCGACGTTGGTGGACTGCACAGCGGCCGGATCGCTCACCTGATGGGAGGCGTCGGCAGCGACAGGGGAACCGCGTTTCCGTTGCTGAAGTACCACCGCGCTCGCGCACAGGCTCAGTACCCCCACGATCGCAGAGACGACACTTGCCCACTTGTCCGCGGCGTCCAGCCTGCCCACGGTGAGGAACAAGGTCAGCCCGACCAGACCGACAGAGCCCACCGACGCCAGTACCAGACTGAGAATCTTCTTTCTCTCCGCCACTGTTCCATCATGGTGCGTCACTGCCACGTTCAGGATTTGGTAGCGGTCTACGTGGGCCTCGGCGTGCCTGGTAGGTAGCCAATGTGTGGCTGCCCTTCTTCAGGTCGCCGGTCTCATCGACGGCGAGGACCGCGTCCGGAGCACCGAACCGGTCGGCGATCAGCTGCCGCAGGCCGTCGCGGACGGCGTCGGCGTCCCACACCGCCCGTACAACAGGCGTTGAATCGCGTCCGGCCGGGCATACCCGGCCTGCCTCCGCCAACTGCCAGCACGTCTTCCCCTCAGTGCCAACGTCGGCGCCGTAGCTACCTACGCCTCGGCCGGCTTCACGCCGTCAGCTGAGGTGGCCGATCTGCGCCGCGGTTCCCAGTGAATACCGCGATGCCGCCGACCAGGACCCGGCCGACACCGGACTGGTCAAGCTCACGGTCAACGAGGTCCGCCGCCTGATCAACGCCTGCCTCATCCGCCCGATCAGCAACCTCGCCCTCCGTTTGCACTGGTCAGGCTGGCGGTGCCAGCATCAAGCCCGAGCCCGACGAGCCCACTACACGCGCCGGCTCACCCTCGAACTTCAACCATGATCTCGAAGAACGCATACCGCCGCCCACAGCTGTAGTGACGGAAGCCTTCTCATGCCCGCCGCCAAGGGGGTATTTCTTGACTCTCGACCCGGTTGAGGGCTGACCCTTCCTGCGTGACGTCTGAAAAGCGCGATCAACGATCAGTCCCTCTCGCGATTGACCTGGAGATGCTGCGGCCGGTACTGCGCGGCGGTTGGGGAGCGGATACCTGCGACCCGCACGATGTGCAGGACTGGCACGCCGGCAACCCAGCCCGTGGCCAATGCGGGGTGACTGCCTTGATCATTCAGGACCTGCTCGGCGGAGAGCTGATCCTCGGCAAGGTCCTCGCCGGAGACGTCAAGGTCGGCTACCACTACTGGAATCGATTGGCCGATGGCCGCGAGGTCGACCTGACCGCTGACCAGTTCCAGCCACCGGAAGTCGTTGTCGGCGGTCAAGTCCAGCAACGCCCGCCGGGCCCACCTCGGCGATGCCGCCAGCAGTACGAGATCCTCCGGCACCGCGTCTTCGCAGCCCTCTACGGCGAAGATCCAACGCAACCCACCCAACAGTGACGGCCGGTGAACAGGCCGAGCGCACGAACGGCGGCAATGAGGCACGGCCGCTGACGCCGTTGGTGACGTCAGCGGCCTGGCTGTGACGGTCACGGATGATGATCAGCGAGCCCCGGCTCGCGACCTGCGGGTGCCTTCCGGACCGCGCTCTACTGCCAGGTCGCGGTGTCAGGGTCGATGCTGTGGGCGCGAGGGCTGGCGTCGATGATGCGACGGAACCACGTGGCAAGGCCGGCGCGGATGCCGTCGTAGTGGGCAGCAAATGCCGGATCGGCCTCAAACCTGCGACCGAGACAGACCTGCATCTGCCTGGTGAGGGGAAAGTACGAGGAAAAGACTTCGCGGTGCCGCTCGACGAGTTGATTCGCTGCTGGGCTGCCAGGTGTGACGCCGGCGTCCATCGCATCCCGGAGGGCGCGGTCGAGGCCGGCAATGGCGTGGGAGATGGCCTGCCATTCCTCCGGGCCGCGAGAGGCTGAACGTTCGGCGTACTGCCGCCATTGCGTCGTGTCCCCGTAGCGCTGATGAGCTTGGGCGTGTCGGTCCGGGTCCCACCCGGGGCCGAAGATCGCGGCCTGCTGCGCGATGGTCAGCAGCAGGCCGCGCTCGTGGGCGTCGATCATTCGATCCAGTCCGGCGCTGAGCTGCTGGAGGCGGTCGATCCGTTCAGCAACCTGGGTGCGCTGCGCGCGCAACGCGCCGGGCACGTCCACAATCGAGTCGTCCAAGACGGCCCGGATCCTGTCCAGGTCGAAACCGATTTCACGGTAGACCACGATGCGGTGTAGGCGTTCCAGATCACCAGCGGTGTAGAGCCGGTACCCGGCAGCCGTGCGCAGCGACGGTCGCGCCAGACCGATCTCATCCCAGTGGTGCAGCGCGCGGACTGTCACGCCCAGACGCGCCGAGACCTGACCGACGGTCAGGCCATCGGCGTCTGCGACATCAGGCATGCTCGTCATTGTCGTCGCGACCGATGCCCGATGGGCTGATCCCGACGGCTTCAAGGTTCTCTGCCTCCTGACTGGACGGATCCCAGGGTTTCGCCGCGGTGAAAACGATCCGTGCGTTCTCGGGGGTGATCACCGCCACGTCACGGGTGTTCCAGGGAGTGTCCCGTGGACCAACGACCGAGTTCGGGCGCAACGCACCACAGGCCTCGACAAGGGAATCGAGCTGGCCAAGCACGCACGCGAAACTGAAGCTGACCGCGGGTGTCTGCTCCGGGACGCTCGCAGCCGGGATGAGGAGTACGTCCTGGAACGCCCAGCGGCGCAGATGCACAACCCTGCCGGGGATGCGGAACAGTTCGAAGAATCCGAGCCCACGAATCCAGAAGTCCACCGACGCCGCCAAATCGATCGTGGGGATCGTCACGAACGCGGGCATTCCATAGATGCCACGAAACGGCTCCGGCGGAACCGCATCCGGGCCGGGGGCGGGCACGGGACTCATCTCAAACGCGTTGTAGTAGTCACTCATGCACCCCACCCTCCAGCCTCCCGCAGCGTGAGGGTCAAGCCGGCTGTGGGTGTTGGGCTGTAGCCATTTCATCCTGGGTAGCTCGGGTTCTCGGTGTGGTGGAGGACGAGGATGGCCTGCACGATCGTGGTCGGGCTACCCCCACATGCCGTGACCAGCAAGGTCATGGCGAAACCGGCTCAAGGCCTAGGGGACCCGGCATGCCGGTCCTGGCTGCCGGCGACCATCGGCGCCGACTACAGCGTGGTCACCGCCGCGCCGCCAGGCCCCCGATCGTGATCGCCGGCCGCGTCAGGTGCAACCGCGACAGCGAGGCGGGAAATGGCGACTGACCTGCGAAACGCTCAGTGAGATCTCCGCCTGGGGCGACGCATCAGGCGAACCGTTGCGCACCGTCACCGGCGCGTCCCGCGAGGTCGAAGACTGCGGCGAAGGTGGCTGAACACGCGGTGCCACCGTATCCATGTCGGAGCCGGGCGTGTCGACGCGACCCGGAACGGCACCTCGGTGACGGAGACCTCCGTCGTCCGCTACAGCTGACCCGTCACGCGTTGCCCATGCGGGGCACGACCGGGCGGACCGCCACCGGTGCGCCCGGTCGGCCGCCGGGCCGGGACGTGTACTCGGGCACACCCACACACGTGAAGAGCAGCGCGGCCAGGTCGTCCGGCTCACCGAGCAGACCCGGCACCTCCGAGTCGTTGAAGGTCATGCCGGAGGCGCCGGCACCCAGGGCGTACGCGGCCAGGTGCAGCCGGCCCTCGACGAGCCCGGCGGCGAGCTGCGCGTCCCGGTAGGAGCGGTCGTCCAGGTCGGACGCCCGGGTGGCGGCGACGACGACGTACGCGGCGTCGGCGGCGAGCGACTGGTCGAGGCATACCCGCAGCAGCTCGTCACGGAGGTCACCCGCCCGCAGCGGGGTCGACAGGTCCGGCCACCGGTAAAGGCCCGGGGAGACACCGTCGACGCCGTGCACCGCCACCCAGTGCGGGACTGCCACCCCGCGCAGGGCGGCGCTCATCGACCATTCCAGGGTGCGGCGGGGCAGCGTCCCGGAGCGGTCCATGCGGCGTTGGGAACCGCGCCGACGCACCACCTCGTCCAGGGAGTCCGACGGCGGGACCTCCGGCAGCGGGTCGCCCGCCGGCCAGGGGTCACCCAGGACGGTCCGTTCGCCGGCCCGTTGCGCGGCGGTGCACAGTGGCAGCTCGACCGGCGGCAGGTCACCGGCCGCGGCCGGCCCCCCGGGGCCGACCGTCGGCTCGCCGTCGCCCAGGCTCAGCAGGGCCAGGGGGAACTCGTGGACGCCGTCGGCGCCGACGAGCTCACGCACCTGAGCGTCGGGGAAGAGCGACCGCAGGCGTGGCCCGAGGCCGGCGCTGGCCGCCGCGACGGACAGCTGGGACAGCAGGGTGCCGGCGTCCCAGTAGATGTGCCGCCAGCCGCGTTCGGCGTACCGCCAGCCGGTCCGCCACGGCACGCCCGTGACGACGAGTGTGGTGGCCGTCCCGACAGCGGCGGGCGCGACCTGGACGAGGGCGTGTCGCTGCCCGTCGTACCAGTGCACGCCGTCCGGCACACCGGCGACGCCACGCGTGCTCGCGTACACCTCGAGAGGGAAGCGGGCCCCCGCAGAGCCGGAGGCGCGGTAGAGGATCGGGCGTCCGTCGCGCTCGGCGGTGCGGACGACGCCGGCCCCGAGGAAGAGCACGCGGCCGAGCTGCGCGGCGTCGAGCGGCCGGGCCGGGGCCGCGACGCCGGCGAGCACGGCCGTCGCCGACACGCCGGGGTCGGGCAGGTCGCGCGGCAGGGCGACGACGGGCAGACCCCGGGTGTACGCCTTCGTCGGCGACGGCAGCGTCGCCGGGTCGTTGGGAACGAGGTCCTGACGCACGCGCGGGTCGTCGGCGGGCACGGTCCACTCGCGGTCCGGTCGGTACGAGGTGAGCCGGTGCAGCAGGCCGGCGCCGGAGTCGAGATCCACGTGGCCATCCTGCCAGCACGCCACGCCCGGCGGTGTCCGCGAACGTGTGAATTCTTCCGTTACGCCTGGTTCGGTTTGGCGTACTCGTTCAATACGGCTGGCCCCTGGTCGGCCTAGCGTGGGGGCGACGCGACGGCGAGGGGAGCGGTGGTGGAGGACTTCGCCAGTGCGGTGCTGGTCTCGGCGGTGCGAGGGGTCCTGGCCGAGGAGGGTCTCGCGCCTGCCGTGTCGCCGCCGTCCGGGGCGCTGGTGTCGTTGGAGGTCAAGCGTCGGTTGCTGGCCGAGGTCGCCGACGCCCATGGTCTGCTGCCTCTGCTGCGGGTCGGCTTGGCGCTGCCGAGGCTGCCGCCGCACCCGGTGATCACCGCGTTGCGGGCCGCCGACACCCCGCTCGATCTGTTTCGTCGGTGGAGCCGGTTGGAGCGGTTCAGCCACTCCCGTCACCGGGTTGTCGTGCGTCACGCCGCCCCGACGTGCGTGGTCGCCGAGCATGTGGGCCCACCGGGTTCACCGCCGCACCCGGCGGAGGACGCGCTGGTCCTCGGGGTCCTGGCGGCGCTGGTGGACGACACCGGCGCACGGGGACTCACGGTTGTCCTCGACCCGGAGCTGGTCGTGTTCGCCGATGGGGTCTTCACCGCGCCGCCACCGTCTCACGCTACTTCCCAATGGCGATTCACGTGGTCGTCGCAGGTGCCGCCGGCAGGCACTGTCGTTGCCGTCACCGGCGAAGGTCTCGGCGGTCGATCCCGGGCTGTGTTGGCCGCCGACCTGGTCCGGCGGTGGACGGTTGGCGATCTGGCCGCCGAAACAGCGATGTCGGTGCGCAGCCTGCAGCGGCAGCTCCGGCCCGCCGGTGGTTTCGCCGCGCTGCTCGGTGCCGTGCGCGCGGACCGGGCGGCTGACCTGCTCCTCACCACCGCCCACCCGTTGGGCGTCATCGGTTTTGCCTGCGGTTACGCCGACCAGCCGCACTTCACCCGCGACTTCAGACGCCGTACCGCGATGACTCCGGCGGCTTACCGGTCGGCGTTCGCGCCGCCGTCGCCGCCAACCGGCACCCTTCGACCAGCAGAGGCGACCCTGGCATGAATCTGGCCGACAGCACGGTCCTCATCACCGGCGCCACCCGCGGCATCGGCCGTGAACTCACCGAGCAGTTGCTCGGTCTCGGCGCGCACGTCGTGGCCGTCGGTCGCGACCATCAGCAGCTGACGTTCCTGACCGGCACCTACGGCGATCGCGTCACCCCCTGGGCGGTCGACCTCGCGGACCCGGACGCCGTCGACGTGCTCGTGCGCCAACTGCCTGAGCGGCACCCCACCCTGGCCATGGTGATCAACAACGCTGGTGTGCAGACGATCACCGACTTGTTCGCCGACGACGCCGCCATGCGGCCGGTCCTGCGAGCTGAGATCGCCGTCAACCTCGACGCGGTCGTGGCACTGTGCACCGGTCTACTGCCGCAGCTGAGACGGCAGCCGTCCGCCGCGATCGTCAACGTCACCAGCGGCCTCGCGCTGGCGCCGAAGGCGTCCGCGCCGGTGTACTGCGCCACCAAAGCCGCGGTACGGACCTTCACGCGGGCCCTGCGCTACCAGTGCCAGGACACCGCCCCCCACATCCGGGTCACCGACGTGATCCTGCCCCTGGTCGACACCGACATGACCCGCGGACGCGGCCACGGCAAGATCAGCGCGGCCGCCGCCGCCACGGCCATCATCGCTGGCATCCACCGCGGATCTCCTGAGGTGTACATCGGCAAGGCCCGGCTCCTGCCGGCGTTGCTGCGGCTGGCACCGGCCCTGGCATACCGGACCTTGCGTCGTGGCTGACCCGGTGACCGCACCCGAGCACCCCAGCCGCACCGTGCGGGTCCTCCGTAGGCTCGACCGGGCCGCGCACCAACGGTGGTTCCTGCCCGCGGTAGGCGTCTTCCCGCTCAGCGACTACGCCGCGCCCGTACTACCCAACCAGATCCTGCTCACCACCCTGGCCGTTCTGCATCCCCGCCGCTGGGGGGCGCTGACCATCACCTTCGTCACCGCCGCCGGCCTCGGCGCGCTGGCGGTGGCAGCCACCGTGCAGGCCACCGACCCCTGGCTGCTCGACACCCTCGGTGGCGGCCCCGACGCCCTCGCGGGCGTCACCGGGCAGATCCGCCGGTACGGCCTGTGGGCCCTGGCCGCCCTGGCCCTGCTGCCCTGGCCGCCACGCACCGCCGTGCTCGCTTGTGCCCTGGCCGGCATACCGCCCTGGGTCATCGCTGCGGTCGTCATGGCCGTCCGCCCTCTACCGGTCGCTGCTATGGCCTTCACCGCTGCGAAAGCCCCGCACCTGCTCCGCCGTTTCCCTCGCGTCGACCGTCTGCTCACCGCGGTCGAAGCCGACCGAACCTCGCCGGCCGCTACCTACGACCCGACCAATGGGCCGAACGGCGCTGAGCGTCAGGTACGGCGACGGCCGGACGACGAGGTCGTGCTCACGCGAACGACGAGCTCGTAGCCGCAGACGATCTCCTCGGGAGTGACGGTTTCGCCGGCGACCTGGCCAGCAGTCGATCCACCGCCGTGCGGGCGATCGCCGAGCAGGACGGTCGGGATGTCCAGCCGCTGCGCCGCCAGGTCCTCCGCGGTGATCGCCATGGGGCTCAGGATCAACCCGTCGATGACGTGGGTCCGGTAGCCGTCGAGGACGAGGAGCTCGCGCGAGCGGTCGGCGCCGGTCTGGTCGATGAGCAGGGTCACGCCGTGTTCGGCGGCCTGCACCTGTACGAGGTTGGCCAGCTCGGCGAAGTAGGGGGCGGCGATCTCCGGGACCGCGAGCGCGATGAGGCCGGTCCGTCCGCGGCGCAGCGAGCGTGCGCTGACGTTGGGCCGGTACTTCAGCTCGTCGATCGCGCGTTGCACCCGCTCGCGGGTCTCGGCGCGCACGTGCGCATAACCGCTCACCACGTTGGAAACCACGTAGCAAGATGGTCCGGACAGGGGCGGCGGACGGCGTGTCGTCGTGACCGGAGGCAACCGGGAGGACCGGCGCGTGCGGATGCTCAGCACCGAGGCACTGCTCCATCTGCCCGCGACCGTGCCCGTTCCCCGCTACGACCGCAGGGCGGTCACCGTCGGCATCGTGCACCTCGGCGTCGGCAGCTTCCACCGCGCCCACCAGGCCGTCTACCTCGACCGGCTGATGTCCGCCGGGACGGTTCCCGAGTGGGGCATCTGCGGTGTCGGCGTGCTGCCGCACGACCGTCACATGAAGGAGGTCCTCGACGCTCAGGACCATCTGTTCACCGTCGTGGTCAAGCACCCCGACGGCCGGCTGGAGCCCAGTGTCGTCGGTTCGCTGGTCGACTACCTCTTCGCGCCCGACGACCCCGAGGCGGTCGTCGAGCGGATGGCGTCCCCGGCCACCCGGATCGTCACACTCACCATCACCGAGGGTGGCTACTGCCTGCACCCGGTCACCGGCGAATTCGACCCCGGCGAGTCGGTACTGCGCGA
>NZ_JBQHDB010000018.1:0-168780 GCF_052068135.1 Micromonospora sp. BQ11 | reverse complement strand
GGACACCGCACCCGAAACCAGACATCGGACGCAGACAGGGACCGTCCGCCGACCTGGCAGGACGGGTCCCCAGGGGGCCAGCTCCAAGGTCCACTCGATGTCATTGATATCGGGGTGTCCGGGGCGTCCTGATACCGCGATTTCAATGACATCGAGTGGATCTAGGCCTCGTCCTGCGTCGCGGACGGAAACGACCACATCGTGGATACGCCGAACGCGCGCAACGGACCTTGACCCCGCGAAGCGGACCTCACCACTCGTGAAGCGGACCTCGATGCGTGAGGCGCACCCGGTGATGGGACCCCCGGTGCAGGCCCTCCGGCCAGAGACCCGCCGGCCCGGACACGACGCCCCGGAACGGCCGTCGTGATCCACTCGAACCCGCTAAGCGAGGTTCGCCCAAGGTTCCCCGGTCCCGCTCGAGATCGTGGAGGATGTCGGCCCCTGGGGCGGCCAGTTCCGTCCAAGATCTCCGCTGATGCCGATGCCGATGCCGAGTTCCAGTTCCGGGCAGGGCAGGTCACGGACGGGTGGGCAGCGTGTATTAGCGGCGAGCGGGGCGGACCGGACAAACGACCCATACATCAAAATCCGGTGTCCGACGCAGGTCGCGGCCTGATCCACCCGATGCCACTGACTCGGGCTTCCGGCTGGGCCCTGACCCCGGCCCGCTGGTCAGCCGGGCGGCATCGCCGGCGCGACGACGGACGTCCTGGTCGAGATCTTCGGTCCATGTGGGCCGCCACGGCGTGAACGCGTCGATTCCGGCGGTGATCCACTCGGCTTCACTGAAGTCGGGGTGTGGGAGGGCGTCCGACCGGCCGACGTCCTTGAAGCCGAGTGGATCTTGCCTCCGCCGTCATGGAAGTACGGGCCGGGCCGCACGATCCGGGTGACCGACGGGACGAAGAAGGGCGACGGCCCGGTGGCCGATGCCACCGGGCCGTCGCCCTCGTGCTGGTGCCTTACTCGTCCGCGCCCGCGGCGGCGGTGCCGCCCAGGTCGGCCGGGACCGCGTCCGGCACGTCGACCGGCTTCTCGGCGCCCCGGAAGACGAGCTTGGACTTGTCGACGTTGTTCGGGTCGCCCTCGCAGTCCACCACCACGATCTGACCCGGGGTCAGCTCGTTGAAGAGGATCCGCTCGGACAGGTTGTCCTCGATGTCGCGCTGGATCGTGCGACGCAGCGGACGCGCACCGAGCACCGGGTCGAAGCCCTTCGTCGCCAGGTACTTCTTGGCGTTGTCGGTCAGCTCCAGGCCCATGTCCTTGTTGCGCAGCTGGCCCTCGATCCGGGCGATCATGATGTCGACGATCGACAGGATCTCGTTCTGACGCAGCTGGTGGAAGACGATGGTGTCGTCGATCCGGTTGAGGAACTCAGGCCGGAAGTGCTGCTTGAGCTCGTCGTTGACCTTCTGCTTCATCCGGTCGTAGGTCGACTCGGAGTCCTCCGACTGCTGGAAGCCCAGCGACACCGCCTTGGCCACGTCCCGCGTGCCGAGGTTGGTGGTCAGGATGATGACCGTGTTCTTGAAGTCCACGATCCGACCCTGACCGTCGGTGAGCCGACCGTCCTCCAGGATCTGGAGCAGCGTGTTGAACACGTCCGGGTGGGCCTTCTCGATCTCGTCGAAGAGGACCACCGAGAACGGCCGACGCCGCACCTTCTCGGTCAGCTGGCCACCCTCGTCGTAGCCGACGTAGCCGGGAGGGGCACCCACCAGCCGGGAGACCGTGTAGCGGTCGTGGAACTCGGACATGTCCAGCTGGATGAGGGCATCCTCGCTGCCGAAGAGGAACTCGGCGAGCGCCTTGGACAGCTCGGTCTTACCCACACCGGACGGGCCGGCGAAGATGAACGAGCCGGACGGGCGCTTCGGGTCCTTCAGGCCGGCCCGGGTACGCCGGATCGCCTTCGAGACCGCCTTGACCGCGTCCTCCTGGCCGATGACGCGCTTGTGCAGCTCGTCCTCCATGCGCAGCAGGCGCGAGGTCTCCTCCTCGGTCAGCTTGTAGACCGGGATGCCGGTCCAGTTGCCCAGCACCTCGGCGATCTGCTCGTCGTCGACCTCGCTGACGACGTCCAGGTCACCGGCCTTCCACTCCTTCTCCCGCTGCGCCTTCTGACCGAGGAGCTGCTTCTCCTTGTCACGCAGCTGGGCGGCCCGCTCGAAGTCCTGCGCGTCGATCGCGGACTCCTTGTCCTTGCGCACCTGGGCGATGCGCTCGTCGAAGTCACGCAGGTCTGGCGGCGCGGTCATCCGGCGGATGCGCATCCGGGCACCGGCCTCGTCGATCAGGTCGATCGCCTTGTCCGGCAGGAAGCGGTCGGAGATGTACCGGTCGGCCAGGGTGGCGGCGGCCACCAGGGCGGCGTCGGTGATCGAGACGCGGTGGTGCGCCTCGTAGCGGTCCCGCAGGCCCTTGAGGATCTCGATGGTGTGGGCCAGCGAGGGCTCACCCACCTGGATCGGCTGGAAGCGGCGCTCCAGCGCGGCGTCCTTCTCGAGGTGCTTGCGGTACTCGTCCAGGGTGGTCGCGCCGATGGTCTGCAGCTCGCCACGGGCCAGCATCGGCTTGAGGATGCTCGCCGCGTCGATCGCGCCCTCGGCGGCACCCGCACCCACCAGGGTGTGGATCTCGTCGATGAACAGGATGATGTCGCCACGGGTGCGGATCTCCTTGAGCACCTTCTTGAGGCGCTCCTCGAAGTCACCGCGGTAGCGGGAACCGGCCACCAGGGCACCGAGGTCGAGCGTGTAGAGCTGCTTGTCCTTGAGGGTCTCGGGCACCTCGCCCTTGATGATCTTCTGGGACAGGCCCTCCACCACGGCGGTCTTGCCGACGCCGGGCTCACCGATCAGGACCGGGTTGTTCTTCGTACGGCGGGACAGCACCTGCATGACCCGCTCGATTTCCTTCTCGCGCCCGATGACCGGGTCGAGCTTGCCCTCGCGGGCGGCCTGGGTCAGGTTGCGGCCGAACTGGTCCAGCACGAGGCTGGTCGACGGCGCGGCCTCACCCGGCGTGGCACCCGCCGCGGCTGGCTCCTTGCCCTGGTAGCCGGAGAGCAGCTGGATCACCTGCTGGCGGACCCGGTTGAGGTCGGCGCCGAGCTTGACCAGCACCTGGGCGGCGACGCCCTCACCCTCACGGATCAGGCCGAGCAGGATGTGCTCCGTGCCGATGTAGTTGTGGCCGAGCTGCAGCGCCTCACGCAGCGACAGCTCCAGCACCTTCTTGGCCCGCGGCGTGAACGGGATGTGCCCGCTCGGCGCCTGCTGGCCCTGGCCGATGATCTCCTCGACCTGCTGACGCACGCCCTCCAGGGAGATGCCGAGGCTCTCCAGAGCCTTGGCGGCGACGCCCTCACCTTCATGGATGAGGCCCAGCAGGATGTGCTCCGTACCGATGTAGTTGTGGTTGAGCATCCGGGCCTCTTCTTGGGCCAGGACGACAACCCGTCGCGCTCGGTCGGTGAACCGCTCGAACATGCCCTCGTGCTCCTCACGTGCCGTGCGCACTCGATCTTGATGGTCAAGAAGTCGTGGCGGGGCCGGTGCTCGGACGTCCGGGACGGGCGTCCGTGCCTCCTTACTCTATCGCCGCGGACCGACTCCGCTGAGGTCGTGTGTCCCCACCGAATGCCGTGTACGCGTCCTTTTGCACAACCGTGCGCGCTCAGACGGTGTTCCGGTACCCCCGTCGCTACGCGCAGAGCGAAATCCGACCCCCGAACAGACCGGGTGCCGTGGGCGCGACCGCTGCCGTCTCGGCCTGGGACCGTCCCGGCGGGCGCCGTCCACAGGCTGTGGACAGAGTCTCCACCGGCTGTGGACAACGCACGCCGGCAGGCCATTCTTCCCGGTACGACCGACCAGCGGGCGGATACGGCGACGCCGGCCCGGAGACGTGCTCCGGCCCGGCGTCGTGTCGCCCGGCACCTGTTCCCGACGAGCGGGTCAGTGACCGGCCTTCGAGTGGTACTCGTCGACAATCTCCTGCGGGATCCGGCCGCGATCGGAGATGTCCTTGCCGGCCTTCTTGGCCCACGCGCGGATCGCCTTGTTCTGCTCGCGGTCGGCGGTGGCCCCACCCCGACCACGGGCTGCGCGCCCACCGACCACCACACCGCCACGACCGACCTTCGTGCCGTGGGCGATGTACGGAGCGAATACGTCACGCAATTTCCCGGCGTTGGCGCTCGACAGGTCGATCTCGTACTGAACGCCGTCGAGGGCGAACTTGACGGTCTCGTCAGCGTCCCCGCCGTCCAGGTCATCGACCAGCTTATGAATGATTTGCTTGGCCACGTCCCACATTCCTTTCGAGCAGGGTGCTCCTGCGCACGCAAGAACGATAACCTGCCCGCTGGTTGCCGCGTCAATAGGATCGGGTAACGACCCGGCGGAGACTACTCCGGCCGGACCAACGGGAAGAGGATCGTTTCCCGAATACCCTGGCCGGTCAGAGCCATCAGGAGGCGGTCGATTCCCATTCCCATACCACCGGCCGGCGGCATTCCGTACTCCATCGCGCGGAGAAAGTCCTCGTCGAGGCGCATGGCCTCGTCGTCGCCGCGGGCGGCGAGCTGCGCCTGGGCGAGCAGCCGCTCACGCTGCACCACCGGGTCCACCAGCTCGGAGTACGCGGTGCCGAGCTCGAAGCTCAGCACGTAGAGGTCCCACTTCTCGGCCAGCCCCGGCTCGCTGCGGTGCGCCCGGGTGAGCGGGCTGGTCTCCTCCGGGTAGTCGCGTACGAAGGTCGGCTGGGTCAGGCCCGGTACGACCAGCTCCTCGAACAGTTCCTCCGCGAGCTTGCCCGGCCCCCACTTCGGGTCGACCGACAATCCGACCTTGTCCGCGTACTCGACGAGGCGGGCGTGCTCGGTGCGGACGGTGACCTCCTCGCCGAGTGCCTCGGAAAGGACCCCGAAGAGGGTCACGGACCGCCACTCGCCACCCAGGTCGAACTCGCGCCCGTCGGCATGCGTCACCACGGTCGAGCCGGCGACCGCGATGGCCGCCTGCTGGACGAGATTACGGGTCAGCTCGGCCATCGTGTCGTAGTCGCCGTAAGCCTGGTACGCCTCCAGCATCGCGAACTCCGGCGAGTGCGAAGAGTCGATGCCCTCATTGCGGAAGTTGCGGTTGATCTCGAAGACCTGGTCGACGCCACCGACCACGGCACGCTTGAGAAACAGTTCCGGAGCGATTCGGAGATACAGATCCGTACTCAACGCATTGCTGTGGGTCACGAATGGCCGCGCGGCGGCCCCGCCGTGCAGCAACTGGAGCATCGGGGTCTCCACCTCGATGAAGTCCCGGCCGTGCAGGGTGTCCCGGAGGCTGCGGACGGCGGTGGCGCGCGTACGCACCATCTGCCGGGCCTGCGGGCGGACGACCAGGTCGACGTAGCGCTGCCGGACGCGCGCCTCCTCGCTCAGCGGCTTGTGCGCCACCGGCAGCGGACGCAGCGCCTTCGCGGTGACGGCCCACTCCTCGGCCAGCACCGACAGCTCGCCGCGCCGGCTGGTGATCACCTCGCCCGTCACGCCCACGTGGTCACCGAGATCGACCAGGCGCTTCCAGTCCTCCAGCCGTTCCGCGCCGACCCGGTCCAGGGAGAGCATCGCCTGGAGTTCGGTGCCGTCGCCGTCCCGCAGCGTCGCGAAGCAGAGCTTGCCGGTGTTCCGTACGAAGATCACCCGGCCGGTGACCGACACGCGGTCGCCGGTGGCGGTGTCGGTGGGCAGGTCGGCGTACGTCGAACGGATCTCCGCGAGGGTGTTGGTCCGGGGGTATCCGACCGGATAGGGCTGGACGCCCTCGGCGAGCATCCGGTCCCGCTTCTCCCGGCGGACCTTCATCTGCTCGGGAAGGTCGTCGGCGGGGTCCACTGGCACGGGGGTCTGCTCGGTCACGGCACGCTTCCTCGTCGGGAGTCTTCGGGCGGGTTCAGGCACCGAGCGTACTCAAGGGGCCGGTGGGTCGTTACGGGATAACGTGCCCGCCATGACCGACCCCACTCAGGCCCTCTCGTTCGGTGCCGCAGCGGCAGACTACGACCGGTTCCGACCCCGCTATCCGGAGGCCGCGCTGCGCTGGGCGCTCGACGGTCTCCCGGCGCCCGCGCGAGTCGTCGACCTGGGCGCCGGCACCGGAATCCTGACCCGCGGGATCCTCGCCCTCGACCACGCCGTAACGCCGGTCGAGCCGGACCCGGGCATGCGGGCGCAGCTGGAGGCGACCACGCCGGGCACGACCGCCCGGAACGGCAGTGCCGAGTCGATGCCGCTGCCCGACGGGTACGCCGACGCCGTGCTGGTCGGCCAGGCGTACCACTGGTTCGACCGCGAGCGGGCACACCCGGAGATCGCCCGGGTGGTGCGGTCCGGCGGCACCTTCGCGCCGGTCTGGAACCTCCGCGACGACCGCATCGGATGGGTCGACGACATGAACCGGGTCGCCGAGACAGGCGGCACGGTGGACCGCCTGCTCGAGGACGTCACCGACTTCGGGCCGGAGTTCTGGCAGCCCGAGTGGGCCGAGTTCAACCACGCCACCGAGCTGACGCCGGAGGAACTGCTGGGCATGGTGGGCACCCGCTCGTACCACCTGACGGCGACCCCCGAGCGGCGACGCCAGATCGACCGGGAGCTGCGGGAGCTCCTCGACACCCACCCGGACCTGGCCGGGCGGGACACGCTCGTGCTGCCGTACCGGACGCTGGTCTTCCGCGCCCGGCGTCGCTGACGGCGGGCGCGGCCGGCGCCGACGGTTGTTAAGCGGGGGCCCTTCCTCTACCGCAGGCGTTAAGAGGGGGCCCTTCCTTGCACCTCACACGTTGCGGTCGTAGACCATTCGCAGGCCGATGAGCGTGATCATCGGTTCGTGGTGGGTGATGCTCCGGCACTCGTTGATCACCAGGGAGGCCAGCCCGCCGGTGGCGATCACCGCCTTCACCTCGCCCAGTTCCTCGGTCATCCGCTCGACGATGCGGTCCACCTGGCCGGCGAAGCCGAAGTACAGGCCGGACTGGAGACACTCCACGGTGTTCTTCCCGATCACCGAGCGGGGCTTGGTCGCCTCCACCTTGCGCAGTTGGGCGGCGCGGGCGGCGAGCGCGTCGAAGGAGATCTCGATGCCCGGGGCGAAGGCGCCACCGAGGAACTCGCCCCGGCCGCTGATCACGTCGAAGTTGGTGGTGGTGCCGAAGTCCACCACGATCGACGGGCCACCGTAGAGGGTGTACGCGGCGAGGGTGTTGACCACCCGGTCCGCGCCGACCTCCTTGGGGTTGTCGATGGCGAGCTGCACGCCGGTCCGGACGCCGGGCTCGACGACCACGCTCGGCAGGTCCGCGTAGTACCGGGTCAGCATGGTCCGCAGCGAGCGCAGCGCCGCCGGCACCGTGGAGCACGCGGCCACCCCGGTGATCTCGACGTTGTCCCCGGCGAGCAGGCCACGGAACATCAGGCCGAGCTCGTCGGCCGTCGACCGCGCATCGGTCTTGATCCGCCAGGAGTGCACCAGCTTGTCGCCGTCGAAGGTCGCCAGCACGGTGTTGGTGTTTCCGATGTCGATGCAGAGCAGCACGCACGCAGCCTAGACAACGCCCGTACGGGCGGGCGCGGACGTGCCCGCGATCCGTATCCTGGTCTCCATCGGGACATGAACAGGGATCGATCCACCACGCGGCCGGGGCGGGGAGCGGACATGTCGGGACGGTGGTGGGCGAACGGGCCGGGGGAATTCTGGCGCAGCATGTTCCGCCGGCCTGTTCGTAGGGGTCTCAACACCCTGCGCCGCCGCCGGCGGCACGTCCTGGTGCTCGTCGCCCTGGCCGGGGGCGCGGTCTGGATGATCGTGCAGGCCTGGCAGGCGTCGCGGCGGGCCGCCGGGAGTTTCCAGGGCGAGCTGTACCTGAACATCGGCGCCGCGCTGATCATGACGCTGCTGACGTACGTCGTGCTCAACCCGCTCTTCCGCGAACTCCAGACGGCCAGCATCATCGAGCACCCGCGACTGGACCGGGACGCGCTGATCGAACGGGTGGCGCAGTCGAAGGAGACGGTCGCGATCCTGGAGACCTGGACCAGCATGCTGGAGGGCCCGTACGTCGACCGGTTCACCGGCGCGCTGCGCTCCGCGCTCGTCAACGGTGCCACCGTACGGGTGCTGCTGCTGGACCCGGACTCGCCCGCGGTCCGGCTGCGCGGCGCGGAGCTGCGGCGGCGGGACGCCTCGGTCGCCATCCTCAACAACCTCTGGCACCTGGCCCGGCTGCACGACGGGCTGCCCGAGACGATCCGGTCCGGGTTGCAGGTCCGCGTCTACAACGCGGCGCCGTCGGTGCAGATGTACCGCTGGGACGGCAAGGCGTTCATCTCGTTCTTCCCGGTCCGGGGCAGCACCTTCGACACCCAGCAGATCGAGGCGTTCGTCTCCACCCCCCTGGGCGAGTTCGTGGCCGACCGGTTCACCGAGCTGTGGGAGACGGCCCCGTTGCAGGACCTGGAGGCGTGCCTGACGCTGCGGCTGTGCCTGCGCCAGGGCGGCCGGGACCTGGAGACCTGCGAGGCGCTCTACGTCCGGGTCGACGGCGACTGGTACATCGCCGGGCGCGACCTCGTCCGCAACGTGGCCCGGCACGGCCTGGCCGGGCTGGCCGTCGTGCTGGACCGGCCGGAGGCCGCCGGCGAGATGTTCGCGCTGGGCGAGGCCGACGAGCTGGCACCCGAGGTGTACCGCCGCGTGGTGGAGCTGTTCCGCGCCAAGTACGGCCTGGACGGCCGCAACGACACCGAGAACCGGGTCATCTTCAACCTGGTCGGTCGGCCGCCGGTCGCTGCCTGAGTCACCCGGTACGCAGGTCCAGCGCGATGTCCAGGATCGGCGAGGAGTGCGTCAGCGCGCCGACGGAGAGGAAGTCCACACCGGTCGCGCCGTACTCGGCCGCCACCGGCAGTGTCAGCCCACCCGTGGCCTCCAGCTCCGCCCGCTCCCCCACCGCCGCCACGACCTCCCGCAGCTGCGCGGGGGGCATGTTGTCCAGCAGCAGGAAGCCCGCACCCGCCTCGACCGCCTCCACCGCCTCGGCGACGGTGTCCACCTCCACCTGCACCGGCACGTCGGGAAACGCCTGCCGGACCCGCTGGAACGCCGCCGTGATGCCACCCGCCGCCAGTTTGTGGTTGTCCTTGATCATCGCCACGTCGTGCAGGCCCATGCGCTTGTTCGTGCCGCCGCCGGCCCGCACCGCGTACTTCTCCAGGGCCCGCAGCCCGGGCGTGGTCTTCCGGGTGTCCAGCACCATCGCCTTCGTGCCGGCCAGGGCGTCGGCCCAGGCCCGCGTGTGGGTGGCCACCCCGGACATCCGGCAGAGCAGGTTGAGCGCCGTCCGCTCGGCGGTGAGCAGCAGCCGGGTCGGGCCGGCCACCGTGGCCAGCACGTCGCCGCGCGCCACCCGCCCGCCGTCCCGGGCCACGATCGACACCTCGACCGTACGGCCGGAGCCGGTCACCTCCCCCACCAGCTCGAAGACGGCGGCGGCGACGGCCAGTCCGGCCACCACGCCGTCCGCGCGGGCGACCAGGTCGGCGGTGTCGGTCTGCGCGTCGGGGATCGTCGCGATGCTGGTGACGTCCCGGAAGTCCGGACCCAGGTCCTCGACGAGCGCGTTCTCGACGACCCGCCGGACCTGCTCCGGGTCCAGGCCGGCCTCCCGCAGCGCCCGCTCGGTCGCCTCCGTCATCGCGTTGCCTCCCACGTCTGCGTCAACCGTCCCTGCGCCCCGATCGCACCGACCAGGTGGCCGTGCCACCGCTCGTCGGCCGTCGGGAAGTCCTCCCGCCAGTGGCAGCCCCGCGTCTCCTCCCGGGCGTACGCGGCCTCGACCAGCGTCGACGCCACCGTCACCAGGTTCGTCGCCTCCCAGTCGGCGGTGCGGGGCCGGCCCCGTTCCGCACCGATCCCGCCCAGCGCGGCAGCGGTCGCGGCGAGCGTCTCCGCCGAGCGGAGCACCCCGGCACCGCGGGTCATCGCGCGTTGCAGCGTCGGGGTCGCCGCCGCCGGCACCACCCAGCCACCGCCGCCGACCCAGGCGCCGGTCTCCGCCGGTCGCGCCTGCTCGGGCAGACCGGCCGCGATGTCGTCGGCGATCCGCCGGGAGAAGACGAGCCCCTCCAGGAGCGAGTTGCTGGCCAGCCGGTTCGCGCCGTGCACGCCCGTGCAGGCGACCTCGCCGCAGGCGTACAGGCCCGGGATGGAGGTACGGCCGCGCAGGTCGGTGCGGACGCCGCCGGAGGCGTAGTGGGCGGCCGGGGCCACCGGGATCAGATCCGTCGCCGGATCCACCCCGATCGCCAGGCAGGAGGCGACGATGGTGGGGAACCGCCGGGCGAGGAAGTCGCCCCCGAGGTGCCGGGCGTCGAGAAAGACGTGGTCGGCGCCGGTGGCCAGCAGCACCCGGTGGATGCCCTTGGCCACCACGTCCCGGGGGGCCAGCTCGGCCAGCTCGTGCTGCCCGACCATGAACCGCTTGCCGTCGCCGTCCACGAGGTGGGCGCCCTCGCCCCGCAGCGCCTCGGAGACCAGCGGTTGCTGGGCGTGGCCGGCGCCGGGCACCCGCGCCTGCTCCGGCACGATCAGCGCGGTCGGGTGGAACTGGACGAACTCCACGTCGGTGACGTCGGCGCCGGCCCGCATCGCCAGCGCGACACCGTCGCCGGTGGAGACCGCCGGGTTGGTGGTGGCCGCGTAGATCTGTCCCATCCCACCGGTGGCCAGCACCACCGCGCGGCCGAGGATCGCGCCCACGCCGTCCTCACTGCCCTCGCCGAGGACGTGCAGGGTGATCCCGCAGGCCGGACCGAGGCCGTCCGGGCCGTCGCCGGGCGCCCGCAGCAGGTCCAGCACCAGGGCGTGCTCGACCAGCCGGATCCACGGGTCACGTCGGACGGCGGCGTGCAGGGCCCGCTGCACCTCCGCGCCGGTCGCGTCGCCACCGGCGTGCACGATCCGGTCCGCCCGGTGGCCGCCCTCCCGCGTCAGCATCAGCGAGCCGTCCGTGTTGCGGTCGAACTCCGCGCCGATCCGCATCAGCTCGCGCAACCGGGTCGGCCCCTCCTCGACCAGTACGCGGACGGCCGCCGGGTCACAGAGCCCCACGCCGGCGATCTCGGTGTCCGAGGCGTGCGCAGCCGGGGTGTCCTGCGGATCGAGCACGGCGGCGATGCCGCCCTGCGCCCACCGGGTCGAGCCCTCGTCGATGTCGACCTTGGTGACCACGGTGACGTGCAGGCCCGCCTCGCGCAGATGCAGCGCGGCGGTGAGCCCGGCGACCCCGGAGCCGACCACGACGACGTCGGTCGTCTCCACCCAGCCGGGCGCCGGAGCGGCCAGCAGGCGGGGCAGGGTCGGCAGGTCGCTGGTCGGTCGGTCCATCCCACCAGTCAACCCGAAGCTTCCTCGTCCGGGGCGCGGGGGGCGGGACGAGTGGTTTGGGCAACGCCCTGCCGAAGCGTCCGGTCGGTCGCGTGGCGGAACCTGCCGCGGCGCGTACCTCCGCGTGGCGCACCACCGACGGCGCGACCGTCACCTCGCGCGGACCGGAAGGCCGGCGGGGCCGGCACCCTTCAGGGAGCCGGTCACCGTTCGGTCGCTGAGCCGCAGGTAGCAGCGGACGCCCCGGTCCCCGACCCGCCAGCGGCCGGCGCCGGGCGGGCGGACCACCACGGCGCTGCGCAGCCTGAGGGCGGGGTCGTCGGGCACGCCCACGTAGCGGCCCAGCACCGTGCGGCAGCCGTCGTAGAGCGGGGCCCAGTCGGCGTTCCGGGTGGGGTACGGGCGGTCGGGTGCCCGCCACACGCCGACGAACTCCGCGTCGTGCGGCGTGCCGCACTGGACCGGCGCGAGGGTCAGGCTGCCGGCGGTGCTTCCACCGCGGGACTGCTGGCAGCCGAGCCGCAGCGGGGACGAACTCTTCAACACGTCACGGAGACTGCCGGTGCGGGCCACCACCGTCGCGCCGACCTCGACCGTGTTCACCTCGCTCAGGTCACAGCGGTACCAGCGCGAGCCGGCCGTCCACGCGGGGGTGGAGGGCAGCGCCAGGGAGAGGCGGAGCCGCCCGGCCCGCCAGTCGTCGCCGACGTACCCGGTGGCCCGGGTGTCGCACTCCGCGAACGCCCCGCGCAGTTCCGTCGAGCCTCCCGGCGGCGGGGCCGGCCGCGCCGCCGGGAAGGAGCCGACGTGCACCGTCTCCACCCGGTGCGGGGCGGCACAGTCCACCGGCGCGTACGCGGCCAGGGTCACCGTCTCGGTGAAGTCCGCCTCGTGACAGACCCCGGACGCCGGCGTGAACGGACCGGGAGCGGGCAGGGCAGCCCAGTCGTCGGTCAGGTCGCCGTCCACTCCACCGGCCGTACCGCACCCGCTGACCAGTGCTCCCACGGCCACCGCCGCGACAACGGCTCTCCACGCACGGCGCATCGCGGCCTCCCCCAGCCGACGACCGTCGATCCCGACGGCACGCTCAGGGTAACCGGACATGACCTTCCGGTGACAGACCGCACGTCCGCCCCCGAATCACCCAGGCCACCCCGCCTACTGCGATCTTGCACTTCTTGTCGGCGCAAAAGGCCCGCCACGGGACATAACAGCGACCGGAAGTGCAAGATCGAGGGAGGGAGGGAGGCGAGGGATCGGGTCAGGCGGGAAGGGCGGCCAGGGGGTTGGGGATGGGGTCGCCGGCGGTGCCGGGGGCGGCGGTGGACGGGTCGGTGCCGAGGTCGACGACGCGGTTGTCCGCGTCGACGTGCACGATCCTCGGGCGGTACGCGCGGGCCTCGGCGTCGTCCATCTGCCCGTACGAGATCAGGATGACCAGGTCACCGGGGTGCACCAGGTGGGCGGCGGCACCGTTGATGCCGATCACGCCACTACCCCGCTCGCCCGGGATGACGTACGTCTCCAGCCGGGCCCCGTTGGTGATGTCCACGATCGCCACCTGCTCACCCGGAAGCAGGTCGGCGGCGTCGAGCAGGTCCTCGTCCACGGTGACCGAGCCGACGTAGTGCAGGTCGGCCTGGGTCACGGTGGCCCGGTGGATCTTCGACTTGAGCATGGTCCGGAACATCGGGCGCCTTTCGCGGGTGGTGGGGAGGTCAGGATCGGGGCGCGAGGTGGATCGCGGCGTTGTCGATGAGCCGGGTGGCGCCGACCCAGGCGGCGACGAGCAGCCGCGCCTCCCCGGAGACCGGGCCCGGTTCCAGGCCGGGGTCCGTCAACACGAGGTAGTCGAGCTGGGCTCCCGGCGTACCGGCTCCGAAGGCGGCGTGCGCGGCGGCCAGCACGGCCCCCGCGTCCGCGCCCGCGTCGGCGGCCTCGGCGCCGGCCCGGAGCGCGGCCGACAGGCTCAGCGCCGCCTCCCGCTCGGACGGTGCCAGGTAGCGGTTGCGGCTGGACAGGGCCAGGCCGTCCGGCTCCCGGACGGTCGGCACACCGACGATCTCCACCGGCACGTCCAGGTCCCGGACCATCCGCCGGACCAGGCTGAGCTGCTGATAGTCCTTCTCCCCGAAGAACGCGAGGTCGGGCCGGGTGAGCTGGAGCAGCTTCAGGACGACCGTCAGCACGCCGTGGAAGAAGCCGGGCCGGCTCAACCCCTCCAGGTCCTCGCCGAGCTGGCCCGGGTTGACGCGGACCCGGGGCTGACCGTCCGGGTACATGTCCGAAACGGCGGGGGCGAACACCACGTCCGCGCCCGCCCGGCGGCAGATCTCCAGGTCGGCGTCGAGCGTCCGCGGGTAGCGGTCGAAGTCCTCGTTCGGACCGAACTGCAACGGGTTCACGAAGATCGTCACGAGCACGTGGCCGCCGCGCTCCCGGGCGGCCCGCAGCAGCGTCTCGTGCCCGGCGTGCAGAGCACCCATGGTCATGACGACCCCGACCGTGCCCGTCAGGCCGTTCCGGGCCGCGGCCAGCTCCGCGCGGGTGTGTACGAGCTGCGTCATGCCGCCACCTCCCGCGCGCTGCCGGCCAGGACGCCGAGCAGCGACTCCGCGTCCACCGGCCGCAGTCGGCCGGCGGCGATGGCCCGGTCGGCGGTCCGCCGGGCCAGGGCCAGGTACGGGGCGACGGACTCCGGCGCGACCGCGCCCAGCCGGGCCAGGTGCCGCTCCACGGTCCCCGCGTCGCCCCGGGACACCGGCCCGGTCAGCGCGTCGTCACCGAGGCGCAGCGCGTTCTCCAGCGCGGCCCGCAGCAGCGGGGCGAGCACCTTCTCCGGCTGCCCCACCCCGGCGTCGCGCAGCCGGTCGGCCGCCTCGTTGACCAGGGTCACCAGGTGGTTGGCGCCGTGCGCCAGCGCGGCGTGGTACAGCGGCCGGTCCGGCTCGGCGATCCACTCCGGCACGCCGCCCAGGTCGGTGACCAGTCGGGCGGCCAGCGGGCGCAGCTCCGCCGGGGCGGTCACCCCGTACGAGATGCCGGCCAGGCGGGGCAGGTCGTCCGGCGTACCGGTGAAGGTCATCGCGGGGTGCAGGGCCAGCGTGCGGGCGCCGACCTCGGCGGCGGGGGCGAGCACGGACAGCCCGTGCGCGCCGGAGGTGTGCGCCACCACCTGACCGGGGCGCAGCGCGCCGCTGCGCGCCAGACCGCTCACCACGCCCGCGAGCGCGTCGTCCGGCACGGCGACCACCAGCAGGTCGGCGGCCCGGGCGACGGCGGTGGCCGACCGGCGGGGGACACCGGGGAGCAGCAGCGCCAGCCGGGCACGGGACGCGCCGGAGACGGCAGCGGCGGCGACGACCCGGTGACCGGCTGCCGCGAGCGCGGCACCGAGGACGGCTCCGACCCGGCCGGCGCCGACGACGCCGACGGACAGGTTGCGGGGAAGCGGTGCGTCGGCCGGCCGTGCGGCGGGGCCCGTACGCGGGCGCGGCGAAGCGCTCATGGCGACGATCCAGTCCTCGAGAAGGGGTACCGGTCGATCGCAAGTATGCGCCGGAGCGAGGGAGCGGAAACAAGAAGGTGTGAAAACCTTCACCAATGGTGTCGAGGTGGGTGTTAAGAGGGGCCCCCTGCTCTACCGGAGGCGTTAAGCGGGGGCCCTTCCTTACACCTCAGCGGAGGAAGCCGGCGTCGAGGAACTTGAAGTTGGTGTCGGTACGGGTCGACGGCGAGTTCTGTCCGTCGTGCACCACCAGCAGCCCGCCGGGGAAGCCGGGCAGCGGGGTGGAGACCACCGCGGCGCCGTCGCACTCCTGGGAGCCGTCCACCGTGCCGTCGATCACCGCGAACCGGCCGGTCGGGCGGTCGGTGCGCCGGTCGTATGTGTAGAAGGTGTCGTCACCCTGGCTGGACACGACCAGCGTGCCCGAGGTCCGCCCGGTCCGGTAGATCGTCAGACCCTCCACGTCCTGCGCGATCCGGCCACCGAAGCCCGGGTCGGCGGCGTGGTCGGTCACGCAGTCCTCCTCGTCGGCGTCGTACCGCGCCGGAATGCCGAACTCCCGGACCCGCTCCACGGACGTCGGGGTGCCGACGAAACGGCCGCCGGCCAGTCGGGTCCGCCACAGGCCGACCTTCTCCTGGGCCAGGTGCACCACGCCGGTCGCCGGGTCCACCACGGTCCCCTCCACCTGCGGGCCGTCACCGGGGTCGGTGCACGGCGACCAGCCGGAGCCGTCCGGCAGGGTGAACGCCGACGGCAGGGTCAGCCGGTCCACCGGGCGGTAGGAGACCCGGCCGGCGCGCTCGACCAGCCGGAACAGCCCCACCTCGGGGGTGCTGCGCCGGCTCACCACCGCGTACACACTGCCGGCGGGATCGGTGTACGTGCCCAGGCCGTACGCGGTGCGCTGCTCGTTGACCTCGGTCTGGTCGGCGCTGAACGCGAACGGCACGTCCGGCGCGGTCACGTCGGTCAGCAGCCGGGTGACCGGGTCGATCCGGTAGAAGCGCAGCTGGTCCCGGCCCCGGTCGGTGACCACGGCCAGGTCGACGCGGCGGTGCCCGAGCCGGAAGCCAGAGACCAGGTCGACGTTGTTGAACCGGCCGGACTCGTCGTCGGGGCCGGGCGCCGGCGGGGTGGGGATGACCTGCCGCTCGCGGGCCGCCAGGTCGTACACCCGTAGGCCGCCGTTCTTGGCGGTCGCCACAACGAGGCTGCCCGCCCGGTCGGTCGGGTGCACCCAGATGGCCGGGTCGTCGGCGTCCGCGTCGCCGCCGGCGGAGTCGTCGTAGAGCGAGGGGGTCTCGACCACCGCCCGCACCGGGCGCGGCGCGTCGGCGGGTGTGGCGCCCGCCGGGGCACCGGCCAACAGCAGGGGTACGACCGCCAGGGCGGGTATCGCCAGTCGTCTCATAGGGGCTGACCGTAGGGTCGGCACGGTGACGGCCGCTGAACGAGGGATGAACTGATGTCGATCCGCTGGCGGGACGCGATGGACCGGGCGCTCTACGGCCCGGAGGGCTTCTTCGTGTCCGGAGCCGGCCCGGCGCACCACTTCCGCACCAGCGTGCACGCCTCCCCGGCCTTTGCCTCCGCCCTGTCCCGCCTCCTCGCCCAGGTGGACGCCGCTCTCGGTCACCCACCGGTCCTCGACGTGGTGGACGTGGGGGCCGGCCGGGGGGAGCTGCTGGCCGGGTTGCTCCAGGCCGTGGAGGTTCCGCTCGCCCGACGGATACGCCCCACCGCCGTCGAAATCGCCCCGCGCCCCGCGCACCTGCCCGACCGGATCGCGTGGAGGCACGAGATCCCGGACGGCATCACCGGACTGCTGATCGCCACCGAATGGTTGGACAACGTCCCACTGGACATCGCCGTACACACCGGGAACGGCTGGCACTACCTCCTGGTCGACCCCCGCACCGGAGCCGAGACAATCGGCCACCCGACCACCCCCGAAGACGTCGACTGGCTGACGAACTGGTGGCCCACCCCCACCCCCACCCCCACCCCCACCCAGGGCCCGTTGATCAAGGAGTTTGCGTCACCGGGGACCCCGAATCCTGACGCAAACTCCTTGATCAACAGTGTGGCGGGGTGGGGCCCCGGGGGGCGGGCGGAGATCGGCCGGGGGCGGGACGAGGCGTGGGCGGACGCGGTGGGCCACGTCGACCGGGGGCTCGCCCTGGCCGTGGACTACGGGCACCTGCTCCCGGGGCGGCCGGTCGGCGGGTCGTTGACCGGGTACCGGGGTGGGCGGCAGGTGCCGCCGGTGCCGGACGGCTCGTGCGACGTCACCGCCCACGTCGCCATGGACTCGGTCGCCTCCGCCGGTGAGCGGGTCGCCCGGTGCGCGTACTCCCTGGTCCCGCAGCGGGAGGCGCTGCGGGCGCTCGGGGCCGACGGCGCGCGACCACCGCTGAGCCGGGCCGGTCGTGACCCGGCGGGGTACGTGCGGGCGCTGGCCGCCGCGTCGGCGGTGGCCGAGCTGACCGACCCGGCCGGGCTCGGCGGGCACTGGTGGCTGCGCCAACCGGTCGGCGTCGCCCTCGCGCCGCACGTGGCACGATGACGGGCATGACCACCGACGCCGACCTCCGCGAGCTGACCGTCGGCACCGGCGCGGGCGGGGACCAGCTCGGCACCGACATGGTGCTCAACATCGGACCACAGCACCCGTCCACCCACGGCGTGCTCCGGCTGCGCCTGGTGCTCGACGGCGAGCGGGTGGTGGCCGCCGAGCCGATCGTCGGCTACATGCACCGGGGTGCGGAGAAGCTGTTCGAGGTCCGCGACTACCGGCAGATCATCGTGCTGGCCAACCGGCACGACTGGCTGTCGGCCTTCTCCAACGAGCTGGGCGTGGTGCTCGCCGTCGAACGGCTGCTGGGCATGGAGGTGCCCGAGCGGGCCACCTGGCTGCGGATGGCCCTCGCCGAGCTGAACCGGGTGCTCAACCACCTGATGTTCCTCGGCTCGTACCCGCTGGAGATCGGCGCGATCACGCCGGTCTTCTACGCGTTCCGCGAGCGGGAGACCCTCCAGGCGGTGATGGAGGAGGTCTCCGGCGGCCGGGTCCACTACATGTACAACCGGGTGGGCGGCCTCAAGGAGGAGGTGCCGGCCGGCTGGACCGGGCGGGCCCGCACCGCGATCGCCGAGGTACGGCGGCGCATGCCCGACCTGGACAACCTGATCCGCCGCAACGAGATCTTCCTGGCCCGCACCGTCGGCGTCGGGGTGCTGTCGGCCGCCGACGCTGCCGCGTTCGGCGCGTCCGGGCCGGTCGCCCGCGCCTCCGGGCTCGACCTGGACCTGCGCCGCGACGAGCCCTACCTGGCGTACGACCAGCTGGACGTGCCGGTGGTGACCAAGACCGCCGGCGACTGCCACGCCCGCTTCGAGGTGCTGCTCGACCAGGTGTACGCCTCACTCGACCTCGCCGAGCAGTGCCTGGACCGGGTGGACCGGCTGACCGGACCGATCAACACGCGACTGCCGAAGGTGCTCAAGGCACCCGAGGGGCACACCTACGCCTGGACCGAGAACCCCCTCGGCATCAACGGCTACTACCTGGTGTCCCGGGGCGAGAAGACGCCGTGGCGGTTGAAGCTGCGCACCGCCTCGTACGCCAACGTGCAGGCCCTCGCCACCCTGCTCCCCGGCTGCCTGGTCCCGGACCTGATCGCCATCCTCGGCTCGATGTTCTTCGTCGTCGGCGACATCGACAAGTAGACCGGGGTCCGGCGGACGGGGTCAGCGCCAGCGGTCACCGGGGGCGGCACGGCCACCGGCGCGGGGCACGTCGTCCTGGGGCGGGTAACCGTAGTGCTCCTCCTGCCGGCGGCCGTACCGCTCCGGCTCGTGGGCCCGCTGCGGTTCGGGCTGGCGCTGCGGTTCCGGCTGGCGCTGCGGTTCCGGCTGGCGCTGGCGCTGGCGCGGCGGGCGCCAGTCCTCGGGCACCGGCACCCCACCGGCCGGCAGCTCCGGCCGGCTCTCCGGCTCGGACCAGCCGCCCCGCCAGCCGTCGTCCCCCCGATCGGGGACCGGACGATCCTGGGCGCGGCGAGGTTCCTCCCGGCGTACCGCCGCCCACCGGTCCGCCACCCGGTACTCGGTACCGGTCCCGTCGGCGTGCACCTCGGCCCGCCGCTCACCGACCCGTACCTCGCGACCCCGGTCGTCCTCCCGCACCGAGGCCCAGCGGTCCCCGGTCCGGAGCTGCGACCAGTAGTCCCCGCTCTCCAGGTCATCGCCCGGGGCGTTCGTACGGTCGGGCTGCTCCACGGGTGCGTCCCAGCGCTGCTCACCGACCCGACCGCCCGCCCACGGGCGCTCGTCCCGCTGCTCCGCCCCGGACCGCTCGTGCCGGGGGGCGCGGTGGTCCCGCCGTCTGCCGGACCGGTCGTGCTCCGGCCGTTCGCGGTCCTCGCGTGGGTCGCCCGGGACACGCTCGTCCACGGGCGCACCCCACTGCCGGTCGTCGTGGCGCCCGTACCGGTCATCCGTCCCGTCCTGGCCGGCCCACCCGCGGTCGTCGTGCTCGCCGCCTGCCCACGCGCGGTCGTCGTGCTCGCCGCCTGCCCACGCGCGGTCGTCGTGCTCGCCGCCGGCCCACGCGCGGTCGTCGCGCTCGGCGTCACCGGCCCAGGGGCGGTCGTCCTGGTCGCCCCAGGGGCGGTCGTCGGGATGCCCGTGCGCGGGCCGGGTCCGGTCGTCCGTCTCACCGCGGCCGTCCCACTGCCGGTCTTCCGGGGCCGGTGACCGGCGTCCGGCGGCGCCGCCGTAGGAGGTGCCACCGCCCACCGGTCCTCCTCCGTCCACGACGGTGTGGCGGGTGGTGACGTGCACCGTCTCGGTGTGCCGGACCACACCGAGGGGTCGGGCGGCCGGCTGGTTGTCGTGCTCCGCCGGCCACGCGCCGTACACCCCGGCCGCTCCGGCGGCGGGTCGGTCGCCGGTCGGTACGCCGGCCGACCTGCCGTATGTGCCGCCGGCGGCACGGTCGCCGCCGTACACACCGGCCCGCTCGCCGCCGTACGTGCCGCCGGCGGCACGGTCGCCGTACCCGGGGGCCGGCCGCTCGGCGCGCGGGGCGGGCTGGGGCGGGCGCGGCTCGTCCGCGTCGTCCCGGTCGGCGCGCCACGCCTCGCCGCGGGACGGGATGCGGGCACGACCGGCGGCATCGTCCGTCGGCTCGGCCGCGGCCACCCGGGCCCGGCCGGCGTCCGCCGGCTCGTCGGCGACGACCAGCGCGGCGGCGGCCGCGTCCATCCGCCGCCGGAGCGCACCCACCGCCTCGTGGGCGCGCTGGGCCTGGTCGATCGCCTGGTTGCCGCGTTGGGCAGCGGCGACGATCTCCCCGCGCAGCTCGCGCCGAAGCTCGTCGATCTCCTCGCGCAGTTCCTCGGCGATGGCCTGACCGCCCTCGGCGCGCAGCGCGATCGACAGGCCGATGAGCACCACGGCGAGGATGGCGAGCACGGCCGCGAACCGGAGGGGGCCGTTACCGTCGGCGACGAGCAGGATCAGCGCCGCCACCGGCGCGAGGGCCACGCCCACCCAGAAGAGGGTGGTCAGGAGCGGCGGATGACGCTTGTCGTCAGAGACAACCGGGGCGGGCATGGGTGTGTAGCCTACCGAGAGTTGCGCCGGCAGGGAACGGTTGCGCCGGCCGGCCGTGGAGTTCGGCGGCCGTCGACCGGCCGGACCGGAAACGGCGTCGGCCGGTCACCGGGCCCCTGAGGCCCGTCGGTGACCGGCCGACGCGGTGGGATCAGCCGGCCGCGAGCGCCGCGTCCGAGGAGAAGACGAGGCCGACGCTGGCCGCACCGGTCTTCAGCGCGTTCTTGGTCTGCGGGCCACCCGCGTCCAGCGAGCTGAACGAACCGGCCTTGAAGTCGTAGACCTCGACCAGACCGGCCTGGCACTTCGGCCGCTGCGGGCACTCCGGCGGACCGGCCAGCACGGTGGCCTGGCCGGAGCACTTCGCGGCCAGGTCGGACAGCGTACGCACGCCGTACTTGTCGGCGAACGCGGTCGTGACGGCGAACGCGTTCTGGTCCTGGGCGGCGGAGGGGGCGCCGAAGACCAGCCCGGCCTTGTCGCCGGCGGCCTTGAGCGCGGTGACCGTCTTGTCCAGCTCCGGCGAGGAGACGGGCTGGGCGTTCTGCCCGTTGGCCTTGGTGTTGAGGAATTCGGCCATGGTCGCCGCGTACTCCGGCACGACCTGGATCTCGCCCTTCTCCAGCGCCGGCTCGTACAGCTCCCGGCTGCCGATCTGCTGCACCTTGACCTGGTAACCGGCGGCGGTCAGCGCGATCTTGTAGAGCTCGGCGAGGGTCTGGCTCTCGCTGAAGTTGGCGGCGCCGACCGTGACCGGGCCGCCCGGGCCCTTCGCGATGCCAGCGGTCAGGTTGTTGGCGGTGGCGAACTCGGTCGCGGCGACCTCGGGCGACTTCCGGTCGACGTCGACGGCCTTGTTGAGCGCGATCAGCTTCGGCGTGTCGAGCGTCGCCGAGACCTTGTCCAGCGCGGCGAGGAGCTGCGGGTTCGCCGCGTCCGCATTGACCGCCGGGATGATGTTGTCGGTGTTCTGCAGCTTCTTGTCGTCGTCGAGGGCGACCAGCTTGTCGCCGGCCACCGGGGCGCAGCCGGCGCCGGAGGCGCCCTGCTGCGGGGCGTCGGTGCCGGACGAGCCGGCATCGCCGCAGCCGGTGAGCAGCCCGGCGGCGGCGAGGGCCCCGACGGCGCCGACCGCCAGACGTGTACGTGCGCGCATGATGCCCGCCTTCCGTGTCCCGGCGCGACCCGTTCGGGCCGGCCGCGTGTCCGACGGGCGATCGTCCGTCCGGCCGCCCGCGACTTCCCACCCAACATCTTTCACACGGGACCGACAACCTGGGGCGAGGTTTGTCACCGGATCGTCACGGGAGCGTTCAGGTGCCGGCCACCGCGTCGGCCGCACGGCGGTTCGCCCGCCGCCGCGTGGCGCGCAGCGGGCGCGGCGTCACCAGGCGCTCGACCAGGGCGAGGACCAGCTCCACCAGGACGGCCAGCCCGGCGACCAGGAGCCCGCCGGCGAGGATCTGGCCGCGGCCGGCGGCGATGTCCAGCCCGAACCCGGCACGGATGATCTGACCGAGCCCGCCGCCGTTCACGAAGGACGCCAGCGCGGCGGTGGCCACCACCTGCACGGCCGCCGTCCGGAACCCGGCCGCCAGGTACGGCACCGCCAGGGGCAGCTCGACCCGGCGCAGCAGCTGCCAACCGGAGAAACCCATCCCGCGGGCGGCGTCCCGTGCCTCCGGGTCGACCTGCCGCACCCCGGTGTACGCGTTGGCGAGCAGCGGCGGCACCGCGAACACGGCGAGCGCCACCACCACCGAGGGTCGGCCGAACCCGAGGAAGGTCAGCGGAAGGATGGTGAGCAGGGCGAGGGTGGGGATGGCGAGGGTGACGTTGGCGATGAGCACCACCAGCCCGCCGCCCCGGCCGGTGTGGCCCAGCCACAGGCCGATCGGCCAGGCGATCAGGCAACCGAGCGCCACCGCCGCCGCCGACAGCGACAGGTGCTCGCCGAGCCGGTCCAGGATGCCGCCGGGGTTGGTCCAGTTCAGCGGGTCGTTGAGCCAGCGCACCGCCGCCTCGATCGGATTCACGCCGGCCTCCCGCGCCGCAGCCAGGGCGTGAGCAGGCGGCCGACCCCCGCCAGGACCAGGTCGAGCACCAGCGCGAGCAGGACGCAGAGCAGCGTCCCGGTCATGATCTGCTGCTTGTAGAAGTTGTTCTGGAAACCGGCGAAGATGATCTGCCCGAGGCCGCCACGCCCGATCACCACCCCGACGGTCACCAGCGCCACCGTGGAGACCGTGGCCAGTCGCAGCCCGGTCAGGATGCCGGGCAGGGCGAGAGGCAGCTCGATGCGGAACAGCCGGCCCCAGCGACCGTAACCCATCCCCTCCGCCGCCTCGCGTACCTCGGGGGGCACCTGGTTGAGCCCGGCGATCGCGTTGCGGACGATCACCAGCAACGCGTAGAGCACCACCACGGTGAGGACGGTGATTGCGCCGATGCCCAGGTAGGGGGCGATGAACGCGAAGAGCGCCAGCGACGGGATCGTGTAGAGCACGCCGGTGAACGCCACGATCGGGCCGGCGAGCCCCCGGAACCAGTGCGCGGCCACGGCGAGAGGAAGCGCGATCAGCGCCGCGATCAACACCGCGCGGGCGGTCAACCACGTGTGGTCCCGCACGGCGGCGAGGATCGTGTCAGAGTTGTCCCGCGCGTACTGCCAGGAGAACCACGGGTTACCCGGGTCTGCCCGGTAGCTCAGGCGGAAGGACATGAGTGGACGCTACCCCGGGAACCATCACCGGCGCGGGGCCGCGTGCGGCGTCGATCTCGCTCGACGGGATCGGCAAGCGGTACCCCGACGGGACCGAGGCGGTCCGTGAGTTGTCCCTGGACATCGCCGCCGGGGAACTCGTGGTGCTGATCGGTCCCTCGGGCTGCGGCAAGTCGACCGTGCTGCGGATGGTCAACCGCCTGATCGAACCGACCGGTGGCCGGATACTGCTCGGCGGGGAGGACGTCACGCGCGTCGACCCGGTACGGCTGCGCCGCCGCATCGGGTACGTGATCCAGAACGTCGGCCTCTTCCCACACCAGACGGTCAGCGCCAACGTCGCCACCGTGCCGCAGCTGCTCGGCTGGCCGCGCGAGCGCAGCCGGGAACGGGTCGCGGAACTGCTGGAGCTGGTCGGTCTGGACCCGGCACAGTTCGGCCGCCGATACCCGCACGAGCTGTCCGGCGGGCAGCGCCAGCGGGTCGGGGTGGCCCGGGCGCTCGCCGCCGACCCGGTGGTGCTGCTGATGGACGAGCCGTTCTCCGCCGTCGACCCGATCGTCCGGACCCGCCTCCAGGAGGAGTTCCTCCGCTTGCAGGCCGAGGTCCGCAAGACGATCGTCCTGGTCACCCACGACCTCGACGAGGCCGTCCGGCTCGGCGACCGCATCGCCGTGCTCTCCCAGGGCGGCCACCTGGAGCAGTACGACACCCCCGCCGCCGTGCTCGGCTCGCCGGCCACGCCGTTCGTCCGCGAGTTCGTCGGCGCGGACCGGGGCATCCGCCGGCTGGTGGTCACCCCGCTCACCCGGGAGACGGTCGAGCCGCTGCCCACCACCGGTGTCGACGGGCTGCCCACCGTCCCGCTGGGCGGCTCCGCGTACGACGCGTTGGGCGCGCTGCTGACCTCGGCGACCGACCGGGTGGTGGTGACCGACGCGGACCGGCCGGTGGGTGTGCTGACCCGGACCCGGCTGCTCGACCTCGGGCGTGCCGTCGACGGGAAGCCGGCAGCCGGCTGAGAGGACCGACCGGGTGGTCGGGACGGCGTCAGGCCCGTCCGCCGAGACTCGCCGTGCCGATGATCCAGCCGGCGAGGAAGCCGTACGTGGCACCGGTTCCGGCGGACTGGATGGCGACCAGCAGGCTCGGGTCCGGCGCCACGAACACGGCGAGGAGCGACGCGAAGCCGCTGGCCAGCACGTACGCGGCCCACCCGGTGAAGAACTGGCTGGCCGATCCGGGCACGCGGGCGACCTGCGAGGCGGGTAGCAGCCAGAGGAAGACCGCCGCGAGGACCACCAGCAGCACGGCCCGCAGATTCGTGGCGACCGGTTCGGTGGTGTCGAACGACCAGGCCGGCCAGGCCAGCAGTCGGAGGAACCACCCGGCGGCCGAGTTCGCGTCGGTGGACGTGCCGGCCCAACCCACGTACGCCGGGCTGCCGCAGACGCCGACCAGGATGAGCGCCGCCAGCGCGCCGGTGCCCGCCGCGGTCCCGTAGCGGGGAACGGACCGCGTCCCGTTGGTGAGCGCCATGATCGGCTCAGTTCCCGACCGGCCGGGGCGCGCAAACCTCCGGGACGCCGGTCAGCGCCTCACCGAGGGTGCTTCATCAGGTAGTCGATGAAGGCGGCCCGCAGCAGCGGCGCCGACTCCTCGTAGCCGTGACCGGTCAGTTCCCGCCACAGCGCCGCCGCCTCGTCGATGGTCGGGCCGATCGAGTTGGGCGCCCCGTCCAGTGCCTCCGCCTCGTCCGCGTTCGGCAGGTGCCGCAACACCGACCAGAAGAAGCCCACGTCGCGGCGCTCCCGAGCGACCGTGAACGCCTGCTCGCGCAGCTCCTCGGTGGGAAGGGCGTCGAGTTCGGCGAACGAGCGGCCGGCCGAGGTCGATGGTGTGTCGGTCATGTCGCCGAGCCTAACCGCCGAGATCGTTTCCGGCCTGACGGACGCGACGCCGGGCAGCCGCCGTCGGCGTACCCGTCGGCGGTCGGCGGTCGCGACGACTCGCCGGCTCAGCGGTCCTCGGTGTCCCACCGGCGCGGGCCGGTCTCCCAGCGGGCGACGTCCCATGGGTCGACCGGCTCCTCGGCGGAGCGCTCCGGCAGCGCGGGCGGCCAGGTGGCGGGCGGGTCGGCGCGGGGCACCGTCCAGCCGGAGCTGATCCGGCCGTCCAGGGCGGGAACGGGATCGGGCGCCGAGGCCGGCCGCCCGTACGCCTCGACCACCCGGGTGACCACCAGCCCGATTCCCAGCGTCACCGCTCCCAGCGCCCACCGGTCCACCGTCCAGTCCCGCGCGTCGGCGTACGCCAGGACGACCGTGACCAGGCTGACCGCGAGCAGCGTGCCGAAGATCCCGCCGCGCCGGCCGTACGCGCTGGTGCCGGCGAGCAGTGACGTGCCGACGGCGAGCACCGTCCAGTCGAATCCGGTCCCGGGTGTCACCGGGCCCGCGTCGGCGGTGGCGAGGAGCAGCCCGGCCAGCGTCGCCAGCACGGTCGAGCCGACGATCGCGCCGACGGCGACGAGCGCCGCCACGAACCCCCGGCGGCGGGCGGGGTCGACGACCGGCCGGAACCGGCCGACCATCCGGCGCACCGCCCGCACCGCGCCGAACACGCCCCCGAGCACGGCGACGGCCGCGAAGCCCACGAACAGCGGGAGCGCGTCCCGCTCCGGGTCGTACGTGCCCTGCGGCAGGACCGGGCCGGTTCGCTGCTCGACGTAGACGACCACCCCGGCCGCGCCGGCCAGACCGGCGGCCCAGGCGGGCACGTGCAGGACCACCACGACGAGGGCGAGCACCAGGCCGCCGAGCGTGGCGACGGCGAGGGCCGGGCCGACGGCGGCGGTCAGGCCGCGGTCGCCCTGCTCGGCCATGTGCAGCGCGGCGGCGACGGCGACCGGACCGATCGCCAGGTTCACCGTGGCGGTCCGCAGACTCAGGCCGGCGGCCAGGGTGAGCAGCCCGAGCACCACCACGTCGGTCAGCAGGCCACGCAGCCCGTCGCCGCGAACCGTGTCCGGCGCCTCCTGCCAGAGGAGGTAGGCGCCGGCTCCGAGCGCGACGAGGAGCAGGGTCTCCCAGACGAGGTGCACGACGAGCCGGTCCCGGCCGGGCTCGCCGTGGGCGGGATCGTCGAACACGTTCTCCAGGACGGCGGCGGGGATCGTCGACGAGGACTCGCCGGGCGCGGCCCGCCCCGGTTCGTCGTAACTCATGCGCCGCCTCCCACGTGGCCGCGTCCAGTCCGACGCGCGGGCGGACCGGGGGCGGCCGTTGCTCTCCGGTCGCAGGCACCGTACCCGCGCCCCGGAGCGTGGCGTAACCCCCTGGTCAGCGCGGGCCGGACGGGCTCTCGCGCTCGTCGGCCTCGCGCTCGTCGTCGGGGCGCTCCGGCACCCGGCAGGAGCGTTCCAGCCACAGCGCCGCAGCGACCAGCGCCAATGCGGCGAGCATCCCGCCGAGGGCGGTCGGCCGGTCGTCCACGGCGGCCTCGGTGGATTCCAGGAAGAGCCACGCCGCCAGACCGCCGTAGAACCCGGCGAAGATGGCGGCGGCCAGGGAGGACGCCTTCGCGAGCACCACGAACCGGGCGACGAGCAGCGGGTTCACCGGGTCACGGCCCGGTTTGCGCTCGATCCGCCCCCGGGTGTTGACCGCCGCGTACGCCTCCAGCACGGCCAGCGCCGCCAGGATCACCACCGGCAGCCAGGGCAGGTCCGGCAGGTAGTCGTAGTAGAGGACGCTGATCAGCAGCCAGGCCACCGCGGCGGCGGCGAGGCCGGCGACCACCAACGTGGACGCCCGGGTGGGGCCCATCCGGCCGGGGCCGGGCGGCGGGGACTGCGCCTGCGTCATGCCCGCCGGCTCCACTCGGTCATGCCGTCGACTCTAGCGTCAGATCGGGACGGGGACGCACGTCCAGGGCGTCCTCGGCGGCCGGGCCGGTGGTGAGCAGGTCGGTGAGCCAGCCGTGCCCGGGCAGCCGCCCGTAGGGCTGGATGTCGATCCATGGCCGCAGCACGAACGCCCGCAGGTGCGCGCGGGGATGCGGCAGGGTCAGCTCCTCGTCGTCGCTGAGCACCGGCTTGCCGTCCGCTCCCCAGACCGCGATCACGTCCACGTCCAGGGTGCGGGGCCCGAAGCGCCGCGCGGGGTCACGCTCGCGGCCCGCCGCCCGCTCCGCGCCGCGGGCCCGCTCCAGCCAGTCGTACGGCCCGGCGCCGGGATCCTCCGCCAGCAGCACCGCGTTGAGGTACGCGGGCTGGTCGGTGTCCCCCCACGGTGGAGTCTCGTACACCCCGGACACCACGCGGACGGCGTCGCCGAACTCCGCCACGGCGCAGCGCAGGTGGTGCAACCGGTCGCCGAGATTGCTGCCGAGCGACAGCACGGCCCGGCTCACCGGTCACGCGTCCGGGTCATGGTGACGGCCACGTCGGTGAAGGTGTGCGGTACCGGCGCCTCCGGCTTGTGCACGGTGACCGTGGCGGCGCCCACCCGCCCGTCGGCCAGGCAGACCGTCAGCAGCCGGTCGGCGAGCGTCTCGATCAGGTTGACCGGCTCGCCGGTCACGACCGCGACGAGGCGTTCGGCCAGCTCACCGTAGTGCACGGTGTCGGCCACGTCGTCGGAGCGCGCGGCCGGGCCGAGGTCCAGCTCCAGGACGACGTCGACGACGAAGTCCTGTCCCTGCTCCCGTTCGAAGTCGTACACCCCGTGCCGGCCGTGCGCGCGCAGGCCGGTCAGCTGGATCCGGTCGCTCACCGTTCTCCTCCTTGTCGGGCGGTGACCGCTCCCCGCGTCGCGGCCAGGTGCGGCCGGCCGGTCGCCTGCCAGACCGCGAGGGCGTCCGTGGTGGCACGGACGTCGTGCACGCGTACGCCCCAGGCGCCGGCCGCCACCGCGAGCAGGGTGGTGGCGACGGTGGCCACCTCCCGGCCCGCGGTCGGTCGGGGTGTGCCGTCGGGACCGGCGAGGAGCCGACCCAGGTACGACTTCCGGCTCGCGGCGAACAGCACGGGGAAGCCGAGGTCGAGCAGCTCCGGCAGCCGCGCGCTGAGTTCCCAGTTGTGCTCCGCGGTCTTGGCGAAACCGAGGCCCGGGTCGATGACGATCCGGTCGGCGGCGACGCCCGCGCGCAACGCCTCGTCGACACGCTCGGCGAGTTCGGCGCGGACGTCGGCGACGACGTCGCCGTAGCGGGCCAGCTCGCCCATGTGGCGCGAGTGTCCCCGCCAGTGCATGAGCACCCAGGGACAGCCCGCGTCCCGGACGACCCGGGCCATGTCCGGGTCGGCGAGTCCACCGGAGACGTCGTTGACCACGACCGCCCCGGCGGCGAGCGCCGCCTCGGCGACGGAGGCCCGGCTGGTGTCGATGCTGACCGGTACGCCGGCCGCGGCCAGCTCCCGGACCACCGGCAGGACCCGGCTCGCCTCGGTCTCCGCGTCGATCCGGTCGGCACCCGGCCGGGTCGACTCGCCGCCGACGTCCACCAGGTGGGCACCCTCGGCCCGCAGCCGCACGCCGTGTCCGACGGCGGCATCGAGGTCGGCGTACCGTCCGCCGTCGGAGAAGGAGTCGGGCGTGACGTTGAGGACGCCCATCACCACCGGGGTCGGAGCCAGTACCAGATCGGTCACGACTAGACCGTACCGGTCGTCGCGACCGCCCCGGACAGCCCTTGGCCAGGGGTGCTGACATGCCAATTAGAACAGGTGTACGATCGGTCGTCCGGGTCGTATCGGGCAGACTCTTCGCGGGTTGTCGCAATCAGTGGGTGGCCGTACGCTTTGGAATTGCCCGGCATCGAGATGGCGAAGCCTGGAGGGAGGGCCGAAGCGGGAAAATCCGCCCAAAGCTCGCCACTGACCGTGGTGAGTGACGAACGCAGCGTCGCCAGCGCTGCGCAGAGTGAGCACCATTCCCGCCAGGCATGCCTACTGCACCACGCGGCTCCGCCGGCCGCGACTTGGGGAGGTTCCAGTGATCGCCATCGAGCTGATGGAGACGGCGTCGTCCGGCGTCGCCCATGCGCTCTCCACCCTGGTGTCGGCACCGCTCGCCGAGCCGGCGCCGAAGGGCATCGACACCGAGGGTGTCGTCACCTTCTTCGCCAGCAAGATCGCCCCGATCCTGCTCGCCGTCCTGGGCGTGATCTTCATCGGCAGGGCCAGCCGGGGTGAGATCTCCAAGGTCCTCACCAGCTCCGCGATCGCGATCGTCGGGTTGGCCTTCATCGCCGGGGCCGCCACCCTGTTCTTCATCGGCGACTACCTGATCGACCTGATCTTCGAATAGGCGCGGGCACGAGATGCGGCTGCGCACCGACGACGACATCTACCGGGCCCGCCTGGTCTACCTCGGGCCGCCCGGCTACACCCTTCCGGTCCACCTGCCGTACGCCCAGTACGGGCTCTTCATGCTGCTCGTCCCCCTCTACATGTTCATCCACTGGTTGTTCACGTTCCAGGTCGAGCTCTTCCCCGCGTGGGAGATCGCGCTCGCCATCGTGAGCACCTCGTTCATCTTCCGGTACGTCGACCCGGACCGGCCGGCGCGCATGGTGATCCGCACCGCGCTGACCGACTGGCGACGCACGCGGGAGCCGGCCGCCGAGCAGCGGGATCCCCGCCTGGTCGGCAGCCGGATCAGGATCCGGGAGGAACTGGCATGACCGGGCGTAAGTGGAACGACGCGGGTGAGGCGGTCGAATGAGTCGCTCTTCCACGCCGGGCTCCCCGGCCGGACGTCCGGCCGGCCCGAACGGTGACCGTGTGCGTTCGTACGACTACGCTGACGATCCGGAGCTGGACGAGATCGTGCTCGACCAGGCGCTGGTGACCACGCCCGGTCAGGGCGGCGTCGGCGTCTTCCAGGCACCCCGGCCCGTGACCCGGCGCACCCCGGCACCCGATCCGACGCCCTCCACCATGGACAACGCGGACATCGACTCCCCCTTCCTCGACCTGTTCGGCGGGACCCGACCGGCAGGCGCGTCGCCGTCGACGCCGGCCCGGGAGTCACGCACGATCCCGCAGCAGCCGACCATCGACGAGCCGGTTGCCACCCCGCCCGCACGGGTCGAGGCGCCGCTACCCCCGCCGCCCCGGCAACCCGTCCAGCCCGCCGAGGCGGCCCGCCCCGCCGAGCCGCCCCGGACACCGACCGCCCCCCTGCGGACCCAGAACCCGCCTCCGTACACCCAGGACCTCTCGACGGTCGGCCGGTCGACCCCGCCCCAGCAGGCGTCCCGGGCGGCTCTCCAACCGCTGCCGGTGGAGGCCGGCGGGCCGGGGGACGGGCCGACGCACCGGCTCGACCCGGACGACGCGTACGAGGCGCCGCCGACGGCCGCACCCCGGGTGCCGCACCAGGCCGGCGACCGCCTGCCCGCGCTCAACCCGCCGGCCGCGAATCCGGATCCGGCCAGGGTCGCGGCCGAGCGGCCGCCCCGCGGCGGCACCCTCCCCGACCGGTCCCCCGGCCGCGAGGTCACACCACCGCGCCAGCGCTCGGCCGACCGCCGCGACCGCCCCACCAAGCCGGTTCGGGTCAAGGCACCGAAGATCAAGTTCGGTGACCGTGACCCCGCCGTCGAGCTGGCCATCACCGAGATCGCCGGCCACCTGACCTTCACCCCCAACACCGTCACCGCGTGGTACTGGCTGCCCGAGGTGCGCTGGGCGTTCCGGCCGGACGCCGAGCGGGAGGCCCTGCTCTCCGCGATCTCCGAGCAGTACGCGGGCCTGGCCGGCTTCCGGCTGCACCTGCGCCGGACCACCCGCCCCTTCCCCGCCGACGAGTGGGCGCGCACGATCGACGCCCACACGGCCAAACCCCTGCCCGACGTGCCGGGCACCCAGGGCTGGGCCGACCACCTGGTCGCGGCACAGCGGCACCTGATGTCGGTCAACCACGCCGAGGGGCAGACCTACCTGGGCGTCACCTTCGCCCGGCGGTCCCTCGGCGACTCGCTCACCGAGCGGCTGCTGCGCACCTTCGGTCGCGGCGTCGCCGAGGGCGAGCGGCGCAGGCTCGGCCGCACCGTGGAGCAGTTCGACGAGGTGCTCGGCGCGTTCGGGATGCGCGGACGACGGGTCACCGCCAAGGAACTGGAGTGGCTGCTCTACCGATCGGTCGCGCTGTGCATGGCACCGCCCGGCACGCTCTCCCCGGTCGGCGACGGGCGCTGGGACCGCGGCGACCTGCTGGCCCTCACCGAGCAGGTCGAGCGCTACCGCACCCCGTACGGCTCGACCGTCAAGCTGGTCAACCGGATGACCGGCGAGGAACGGCACGTCGCCGTACTCGCCGTGGGTCGGATGGAGCCGCTGGAGATTCCCGAGCGGCACGAGCCGTGGCTGCACTTCCACGAGCGGCTGCCCTGGCCGATGGAAATCTCCACCCGGGTCGACATCCTCGGCTCCGGCGACTCCTTCCGTAACCTGGAGCACCGGCTCCGGATGATCCGCTCGCAGCAGCTCGACTACGCCGAGCACGGCATCGACGCGCCGCCCGAGCTGGAACGGCTGGCCAAGCGGGCACTCGTGATCGGCGACGAGATGACCACCGGCCTCCCGGTCGACTCCGCCCGCGCCCACGGCTGGCACCGGATCGCCGTCGGCGGGCGCACCCGCGAGGAATGCCTGGAACGGGCCCGCCGGCTGATCCAGCTCTACTCCCGCGAGCTGCGCATCTCCCTGCAGCACCCGAAGAACCAGGACTGGCTGGCCCGCGAGTTCATCCCCGGCGAGCCGATCGCCAACACCGGCTACGTCCGCCGGATGCCGGTCAACCTGCTCGCCGCGGCCCTTCCGCAGGCCGCCTCCACCGTCGGCGACCGGCGGGGCGACCTCATCGGGCGTACCGCCGGCACCTGTCGCCGGCCCGTCTTCCTCGACCTGCACTTCCCCATGGAGGTGCGGGAACGCTCCGGCCTGGCGGTCTTCGTGGCCGAACCGGGCGGTGGCAAGTCCACCCTGCTCGGCGCCCTGGGCTACCTCGCCGCCCGGCGCGGCGTCCAGGTGACCCTGCTCGACCCGTCCGGCCCGCTGGCCCGCCTCTGCGCGATGCCGGAGCTGCGCCCGTACGCCCGGGTGCTCAACCTCACCGGCTCCGAGCACGGCACCCTGGCGCCGTACTCGCTGATCCCCACCCCACTGCGCAGCGAGTTCGGCACCGGCGCGTCGGGCGACCGGGAGTTCGAGATCGCGGTCTCCAACGCGCGAGCCGAACGCCGCATGCTCGTGCAGGACATCTGCATGATGCTGGTGCCACCACAGGTGGCCCGGGAGGCATCCACGGCGACCCTGTTCCGGCACGCCGTACGCCAGGTGCCGGCGGAGGAGACGTCCACGCTGGACGACGTCGTCACCTGCCTCGCGCAACTCGACGACGACGCCGGGCGCGAGCTGGCCAACCTGCTGCTCGACACCGCCGAGATGCCGTTGGCGATGCTCTTCTTCGGCCGGCCGCCGGAAGGGCTGCTGGGCGCCGACGCCGCCCTCACCGTCATCACCATGGCCGGGCTGCGGCTGCCCGACCTCAAGATCGAGCGCGAGTACTGGTCCGCCGAGGAAGCCCTCGCCCTGCCGATGCTGCACACCGCGCACCGGCTCGCCGTCCGTCGCTGCTACGGCGGGTCGATGTCGTCCCGAAAGCTCGTCGGCCTGGACGAGGCGCACTTCATGGAGGGCTGGCGCTCCGGCCGCTCCTTCCTGGTCCGGCTCGCCCGGGACTCCCGGAAGTGGAATCTGGCGGCGCTGGTCGCCTCGCAGAACCCGAAGGACATCCTCGGCCTCGACGTGCAGAACCTGGTCTCCACCGTCTTCGTCGGCCGGATCGCCGAGGACGCCGAGATCGCCTCCGAGGCGCTGCGGCTCCTGCGCGTACCGGTCAACGACGGCTACGAGGCGACCCTCGCCTCCCTCTCGACCGCCGACGCGACCTCCGCCACCCGGCTCGGCTTCCGCGAGTTCGTGATGCGTGACGTCGACGGGCGGGTGCAGAAGGTCCGGGTCGACGTCTCGTACGTCGAGGGCCTCCTGGAGCACCTGGACACCACACCGGCGGCCATCGCCGCGGCGGCCGGGGTGCTGCCGTCCGTCCTACCGGATCTGGAGGCGTGACATGGCCGGGGCCCGAGCGCGGACCGTGGCGTTCCTGCTCGCCCTCGGCGTACTGGCCGGGGCCACCATCGGCTGGCCGGCCGTCGGCGCCAGCGCGGCGCCACCGGTGTCGGCGGCCGCCCAGGCACCCGGCGACCTCTGCACCACCGAGGAGTGGCAGGCCGACTTCCGCGCCTGCGTCGCCAAGCTGAAGGACGTCGCCGAGGACGACGTCACGTGCCGCAACGCCCCCACTCCCACCGCCCCGGACTCCGGCCTCGCCGGCTGGTTCGCGTCCCGCCCCGACTCCGCCAAGCAGCCCGGCCCGAAGGGCTTCTACAGCGACTACGGATACGCCGGATACAGCTACACCACATACGACGTGGACACCGGCTGCGCGACCGCCGTGCTGCACCCGGACTACAAGTTCACCAACACCGTCGCCAACGGCGAGTTCATGATCGCTACGGCGATCGTGGGCGCGTCCAACGCCCTGCGCGAGCGGGCCTGGGATCCAGGCTCGATGTGGGGCTGGGCGGACCCTCTGGTGGACCAGGCGACAAAGGCCGTCTACCAGAAGGTCTTCAGTGTCTTCGGCATCGTCACGCTCTGCGTGGTCGGCCTCTACCTGCTCTGGCGGTCGCGCCAGTCGGACATGAGCAACGCGATGACCACGGCGGGCTGGGCCCTCCTGGTGATGGTGGCGGTGACCGCCCTGGCCGCCTGGCCGGTCAAGTCCGCGAACATCGCCGACGGAACGCTGGTCACCACGCTGGGCGTCGTCCACGACGCCGTCGGACCGGCATCGAAGGACACGCCTCCGGATAGATGTGCGCTGCCCAATCCGGACGCTTGCATCGACAAGCGACCGCCGGCGGTACGAGCGAGTGACACAGCCACCGAGTCGATGCTGTACCGCAACTGGTTGCGCGGTGTTCTTGGGTCCGCCGACAGCGAGACCGCAAAGAAGTACGGCCAAGCGCTCTATGACGCGAAATCACTCTCCTGGGACGAGGCCGACAGGGTCCGCTCTAACCCGGCGACGCGCGAGCTAACCATCAAGATCAAGCAGCAGCAGTGGGCACGGGTCGCGCAGCAGATCGAGCAGGAGGATCCGGAGGCGTACGAATACCTCCAGGGCGTCCGAGACATGGACCGGGTGGGTGCCGGGTTCATCGCGGTGCTCGCCTCGGTGCTGTTCGCGATGTTCGACCTGACCGCGTCGCTGCTGGTGCTGCTCGGCTTCCTGATCTTCCGCTGGGCGGTGATCGCCGCGCCGATCCTCGGCACGGTGGGTCTGCTGCGCCCGGCCAGCGCCGGCCTGCGTCGGCTCGCGAACGCGGTCGTCGCCGCCGTCTTCAACATCGCCATCTTCGGCACCGGCGCGGCCATCTACCTCTTCGCGGTCGACCTCATCATGAGCACGCCCACCCTGCCCGGTTGGCTCCAGGTGGTGCTGGTCTGGCTCTGCGGTGTGGTGGGGTGGCTTCTGCTGCGTCCGTACCGGCGGATCACCCAACTGGGCGGCAAGGACAGCTCCGAGGCGGTCAGCTCGGCCGGCTCCTGGCACCGGCGCTTCTTCCGGGACATGCGGACCGCGGCCCGCCTGGACGTCGCGGAGCCCGGCGGTACGAACGAGCCGGCGCTGGGTCGCCGACGCCGCCAGGTCGTGGCGGAGCAGACCAGTCTCCGCCCCGAGGCGCGCCGGGAGGACCCGTCACACACCGGCACCTCCGGCGGGGCTGAGCGCGAGCGCCCGGACGGCCGCGAGCGGAGCGAGGACACGGCGCCGGCGGTCGGGGAGCGTTCCACCGGCGGGCGGCCGGTCGCCCCCCGGCCCCGCCGACGGCAGCCGGCCACCTGGACCGAGCCCGACGTCCCGGCGGAGAACCCGTCCTTCGTCGTCTACCGACCGGGCTCCACGGAACGCGAACCGGAACGACCTACTCCCCGGATCCGCTCCGAGGCACGGTGAGTGCGGTGCGACGGGCGATCGAATTCCTGTTCACCCGGGCCCTCCGGTCCCGGCTCGGCGTCGCGATCCTCCTCGCGGTCGTGGTGTTCGGCGTCATCGGGGCGGCACGGCTGGTCAGCGGACCGGGCGACCCGTCCGCCGGGCTCAGCAACCGCCCGAGCCGCCCGATCACCACGGTCGCCCCGACCGCCGGCGACGACGGGCTCAACGCCACGGCCACTCCTGTCCCACCGCTGACCCGGGCCGGCGAGCTGACACCGGAGCAGACCGCCGAGAAGTTCGTGACGGCGTGGCTCGGCCGACCCGGCGTCACCGCCGAGCAGTGGCAGTCCGACATGCGGCCGCTCTCCACGCCCGCCCTGACCGAGAAGCTCGCCAGCGCGGACCCGGCCGGGGTGCCGGCGACCCGGGTGAGTGACGAGGTGACCCTTCAGCCCCGGACCGAAAGGTTCGTCGAGGTCCTGGTCCCGCTGGACAGCGGGCGGCTGCGGCTGGAACTCGTGGCGCCGGAGGGACGATGGCTGGTGGACGCGGTGGACTGGGAGCAGGAATGAGCGACGACGTCCGACCGCGCCGCCGGCTCCGGGTCGGCGCACTGGCCGCTGCCCTGACCGCGGCCCTCACCCTGCTCTGCTGCACCGGCGGCGCGGGCGCCTTCCTCCTCACCGAACTGGGTGGCGAGGGCCCCGACCAGTTGACGCTGGCCAGCCAGGAGTGCACCGGCGACTTCCGGGTCACCGTGACCGGTGAGATGCCGCGCCTCTCCCAGTACGGCGAGGTCCAGCTGCGCAACGCCGCGCGGATCATCAAGGTCGGACAGGAGATGAAGGTCCCGCCCCGCGGCTGGGTGGTCGCCATCGCGACCGCGATGCAGGAGTCGCGTCTGCGCAATCTGGCCAACAGCAGGGTTCCCGGCTCCCGCACTCTCCCGAACGAGGGGGTCGGGGCGGACCACGACTCGGTCGGCCTGTTCCAACAGCGGGCGGGCTGGGGAAGCGTCGCGCAGCGGATGACCCCCGAGTACGCCGCCCGCAAGTTCTACGAGAAGCTCGTCCAGATCCCCGGCTGGGAGGACATGCCACTCACCCTCGCGGCTCAGAAGGTCCAGGTCAGTGCGTTCCCCGACGCGTACGCGAAGCACGAGGACCTGGCCGGGACGATCGTCAACGCGCTGGCCGGTGGGGCGGCGCGGACGGCGCTCGTCAGTGGGCGGCAGGCTTGCGACGCGGCCGCCGCTGGTGCGATCGCCGCCTCCGGCTGGACGGCCCCCATCCCCGGGGGCGTCGGTTCAGGCTTCCGCACAGCGGACCGACCGGCGCACAACGGCGTCGACATCGCGGCACCCAAGGGCACGCTGATCCGGGCCGCCGCGACCGGCCGGGTGCTGGTCTCCCGTTGCGACCCTGACAACAACGGGCGGCTCACCTGCGACGTCGACGGCTTCCCCGAGAAGGGCGGCTGTGGGTGGTTCGTGGACATCCTCCACGCGGGCAAGATCGTCACCCGTTACTGCCACCTGGTCAGCCGGCCCCAGGTCCGCGCGGGGCAGATGGTCGAGGCGGGCGACGTGATCGGTGCGGTCGGCAGCAGCGGCAATTCCTCCGGGCCCCACCTGCACTACGAGGTCCACACCGACGGCGACCGCAGCAGCCGGAGCGCCATCGACCCGGTGCCCTTCATGCGGGACCGCGGCGCCCCACTGCGGAGCGCGGGATGAGACGCTCGGAAGCATGACCGATCCGCTGCCCGACCCCTTCCCGGGCCGGCCGGACTGGGCACCCCTGCCGCCCCGGCCGATCGAGATCGTTCCCGCTACCACCCGGGTCGACCTGCGGGGGCAACGGGTCCTGGTCGGCCTTCCCGGCCTGGGCTGGCGGAGTGACCTGCGCGCCGACGAGCGCGTGGTGCAGAACAGCCGGACCTACGTGCCGGTCATCCCGGAGCACGAGTGGTACCGCGCCGAGGCCGACCAGGTAGAGGTCTTCGCCCCGCTGGTGCCGGTGGAGCGGGTCTGGGTGGAGACGGTGGGGGCGCGTCCGCCGTCCGGCAGCCCCGCTCACGAAACGGGTATCCGGCTGGTGTCGCTGGACGCCCCGGCGCACCGGGCGCCGACACCGGTCTTCGAAGCTGACGCGGTCGCCGGCCGTCGGGTGGTGCACGTCGTGGAATCGGTGGAACACCGCGACCTGCGAGCCGTCACCGAAACCTACTCGGGCGCGGACGGTGACATCTGCGTCCGGGTCACGCCGGAGATGGAGTGGTACCGCTGGGCGTGGCGTGGCCAGGCACCGAGCACTCTGGAGGTGCCGGTCCACCTGCTGTGGATCGAGTGAGGGATCAACCAACCTTACGGCCGGAACACACTCGCCAGTCCTCATCGCCGATCCGAGTGGTGAAGCTCCAGGTCTGCCGGTCTCCCTGGCTAGTGCCATTGACATAGACAGAAAGGACGAGGTCGACTTGCACCTCCGCCACGTCGCCCTGGCGGTCCTCTTGCAGGCTGCCCCAGCTCACGGAAATATTCGTAGCGAAGCGTTGTTCACGGGCGATCAGATCGTCCCTTAGAGCGCGTAGCTCCACCACGCCAGCCTCGTCGCAGGTAAACAGGTTCGCGCGGGTGTCATTCCGCTCCCGGAGAAACGCATTCAGGTATTCACTGACCACGACGTCGGGTGCGCTGCGGTCCGGTGTGGTCGCTCGGTCGTACAGCAGGTATCCGGCGACGATCCCGCCGAGCACAAGGGACGTCAGCACCGCCGCGACCACCGTCAGGACGGTGCGGAGTCGCCGTCGGGGCCGCTCCGGTACGGGCGCCGGGCCGGGGGACGCCAGGTGGTCCGAGGGGGGCCGTTGCGCCGGTACGCGGGAGACCTGGGAACCGGCGGGGGGTTGCACTGATTCCACCCCCTGAGGCTAACGGCTGGGCGCGGTGGACCCAATGCCTCAGATGCAGCGGATCGTGACGGACCACTCCCCATCGGTGAGATCCACGACAACACCGGCGCAGCGCCGCCTTACCTCCGCCGGTGGGGCCTCCACCTGGGTTACGGTCTCTGCGCGGGGAGAGATTGCCAACCTCGCGCAGAGGGGGTGGACGCCGTGGCCGGTCCGAGGGCACGCACGAGCCGCGCCGCCGCCCTGCACCGCCGCGCCGCCGCGACCGCGCTGGCCGCCGCCGACGTCCTCGACGGCACCCGCCCGGTGCCGGCCGACCACGGACGGCAGTACGAGCTGGCCGAGCGGCTCCGCGCCGCGGCGGCGGTGCTGGCGCCCGGTTGGGCCGGTGCCGCCCTGGAGTCGCTGGCCCCGACCGTGCCGGCCGGTGACGGCCCGCCGGCGTTCGTCCGCGTCGGCACGGCGGCGCCCCTGGACGACGCCCGCTTCCCCGCCCTGGTGCCGCTGTTCGGCACGGGCCACCTCACCGTCGACGTCGACGCCCGGGATCCTCGGGTGGCGGGTCTGCTTCGGGGCGTACTCCTGCGGTTGTTGGCGGCGACGCCGGCCGGGGCGCTGCTGATCCGCGCGGTGGACGCCACGGGTGGGGTCCTGGCACCGTTCGCGGCGCTGGCGGACGCCGGTCTGCTCCCGCCACCGGCCACGGACGTCGCGGGCCTGCGCGCGGTGCTGACCGAAGCGGAGCAGTGGGTGGCGCCGGGTACGAGCGGACGCCGCCGCCACGACCGTGCCGTACTGCTGGTGGTCGCGGCGCTGCCCGAGTCGACCGGCGCCACGGACCTGGCACGGATCGCCGCGTTGGCGGAGCAGGGTCCGCCGGCCGGGCTGCACCTGGTCGTCGCCGGCTGGACCGCCGCCACCACCGCCCCGGGCGCAGAAGCCACCCCGGCGTCGGACGCCCCCACCGGGTACGGGTCGGGCCGGCTGCCGTTGCCCCGGGCCACGTCGATCGCCATGCGCACCGCGTACGCGCTGCTGGGCGATCCTCCCGGCACCTCGTACGCGGGGCCGGGGGCGGAACCGCCGGGCGGCCTGAACTCGCCGGTCTTCATCGAGTCGGATCCGCCCGCGGAGCTGGTCGACGCGGTGTGCCGGCGGCTCGCGGCCCAGGTGGAGGCCGGTTCCCGCTTGGCGCTGGCCGACCTGCTGCCTCCTCCGGAGGACGAGTTGTGGACGGCGGGAGCGACCGACGGGATCGCGACGACCGTGGGTGACGCCGGTGGCCGGCCGGTGTCGCTGGGCTTCACCGAGTTGACCCCGCACTGGCTGGTCAGCGGCCGGTCCGGAGCCGGCAGGTCGACGTTCCTCACCACCGCGCTGCTGGGCCTGGCCGCCCGGTACGGTCCGGAGGAGCTGGCCCTGTACCTGGCGGATCTGGGCGACGGCGAGTCCTTCGTGGAGTTCCTCCAGACCGAGCGGGATCGTTCGTGGATTCCGCAGGTGCGCGCCGCGGCGATGGCCGCCGACCGGGAGTACGTGCTCGGCCTGTTCGACGAGTTGGCGGCGGAGGTGCGCCGGCGGGAGGAGGCCGGCGCGCGCGCCGGTGGGCAGCGCTTCGGTGAGCTGCGGCAGCACCGGCCGATGCCCCGGATCGTGTGCGTGCTCGACCATCTGTCGCTGCTCTTCGCCGAGCGGGACCGACTGGCGGCGGAGGCGGCGACCCGGCTGGACGCGCTGGCGCGGTCGGGTCGGGCGTACGGGGTGCACCTGGTGCTGGCCGGCGAGGGTGACCTGGGGTTGGGCGCGCGTACCGATCGGGACTCGGTGCTCGGGCAGTTCCCGGTACGGGTGGCGCTGCCGGGCGGCGGTGCCGTGCTGGAGCCGACGAACGACTCGGCGGCCGGACTGCCGGTGGGCAGCGCGGTGGTGAACACGGCCGGCGGGCTCGGCGGCCCCCGGGGCGCGATCCGCGGGCACGAGCGGATGGTCCGGTTCCCCGACCCGCAGGACCACCCGGACACGGTGGCGGAGCTGCGGCAGCGGCTGTGGACGGCCCGCCCGGAGGACGCCGCCCCGCCCGTGGTGTTCGCCGGCTGGGCGCGTCCGTCGCTGCGCAACGATCCCCGGCACCGGGCCGCACTGGCGGGTCGGGCGTCGGAGCCGGCCGCGCTGCTGGGTCGGGCGGTGGACGTCGGGCGGTCCACCGTCGCCGTGCCGCTCGGTCCCGCGCCCGGCCGCAACCTGGCGGTACTCGGTCCCGGGCCGGAGGCCGTCCGGCTGCTGGCGACGGCTGCTCGCGGCACGGCCGCGCACCACCCGCCCGGCGCGGCGCGTTTCGTGCTGTACGCACCCGACGACGAGTCCGGCCCGGTCGCCGAGGCGTTGGCCGCCGAGCTGGCCGAGCGGCAGACGGTGGAGACGGTCGACCTTCCCGGCCTGATCGCGGCCGTCGAGGACTCGGCACCCGCGTACCTGGTGGTCTTCGACGTGGGCGCGGTTCCCGCCGTCGACCTGCCGCCGGACCGGTTGCGGACGCTGCTGCACGAGGGGCCGGCCGGCGGCCGGCACCTGCTGGGGCGCTGGCGCACGGTGCCGCCGTTCGCCGCCCTGCTCGACCCGGAGGGTGAGGTGGAGAAGCTCGCCGCGGTCGCGTTGGTGGACCTGCCCGGCGCGCAGCTGGCGTCGGTCTTCGGTCGACCGGTCGAGTGGCGGCCCCGCCCGGGCCGGGCGGTTCTCTGGGATGGTCCCGGTGAGCGGGGCACCGTCCTGGTTCCCTTCGCCGAGGACGGAGAGCGGCCGTGAGCCGCGGCGGGGCACGGAGCAGGACGCCGACGCCGGGCCGCCAACGGACCGTCGCCGCAGCACCGGAGGGCGCCGGGGCCGTCGACCCGGTGGTCGCCGCGTGGGCCGACTACCTGGCCGCCGCCCGCCAGCTCGACGGGGTACGGCGGGACGCGGCCACCGCCGCCGGTGAGCAGGCCCGGTCGGTGCAGGCCGCCCGCGAGGAGTTGAGCACGGTACGCACGCGGCTGGCGCCGCAGGAGAGCCGGCTCCGGGAGCGGGGCGTACCGGCGATCTCGCTGATGCCCACGCCGCCGGAGGTGACCGAGGCGACCCGGTCGATGGCGGGCGGGCCGGCGGCGGTGCTGGCCGGTCTGCGCACCGCCCGGGCGCAGGCGGACGCCGCCGACGCGGCGCTGGCGGCGCGGGGGTTGTTCGGCCCGTCCGCCTGGTCGGCCGGGCCGCGCAACCTGCTGGTGTACGGACCGTTGGCGCTACTGGTGCCGCTGCTGCAGGTGGTGGTGCTGCTGACGACCGGCGCGGGCACGGCGACCGTGGCGGCGCTGGTCTGCGGACTGCCGATGCCCGCGGTGGCCTTCGCGGCGGGCTGGACGGGGGTGGGCCGGCTGTTCCCGGCCGGCCCGGGCGGACGGGTGGACCGGACGGCACGCCTCGGCGCACTCGTCTGCCTGGTGCCGGCGGTGCTGGTCAGCGCCGTGCTCCTGCTGGCCGTCCTCGCCGGCTGACCACGACACCGCGCCGGCCCGGCCCCGGAAACGCGTCGGCCGGCCGTCCCGGGTGCGGGTCAGCCGGCCGGTGCCGGTGCGGTCAGCGGGCCATGATCAGCGTCATCGCCTCGGCCCGGGACTTCGCGTCGTGCTGCAGGGTGCCACGGACGGCCGAGGTGATGGTCTGCGCGCCCGACTTCTGGATGCCGCGCATCGCCATGCACATGTGCTCGCACTCGAGCACCACGATCACCCCACGCGGGGCGAGCCGTTCCATCAGCAGGCCGGCGATCTGCGAGGTCAGCCGCTCCTGCACCTGCGGGCGCCGGGCGAAGACCTCGACCAGTCGGGCGAGCTTGGACAGGCCGGTGATCCGGCCGTCCGGCCCGGGGATGTAGCCGATGTGGGCGCTGCCCCGGAACGGCAGCAGGTGGTGCTCGCAGAGGCTCATCACGTCGATGTCCCGGACGAGCACCAGCTCTTCGTGGTTGGCCTCGAACGTGGTGGTGAGCACCTGGGCCGGGTCGACCCGGAGGCCGGCGAAGAGTTCGGCGTACGCCCGGGCGACCCGGGCGGGTGTCTGTTGGAGGCCGTCCCGGTCGGGGTCCTCACCGACGGCGATGAGAATCTCCCGGACGGCCTTCTCGATCCGGCCGAGGTCCATGGTGTCCTCGACGGGTCGACCGGTGAGCTTGCCGCTGATGAGTCGGGCGGCGACGTAGTCCATGCCCTCGTCGTCGGGCTCGGTCGCGGAAACGGCCAGCCCCCGGGAGTCCCGGGGGCTGGCCGTCGGGTCGGTGCTCAGTGCGTACCGTCCGAGTTGTTCGAGGCGGGGCCGCCGCCCACGGACGCGCCGTCGGCCTGGGCCTGCACCTTGAGCGCGTCCTTCTCCGCCGGCGTGAGCACCGGAGGCTCGGTCGACGGCTGCCGCTTGCCGAAGCCGTTGTACGGCGCCAGCGGCGGGCGCTTGACCACCCGAGCACAGATCCGCGCCATGTCGGCCGTGGAGAGCGTCTCCTTCTCCATCAGCTCGAGCACGATGTTGTCCAGGACGTCCCGGTACTCCACCAGGATCTCCCAGGCCTCGTCGTGCGCCAGCTCGACCAGCGCCCGCATCTCGCCGTCGATCTCGGCGGCGACGGCGTCGGAGTAGTCCCGCTCGTGGCCCATGTTGCGGCCGAGGAACGGCTCGTCGCCGCTGGTGCCGTACTTGATCGCACCGAGCTTGGAGCTCATGCCGTACTGGGTGATCATCGCGCGGGCCAGCTGCGTGGCCTTCTCGATGTCGTTGCCGGCACCGGTGGTCGGCTCGTGGAACACCAGCTCCTCGGCGGCCCGGCCACCCAGGGCGTACGCCAGGGTGTCGACCATCTCGGCGCGGGTCTGGGTGTACTTGTCCTCCGTGGGGAGGACGAGCGTGTGGCCCAGCGAGCGACCCCGGGACAGGATCGTCACCTTGTGCACCGGCGCGGCGTGCGGCAGCGCCCAGGCGACCAGCGCGTGCCCACCCTCGTGGTACGCGGTGATCTTCTTCTCCTGGTCGCTCATCACCCGGGTCCGGCGCTGCGGACCGGCGATCACCCGGTCGATCGACTCCTCCAGGGAGTCGTTGGTGATGGCTCGCTGGTCCTTGCGCGCGGTGAGCAGCGCGGCCTCGTTGATCACGTTGGCCAGGTCGGCACCGCTGAAGCCGGGGGTGCGCCGGGCCACCGCGTCGAGGTCGACGTCGGGGGTGAACGGCTTGCCCTTGCCGTGTACCCGCAGGATCGCCTTGCGGCCCTCCATGTCGGGCGCGTCCACCGGGATCTGCCGGTCGAAGCGGCCCGGGCGCAGCAGCGCCGGGTCGAGGATGTCCGGCCGGTTGGTGGCGGCGATCAGGATGACGCCGCCCTTGGTGTCGAAGCCGTCCATCTCGACGAGCAACTGGTTGAGGGTCTGCTCGCGCTCGTCGTGACCGCCGCCCATGCCGGCGCCACGGTGGCGACCGACGGCGTCGATCTCGTCGACGAAGACGATCGCCGGGGCGTTCGCCTTGGCCTGCTCGAAGAGGTCGCGGACCCGGCTCGCGCCGACACCGACGAACATCTCCACGAAGTCCGATCCGGAGATCGAGTAGAACGGCACGCCGGCCTCGCCGGCGACCGCGCGGGCCAGCAGCGTCTTACCGGTACCGGGCGGACCGAAGAGCAGGACGCCCTTCGGGATCTTCGCGCCGAGCGCCTGGTACTTCGCCGGGTTCTGCAGGAAGTCCTTGATCTCGTGCAGCTCCTCGACGGCCTCCTCGGCGCCGGCCACGTCCGCGAACGTGGTCTTCGGCGTGTCCTTGGTGATCATCTTCGCCTTGGACTTGCCGAAGTTGAGCACGCGGGAGCCGCCGCCCTGCATCTGCGACATGAAGAAGAGCAGCAGGAGCACCAGCAGGACGATGGGGAGCAGGTTGACGAAGAGGCTCACCCAGATGCTGTCGGACGACACCTTGACGTCGGCCGGGCCGGTGACCCGGTTGTTCGCCTTGGCTTCGAGGACCTCGTTCCAGACCTCGTCGCCGACCTCGTACGGGAACTGGGCCTCGATCCGGTCGGTGTCGGTGTCACCGAACTTGGCCTTGTCCTTCAGGTCCAGCTGGAGCGTCTGCTCCTTGTCCTGGAAGACGACCTTCTCGATGCCGCCCTTGTTGAGCTGGTCGAGCGCGACGGAAGTGTCCACCCGGTGGTAGCTGGGACCACTGGTGAACAGCTGACTGAGCACAACGGCGCCGAGGATGACCAGGATGATCCAGACCACCGGTCGGCGGAAGAAACGCGTACGTTCCATGCTGTAGTCGAGCGCCGAGACGCCCGCATCCTCCTGATCGACGTCCTGACCGTCTGATGGTGTCGCCGCCTGCGCGGCGGCCGGAGCCGCCGTGCGGGCCGGCCTCGACCCCGGGGCGCGGATACTGCCGCGCCACGGTCATTCGACGGTACACCGTCAGTGCCACATGCGAGCTTGCGAGCCCAGCACTTACGCGTACGGCGAACCGGGGTTTGGGCCGGCGTGGCGGGAGCTCCCCGCCCGGCCTCCCGACCGCCCGGTCACGCGGGTCGAGGGGACGGGCGTGGAGTAGAGCCTCCACGCCACCGACCTACACCGTAGTCCGACCAGCTGAGAGCCCGCTGAACGTCCGCTCGATGGACGCCGATGGGGTGCGCCTCAGGCGCGGGCGTAGACCTCGGGCTTGAGTACGCCGACGTAGGGCAGCTCGCGGTACCGCTCGCCGAAGTCGAGGCCGTAGCCGACGACGAACTCGGTCGGGATGTCGAAGCCGACGTACTTCACCGGGACCGGCACCTTGACCGCGTCCGGCTTGCGGAACAGCGCGACCACCTCGACGCTCGCCGCCGAGCGGGACTCGAGGTAGCGCAGCAGCCAGGAGAGGGTCAGCCCGGAGTCGACGATGTCCTCGATCACGACCACGTGCCGGCCGGCGATGTCGCGGTCCAGGTCCTTGAGGATGCGCACCACCCCGGAGGAGGTCGTGCCCTGGCCGTAGGACGAGATGGCCATGAAGTCCAGCTCGGCGGGGGGTCCCTGGCGGCCGAGCGCCCGGGCGAAGTCGGCCATGAACATCACCGCGCCCTTGAGCACGCAGACCAGTAGGAGCCCGTCATCGACGTGGGCGTAGTCCGCCGAGACCTGCTTGGCGAGTTCCGCGGTCTTCTCGCGGATCTGCGTCTCGGAGATGATCACGTGGTCGATGTCGGCGTCGTACCAGGAGCCGTCAGCCATGACTCCTAGCCTGCCGTACGCGGATGGGCCTTCGTCGGCGGGGCCGCCCCTTTTGGAGCGGTCCCGCCCGGGATTTTTGCCGCAAAGTACACCAATCACCTCAGCAGGCGCGGGATTGCCAGCGGCGACCCTCCTGGGTCGGCTTCCAGTCCGCCGAGTCGCGGCTGTCGACGGTCAGGCCGGCGGCTGCGGCGGAGCCGAAGAGGGCAAGGATCAAGAGGAACAGCAGGAACTCCATGGCGGCGCTCACTTTCATCCGTTTCCTGTAGCTTTCGCCGCCGGTGCGCACCGGACACAGGTAAGTCTGCGCCGCACTCTCCCGCCCCGACAGCGGCAGGATTGCCCCTGACCCTCGATTTCCTGCCACCTCTGCGGTTACCCTCGTCACATGCTCCGATCCGTGGCCGTCATCGCCCTCCAGGACGTCGCCGCCTTCGAACTGGGCGTGCTCGCCGAGGTGTTCGGCACCGACCGGACGGCCGACGGCTTCCCCGGCTACCGCTTCGCCGTCTGCGCGGCCGACGGCGAGCCGGTCCGCACCCGGTCCGGCTTCCTGCTCACCCCGCACGCCGACCTGGGGCCGGTCGACGAGGCGGACCTGGTGGCCGTCCCGGCCCACGCCGAGAGCACGGCCGTTCCCCCGTCCGTGCTCGCCGCGCTGCGCCGCGCCGCCGACCGGGGCGCGTACGTGTTCAGCGTGTGCTCCGGGGCGTTCGTGCTCGGCGAGGCGGGCCTGCTCGACGACCGCGAGTGCACCACCCACTGGCGGTACGTCGACGAGCTGCAACGGCGTCACCCGACCGCCCGCGTCCGGTGCAACTCCCTGTACGTCCAGGACGGCCGGCTGCTCACCAGCGCCGGCACCGCGGCCGGGATCGACGCCGCCCTGCACCTGGTCCGCCAGGCGCACGGGTCGGCGACGGCCACCCGGCTGGCCCGGCGGATGGTGGTGCCGCCGCACCGGGACGGCGGACAGGCCCAGTACGTCGAGGCACCGATCCCCCGGACGCCGGACGCACCCACTCTGGAGCCGGTCCTGGAGTGGCTGATGGGCCACCTGGACCGCCCGATCACCGTCGACGACCTGGCCGAGCGCGCCGGGATGGCCCCCCGGACCTTCGCCCGCCGGTTCCGCGCGGAGACCGGCACCACCCCGCACGACTGGCTGACCAACCAGCGGGTGCTCCTGGCCCGCCACCTGCTGGAGGACACCGGGCTGAGCGTGGAGGCGGTCGCCGACCGGGCCGGCTTCTCCGACGCCGCCGCACTCCGGCACCACTTCGCCCGACGCGTCGGCACCACCCCGCAGGGCTACCGCACCACGTTCCGGTACCGGGCCGGGGCCACCGCCCGGGGTCAGTAGCCGGCCGCGCCCCCGTCCACCCGGGACTCCGAGCCCACCGCGTAGCCGCCCTCCGGGCGGCGCCAGATCGCCTGCCCGTACCCGAAGAGCGACGGCTCGGCCGCGACGGTGACCTCGTGGCCCCGGGCGCGCAACCCCGCGATCGCCTCCCGGCCCTCGGCGGTGGCGACCAGTTCCGGCTCGACCAGCAGTGTGCGCCCGGTGTGCCAGTACCAGCGCGGCGCGTCCAGCGCCGCCTGCGGGTCCAGTCCGGCGTCGAGGGTGGCGGACAGCAGCTGCACGTGCCCCTGCGGCTGCATGTGCCCGCCCATCACCCCGAACGGGCCGACAACCGCGTCGTCGCGGGTCAGGAAGCCGGGGATGATCGTGTGGAACGGACGCTTCGCGGGGCCGACGGCGTTGGGGTGCGCCGGGTCGAGGCGGAAGCCGAGGCCCCGGTTCTGGAGGGCGAACCCGTGCCCGGGCAGCACCACGTGCGACCCGAAGGCCAGGTACGTCGACTGGATCAGGCTGACCATCATCCCGCCGTTGTCGGCGGTGCACAGGTAGACCGTGCCGCCACGCTCGGGATCCCCGGCGGCGGGATCGCCGGCCCGGTCGGTGACGAGCGCCCGGCGGGCCGCCGCGTACGCGGGGTGAAGCAGGGCCTCCACCGGCACCGGCGCCCGCTCCGGATCGGCCACGTGGGCGTGCGCGTCGGCGAAGCCGAGCTTGACCGCCTCGACCTGCCGGTGCAGGCGTTCCTCCAGGGTCAGCGCGGCGAGGTCCGTGCCGTCGAGGACCTGCAACGCGAGCAGGGCGGCCAGCCCCTGCCCTGGCGGTGGCAGCTCCCACACGTCGTGGTCGCGATAGCGCACCCGGACCGGGTCGACCCAGGTCGACGTGTGCCGGGCCAGGTCGACGCCGGTGAGGAACCCGCCGGTCCGGGCCGCGTGCGCGTCCAGCGCCGCCGCGATGCCGCCGGAGTAGAAGTCCTCCGCCCCGGTGGCCGCGATCCGGCGCAGCGTCCCGGCGGCGTCCGGGTTCCGCCACCACTCACCGGCCCGGGGCGCCCTGCCGCCCGGGGCGAAGACCCGTCCGAACTCCGCGTACTCCTCGCCGGTCAGGCCGGCGTGCCCGGCGACCGCGCGGGACCACGCGACGGCGACACCGGCGGAGACCGGATGTCCGTGCTCGGCGTACCCGATCGCGTCGGCGAACAGGTCGGCGAAGGGCAGCGAACCGAAACGGTCGTGCAGGTCCCGCCAGCCGGCCGGGGCGCCGGGCACGGTCACCGGCAGCCAGCCCCGCGCCGGCATCGCCGGCCCCCGGGCCTGCGCACCACCGAGTGCGTCCACCGGCCCGGTGGCCCGGCGGCCGGTCACCACGTCGACCAGCTCCCGGGTCAGCGCGGCCGGCGAGCGACCGGCGGCGTTCAAGCCGTGCAGGCGCTCGCCGTCCCAGACGATGGCGAAGAGGTCGCCGCCGATGTCGTTGGAGGGCGGCTGCACCACGGTCAGGGTCGTCGCGGCGGCCAGCGCCGCGTCCACGGCATTGCCGCCGCGCCGCAGCACGGCCAGACCGGCCGCCGCCGCGAGCGGGTGGCTGGTCGCCACCGCCCCGCGGGGCGCGAAGATCGGCTTCCGGGGGTACGCCATCCGCCATGTCTACCGCCTCCGGCGGCTCCCGCACACCGCGGTAAGGAAGGGCCCCCTCTTAACGCCTGCGGTAGTAGAAGGGCCCCCTGTTAACAGCGGGTGTTAACAGGGGGCCCTTCCTTGCACCGGGGCCGGTCAGGTGGGGCCGACGGCGGTCAGGCGGCCGTCGCGGCGGATCACCCGTCGTCCGCCCGGCAGGTACGCCGCCCCCTGGCCGTGCCAACCGGTCACCAGGGCTTCCAGCGCGGTCACGTGTCGGTGGGAAAGGGCGGTGGGCGGTGCACCCAGTTCCCGGGCCCAGGCGTGCAGCACCCGGCTGCGTACGGCGGGCGCGAGACCGGCCAGCGCGGGCACCGCCAGCCCGCCCTCGGGGTGCCGGACCTCGGTCAGGGCGGCCCCGGCCAGGGCGTCGAGGGCGTCGTTGTCCGCCGCCACCATCCGTGCGGTACGGGCCAGGTTGTCCAGCACCCCCGGCCCGAGCGCGCGGACCAGCGCCGGCAGCACGTCGGCCCGCACCCGTGACCGGGCGTACGAGGGGTCGGCGTTGTGCGGGTCCTCCCACGGGTCGAGCCCGAGCACCGCACACGCCTTGCGGGTCTGCTCCCGGCTCACGTCGAGCAACGGCCGCAGCAGGGGCACTCCGGCCAGGTCCCGCCGGGCCGGCATCCCGGCCAGGCCGCGCGGGCCCGCCCCCCGGGCGAGCGCCAGCAGCACGGTCTCCGCCTGGTCGTCACGGGTGTGCCCGGTGAGCAGCGCCGCCGCCCGGTGTCGGCCGGCCACCTCGCCCAGGGCCTGGTAACGGGCGTCCCGCGCGGCCGCCTCGGGACCGCCCGGCCGGCCGGCGACGTCCACCCGCGCCACCTCGACCGGAGCCAGACCCGCCCCACGCGCCCACTCCGCGACCGCCTCGGCCCGCTCCGCCGAACCCTCCTGGAGACCGTGGTCGACGGTGACCACACCGGCGGGACGACCCAGCCGGGGTGCCACGAACGCGGTCGCCGCCGCCAGCGCCAGCGAGTCGGCGCCGCCTGAGCAGGCCACCAGGACCGGGCCGGTCTCCGACAGGCCGGTCAGGGCACGCCGGACGGCCACGCGGATCGCGGCCACGGGTGGGGCGAGCGCGGCCACGGTCGTACGGTCAGCCGGCGGTCGGCAGCGGGCCGGCCGGCCCGTGCACCCGCGCCACCCAGGCGTCCGGGTCGCCCAGTTCCTCCAGCCGGGGCAGGGTCAGCGGGGACGAGAAGACCCGGTTGAACCCGGGCATGCCCACCCGCTCGACGACACCGTGCACGAACTTGCGGCCCTCGGCGTACTGGCGCATCTTCACGTCGACGCCGAGCAGCCGGCGGATCGCCTTCTCCAGCGGGTTGCCCGTCTCCCGGCGCCGGTTGAACGACGCCCGGATGCGCTCGACGCTCGGGATCACCTGCGGGCCGACGCCGTCCATCACGAACTCGGCGTGCCCCTCCAGCAGGGTCATCAGCGCGGTGAGCCGGTCCAGCACGGCCCGCTGGGCCGGAGTCTGCACGATGTCCAGCACGCTGGTACGGCTCTCCGGGTCCTTCACGGCGTCGGAGAGGGTGGCCACGCCCCGACGCAGCCGCTCCAGCAGGTGCTCGCCGCCGCTGGAGGAGGCATCCACGAACGCCTGCACCTCGCCCAGGAAGTACGCCCGCATCCACGGCACCGCGGTGAACTGGGTCCGGTGGGTGACCTCGTGCAGGCAGACCCAGAGCCGGAAGTCACGCGGGTCGGCGCCGAGCTTCCGCTCCACCTCGACGATGTTCGGCGCGACCAGCAGCAGTTGCCCCGGGTCGGCGGAGAACACCTCGTACTGGCCGAGGACCCGGCCGGACAGGTACGCCAGCACGGTGCCGGCCTGCACGCCGGTCACCCGGGAGCCGATCGCCTCGGTCAGCACGCCGGGCTGCTTGTCCTTCGACAGGCGGCCCACCAACGGCGTGATCACCTCGCGCAGCCCGGCGATGTTCGTCGCCGCCCAGTCCCGCCGGTCGACCACCCGCACCGGCGGGTGGGACACCTGGGACCGCAGCCCGGTGTACTCGGCGACGTGCCCGGCCGCCTCGTCGGTCAACCGTCGCAGGTCACCGACCACGTCGGTGGCCTCCGCGTACGACACCCGGGGGCCCGACTTTCCCAGCGCCCCCGCGGTCGCGGCGGCCAGATCCCAGTCCACGAACTGCGCCATGCACCCACCGTACCCGCGCCGGAACACCCGAACCCGGGGTCGGCTGTCGGCCCAGGTCAGCGGCATCCGCAGGTGGTGAGGGTGGCGCTGATGCGGTCCAGGGCGGCGCGGGCGGCGGTCAGGCCGTCCGGGGGCGCGTCGTCGGTGAGGACGGCGAAGCTGAGCAGCCGACCGTCGGCGGTGCTGACCAGGCCGGCGATCGCGTGCACCCGGGTCAGCGTCCCGGTCTTGGCGCGGACCAGCCCGGCGCCGGCCCGGGAGGGGCCCTCGAAGCGGTCGGCGAGGGTGCCGGACCACGCGGCCACCGGCAGCCCCCCGAAGATCGCGGCGAGGTCCGGCCGGGTGCCGTCACCGGCCAGCGCGAGCACGTCGGTGAGCAACGACGGGCTGATGCGGTTGCTGCGGGACAGGCCGCTGCCGTCGGCCAGCGAGAGCTCGTCGGCCGGCAGTCCCAGCTCGGCCACCACCGCGTCCATCGCCTTCCCGCCCCCGGCGAACGACGCGGTCTCGTTCCGGGCCAGCGCCACCTGCCGGGCGAGCGCCTCGGCGACCAGGTTGTCGCTGTCGCTGATCATGATGTCGACCAGCCGGACCATCGGCAGGGAGGACACCACGCCCAGCTCGGTGCCGGGAGCCCCGGCGGTGGCGTCGGCACCGGCGGCCGGCGCCTTCCCCTTGGTGACGGCGTCGGCCGGCACCCCGAGCAGGCGGGCGAAGGAGCGGCCGGCGGCGAGGTCGGGCTGGGACACCCGGTCGGCGGCGTGGTTGCCGTTCTCGTGGTCCTTCTTCGCCTGCGGCACGTCGCTGCGGGCGCCGTCGACCATCAGGGCGGTGACCGCCCCGCCGTACCCGCCGTCGGGGATGTCGGAGTCCCAGCCGGGCTCGTGGACCGGGCCGGAGTAGAGCGTCGAGTCGACGACCACCTTCGTCGGCTTCGTGCCGCCGAGCGCCGTCTTCACCTGCCCGGCCAGGTCGTCCAGCCGGGCCGCACCCGGGTAGAAGCCGTTCTTGTCGACCGCGAGGGTGGGGTCGCCGCCGCCGACGATCACCACCTCGCCGGGGGTCGCGCCGGCGACCGCCCGGGTGGGGATGCGGTACCCGGAGCCGCGTGCGGCGAGCACCGTGACGGCGGTGACCAGCTTCGTCACCGAGGCGGGCACCGTGCCGGCGTCCTCGCCCTTGCCGTACAGCGGCTGGCCGGTGGCGACGTCGGCGACCGAGACGTTGACCCGGTCACCGAGCGCCGGTACGCCGACCAGCGGGCCGAGCGCCGCGCGTACGCCCGCGGCGGTGGGCAGCGGGGCGTTCGGGTCGGCGGCGGCCAGCACCGCGACGGGCGCCGGCTCGGGCGGCCGGGCGGCGGCCTGCGGCGCGCCCGGGTCGTCACCCAGCCACTCCCCGACCGGGCCGGGACGGACCACGGCCAGACCGACGCCGGCGAGGACGAGCATGAGCACGGTGGCCAGCACGACCGGCAGGAGCCGGCGTCGCCGCGCCGGGGCGGGCGACGCCGAGCCGGCCGGCGGGGCCGAGATGGGCGGCGGGCCGGCGGCCGGACGGGACGCGGCGGCGGCCCACAGGTCCAGCGGCGCGGGCCGGCCGTGGCCGCTGGGCGGATTGTCCCGTTCCGTCACGTCGCCGGCCGGTCGGGAACCGTGGGCGGGATGGGCGTCCGGCACCGGTACCCGCCCGGTGAACCCGCCGGACCCGGATCCGCCGGGCCGCCGCCCGACGCCACCGTTCGGACTGTAGTGTGAATCTTCCCTCCCCACCGCCCCCTCCTCCCCCCGCGGAAATCTGCTTGGGTGACACTACTTCGGTCCGAACACTATGCGGCGGCCGGAGCGGATGGGTGGCATTGACCTGTCCGGGGAGTGGCGAGCCGCTGGTTACCGTTGGCCAGCGTGGGCAAACGAGGGAGCGTGCAGATGGATTTCGACGTGACGGTTGAGATCCCCAAGGGTCACCGCAACAAGTACGAGGTGGACCACGCGACCGGCCGGATCCGGCTGGACCGCACCCTCTTCACGTCCACGCAGTACCCGGCCGACTACGGCTTCATCGAGGGCACCCTGGGCGAGGACGGCGACCCGCTGGACGCGCTCGTGCTGGTCCCCGAACCGACCTTCCCGGGCTGCCTCATCCGGTGCCGCACGATCGGCATGTTCCGGATGACCGACGAGAAGGGCGGGGACGACAAGGTCCTCTGCGTGCCCTACGAGGACCCGCGCCAGGAGCACCTGCGCGACATCCACCACCTGGGCGAGTTCGACCGGCTGGAGATCCAGCACTTCTTCGAGGTCTACAAGGACCTGGAGCCGGGCAAGTCGGTCGAGGGCGCGACCTGGGTGGGCCGCCAGGAGGCCGAGGCCGAGATCGTCGCGTCGTACCGACGCGCCCGCGAGGCCGAGGAGCGCGGCGAGTCCGCGCACTGACACCCCGACGACGTCCGACGGGCCCGGGAGCCGCTCAGCCGAGCAGCCCCCGGGCCCGTTCGTACAGGTCGAGCACCGCGCAGGCGACCGGGACCACCGCGACCACCAAGGCGGTGTCGGTGAGGTCGGCGATCCGACCGACGTACGGGGAGACCGGCCGTCGGGCGTACGTGGTGCCGGCCACCACGGTCACCAGGGCCAGCGCCAGGCCGCCCAGCATCAGGGCGAGCAGGCCCGCCGGGCCGGAGCGCTCGGCCAGCACCGCGCCGAGGACGGCGTACCCGGCCAGACCGGCGACCACGGTGGGGACCCGGTGCCGGACCGCCACGAAGAGCCGTGAGCGCAGCAGCAGCACCGCACCCGCGACCGCCACCAGCCACCGGCCCGCCGTCCCGCCGGACAGCCCGAGCACCACGGCGGCGGCCACGGTCAGCACGGCGTGCCCGAGCAGCATCCCGGTGAGCATCTCCTCGGTCCGGGCGACCGCCGCGTAGACCCGGTCGGAGTCCGGCAGGTCACTGGCGCGGTCCGGGCCGGCGGGCGCACCGCTGGGCAGCGTGATCGGCGGCAGCGGCACCTTGCCCAGCCGGATGGCCAGCAGCGGGATCACCCCCACCGCGAAGACCAGCACGCAGAGCAGGACCGCCGCCGTACCGGCCGGGTCGAGCAGCATCCCGCCGAGCGCCGTCGCCGCGCCGAACAGCCCGGCCACCACGCCGGCCACGAAGACCCGCAGCCGGGTGGCGACACCGACCAGGGTGAGGACCGAGAGCAGCAGCAGCGCCACCGCGCCGGCCAGTAGTTCGGGGGCGCCGAGCCAGCGCAGCCCGGGCAGCGGGCCGACCGGGTCGCCGGAGCTGACCACCAGGGCACCGGCCGCCGCCGCGTACGGCAGGGCGTATCCGCCGAGGGTCGCGGCGGCCGGGCCGTCGCCGTACCCACGGGAGGCCGCCACCGCGGCGAGGGCGAGCAGCAGGGCGACCACGGCGGCGGCCGACGCGCCGGTCGCGTGCGCGGGCCCACCGGCCAGGACGGCGAGCAGCCCGACGCCGAGCGGGACGGAGGCGCCGGCCAGGGCGGCGGTCCGGGTGGCCGTCGGTGACCAGGCCCCGCCACGGCGGCGGGCACCGTCGGCGATGGCCTCGACCACGTCGTCGTACTCCAGCTCCGGCCACTGCGCGCGGGCCGGGACGAGGTGGAGCACCTCGCCGTCGCGGACGCCCTGCGGCAGCAGCGCCTGGGCGGTCGCCAGCACCGCGCCGTCGGTGCGGCGCAGCACCCAGCCGCCGTGCCGCTCACCGTCGTCGGCGAGGCCCTCGCCGGCGTGCCGGAGCACCTCGGGCAGCAGCTCGGCCAGGGGTACCTGCTCCGGCAGGGCGACGTCCACCCGCCGCTGGGGGCCGCTGATGGTGACCCGGGCCAGCCCGATCGTCATCGACTGATCTCCATATCGAGCACGGTGGGTGGGTGTGCGGACGACAGGACTTTACCTACCATGAGCCAGGCTCGAGTTACCGAGCGCTGTCGGGAGGTCGAGTGTCCACTGTCGTCATCAAGCGACCGCCGCGCCGGCCGGCGCCGGAGATTCCGGTCGGTGAGCTGCCCGTGCAGGCACCGCCGGAGATCCCGGCGGTCACCGGTGGGCGCTGGCAGCAGATGCTCATGGTGCTGCCGATGCTCGGCGGCACGGTGGCGATGGCGATGATGTTCGGCCGGGGCGGCGGTGCCTACTCGTACGTCGTCGGCGGAATGTTCGGGTTGTCCTCGCTCGCCATGCTTGTCACCTCGTGGGGCAGCGCCTCCGGCACCCCGAAGAAGTCCGAGATGATGGCGGCCCGCCGGGAGTACCTGCGGCACCTCACCGGGCTGCGCCGACGGGTCCGGCAGACCGCCGGGCAGCAGCGCGCCGGCTTGTACTACCGGCACCCGGACCCGGGCCGGCTCTGGTCGACCGTGGACAGCCACCGCGTCTGGGAACGGCGCCCCGGGGATCCCGACTTCGCGGTGGTCCGTGTCGGCGTCGGCCCGCAGACCCTCGCCACCCCGCTGGTCCCCCCGGTCACCCGCCCGCTCGAGGAGCTGGAGCCGATGACCGCCGGCGCGCTGCGCCGGTTCCTGGACGCGTACTCGGTGGTGCCCGACCTGCCGGTGGCCCTGTCGCTGCGCAGCTTCGCCCGGGTCTTCGTACGGGACGCCACCCCCGGGTCCGGCTCGACCGCCGCCCAGGCGCTCGCCCGGGCGATGCTCACCCAGCTCGCCGTCTTCCACGCACCGGACGAGCTGCTGCTGGCGGTCTGCGCCGGGCCGGAACGGCGGGACGCCTGGGAGTGGGTCAAGTGGCTGCCGCACGCCCACCACCCCGTCCGCACCGACGCCCTCGGCCCGGTACGGCTGGTCACCAGCTCCGCCAGCGAACTGGAGAGGCTGCTGGACGAGGTGCTGGCCAGCCGGTCCCGGTTCAGTCCCGCCGGTCCGGCCACCGACGGCCCGCACGTGGTGGTGGTCCTCGACGGGGGTGACCTCACCGGCGCCGCCGACCTGACCGGGGAGAGCGGCATCGACGCCGTCACGGTCATCGACCTGGACACCCCACCACCACGCCTGCTCGACCGCTTCGCGCTGCTGCTGGAGTTGCGGCACGGCCGGCTGCACTCGTACTCGGCGGAGGGTCACGCCGAGGTCGGTACGCCGGACCGGCTCGACGTGGCCGACACCGAGGCCGTGGCCCGGCGGCTCGCGCCGCTCCGGCTGGCCACCACCGTGCACGGGTCCGACGCGGCCTCGGCGGTCGACCTCGGTCTGCCCGAGCTGCTGGGCATCGGCGACCCGGAGAACTTCACCGCCGAGCAGGGCTGGGCGCCCCGGTCGGCCCGGGAGCGGCTCCGGGTGCCGATCGGGGTGGGCGCCGACGGTGGCGCCATCGAGCTGGACCTCAAGGAGTCCGCGCAGGACGGGATGGGGCCGCACGGCCTGCTGATCGGCGCGACCGGCTCCGGCAAGTCGGAGCTGCTCCGGACGCTGGTGCTCGGGTTGGCCGCCACGCACAGCTCCGAGCAGCTCAACTTCGTGCTGGTCGACTTCAAGGGCGGCGCCACCTTCGCCTCCTTCGACCGGCTGCCGCACACCGCCGCGGTGATCACCAACCTGGCCGACGCGCTCCCACTGGTCGACCGGATGGTGGACGCGATCAACGGGGAGCTGGTGCGCCGCCAGGAACTCCTCCGTCGGGCCGGCAACTTCGCCAGCCTCCGGGACTACGAACGGGCCCGGGCCGCCGGCACTCCGCTCGCACCGCTGCCGTCGCTGCTGCTCGTCTGCGACGAATTCTCCGAGCTGCTGTCCGCCAAGCCGGACTTCATCGACCTGTTCGTCCAGATCGGTCGGCTCGGCCGCTCGCTCGGCGTGCACCTGCTGCTGGCCAGCCAGCGCCTGGAGGAGGGGCGCCTACGGGGACTGGACACCCACCTGTCGTACCGGATCGGATTGCGGACCTTCTCGGCCCTGGAGTCCCGGACGGTGCTCGGGGTGCCCGACGCGCACGACCTGCCCCGCTCCCCGGGGCACGGCTACCTGCGCTTCGGCACGGAGCCGCTGGTGCGGTTCCGGGCGGCGTACGTCTCTCAGACGGTGCGCCGACGCGGCGACGCGGCGGGCCCGGGCGACGCCGGCGCGCCGCGCCTGCTCACCTTCACCACGCACCACGTGCCGGTGCCCGAGCCGGTCGGGCCGCCCGCCCTGCCCCCGGCGGAGGAGGACGGCGGCACGAACCTGCTGGAGCTGATGGTCGGCCGGCTCGCCGGGCAGGGCCCGCCCGCGCACCAGGTGTGGCTCCCGCCGCTCGGCCGGGCTCCGGCGCTGGACGAGATGCTCGGGCCCGTCGGGATCGACCCGGCACGGGGTCTCTGCTTCGGCAACCCGGAGCTGCACGGTGCGCTCGGCGTGCCGGTGGCCGTGGTGGACAAGCCCTTCGAGCAGCGGCGTGACCTGTTCTGGCTGGCCCTCGACGGTGCGGCCGGGCACGTGGCCGTGGTGGGCGGGCCGCAGAGCGGCAAGTCGACCGCGCTGCGGACCCTGGTCTGCGCGCTGGCGCTCACCCACACGCCCGCCGAGGTGCAGGTCTACTGCCTGGACTTCGGCGGCGGTGGTCTCGCCGTACTGCGCGACCTGCCGCACGTCGGCGGAGTGACCGGACGCACCGACCCGACGGCGGTCCGGCGTACGGTCGGAGAGATCGCGACCCTGCTCGCCGAGCGGGAGCAGCGCTTCGCCGACCTGGGTGTGGAGTCGATGGCCGCCTGGCGGCAGCGACGTGCCGCCGGTGCCGGGCAACCGGCCGCCGACCCGTTCGGGGACGTGTTCCTCGTGGTGGACGGCTGGGCCACGCTGCGCGGCGAGTACGACGACCTGGAACCCTTGATCACCGACCTCGCCACCCGGGGCCTGTCGTACGGGGTGCACGTGGTGGCGACGGCGGTGCGCTGGCTGGACTTCCGGCCGGCGATCCGCGACCTGTTCGGCTCCCGGCTGGAGCTACGCCTGGGTGACCCGTCCGACTCGCTGGTCGCCCGCCGGGCCGCGGCGAACGTGCCGGAGAAGACGCCCGGCCGGGGCGTCACGGCCGAGAGCCTGCACTTCCTCACCGCGCTGCCGCAGCTCGCCGGCGCGGACACCGCCGACCTGGTCAAGCAGGTCGCCGGCGCGTGGCAGGGGCCGACCGCGCCCCCGGTGCGCCTGCTCCCACCGGTCCTGCCGTACGCCGACCTGGACCTGACGGCGACCACCGGCCTGCGCTTCCCCGTCGGCATCGCCGAGGCCGACCTGCGCCCGGTCGTGCTGGACTTCGCGGCCGAGCCGCACTTCGTGGTGTTCGGGGACGCGGAGTGCGGCAAGTCGTCGTTCCTGCGCGCGTTGGCGACCTCGATCGTCACGCGATTCGCCCCGGAGCAGGCCCGGGTGATCCTGGTCGACTACCGGCGCAGCCTGATGGACACCATCACCACCGACCACCTCATCGGGTACGGCACGGCGGCCAGCCACACCACGGACCTGATCGAGTCCGCCTCCGGCTACCTCCAGGGCCGGCTGCCCGGTCCGGAGGTCACCCCGGCGCAGTTGCGGGAACGGTCCTGGTGGAGCGGTCCGGAGCTGTTCGTCCTGGTCGACGACTACGACCTGGTCGCCAGCGGCCCGGCCAACCCGTTGCGCGCGCTGGAGGAGCACCTGCCGCACGCCCGGGACGTCGGGCTGCACCTGGTGCTCGCGCGGCGGTCCGGTGGCGCGGGCCGGTCCCAGTACGAGCCGATCGTGCAACGGCTGCGGGAGCTGTCCACCGCGGGGCTCGTGATGGCGGGCAACCCCGACGAGGGCGCGCTGGTCGGTCCGGTCCGGCCCGGTCCGTTGCCTCCGGGGCGTGGTCGACTGGTCACGCGGCGCGAGGGCGTACGGCTCGTGCAGTTGGCTCATCTGCCCCCGATGTGACCCGCGTTCCCGGAACGACCCGCTGGGCGCTCCGGAACCGGTAATCTCCCATCGTCATGTTTGCGTCGCGATGAATGGCTGATGATGTGACCAGGGTGCGGCACAGCGCTCCGCCGGCCGCTCGACGGTTCGCCGTCCGGGCCTTCCTGGGCGTGGCGGCCACCGTCGCGTCCGTCGCCGGCCCGGTCGCTCCGGTGGAGGCCGTACCCCGCCCGGATCGCGCCGAACGGGCCGCCGAGGTCCGTGCGGTTCCCGCCCAGCGGGCCGCGAAGGCCCCAAAGGCCCCGAAGGTCCGTCGGGCACCGGACGGCAAGGAGCGCCCCGACCAGGTCCGCGACGAGCAGTGGCAGCTCGACGAACTGCGGGCGGAGACCGCCTGGCGTACGTCCACCGGGCGTGGCGTCGTCGTCGCGGTCATCGACTCCGGTGTGGACGTCAACCACCCGGACCTGGCCGGCCAGGTGCTGCCCGGGGTCGACCTGGTCACGCCCGACGGCACGGCGGCTCCCGACCCGGTCGGGCACGGCACCACGGTGGCCGGCCTGATCGCCGGGCGCAACGACGACAAACGCGGAGTCGTCGGGCTGGCGCCCGACGCCCGGATCCTGCCGGTCCGGGTCCTCGACGCGGAGAACCGCTACGACGACGCGTTGATCGTCGCCAAGGGGGTGCGCTGGGCCGTCGACCACGGTGCCCGCGTGATCAACCTGTCCCTCGGCGGCAGCAGCGACAGTCCCGCACTGGCCGCCGCGCTGGACTACGCCTTCGCCCGGGACGTCGTGGTGGTGGCCTGCACCGGAAACCTGGCGACCTCGTCGGACAGCAAGGTCTGGTACCCGGCCCGGGAGCCGGGCGTGGTCGCGGTGTCCGGCCTGGAACGCAACAGCGAGAACCTGTGGTCGGGTGCGATCACCGGCCGCGCGACGGTGCTCACCGCGCCCGCGACGGGCCTGGTCGGCGCGCGCCCGGACCGGGGGTACTGGCGGGTGCAGGGCACCAGCTTCGCGGCACCGCTGGTGGCCGCCACCGCCGCGCTGATCCGGGCCCGCTACCCGCAGATGTCCGCCGGGGACGTGGTCAACCGGCTGCTCACCACCGCCCGGGACATCGGTCCCACCGGCCGGGACGACCGCTTCGGGTACGGGATGGTCGACCCGGTCGCCGCACTGGACGCCGAGGTGCCGGCGGTCGGCCGGAACCCGCTCGACGACCAGTCCTCGCCGGGCGTGGTCGGGTTCGGCCCGGCTCCGGGGTCGGCACAGGCAGAGGGGGCCGGAGCCGACCGGGACGGGCTCGGCCTCTCCGCGCCCCGTCAGCAGACCCGGTGGTCGGCGCAGCCGGCCGGCGCGGAGGACGACAGCACCCCGGAACGCTTCTGGACCGGGATCGCCGTACTGGTCGCCCTGCTCACCGGGGCCGCGCTGGTGGTACGCCGGCTCCGCCTGTGGGGTCGCTGAGGGTTTCCGCCGTTCCGGGTCTGACGGAGCCGCGTCCAGGGTAGAACGGCTCCCATGAGCACGTCCGGTCCGCGTACCCTGCCGCCCGACACCCGGCCCTCGTGGCGGCGGCGTCGCCTCGACCCGGACCACTCCCTCGGCCTGCGGCTCACCCTGGCCTCGGCGGCGGCCTTCCTGGTCCTGGTGCCGTTCTCACTGCTGGCCCTGCTCGTCCTGGCGTCCTCGTCGCCCCTGCACCGCTGGGACGCGACGGTGACGGACGCGCTGCACGACTGGGCGCTCGACCGGCCCGGCTGGACCCGGTTCCTGATCGTCTGGACCGACGTGTTCGGCCCGATGCCGCTGCGGGCCGCCGCGCTGGTCCTGGTGATCTGGCTGGTCCGCCGGCAGGCCCGGCGGCTGGCGCTCTGGGTGGCCACCACCATGGTCGTGGGTGGTCTGCTCGGTCCGCTGCTGAAACTGCTCGTCGGGCGGCACCGGCCGGATCTGCTCGACCCGGTGGCCCGGGCCGCCGGCTTCGCGTTTCCCTCCGGGCACGCGCTGAACGCCACCCTCGCCGCCGGCGTCCTGGTGCTGGTCTTCCTGCCGTACGCGCGGCAGCCGGTGCAGCGTGCCGCGCTCTGGGGGACCGGCCTGGTCCTCGTCGTGCTGACCGGCTTCACCCGGGTGGCCCTCGGGGTGCACTGGACCAGCGACGTGGTGGGCGGCTGGCTGCTCGGCGTCGCCGTGGTGGCCGCGACGACCGCCGCGTTCACCACCTGGCGCCACCACGTCGGTCTGCCGGCGGTCCGGGTCACCAGGGACGGTGTCGACCCCGGCGAGGGGGACGAACCGACGCGTGCCGGCTGAGCGGCGGAGCCGTCAGGCGTGGCGAGATCACCGATCGGGTAATGGCCGGCTCATGTCCTCCACTGTGCTCCAGGGTGTACGGCGGGTTCTGCTGCCGGTGACGCTCCTGCTCGCCGTCATGGTGGTGCTCGGGATGCTGGTCACCCGGGTCTTCGCCGGGTCCTGGCCCTTCACCCTGGAACACGGGGTGAACAGCGGCCTGGCGGCGGACCGCACGTCCGGTTGGAACAACGTGTCGCTGGTCTTCAGCACGCTGGCCAGCACCCACATGATCGTGGTCGTGACCGTGCTGGTGGCGCTGTTCCTCCGGCTGCGGCTGCGCCGCTGGCGGGAGCCGATCTTCCTGTGCGCCGCGGTGAGCGCCCAGGCGCTGATCTTCCTGCTGACCACCATGGCGATCGAGCGACGCCGCCCGGCCGTGGAGCACATGGACGTCTCCCCGCCCACGTCGAGCTTCCCCTCCGGGCACACCTCGGCGGCGGTGGCGCTCTACCTCGGTATCGGGCTGCTGCTCGTGCTGCGGGCCCGGAGCACGCGGACCAAGGTGGCCTGGGGTGCCCTGCTCCTGCTGGTGCCGGTGGGGGTCGCGATGACCCGCATGTACCGGGGCATGCACCACCCGAGCGACGTGGTGGGGTCGTTCATCAACGGCGGCACCTGCGTGCTGATCATGGCGCGCGCGATCCTCGACCGGAGCGTGCGGTGGGGCCGGGCCCGGCTGTCGCCCGTCCGCACCGGCGAGGACCGGGCTGTCGCGGGCCAGCCGGCGACGCCCTGACGCCTGCCGGTCAGGTGCACTCGCCGGTGGCGACCGCCCGGGTCCGCTCCGCGCCGGCCAGGGCGACCGACCGGGCCTCGGCGGCGGTCACCGCGAAACCGGTGTTCGGGTCGTCCGCCGCCGCCGCGAAGATCACGCCGAGCACCAGCCCGTTGGAGGAGACCAGCGGGCCGCCGGAGTTGCCGCTCTGCACCAGCGCCCGGATCGTGTAGATCTCCCGGGTCACGTTCCCGCCGGAGTAGATGTCGGGACCGGTGATCCGGTCGACGTCCCGGACGCGTGCCGACTGGGCGTTGTACGGCCCGTCGAGCGGGAACCCGAGGACGATCGCGTCCGCCCCGGTGCCCGCGTTGCCGGCGGCGAACCGCATGGACGGGCCGGGCAGGCCGGGCACGTGCAGCACGGCCAGGTCCCGGTCCGGGTCGTAGACCACGACCTTGCCGTCGTACCGGTCGCCGTTCAGCTCCACGACGGTGGAGCGGGTGCCGGCCACCACGTGCGCGTTGGTCATCACCCGGTCGTCCGCGTACACGAAGCCGGAGCCCTCGATCCGGCGGGAACAGCTCGGTGCCGAGCCGAGCACCTTGACCACCGACCGCTGGCTGTTGACCACCACCTGGGAGCCGGCCAGTGCCGGGTCGGGCGGGGACACCTGCCGGGCACGGGTGGGCGCCAGGTCGCCGAAGACGTCCGGGAAGCCGTTCGTGTCCACCGTGTCGCGCAGCGCGGTGGACAGCTCCTGTGCCTGGTCGGGCAGGACCTGGTCGACCACGGTGAGCAGCGCGCTGTTGCGGACCGAGGAGGCCAGCCACGGCAGCGACGACGAACCGAGCGGCACGGCGACGAGCCAGGCGACCAGGAGCACGGCGAAGAGCGAGACGAAGGCCCCACCGATGTCGTCGGCCTGCCGCCCGACGTCACTGGTGATCGTCTTGCGCAGGTGGGAGCCGAGCCAGCCGGCGAGCGCCTGGCCGACCACCGCCAGCCCGAAGACCGCGACCAGGGAGATCAGCACACGTGTGCCGCTGTCGACGAACTGCTGGGCCATCAGCGGCCCGAGCTGCAACCCGACCAGCGCCCCCAGGAAGAAGCCGGAGAAGGACAACACCCCGATGACGAAGCCCTGGCGATATCCGCTGATGGCGAACACGAGCATGAGCAGCAGCAGTACGAGATCCACGGCGGACACCCGTCAAGCGTACGGGCACACGGCCGGTGAGATGACCATCGCTTGCGGAAGGTGACCGTCCGTTCGGCGCACCGGCATCCCCCGAGCTGGCGGGGGTGACGGCCGGATCAGCGGACGCGCGTCTCGTCGACCACGTCGGTGCCCGCCGACGGCGCCGGATCCGCCCCGGTGGGCGGCAGTTCGACCACCCGGCCACGCGGCCACGGTCGGGCCCAACCGCCCATCTCCAGGAGTGTGGAGATCACCCCGGCGGTGAACCCCCAGACCAGCATGCCCCGGGCGGAGAACGCGGGACCGATCCAGCCACTGGGGTGGCGTACGCGCATCCGGTTCTCCGGGTCCACCAGCTCGGCGACCGGAAGCCGGGCCACGTGCGCCACCTCGGCCGGCTCCCGGGGGTGCACCGGGTGCGGTTCGTGCCACCAGGCGAGGACCGGGGTCACCACGAAGTCGCTGACCGGTATCCAGAGCTTCGGCAGCTCGGCGAGGACGGTGACGCTGGTCGGGTCGAGGTCGACCTCCTCGTTCGCCTCGCGCAGGGCGGTGGCGGCGGCGTCGGCGTCACCGGGGTCGGCCGCGCCGCCGGGGAAGGCCGGCTGGCCGGCGTGATTGCGCAGGGTGGCGGCTCGCTGGAGGACCAGCACGTCCGGGCCGACGCCGGGCTCTTCGCCGAGCAGCACCAGCACCGCGCTCTCCCGACCCCCGGTCTCCGGGGTGGCCAGCCGCGTGAAGTCCTCGGTGCGCGCGCTGCCGAGCCGGGTCAGCAGCGGGTCGAACCAATCGGGCGGCTGCCGCGTCACGCCGGCACCGCCACGTCCAGGTGCCGGCGGACCAGCTCGGCGAGGCGGGTGTCGTCCAGCGCTCCGGAGGCGTCGACGTGCCGGACGGTGCCCCGCCCGTCCACGAAGACGGTCAGGGGGATGGCGTTGCGCTCCAGCGCCCGCTGGAACGCCTCGCCCTGGTCGACCACGACCGGGAAGCGGACGCCGAAGTCCTCACCGATGGACTGCGCGGCCTCACGGCCGTCCCGGCTGTTGACGCCGAGCACCCGCAGCTGGCCGGCGGCGCGTTCGCTCAGGCGCTGGAACGCGGGCAGCTCCTTACGGCACGGCGGGCACCAGGACGCCCACACGTTGATGACCGCCGGGCCGCGTACGTCCCGCAGGGCCACCGGCGTGCCGCCGGTGAAACAGGTCAGGGTCAGGTCGGGCAGCGCCTTCCCCACGCCGGGGCCGGCCGGTGCGCCCTCGGCCGGTGCGGTCGACGCGGCCGGTGCGGCGGAGGGGGGCGGGGTGCCGAGGTCGGCGCAGTCGGCGAACGGCGAGGGTCGGCTGCTCGCTGCCTTCTCCCGGCTGGTGGTCGCCTCCCCGGTGTCGGTGGAGGTCGTGCAGCCCGCGACGGCGAGCAGCGCCGGGACGAGCAGCAGGGCGAGTCGCTTGCTCACGGCACGTCCGCCACGGCGGCCTGGGCGGGCACCAGTTCCGGGTCGACCCCGGCGGCGACCGCCAGGTCCCGGGCGCGGGGGCCCTTGAGCAGCTTCGCCGCCGCGGCGGGCTCGGTCGGGCCGGTGCCGTACGACGGGCAGAGTTTCGCCAGCGTGCAGGCGCCGCAGGCGGGCTTGCGCGCGTGGCAGACCCGTCGCCCGTGGAAGATGATCCGGTGCGACAGCATCGTCCAGTCGCGCTTGGGGAACAGCGCGCCGATCGCGTGCTCGATCTTGACCGGGTCGGTCTCGGAGGTGAGCCGCCACCGCTGCACGAGCCGCTGGAAGTGGGTGTCGACGGTGATCCCGGGGACGTCGAAGGCGTTGCCGAGGATGACGTTGGCGGTCTTGCGGCCGATGCCGGGGAGCGTCACCAGGTCGGCGAGCCGGCCGGGCACCCGGCCGTCGTACCGCTCGACGAGCGCCTGGCCGAGCTTGAGCAGGGAGTCGGTCTTGTTGCGGTAGAAGCCGGTCGGCCGGATCAGCTCCTCCATCTCGCCCCGGTCGGCCCCCGCGTAGTCGGCGGCGCTCGGGTAGCGGGCGAAGAGCTTCGGGGTGACCTCGTTGACCTTCTTGTCCGTGCACTGCGCGGAGAGGATCGTCGCGACGGCGAGCTCCAGGGCGTTGGAGTGGTCGAGTTCACAGTGCGCGTCGGGGTGGGTCTCGGTCAGCACCCGGCCGATGCGCCGGGCACGGCGGGTACGACCGAGGTCGGTCTCGCCGGCGCGAGTGGAGCTGGTGGTCACGCCGGCCAGCCTACGTCGCCGGACCGACCGGTTGCCGCGTCCACGCGGCGGTGCGGGCGGTGGGCGGCGCCGCGTCCGTGGTTCAGCCGCCGGCCGGCGGGGTGATCGTCCCGGAGTCGTCGAACGTCGCCGCGGTCTTCGGGAAGTCGTCGGCGCTCAGGTCCCGTACCAGGTCGAGACCCCGGTCGTCCGGGTCCATCGTCGGCTTGCCGGCGTCATTCATGTACGTCGAGACGAACGAGCCGCCGGCCCACGTCCCGTCCGGCTCCAACGACACCTTGAGCACCCCGCCCCAGCCGAGCCGGCCGTCGTTGTTGAGCGAGTTGCCCCCGCCGGCGAAGTTGCCCAGGCTGTACGCGATCAGCCGGCCCTTGTAGAACTCCATGCCGCGCAGCACGTGCGGTCCGTGCCCGACGATCAGGTCCGCCCCGGCGTCGATCATCGCCTTGGAGAACTTCACCGGGTCGCCCCGGTTCTCGCCGAGGAACATCTCGGTGCCCGGCTCGACCCGCGTCATGGCCGCTCCCTCGGCGCCCATGTGCACCTGTACGACCACCACGTCGGCCATGCCGGCCGCCTCGGCGATCACCTTCCTGGCCGCGGCGATGTCGGTCAGCGGGTTGGACCACACGTACGAGGAGAAGCCGGCCACCGCGACCTTCACGCCCTTGACGTCGACCACGGTGATCTGGCCGGGCGCCCCGGTGTGCGCGAGGTCGTACTTCTCCAGGGCCGCCTGGGTGTTCTCGTAGCCCTTCGGCCCGAAGTCGTAGCCGTGGTTGTTGGCCTGGTTGAGCAGGTCGAACCCGGCGTCCTTGAGGTGCGCCGCGTACTCCGGCGGGGCCCGGAACTGGAAGCAGCGGGTCGAGTTGGGACCGCACTTGCCGGTGCCGGTGTCGACCGTGAGCGGCTCCTCCAGGTTGCCCATGACCAGGTCGGCCGCGAGCGCCTTCTTGACCGAGTCGAAGAAGCCCTTGCCGCCGTTGGCGGGCAGCCGGTTCGGCGCGTTGCCCATGATGATGTCGCCGGTCGCGGAGAGGGAGATCGCCGCCGCGTCGGCCGGTTCGGGGGCGCCGCTCGGGGTGACCGGGGCGCCGGTGTCACCGCCACCCGCCCCGGGCTGCCAGACCGCGCCGCCTTCGGGCTCGCCCCCGGCGCAGCCGGTGGCGAGCAGGACCGACAGCAGCACACCCGCCGCGAGCACCAGGCGGCGACGCGGGCGGGTCGGAAGAGGGGCGGCAGAGTACATCGCCCGCGACCCTACCGGTTGGTCGACGCGCCCACGAGAGCCGATCGGGTCGAGATTTCAGCCCGCCAACCGGTCCGACCACGGGACCACGGTGCCGGCGCCACCGGCGGTGACAGCGGCGTGCACCGCCCGGGCGAGCGGCGCGCCCCAGGTCGAGCGTGGTCCGCCGTACGCCGACTCCGGCCCGTCGGCCGGGCACAGAACGGTGACCGCGTCGGTCGGCGTGCCGGTGCCGGGCAGCCCGAGCTCGGCGATGGCCTGGACCTTCGCCTCGGTCGCCGTCGCCACGGCGTTGACCAGAGCCGCGACGGAGAGCCGGGCCGGGACGTACGCCACGATGTTGACCGTCCCCACCCGCTGGGCCAGCGCCGCCGGCGCGGGCGCGGCCGCCTGAACCGGGGTGCCCAGCCCGACGGTGACCCAGACCCGGACGCCGCCGTCGGCGCGGCCGACCACCTCCGCCACGTCGACGCCGGTGAGCAGGCCGACCCCGGGGCCGCCGAGGCCGAGCTGGTCGGCGAGCCGGGCCAGGTGGTCGGCCGGGTCGTCCCGGTCGTACGACATCGGCACGGTCGCGTTGACCACCCAGTTCCGCGGGCCGAGCCCACCGCCGAGCGGGGCGGAGCTTACGCTGAGTAGCGGATGCGCGAGGCGCCAGACCAGCATCGGCACGTCCCGCCCGTCCTCGTGGCGGGTGGTCAGCAAGGGGTCGCTCAGCACGTGCTGACCCTACGACCTGCGCCTTCGTGCGGGGCTCGGCACCCGGGCGGGCGCGCGATGGTACTGCCCGGAGGCGTCCGGGGGGTTACGTCCAACGATCAAGATTCCAGGGGTGCACCTCTGATTGCCGCTCACGTGCGCCTAGACTGGCGACGCGCGAGGGATCAGCGGACGGCGGACCCGGCCGATAAGACGGCACGCGCAGGCGGAGGTGCGCGATGGACGAGGTACTGGCCCGCAGCGGGATCTTCCAGGGCGTCGACCCGGAGGCTGCCGAGGCGCTCGCCAAGGAGATGGAGACGATCGAGGTCCGCAAGGGCGAGATCGTCTTCAACGAGGGCGAGCCCGGCGACAGTCTCTATATCCTGCTGTCCGGCAAGATCAAGGTCGGCCGCCGGGCGGCGGACGGCCGGCAGAACCTGATCGCGGTCATGGGGCCGTCGGACATGGTCGGTGAGCTGTCGCTCTTCGACCCCGGTCCGCGTACGGCGACCGCCACGGCGGTGACCGACACCCGCCTGGTGCGGCTGCGCAAGCAGGCCCTGCGCCCGTGGCTGAACAACCGGCCGGAGATCGCCGAGCAGTTGCTGCGGGTGCTGGCCCGGCGGCTGCGCCGGACCAACGACTCGCTGGCCGACCTGATCTTCACCGACGTGCCCGGCCGGGTCGCGAAGAACCTGCTCCAGATGGCCGGCCGCTTCGGCACCCGGGACGGGGGCGTCCTGCGCGTCACGCACGACCTCACCCAGGAGGAGATCGCCCAGCTCGTCGGCGCCTCCCGGGAGACCGTCAACAAGGCTCTGGCCGATTTCGCCTCGCGCGGCTGGCTCCGGCTGGACGGCAAGAGCATCATCATCCTCGACCCGGAGCGCCTGGCCCGCCGAGCTCGCGTCTGACCCGTACGACACCTTCCCGGCCCGGACCGCTCCACGGTCCGGGCCGGACGTGCCGACGCCACCGGTCAGCGCGTCGAGGACCGGGCCACCGGCAGGTCGAAGTACCGGCCCGGCCATGGCTCGTCGCGGTACCGGAAGTGCCACCACTCGCTGTCGTAGTTGACGAAACCGGCGTCGGACATCAGCCGCCCGAGCATGCGGCGGTTGTCCCGCGCCGCGCCGGTCACCTCCTTCGACCCGGTGTGCGCGAGAGGGTCGAAGCAGTCGAAGCCGGTGCCCATGTCGACGCTGTTGTCGGCGAACCGTTGCTGTGGTGGCGCGATGCAGGACACCAGCGGCTGTCCCGGGTCGAACGCCGGTTGGCTGCGGGGCGGCACGTCGACCAGGGTGAGGTCGACGGTGCTGCCTCCGCTGTGGGACGTCGGCGCACCGATGTAGCCCTTGGCGAAGAGGTCCGATTTCGCCACCCGGGGATGGAACTCGGCCCGCATCCGGCCCGGCCCGGGTTGCCGGGCCCACTCCACGAACTCGTCGACGGCCCGCTGCGGGCGGTAGCAGTCGTACACCTTGAGGCTGCGCCCGTGGGCGAGCGCGGCGTCCTGCGCGCGCCGCAGCGCCTCGGCCGCCGTACGGGTGAGCAGGCAGAGCGGTTCGGAGTAGCCGGCGATCGGCCGGCCCACGAAGTTGTGCGCCGTCGCGTACCTGATGTCGGTGAGGATCCGCGGGTCGACGTCGGAGAGGACGACGAGACGGGCCTCACGGTGCGCCGTCGCGGACGGTGTGGCCCCGGTGGCCGAGCGGTCGAGGCCGACGGCGGCCACCACGACGAGCAGAAGCGCGAGCGCCGTCCGGCAGGAGCGCCGACCGGCCGGCTCGCCGGACCCGGCGTACCGACGACGGCCATGTCCCGGTCGCCACATACCTCCTGTCTATCAGCCACCACCACGCCTTCGTGGGGGTATCGCGGTCGCGCCCGCGCGGTCGAGGGTCGCACCGGTACGGACCACGCCACCCTTGATGAAGGCCACGTCGATGGCCGGCTCGGTCAGCGTCGCCGAGGCGTACCGCCGCGCGCCGAGGGGATCGGGCACGGGCAGGTCGGGCCGGAGGGTGATCTCGATGTCCAGCAGACGGCCGACGAGACGCGTGGCGTAGAAGGCGGCCCCGTCCTGCACGGTCAACCGGCCCGCCGGCGCCGGGGACCGGCGCGTCGGCCCTGCCGGGCTGGACGCGTCCAGGCGGAAGTCGTCGACCACCGCGCGCTGCACGGTGAACTTGAAGACGGTCAGGGGGCCGTCAGCGGTGGGCAGGTCGACGACGCCCTCGAGTCGGAGGTCGGTCATCGTCATTCGGGATCCGCTCAGCCGCCGGGGATCGGCCGCCACCAGCGGCTGCCCCGGATCGAGGGCGATCCGCGGCCACGGCGTCGGCTCGGGGCCACCGGTGGAGGGGGCGGGGGAAGCCGTGGCGCAGTCCGCCGACGGAGTTCTCGGCGGAGAAGCGGACGTGCCGGCCGACGGCGGAGTCGGGGCGCAGGCCCGGGCGGATCCGGGTGCGGTCAGCGTCGCCGCGGCGGAGAGGCCGAGGAGTCCCAGGAGCACGGCGACGATCGGCAGGTCCCGTTGCCAGGGCGCCGAGGACACCGTCGGCTGAGCCACCCGCCGGCTGTCCTTGCTCGCCATCAGCTGTCACGCGGAGGCCGGTTGCCCGCGCCCGGTCCCCTGACGGCGGTGTCACCGTGGGCCGGGGCGTCCCGGCCCGGGTCGACGCCCTGGTCAGGATGCGCCCGATCGTCGGTGGACGGGTCCGGGTCCGGCTCGCCGTCGGCGTCCGCGCCGTCGTCGGCCGCCACACCCTCGGACGGCGCTTCCCCGACCGACCGCACACCCGGCATCCAGGCGAACCCGAGGCCGCCGCCGATGGTGCCGAGCACCGTACCGAGGAGGAATCCGCCGAGGTTGACCCCGATCAGGCTGTAGACCGCAGCCACCACGGCGACCACCGCGTAGAAGGTCCGCTGCTGCGGAGTGATCCACATCAGGAGCCCGCACGCGAACAGGATGACGGGTATGAGCCAGGACAGGAAGCCGGTCGGTCGGAGTTGGAGAGTGATGGTGCTGAACGACATCTGGGTCGTAGTGAAGATCTCCAGACCGGCGAGACCCGTCAGGAGCCCACCCCAGAACGGCCGGCTCCGTCGCCAGCGACGGAAGGTGTCCCCGGGACCGAGGTACCGGTTGAACCGGACCCGAGGCGGTCTGTCACCTGCCACGTGCACCTCCTGCCAGGCTCAGAAGCATTCCTTCGCGGCTTCCCCGACGTCGACCTTCAACTTGAGCCCGCGGAGATTGAACCTCTCCGCCTCGATCGCCCGGGCCACCTGGCGGAGATTCGTGATGGTGACCCCCTCGGCCTGCTGGCCGAAAGCCCCCGGTTCGCCCCTCGCGCCCGGGGGGCCGCCCTCCAGCGTCGATGCGTCCTGCCCGATGTTGATGTCCCGGAACACCACGTCTCCCTCCAGCGACACCACGTCGATCACCAGATCGCTGGCGGTGGCCGGTCTGCCGTCGCCACCGGCCGTGATCTTCAGGACCACGGGAGCGCCGGGCGTCTTGACCGACTGGCAGAGATCCACGATCTCCGCCTCGCGGATGCCCGTCACCGCCACCGGGTTCCCCGTGCCGTCCACCTCCTGGGCGATCCCCCCGTACTGGACGAAGCCCTCGCCGCGCAGTTCGGTGGCCGAGACCTTGAAGGTCTGGTTGGACACCGCGAACGAGGCCGCCACCGCGCCGTTCCCGATGCCGAAGACGACGGCGGTCGCCACGGCGGCGACCGGCACCGTCATCGCGGCGAAGCGCCGCCACCGGGTGCCACCTGAGTTCTCGTATTTGTCCTGCACGATTCCTCCTCGGTGTTACTGCGCGGAGTGATCGGACAGGGTGGCTTACCCACATCCAACTCTTCTACCGCTGGCTGCGGGAGGCCGTTGCGCTGCCCGCGCAGCCTGTCGACCGCGACGGAGGCTCACCTTCGGACGCTACCAGCGCTCACCGAGTTGTCACTCGGAGTGACGAATGTCGGCGGTCACCTCCGCTCGGAGGTGGCCCACGGGAAGCGGGGGGCCATTCTGCTCCTTCACCCGCCGCGGCGAGGCGTTTTCGGAATTCCGCCCCGGGTAACCGCTCGGCGAGGGCCGGGGAACTGATCTGATCCCTACGACCCTGAAGCGCACTACTGGATGCGTGACGACGACATGGCCGACTGGATCGCCGAGCGCGGCTACTCCAGCTGACCTCGCGACGTTCGTCGGCCGGGCGCCCACCGGGCACCCGGCCGACCGCTGTCGACACTCGCGGAGGCCGGGATCACGTCACCGGCACGAAGCCCGCCACGACCCCGCTGTACGCCAGGCCGAACGTGATGCCGGTGACCACGACGGTCGCCAGGACGGTCGCCTTCGGCGGTTGGCGAACCAGCTGGTAGGCGATCAGGCCCGGAATGACGAAGCCCAGCGTCTGGTGGGCGAACAGCAGCGGCAGGTCCCGTTGCACGATGACGAACAGGGTGAGCTGCAACAGCACGCTGAGCAGCACGATCGCGGCGAAGAGCCGTTTGCCGTAGAGGATGACCACCCGCTGGAGCACGAGAGTGAGCAGGTAGGTCAGGATCGTCATCCCGAAGATGATCACCGCTTGCAGCTGGTCCTCGATCAGGGTCAGGGCGATCCAGCCCGGTGTGATCATGCCACCGGGCGAGAGGTTCGTGGCCAGGTAGCAGAGCAGCGCGAACACCAGGCCGATACCGAGGCTCGCGGTCGCGAGTTGAGCGCTGAGTTCACCACCGAAGTTCATCGTTCGATCCTTTCCCCGGTCGGGTTCTGGAGCATGGAGGCGGATGGTGACCCGTCCTCGCAGGTCCAACCCGGCAGACCCGCCAGTTCGTGGATCAGCACTTCGCCCTGTCCGTGGATGTTGCCGACGGCGACGATCGAGGAGTCGGCCGGTGTGGCCTCCGTGACGGCCGCCAGCAGGGAATCGGGAGCCAGCTTGCCCCCGATGTCGACGATGCGGTCCTGAAGCTCCGCCGGCACGCGCATTCGCGCGCTCTTGGTGACCTCGCCGATGAGGACGATCCTCTCCGGCTGCACCCGCCCGCTCATGTCGCCCATCTGCCCGTTGCGTTCGATTCGGTCCGGCCGGCAGTTGATGACCATCGTCAGGGGACGGGTGATGAGCCGCTGGTCCTGCAACTGCTGGATGTTCATCAGGGTGGACTCCGGGTCGTTGGCGGCGAAGATGTTCGCGAACCGGAGCTTCTTCCCACCGCTCATGACCCGCGCCACGGACAGCGCGCCGGGGTCGGGAGGCGCCTCCCACATGCCCTTGAGGGCGCTGTGCCGATCGACGCCCAACTGATCGGCCACGGCCAGGGCGATCGCGACGTTCTCCTTGAAGGTGATCCACCCGAAGCCGTCCATCTCCTTGTCGGTGACCGACTCGGGGTCGATGGCGATGAGGTGGCAGTCGCGTCGGTCCGCCTCCTCCTGCAGGATGTCCAGCCGGTCGCGCTCGGCGGTGATGCAGATCCCGCCCACCGGCATGGACCTGCTCAATGATCGCGCGACGTCGTCCAGCGTGGGTCCCATCTCGGCGAGGTGATCCTCGCGGACGTTGCAGAGCACCCCGATGTTCGAGCGGATCAGCTTGCTCTGGTTGGTCTCCTGCAGTGCCGGCATCACGGCCATGCACTCGATCACCAGGGCGTCCGGGTGGTAGACGGCTGCCCGGCGGACGATGCCGATCTGCTCGACCACGTTCGCGATGCCGAACTTGCGGTGGACCGGCTCCTCGCTGGCGTCCGGAAAGATGAACCGTGCGGCGGTGCCGGTGGTCTTGGCCACCACCGTGCGACCACCGCCGCGGAGGGCGCCCGCGCACAACCGGGTGATCGAGCTCTTGCCCCGGATGCCGTTGATCAGGACCCGGTTCGGGATCCTGCTCAGGTTGCGGTAGTGGTTACGTTGCTCGACGATCCCCCCGACGAGCAGAGCCAGGCAGCAGAGAACGAGTACGAGGTAGAGGTACGCCACGTCAGCTCCTCTCCTTTCGGTCGGCGTGCTCAGGTCGAGGCGGAACCTCCGGAAGCACGGCGGTGGCGTCGTGCTCCGGGCCTCGCAACCGGGTGGCACCGCCCAGCCGCGACGAGCCGGCCTGGCGTACCTGCCGGCAGACCTCCAGACAGACGGCCAGAGCGCCGATGTCGTCATGCCGTTGCGGCGGGATGGGTGTGTCGAGCGACCCGGCATCGATCCTGTCGGCCGAAGCGGCCAGCCGGCGCAGTGGACGGGCGAACACGAAGTACTGCCACACCTGCGTGAGCACCACGACACCGGTCGCCGCGGCGGCCACGAGCAGCGTCCACCGTCGGCCGTCACTCTGCGGGAGTCGTAGTCCGTTCAGGTCCTGCTCCACGACGAGAGACCACTTGAGACCGCTGACCGTGTTGGGTGTGTTCAGGCCGGCGGCAGCGATCAGGGCCGGAGTTCCGTCCGGTTTCGTGGCCCGGCCGACCGTTCCGCCCTCCAGCGACCTGGCCGCCGCACCGCGGGCGCTGCCCTCCAGCTCCTCGAAGGCCCGGAACCCCTCCGAGTCGAACACGGTCCGCAGATCCTCGTCGACGACCCGCACCTGTCCGTCGACCGCACGCAGCATCTCCAGCAGGTAGTCGATGTTGAACTCACCGACGGTCGCGACGCCGTTGGCCCCGACCTGGAACGCGTACACCACCGGCAGCCGCGCGACCTTGTCGTCGAGGTCGATGCCCGCCGCGCCCTTCAGCGGCTCCTTGCGGAGCGGCTCCCGTCCGGCGGACGCCACCGTCCTGCCGTCCGCCCCGATCAGGTACAGGCTGCGGAACCGCTGCCGGTCGGCGAGTTCGTGCTCGAGCATGGGCTTCACCTGCTCGGGGCTGCCGGCCTCGGCGGCCTGGGACGTACGGATGACGGTCTGCAGACCGTTGTTCAGCGCCTTGCCCAGCAGGGTGCTGGCCGCCTCCGCGCGGCTCTCCTCGTCCCGGACGAGCTGCTGAGGCAGTGACGGCTCCGGCTCACGCAGCGTGGCCGCCGCAGCGGCCGCCGGCCACAGGAGCGCCACCACGGTGGCCAGGGCAAGGCCCTGGGTCACCGTCGGCCGCCACCGCCGCCACCGTCGCCCGCTGCCTCCGGACGGGTCGCCCGGCGAAGGACCGAGCACCCGGCCGATGCGATGGGCCTCGGCCACGAACAGCCGCCTCCGCTTCTCGGGGACGGATCCGCACGCTATGTCCTTCGCCTGGGCGAGCAGCGACCGTACGGGAACGACCAGGGCCAGCCGCATCAGGAGAAAGCTCGGTACGGCCATGAGCAGCAGCGTCACGCCGACGAGCACCCCGCGCGGGAGCGAGGTGCCGCTCATCTCGTCGGCAACGATCATCGTCGCCAACGTCACGCCGGTCTCGCCGACGGGTGCCGAGGACACCACCAACTGCTTGTCGGGCCATTCGGTCACCCGGACCGGGCGCCCCTCGCTCGACGTCGAACCCGCCAGACCACGGAAGACCACCGGATGGTGGACCTGGTCGACGGCGCTGACGCCCTGCATCAGGGTGCTCTTGCCGTCCGGCGTGAGCACGAAGACGCCCTGCCGAGCGCTGGGGTTGAGCCGCAGCTCGTCCACGTCGAGCGGTTGGACCGCGAGCAGGGTCCGGGAGCCGTCGAGCGCGAGCCCGCGCACCAGTGCGGGGCCGTCAGCGGTGGTGACGGGGAAGGTGCCGCTGGGCGGCAACACCGGCGGGAGGAGTTCGAGCGGCAACCCCGGACCGTGGGTCGCCAGCGGGCGGCGGGAGGCCGTCTCGACGATCGCGGCCCCGTTCCAGGTCGATCCGTCACCCACCACCTGCTTGAGCAGCTCCGGGTCGGGAATGGCCGGATCCCTCGCCGCGATCCGTTGGTCGAGTTCGTCGATGGAGTGCTGGATGCTCAGCCGCGTACTGGCGGCCACCTTCGCCACGTTGTCGCGCTGCGAGTCCACCACCGCCGGCGGCACCGCCCGCTGGCTGTGGACCGCGAACCCCAGCACGATCGCCGCGGACAGGACCATGGTCGCCCACAGGTAGAGCAGGGACGGCCTGGCGGAGCCGGCGGGAAACCCGGCGGAGGGCAACTGTTGGTCGAGCGCCCGTCTCCGCCACGCGAACATCTGCTGCTGCGGCAGCGCGCTGGCGCCAGGTGTCGCGACCGGAGCCTGGCCGCGATACCTGTCCTGGTCAGTCCGCCGGTCCGGCGCGGACTGATCACCTCCGCCCGTGCTGCTCATGGCGAATTCCTCCCTGACGCGATCTCGGAACCAACGCCAATCTCGATCGTGGCGTCCGGTGGGGTGAGGAGCCCTCACCCCACCGAGGTGAATCCGTGCCGTTCGGAGTGCGACACTCCCGGACGGGTCACCCGCCGACCGCAGCCCCGTCGCGCCGTTGGTCCGCCGCACCCAGTAGCTGGTCCCCGCGCACCTGGATGGCGGTGAGGCCGCTGTCCAGCGCGATCAGTCGGGGACACGGGTGCTCCCGCTCCACGAGGGTGCTGAGTCGCACGGCGACCCGTCTGCCGGCCTCGAGCTCCGAGGGAGCCCCTCTGACCCCGTCACAGTCGCGGGTGAGGTCCTGCCCGCTGTAGTGCCCCTGGTCGATCGCCTCGGCGGGAGACTGGCCGTCGACGAGCACCCCGACCAGGGTCTGTACCACGTAGTCGGGAATGTGCGAACCGCCGGCAGCACCCACCACGAGACGGAGTTCCCGGCCGTCCTCGTCGAGGACCAGCGTCGGCGCCATCGAGGCCGTGGGGCGCTTGTTCGGCTGGAGGACGTTGACCGGTTTGCCGGGTGAGACCGACGAGGTGTCGGTGAAGTTGTTCAGGGCGTTGTTGAGGATGATGCCGCGCGCCTCGAGGTGCGACCCGAAATGGCTGTTGTTGGTCGTCGTCATCGAGATCGCGTTGCCCTGCGCGTCGACGATACTGACGTTGCTCGTCGGGTCGCCGACGTCGATGGTGGTGGGCTCGTCACCGACCTGAGGCGCCGGCGGCGGTATGCCCGGGGGGTCCCCGGGTTCCACGGGGTTGACCGCGCGTTCCGGGTCGATGAGGCCGAATCGCGAGTCGAGATAGCGGCCCTCCAGCATTCCCTCCACCGGCACCCCGTGGAACTCCGGATCACCGACATAGGCGCGACGGTCGAGGTTGGAGAGCCGGCTGGCCTCGACCGACAGGTGGATGCGATCCGGGGATCCGGGCTTCGTCCTGCCCACCTGACCGCGTTCGAGCAGCCCGAGCTGTTGCAGGACCGAGATTCCCCCGAACGCCGCAGGCGGCGAGGTGCACACCGTCGCGCCGAACGCATCGCGGCACACCTCGGTCCGCTCCACCGGCGTGTAGTCGCCGAAGTCCTCCGCCGTCATGAGGCTGGGGATCACGACGGGCCCAGCCGTGTTGCCTTTGAGCTTGATCTCACCGCCGGTCACGTGCTGCACGATGGCCGGTGCGATGGTGCCGTCCGGATCGTAGAAGGCGGTGGCACCCCCGTCCCGCACCTCACGCAGGACCTCGGCGATCTCCGGATTGCGGATGGTCGTCCCCACCGGTTTCGGCTCGTCACCGTTGCAGTACCGAGGGCGGAGGTCCGGATAGTTGCACCTTTTCCGACCGTTGAACCGTTCCTCGAAGCCACTGTGCAGGTTCGCGGACATCGGAAAGCCTTCGGCGGCGAGCCGGATGGCGTCGTCGAAGAGTTCGTCCCACGGAAGTTCACCGAACTCCCCGTGCACGGTCGCCAGCACCCGAAGCGTGCCCGGAACCGCGAACGACCGCCCGGTTGCGGACGCCGCGGTGGGGAAACGGTCGGTCCGCAGAGCCCTGCGCTCCTCCTCCGTCGGCGTTCTCAGATTTTCCGTCACCTTCTGCGGTGCCCGAGCCATGCCGTCGAAGAACCTGATGTCGCGATCGTCCGCGTCCCAGTGGTTGATGAGGGTGCCCCCGGCGAGCCCCGAGGCGTGCGGCTCGACCACGGCCAGGACGGCCTGCACGGCCACCGCGGCATCGGCGGCCCGGCCGCCCTTGGCGAGGATGCGGCACCCCGCCTGCGCGGCGAGCGGGTGGGCGGCGGCCACCATGAAGGCGCCTCCGGTCGCGTCCGCCTGCCGTCCGGCAGGGTTCGCGCACACGTCGGCGGGCACGGCCGGCGCACGCGCTCCCGCGGGCCCGGCCACCAGAGCCACGTTGAGAGCGAGCGCCACGGCGAAGACCGAGTGGAACACCTTGCGAGCGGTCACAGGAGATCCTTTCGACATCTCACCCTGGGGACATCACGTGCGACATGCCGGACGGTTCTCCACGGAGTGACTGACGCGTCGGGAAACGGGCGATGCCTCTGATGTCGCCGGGTGGGCGTTGCGGGTATCCGCGTGTTCGTCCGGTACGAAGCGATTGGTCCCGAGGAACTGCCGGTCCGCGTTGTCGTCGGCTTCCATAGACGGGAGCAGGCATATAGCAGCATCATGGGCGGCGGCCGGGTGAGGGCGCTGGTAATCACCGGAAGTCGTTCGCTGCGGGGTGCGAGTGCCCGGAGTGAGGCCCGGTGGTGCCGTGGCGGAAGAAAAAAATCAGTCTTGACTGTTTGTTTGGCCCACGGCACGCTGTCCCCGTGCCCACCGCATCGACCCGTGTCCCTCAACAGGAACGCAGCCGCGCCACCCAGGCCCGGCTGCTGGAGGCGACCGTCGAGTGCCTGGTGGAGCACGGCTGGTCGGGCACCACGACGACCGTGGTCGCGGCCCGGGCCGGCGTCTCCCGCGGCGCCCAACTGCACCACTACCCCACCAAGGCCGCACTGGTGACCGCGGCGGTCGCACACCTGGCCGAGCGGCGGGCCGACGAGCTGCGCACCGAGGCGGAGACCCTGCCGGCGGGCCCGCAGCGGCTGGACCGGGTCATCGACCTGCTCGGTGCGGCCTTCACCGGGCCGCTCTTCGTCGCCGCCCTGGAGCTGTGGGTCGCCGCCCGCACCGACCGGGAGCTGCGCGAGGCCCTGGTACCGCTGGAAGCCCGGGTCGGCCGCGAGATGCACCGGCTGACCGTCGGCCTGCTCGGCGTCGACGAGCGCCGGCCCGGCGTACGGGAGGCGGTCCAGGCGACCCTCGACCTGCTGCGCGGGCTCGGCGTGGCCAACCTGCTGAGTGACGACTCGTCCCGCCGTGCCGCGCTGCTGCACACCTGGAAGCGCCAGCTCGCCATCGTGCTGACCCCCGGGGACCTCACCACCGAGGACCTCCCGCCCCACCCTCGCTGACCGGCCGCCCGCAACCCCCGGAGGCACCATGGTCGACCTGAAGGACCTGCTCACGGACCTGACCGACGAGTCCGAGCACCTGGACGCCCTGGTCGCCGGCAGACCACCGGGGGACTGGGCGCGACCCACGCCGGCTCCCGGATGGACGGTGGGGCACCAGATCGCGCACCTCGCCTGGACCGATCACGTCGCGCTACTGGCCGCCTCCGACGTGGAGTCGTTCTTCGCTTCGGTGACCGCCACGCCCGACCCGAGCCGCCTGGTCGACGCCGGCGCGGAGGAGTTCCTGGCCCCGCCCGCCGACCTGCTGCCCCGGTGGCGGGCCGGCCGCGCCACGCTGGCCGCCGCGCTCGCCGCCGCGCCGCCCGACGAGAAGATCCCGTGGTACGGCACCCGCATGTCGCCCGCCTCCATGGTCACCGCCCGGATCATGGAGACCTGGGCGCACGGCGAGGACGTCGCCGACGCGCTCGGCGTCACCCGCCCGGCCACCGCCCGCCTGCGACACGTCGCGCACCTCGGCGTCCGTACGCTCGGGCACGGCTTCGCCGCCCACGGCCGTCCGGTGCCGACGGCGCCGGTGCGGGTCGAACTCTCCGCCCCCGACGGCGACACCTGGGCGTACGGCCCGGCCGACGCCACCGACCGGGTCACCGGTCCGGTGCGGGACTTCTGCCTGCTGGTCACCCAGCGACGGCACCGCGCCGACCTGGCTCTCGTCGCCACCGGCCCGGTCGCCGACGCGTGGCTCGACGTGGCGCAGGCCTTCGCTGGTCCACCCGGTGCCGGCCGCGAACCGCGGGGCAGCGGAGTGCCGGCATGAGCGGCGTGCTGCGCGTCGGCAACGCCTCCGGCTTCTACGGCGACCGGTCGACCGCCTGGCGGGAGATGCTCGACGGCGGCGAGCTGGACGTGCTCACCGGGGACTACCTGGCCGAGTTGACCATGCTGATCCTCGGCCGCGACCGGATGCGCGACCCGTCACTCGGGTACGCGAAGACCTTCCTCCGGCAGCTTGAGGGCACCCTCGGGACCGCGCTGGACCGGGGCGTGCGGCTGGTGACCAACGCAGGCGGCCTGAACCCCGCCGGGCTGGCCGCCGCGATCGGGTCGCTCGCGGAGCGACTCGGGCTGGACGCGCGGGTCGCGTACGTCGAGGGGGACGCTCTCCAGCGGCCGGACGCGCTGACCGCGAACGCGTACCTGGGCGCGTTCGGCATCGCCGCCTGCCTGGACGCCGGGGCGGACGTCGTGGTGACCGGCCGGGTGACCGACGCGTCCCTGGTGGTGGGTCCGGGGATCGCCCGGTTCGGGTGGGGGCGCGACGACCTCGACGCGCTGGCCGGGGCGACGGTCGCCGGGCACCTGCTGGAGTGCGGCGCCCAGGTGACCGGGGGCAACTTCAGCTTCTTCACGGAGCTGCCCGACGGTGGTCACCGGCCCGGGTTCCCGGTCGCCGAGCTGCACCCGGACGGCTCCTCGGTCATCACCAAGCACGTCGGTACCGGCGGCGCGGTCACCGTCGAGACGGTCACCGCCCAACTGCTGTACGAGGTGGGTGCGCCCGCGTACCTCGGGCCGGACGTGGTGACGCACCTCGACACCGTGCGGCTGAGCCAGGACGGGCCGGACCGGGTACGCGTCGACGGCGTCCGGGGCACTCCCCCGCCGGGCACCCTCAAGGTCGGTGTCAACAACCTCGGTGGCTTCCGCAACTCGATGACGTTCGTCCTGTGCGGGCTGGACATCCCCGCGAAGGCGGCCCTGGTGCGGGGACAGATCGAGGAGGCGGTCGGCAAGGACGGGCTGGAGTTCACGCTCGCCCGTACCGACCACGTGGACGCGACCGACACCGAGTCGGCGAGCGCGCTGCTGCACGTACACCTGCGGGACGGCGACCGGGCGCGGGCCGGGCGGGCGTTCTCGGCCGCCGCGGTGGAACTGGCCCTGGCCTCGTACCCCGGTTGCACGCTGACCACGCTGCCCGGCGACGCGACGCCGTACGGGGTGTTCACGGCGGACGTCGTGCCACAGGCGGAGGTGGCGCACGTCGCGGTGCTGCCCGACGGGGTACGGGTGCCGATCGCCCCGCCGACGGTGACCTGTTTGGAAGGGCCCCCGGTACAACACGAGGCGTTAAGCGGGGCCCCGTCCTTTCAACCCACCCGGCGGGGGCCGCTCGGCGAGGTGGTCGGGGCACGCTCCGGCGACAAGGGCGGCGACGCGAACCTCGGCGTCTGGGCGCGGACCGACGCGACCTGGGACTGGCTGCGCGGCTGGCTGACCGTCGAGCGGCTGGCCGAGCTGCTGCCGGAGACCGCCTCGTTGCGCGTGGAGCGGTACGAGCTGCCGAACCTGCGTGCGGTCAACTTCGTGATCCGGGGGCTGCTCGGGCAGGGGGTGGCCGCCTCCACCCGGTTCGACCCGCAGGCCAAGGCGCTCGGTGAGCTGCTCCGCGCCCGGATCGTCGACCTGCCGGCTCCGGAGCTGGCCCGATGACCCTCGTGGACACACCGGAACGACGGCAGCTGCGCGAGCTCACCCGCGCCTTCGTGACCCGCGAGGTGCTGCCGCACCTGGACGACTGGGAGCGGGCCGGCGAGGTCCCCCGCACGCTGCACGCCACCGCGGCGAAGGTCGGCCTGCTCGGCGTCGGCTTCGGAGAGTCGGTCGGCGGCAGCGGCGGCGACCTGCTGGACTCGATCATCGTGACCGAGGAGATCATCCGCTCCGGCGGGTCGTCCGGCCTGGTCGCGGCCCTGTTCACGCACGGGATCGCACTGCCGCACATCCTCTCCTCCGGCAACGACGACCTGATCGATCGGTACGTCCGGCCCACCCTCGCCGGGACGACGATCGGCGCTCTGGCGGTCACCGAGCCGGACGGTGGCTCCGACGTGGCCGGCATCCGCACCAGGGCCCGCCGCGACGGTGACCACTACGTGGTGAACGGGTCGAAGACCTACATCACCAGCGGGATCCGGGCGGACTTCGTGACCACCGCCGTCTCCACCGGCAGCGGGCTCTCCCTGCTGGTGATCGACAAGGGGACGCCCGGCTTCACCGTCGGGCGCCGGCTGGAGAAGCTCGGCTGGCACTGCTCGGATACCGCCGAGCTGTCGTTCGTCGACGTCCGCGTGCCGGTGGGGAACCGGATCGGCGAGGAGCACACCGGCTTCCTGGCGATCATGCAGCACTTCGCCGCCGAACGGCTCTCGCTGGCGACGCAGGCGTCCGCGACCGCGCAGCGCTGCGTCGAGCTGGCCACCCGCTGGTGCCGGGACCGGTCGACCTTCGGGCGTCCGCTGGCCAGCCGGCAGCTCGTCCGGCACCGGCTCGCGGTGATGCACACGCGCGCCGAGGCCGCCCGGGCGTACGTGCACGAGGTGGCCGCCCGGGTGGCGGCGGGCGAGCCGGTGGTGACCGAGGTGGCGATGGCGAAGAACGTGGCGGTCGCGGCGTGCGCCGAGGTGGTCGACGCGGCACTGCAACTGCACGGCGGCTTCGGCTACCTGCGCGACGCCGAGGTGGAACGGCACTACCGGGACTCCCGGATCCTCGGCATCGGCGGCGGCACCACCGAGATCATGAACGAGATCATCGCGAAGGGCATGGGCCTGTGAGTGCATTGGACAGCGGAATCGACCCGTCGGCGCCGACCTTCGCGGCCAACCGCGAGGCCCTGCTCGAACGCCTGGCGGAGCTGGACGCCGCGCTCGACCAGGCCCGTGCCGGCGGCGGCGAGAAGTACGTGACCCGGCATCACAAGCGCGGCAAGCTGCTCCCCCGCGAGCGGATCGAGCTGCTGGTGGACGCGGACAGCCCGTTCCTGGAGCTGTCCCCGGTGGCGGCGTACGGCACCGACTTCCCGGTCGGTGCCAGCGTGGTGACCGGGATCGGCGTGGTCGAGGGCGTGGAGTGCCTGATCGTGGCCAACGACCCGACCGTACGGGGCGGCGCGGTCAACCCGTGGTCGCTCGCGAAGACCCGGCGGGCGGGCGAGATCGCCCTGGCCAACCGGCTGCCGATGGTCAACCTGGTCGAGTCGGCCGGCGCGGACCTGCCGACCCAGGCGGAGATCTTCATCCCGGGCGGGCGGGTGTTCCGCGACCTGACCCGGCTCTCGGCCGAGAAGATCCCCACGGTCAGCGTGGTCTTCGGCAACGCCACGGCCGGCGGCGCGTACGTGCCGGGCATGTCGGACTTCACGATCATGATTCGGGAGCGGTCGCAGGTGTACCTGGCCGGGCCGCCGCTGGTGAAGATGGCCACCGGGGAGGACGCCGACGACGAGTCCCTGGGTGGCGCGGCGATGCACGCCACGACGTCGGGCCTGGCGGACTTCCTCGCCGAGGACGAGCGGGACGGCATCCGGCTGGCCCGGCAGTGCGTCCGCCGGCTGAACTGGCGCAAGCAGGGCCCGCCGCCACGCAACCCGGTGCCGCAGCCTCCGAAGTACGACCCGGAGGAGCTGCTGGGGATCGCCAGCGGCGACCTCAAGGTGCCGTTCGACCCGCGTGAGGTCTTGGCCCGGGTTCTGGACGGCAGCGAGTTCGACGAGTTCAAGCCGGCGTACGGCACCGCGCTGGTCACCGGCTGGGGTGAGCTGCACGGGTACCCGGTCGGTGTCCTGGCCAACGCCCGGGGCGTGCTGTTCAGCCAGGAGGCGCAGAAGGCGGCCCAGTTCATCCAGCTCGCCAACGCCGCCGACACACCGCTGGTCTTCCTCCAGAACACCACCGGCTACATGGTCGGCACCGAGTACGAGCAGCGGGGCATCATCAAGCACGGCGCCTTGATGATCAACGCGGTGTCGAACTCGCGGGTGCCCCACCTGACGGTCAACCTGGGCGCCTCCTACGGTGCCGGCAACTACGGCATGTGTGGCCGGGCGTACGAGCCGAGGTTCCTGTTCACCTGGCCGAACGCGAAGTCGGCCGTGATGGGCCCGGCGCAGCTGGCCGGGGTGCTGTCGATCGTCGCCCGGCAGGCCGCCGCCGCGCGGGGCCGCGACTACGACGAGGACTCCGACGCCGCGATGCGGATGATGGTCGAGCAGCAGATCGAGTCCCAGTCCGGGGCGCTCTTCCTCTCCGGCCGGCTCTACGACGACGGGGTGATCGACCCCCGGGACACCCGTACCGTCCTCGGGCTCTGCCTGTCGGCGATCCACAACGGACCGGTGAAGGGCGCCGACGGCTTCGGCGTCTTTCGGATGTGAGGGGCGCACCTGTGATCAGCAGACTCCTGGTAGCCAACCGGGGCGAGATCGCCCGCCGGATCTTCGCCACCTGCCGGGCGCTCGGCATCGAGACCGTCGCCGTGCACTCCGACGCCGATGCCGACGCGCCCTTCGTCGCCGAGGCCGACCAGGCCGTCCACCTGCCGGGGAACACGCCCGCCGAGACGTACCTCCGGATCGACCTCGTCCTGGACGCGGCCCGCAAGGCCGGCGCGGACGCCGTCCACCCGGGCTACGGCTTCCTCGCGGAGAACGCCGAGTTCGCCACGGCGGTCACCGACGCCGGCCTGACCTGGGTCGGACCGCCGGCCAAGGCGATCGCCGCGATGGGCGACAAGATGGCGGCGAAGGCGCTGCTCGCCGAGGCCGGCGTGCCGATGCTCCCCACCTGGACCGACCCCGACCAGGTCACCGGCTTCCCGGTGCTGGTGAAGGCGTCCGCCGGGGGCGGCGGGCGCGGCATGCGCGTGGTCCGCGACGCCGCCGGGCTGGCCGAGGCCATCGCCAGCGCCCGCCGCGAGGCGGCGTCGGCGTTCGGCGACGGCACGGTCTTCATCGAGCGGTACGTCGAACGCGGCCGGCACGTCGAGGTGCAGATCTTCGGCGACCGGTCCGGGGCCGTGGTGGCCCTGGGCGCCCGGGACTGCTCGATCCAGCGCCGCCACCAGAAGATCGTCGAGGAGGGCCCGGGTGTCCTGCCCGGCGAGATACGGGACCGGCTGTACGAGGCGGCGGTCGCCGCCGGCCGGGCAGTCGACTACGTGGGGGCCGGCACTGTCGAGTTCCTGCTCGCTCCCGACGGCGACGTCCACTTCCTGGAGATGAACACCCGCCTCCAGGTGGAGCACCCGGTCACCGAACTGACCACCGGCTTGGACCTGGTCCGGCTGCAACTGCTGGTCGCCGAGGGCGAGCCGCTGCCCGAGCACCTCCACGGTCTGGTCGCGGCACGGGGCTACGCGATCGAGGTACGCCTCTGCGCCGAGGAGCCGGCGCAGGGCTTCCGCCCCGCGACGGGCACCCTGCACCGCTTCGCGATCCCCGGCGTCGACCGCGAGTTCGCCAACCTCGACCGGGCGGGACTGCGGCTGGACTCCGGCGTCGTCGACGGCTCGGTGGTGGGGATCCACTACGACTCGATGCTCGCCAAGGTGGTGGCGTGGGCGGCCACCCGTACCGAGGCGGCCCGCGCCCTGGCCGGGGCGCTGGCGCGGGCCGAGCTGCACGGCGTGGCGACCAACCGGGACCTGCTGGTCCGCATCCTGCGCAGCGCGGAATTCCGGGCCGTCGACATCGACACCGGTTTCCTGGACCGGCACCCCGAGGTCTTCGCGCCGCTGCTGCCCGCCGACCAGCTCCCCCTGGTCGCGTTGGCGGCGGCCCTCGCCTCGGCCGCCGGCCGCCGCGCCGCGGCGCCGGTGCTGGCCGGGCTGCCCTCGGGCTGGCGCAACGTGCCGGCGTTTCCGCAGGTCACCCGCTTCACGGGAGCGGACGGCGAGATCGAGGTCCACTACCGCCTGGACCGGACCGGCGCGCTCGCCGAGTGGTCGGTGCGGTCGACCGACGACGACGCGACCGGCGACCGGCCGACCGTGTCGCTGGTCGAGGCCGCGCCGGACCGGGTGGTGCTCGACGTCGACGGCGTCCGGCAAGCGTTCCGCGTACGCCGGGTGGGGTCGGAGGTCTTCGTGGACGGCCCGGTGGGGGCGACGAGCCTCACCGCGCTGCCGCGCCTCCCCCTGCCCACCGCGGAGCTGGCCGCCGGGTCGCTGGTCGCGCCGCTGCCCGGCGCGGTGACCCGGGTGCACGTCGCGGTCGGCCAGCGGGTCGCCGCCGGTGACCTGCTGCTGACCCTCGAAGCGATGAAGCTCGAACACCCCGTGCTCGCCCCGACCGACGGCGTGGTCGCCGACCTGCCGGTGCCCGCCGGCGGCCAGGTCGAGACCGGCGCCGTGCTGGCCGTGGTCAACCCCCTTGAGGAGGCTCAGGCATGAACTTCGATCTCACCCCCGAGCAGGACCAGCTCCGCGACGCCGTCCGGGCGCTGGGCCGCAAGTACGGTCACGGCTACTTCGTCGATAAGGCGAAGAGCGGCGGACACACCACCGAGCTGTGGCACGAGGCCGGCCGGCTCGGCTACCTCGGCGTCAACATCCCGAGCGAGTACGGCGGCGGGGGCGGCGGCATCACCGAGCTGGCCATCGTCTGCGAGGAGCTGGCCGCCGCCGGCTGCCCGCTGCTGCTGCTCGTGGTCTCCCCGGCCATCGCCGCCACGGTGATCAACAAGCACGGCACCGAGGAGCAGCGCAAACGTCACCTGCCCGGCCTGGCGGACGGCACCCAGAAGATCGTCTTCGCGATCACCGAGCCGGACGCCGGCTCGAACTTCCACCGGCTCGCCACGGTGGCCCGCCGCGACGGCGACGACTGGCTGCTCTCCGGCCGCAAGTGCTACATCTCCGGCGTCGACGAGGCGCAGTACGTGCTGGTCGTGGCCCGCGTCGCTGTCGGAGACGGCGTTACCGGCTCAGCGGACGCGTCTCCTCAGAAGCTGAAGCCGGCGCTGTTCATCGTGCCCACGGACGCGCCCGGCCTGGAAAAGTCCAAGCTGGACATGGAGATCCTGTCCCCGGAGAACCAGTTCCTGCTCTACCTGGACGACGTCCGGCTGCCCGGCGACGCGCTGGTCGGCGAGTCCCTGGACGCCGGGCTGCCGGCCCTGTTCGCCGGGCTCAACCCCGAACGCATCACCGTCGCCGCGATGGGCGCCGGCACCGGCCGCTACGCGATCGAACGCGCCTCGGACTACACGGCGACCCGCAAGGTGTGGGGTGGCCGGTCGATCGGCTCCCACCAGGGAGTCGCGCACCCGCTGGCGCACGCGGCGGTGCAGGTGGAACTCGCCCGGTTGATGATCGCCAAGGCGGCGGCACTCTACGACGCCGGGCGTGACCTGGAGGCGGGAGTGGCCGGCAACATGGCCAAGTACGCCTCCGGCGAGGCCGCGGCGCTGGCGGTGGACACGGCGGTGCAGGCGCTCGGCGGGGCCGGCATGACCACCGAGTACGGGGTGGCGACGCTGCTCGGCGCCGTCCGGGCGGGGCGGATCGCCCCGGTCAGCCGGGAGATGATCCTCAACTTCGTCGCCCAGCACGTCCTCGGCCAGGACAAGTCGTACTGAGCCATCCCGACCCCGGGGCCGTCAGAGGCGTTGGATCCGGTACGACACCATCGCCTCGGTGGTGCCGGTCGGCGTGATCGACACGGCCGAACCGGTGGCCGACGACGCGAGCCGCACGTCCACGGTCACCGTTCCCCCGCTCGGGTCGCAGGTGAGGCTCTCCTCGCCCGTCGCGGTGCCACCCAGCCTCAGCCGGGCCACGACCACGCCCTGACCGGCGCAGCGCACGACCAGCCGGTAGTCACCCGCCGGCCACTCCTCGGCGCTCTCGTCCCGGATCGCCTGTGGTGCCGTGCCGACGTCCGACCCCGACAGCGCGACACGCGCGCCGGAGACGAACACGACGTCGTCCGCCGCGAGGCCGGCCGGGTCTCCTGTGCCCACCTGCGGGGGTGTCCCCTCGTCCGGCCGTACGGCAGCGCCGGTCGTGGGGACGGGGGTCGGGACGGCCGGGAGGGAACGCTCTGCGCCGCAGGCCACCGTCCCGAGGGACACCAGCAGCACGGCGCAGCCGACCCCGAGACGTCGGTGCGAAATCACCAGGGTCCTCCTCCGGCGTGGTGTGTTCCCCGGACCGGCAGTTGCACGGCCCGGCCAATCGGACAGGACCGGGGTGCGGCGGGACGCCCGATCGTCCCGCCGCACCCCGGCGTCCTCAGCGGACGGTCAGCGTGCCGACCGCCGGCAGCGGCGCGACCACCGGCGGGAGCCGCTTCGGCTCACCCCGGCCCGGCGCGTCCTGCGCGACACGGGCGCTCTTCGACACGTCCGCCCGTTGGGTCGCCGCCGACTCCGGCAGCGGCACGAACGGCTGGACGTCACCGACGCAGACCTTGCCCTTCGCCGGCAACGCGAGCCGCAGCAGGTACGCGTCGACCGCCCCGTCGACGCACTTCGACGTCCCGTACGCGGTGTGTCCCCAGCTGTCGCTGCTCAGCAGGCGGCTGTTCGGCAGGAGCTTCGCCGTGCTGACCGCACCCTGGTAGTTCGTGGCCGGGTCCCAGTAGTTACCCACCACGAGCACCGGTGAGCTGGTGCGCCGGTTCCACGGGCCGGTGTACCAGTCCTCGTCACGGACCGTCCAGGTGTCCCGGGCACAGGGCGCGGTGCCCCAGGTCCAGAGCCGCCCGAAGTACGGGTCCCGCTTGTCGGCCTTCGCGGCGAGCGCCGGGAACGACGCGGCGTCCTTCGGGTGGTACGCGTCGGTGCAGTCCACCCCGAGGAAGGTCTCCAGCCCGTTGTTGTACGGGAAGTCGTACCCCCGCTTCTGGCGGGCCTGCGCGGCGAGCCGGCTGATCGCGGCCCGGGCGTCGCTCCGAGCGGCCGTCGACGACGCCGGGTCGGTCGCCGCGAGCATCTGCTCCGTCAGGTAGACGATCTGGTCGTAGCCGAACGGGTCGTAGAGCGCTCCGAGCGTGAACGCCACGAAGTCGGCGTAGGTGACGGTGAACGGGCCGAAGTCCGGGTCGTCGATCACGGCCGGCTTGGCCCGCAGCCGCTTCGCGACCAGGTCGAAGGTGGCGACCGGGTCACCGGCGGCAAGGGAGCACAGGTCCTCGCCGGCCTTCTCGCACCGCACCAGGATCTCCCGCAGCGCCTTGTACGCGCCCTGCGCGCTGCGCAGCCGGTCCTCCTGCGAACGGTTGTCACCCTTGCGGCCGACCCAGGCGGTCGGGTCCAGGACGCCGTCGATCACCAGCGCGCGCACCCGGTCGGGGAACATGTTCGCGTAATACTGCCCGAGCGCGCTGCCGTAGCTGAAGCCCAGGAAGGTGAGCTTCTCGTCGCCGACGGCGCGGCGCAGCACGTCCATGTCGCGGGCGACCTCGGCCGTGGACATCGCGCCGGTGAGCGGACGACCGGTCGTGGAGCAGGCGCGGCCGACGGCCTTGGACGAGGCGATGTACGCCTTCTCCTCCGCCTTGGTCCACGGGAACGCCACGTTCAGCCCGGCGTACGCCTTCGTCTGCTCCTTGACCGACGGGAAGCACTTCACCTGCTCGCTCGCGCCGACGCCGCGTGGGTCGACACCGACCACGTCGAACCGGTCGAGCACCTCGTCGCCGAGGAAGTACGGCGCGGCGAGGGCGATGTCGGTGCCCGCTCCGCCCGGCCCACCGGGATTGAGGAAGAGGCTGCCGATCTTGTTCTTCTGGTCGCGGGCCTTGACCCGCAGCACGGCGATCTCGGTCGTCGCGCCCTTCGGCTGGTCGTAGTCGAGCGGTAGCCGCACGGTGGCGCACTCGGCGTAGTCGTAGCAGGCATACCAGTCCAGTTTGGGCGTGGGGACCCGATCGACCCGGCGTGCCTCGGCGGGACTGGTCCGGTCGGAGACGACCGGGCGGCCCCACCCGGAGGGGGTGGGGGCGGCGGTGGCGGGTGCGACCGCCAGGCCGGCGAGGAGGACGCCGGCGGTTCCTGCTGCGGCCAGGAACCGGGTTGGTCGTGGCATGTGGACGCCTTCCGGTGGACGACGGGACTCGTCGAGTCGACGCTCGACCCCCGTCACTCTAGGGATCGCATGCAATGAATGTCGCGTGGAGAAGAGCCGCATCTCCGACAAAACGTCGAGCGATGTAACGATTTTTTCGCGGACGACGCTGTTAGTTCTCGATTCGGGGCGCCGGCCGTCCCCACCATCGTCCATGGTTGACAGGCGGGCCGGCATCGCCATGCTGGACGGGTGAGGTTACTGAAGCCCGGCGCGCAACAGGTGGCGGTCGTCGCGGCACTGGCGGCGACGACGCTTCTGGTGACGCTTCTGGTATGGCGTCGGCAGGACTTCCTCGGCGTCGTTCTCGCGCTGGTGACCGTGCTGCTGGCCGCCGTCGCGGGGGTGGCCGGGGCCGCCCACCGGGACCGGCGCGGCGCGCTGCCGCCGCCCATGCCCAGCCTGCCCGCGCCCGACGGGCTCTATGGCATCGACGCCGACACCCTGGAAACACTCGACAACCGGGAGGCGCTGCGCGCGGTGCGGGAGCGCCACCGCGGACGGTGACGACCCTGCCGGCCCCGGGCAGTCAGCTCGCGGTCAGGGTCGGCGTGACGAGCCCGTCCACGCCCCGCCCGGCCAGGCAGCGGTACGTCCGATCGGTGTCCGCGCCACTCGGCGGCAGCACCTCCAGGTTCCAGCCGTCGACGTACGTGATGCCGCTGGTGAGCCGGAAGGTGCTCGGGTTGCACACCCGGCGGACCATCGGGTCCGCGCTGACCTCGTCGTAGCCGGCACCGACCAGGGCCACCGGGAGTTCACCCTCCGCGTAGCTCTCCCAGGTGTGCTCGCTCACGCAGGACACCCGCTCCGCGCTGGCCCGCACGCCGCGCACCTGCATCGGCCCGAAGCACTCCAGCTCGTCCGCACAACCGGCGCCGGACGGCAGCTCGGCCGTCCCCGCGCAGGCCGGCCGCAGCCCGCTGGTCGCCGCCACGCCGGCCGTCGGCGTCGACGTCGGGCCGGGCAGCCCGTCGGCGAGCAGGGCACCGGCACCGACCGCGGCGGCCAGGGCGACCACCCCGGCCCCGCCGAGGAACCAACGCCGTCGCCACCGCCGGTCGGAGGTCGGCACGGTCGGGTGCGGGTCCTCCACCGGCGGACGAGGCGCGGGCCGCGTGGACTGGCGGCCGTCGTACGGGTCGGCCGGGCCGGAACTCCGGACCGGTCGGTGCGGCGCCGACAGCGCCCGGTCCTCCGAGTCGGGGTGGAGCGTCAGGCCGGCCAGCAGGTCGCGCAGTTCGGTGGCGGTGGGCCGCTCACCCGGGTCGTTGGACATCCCGGCACGCAGCACGTCGATCATCGCCTCCGGCACGCCGGGCAGGCCGGGCACCGGCTGGTGGAACATCTCCAGCACGGTCACCAGGCTCGGGTTGCGCTCCGAGCGCCAGCGGGGCGGACGGCCGTGCATCACCGCGTAGAGCGTGGCGCACAGCGCGTACACGTCGACCGCCGGTGACGGCGGGCTGTGGTTGAACATCTCCGGTGGCGCGTACGCCGGGGTGAGCACCTCCAGCGCGACCGACGAGTCGCGCATCTCGGCGAGCACGGCCAGCCCGAAGTCGGCCAGCACCGCCGGGTTGAAGTGCGAGTGGAGGATGTTGGCCGGCTTCACGTCCCGGTGCAGCACCCCGGCCGCGTGCGAGTGGGCGATCGCGTCGGCGATCTTCACCCCGAGGTCCCGGGCCTCCGCCGGGCCGAGCGGCGAGGTCCGCATCCGTTCGGCGTACGACCCGTCGCACAGCTCCATGATCAGGTACGGGTGCTGGTCGACGGTGACCCCGACGTCGAAGAGGTCGACCACGTGCGGGTGGGAGGACATCCTCCCGGCGGCACGCGCCTCCCGCAGGAAGCGGGCCTGGTCGCGCTCGCTGTCGAGCGTGCGGTTCTCGACCTTGACCGCCACCTCGCGCCCCACCGAGATCTGGGTGGCCCGGTAGATGGTGGCGTAGCCGCCTCGGGCAAAAACGTTCAGATCAGTCAGACCGGGCACGATGGGCATCGGCAGGCCGCCGGACGGGGTGTCGGTCACAGCTTCGAAAATACCCAACCGGGCCGGTCGCTCAGCGAGCCGCACCCGGTGCGGGGGCCTCAGCAGGCCCGGCACCGGATCCGGCGTCCCCGGCACCAGCATCGACGTCCACGCCATCGGTCGTCCCCGATCGCGTGGCGGGCATCTCGGCTCGGCCGGCGGTCCCGGCGTCGTCGGCCGACGTACCGGCGGACCGGCGGGCGTCCCACCGGAGACCGGCGGCGGTCGCCAGCGCGCCCAGGCCCTCCCAGGCCGCCACGCCGAAGAACCGGTCCGGTGCGACGTCGGAGAGCACCGCGATGGTGAAGACAGTGAACGTGACCAGCCGGAACCAGACGGTGAACCGGTAGAAGGGACGCCACTCGGTGGCGGTCGCGAGCAGGTAGTAGACGCCCATGTTGAACGAGGCCATCGACGACGCCGTCAAAAAGGTGCCGGTGTGGTCACCGACCGCACGGGTCACCGGTATCTCGAACCCGAGCAGACGCAGCAACGCCTCCGGCCAGACCAGCCCGACCGCGCCCATCAGCAGCGCCAGCAGGCCGAAGACGGCGATCGTCCAGCCGGCAGCGGAACGCGGCAGCCTCATCACGGCCCTCCCCTGGCCGGGCGGTCGCCACAGTGGACCGCACCCGGACCTGACACGCTAGCGGCCACCCCCGACGCACCACATCCCCGAAACCGCCAAACCTCCCCCACCCTCACCCCCCACCCCCCACCCACCGCGGCCGGCAGTTTCAGGGAAAGAGTGGCCATTCCACGCCGAGTAACCACTCTTTCCCCGAAACTGCGGGCGGGGCAGGGCGGCGGGGGCGGGGCGGGGCGGGGGGGCGGGGGGTTAGGGGGTTAGGGGGAGGTCAGGCGGGCGCGGAGGGCGTCGGCGGCGCGGCGTTCGCTGCGCTGCTCGGTGGCGTACGCCAGGCGGACCGCCTCCTCGGCGCTGGCCGACGCCTCCTCCGGTCGACCGCACGCGGCCAGCGCCTCGGCCAGCGCGCTGGCGGCGACGACCTGGCTACGGACGTCCTCGGCGGGGGCGTCGACCGCCCGGCGGGCCCAGTCCAGCGCCTGCTCGCGCTGCCCGTGGGCGAGCAGGGCGGAGGAGTACCGGGCCATGGTCTGCCGGCGGGAGAAGAGCAGCGACGGCGAGTTGGCGGCGGCGGTGGCGACCGGGGCGAGCAGCCCGACGGCGGTCGCCGAGTCGCCCGCCGCCAACCGGGCGGTGGCCAGCAGCACGCGGGGACCCACCTGGGCGGGTGCCTGCGGATTGTGCGGTTCCACCGCGGTCAGCACCGCACGGGCGGCCCGTTCCGCCGTTTCGCAGTCGCCCATGTCCAGTGCCACGAAGCCGCGCAGCGTGCCGGCCATCCCGGTGAGCAGCGGGTGGGAGGTGCGCTCGGCGTACGACATGGCGTCGGTGAGCAGGTCGGCGGCGTGCTCCGGCTCGCCCAGACCGCGCGCCACCACCCCGCGTACGACCAGCGCGAACCCGCGTCCCCAGTCGTCGGAGGCAGCGGCGAACTCCCGGTACGCGCGCCGGGCGCGCCGGTCCGCCTCGGCCAGCTCGCCCAGTTCGGCGGTGGCGAACGCCTCGACCGCCCGCAGGGTGCCCACCGCCCACGCCTCACCGACCCGTTCGCCGAAGGGCAGGAAGACCTGCGCCATCCGGCAGGCCTCCCGGAGCCGGCCGGCGAGTAGCCGCGCGAACGCGGTGGTGCCACGCAGCCACGCCCGCCCGTACGGGTCCTTCAACTCGGCGAAGAGCCGGGCAGCCCGGCCGAGCACAGCGTCGGTGCCGGCGAAGTCGCCCCGGGTGGTGGTGACCCAGGCCAGGTTCTGCAACGACCACGCCTGGCCCCGCCGGTCCTGCACCTGAACGCTGACCTGGTACGACGCGGCGAGCCGGCTGCTCGCCTTCCCGAGCCGTCCGGCGATGAAGTCGGCCATCCCGAGCCGGCGCATCGCCGAGGCGCGCAGCGTGGGCAGGTTCCCGTCGGTGGCCACCTGGAGGGCCTCCTGCCAGCAGGCGATCGCGCGGCCCTGGTCCCCCATCGTCTGGTGGGCCTGACCGGCGAGCAGGAGCGCGCTGGCCCGGGTGGCGGCCTCGTCACCGGCGTTCGCGGCGATCTTCTCGGCGAAGGCGAGCGCGTCGGCCGGGCGTCCGACCTGGAGCAGGGCCCGGGCGTGCACCACCCGGTCCGCCGCCGGGACGGCGCCCCGGGCGAGTTCGGCGGCGCGCTCGGCGTACTCGACGGCCAGTGCCGGCTCGCCGGCCTGGAGCGACCGGCGGGCGGAGCGACCGAGGGCGCCGACCCCGAGCGGGACGACCGCCCGCGCCGGTGTGTCGGGCCGCAGCCCGACGGCGTCGGCCAGCGCGGCGGCCCGCTCCACGTGGGCGGCGACGAAGTCGTCCCGGGCCGGCTCGGTGAAGCCACCGACCGCGGCGGACCCGGCGGGTGGATCGGCGGCCCAGCGCGCCAGAGCGGCGTGCCGTTCGGCCAGCTCGGCCTTGCTGACCCCGGCGTACGCGGCCTCCCGCATGAGCGGCGTGGCGAAGGCGAATCCGGTACGGGTGCGATGGAGCATCCGCCGTTGCAGCAGCTCCTCGACGGCCCGCTCCAGCTCGACGGCGGCCACCGCCGCCGGGCGGCTGTCCCGGCCGGTGCGCTGGTCGCGCAGCGCCTCCAGGGCGCCGTCCGGCACGGTGTCGCCGACCACCGCCGCGTCCCGCAGCACCGACCGCGCGCCGTTGGGCAGCGCGTCGATGCGGGCGGCGAGCACCGCGGCGAGGTCACGGGAGAGCAGTCGGCTGCCCAGCGAGCCCGGTGCGAGCCGCCACCCGTTGCCGCTGCCGGCGGTGAGCGCGCCCCGCTCCATCAGCAGCGTGACCAGTTCGGCGAGGTAGAAGGGGTTGCCCTGCGCGGTGGCGAGCAGCCGGTCGGCGTCGACCTGCGGCAGTTTCCCCCCGCTCAGGTAGCTGGTGAGCAGCCGAGCCGCGTCGGCACCCCGCAGTGGCGGCAGGGCGTGCACCTCCGCGTCCGCCACCCGGGTCAACGCGCCGGCGGTACGCACCAGCTCGGGCCGGCCGAGCAGCAGCACCAGCACCGGCCCGGACAGGCGGGACAGGGTCCCCCCGAGTGCGCGGATCGTCTCCGGCGTGGCGTCGTGCAGGTCGTCGACGACGATCACCAGGGGCGCCTCCCGCGCGAGGGCGCTGAGCAGGTCGGCGACCGCGTTGGGTACGGCCTCGGCGTCGGCGGCCGGGTGGGTGGCGCCCCACTCCGCCTGGTCGGTGGGACCGCCGTTGGGCAGTTCGGCGTACCCGAGCAGGGCCAGGAGCTGGTCGCTGGCGATCGGGGCGGGGTCACCGGTCCGGCCGAGCCGCTGCCCGAGGCGGCGCAGCCGCTCCTCGACGGCGGGCCGGGTGAGCGCGGTGGCGGCGTCGCTGGGCAGGCCGGTGGCCGCGCGTACCAGGTCGGCCAACGGCGCGAGTCGGCGCCGCTCACCGAAGGCGGCGCAGTGGACCGAGAGCACCCGCGCGCCGGTGTGCGCGGCGTACCGACCGGCACCGACGTCGTAGCCGGCGGCCAGGCGTTCCACCTCGGCGGCGAACCGGGACTTGCCGATGCCCGCCTCGGCGGTCATCAGCAGCACGCGGGGTTCGCCCCGGTCGATCACCTCGGCCAGCCGACCGGCGACCCGGCCGATCTCCGTCTCGCGGCCCACGTACGGCGCCTCGTCGCCGAGGCCCGACCGGGTACCCGGCGCGTCCAGGAGGCCCAGCAGCTCGTACGCCTCGACGGGCTCGCGCTTGCCCTTGAGCCGCAGCGGGCGCAGCGCCCGCCAGGAGGCGACGTGCCGGGTGGCGGCGGAGGTCCGCGCCCCGGCGTAGACCGCGCCCACGGCGGCGGCGTCGGCCAGCCGGGCGGCGGTGTTGACCGTGTCGCCGATGACCGTGTACTCGATGGCGGCCTGGATGCCGGCGATCACGTCGCCGGTGTTCAGCCCGACGCGGAGGCCGAGCGGCGCACCGCCGCCCCGCTCGTCGTCGAGGACCCGGCGGACGGCCCGCTGCATGGAGAGTGCGGCACGGACGGCTCGTTCGGCGTCGTCCTCATGCGCGACCGGCGCCCCGAAGACGGCCATGATCCCGTCGCCGGTCAGCTTGTCGACGTGTCCGCCGAAGGTCTTCACCGCCCCGGCCAGCGCGGCGAGGACCCGGTCGGTCACCGCGCCGACCCGTTCCGGGTCGAGGTCCTCCGACCAGGAGGTGAAGTCCGACAGGTCACCGAAGAGCACGGTGACGACCCGGCGCTCGGCCGCCGGCAACGTCGCGGCGGCCGGCAGCGCGGCCCCGCAGTTGTGGCAGAACCGGGCGCCGGGGACGGCGACGGTTCCGCACACCGGGCAGGTCACGCTTGCTCCAACCTCGGGCCACCGTCGTGGGATTCCCGGCCCAGGTATTCCAGTTGGGCCCGGACCGACCACTCCGCCGCCCACCAGAGCGAACGGTCCACGTCCGCGTAGACGGCCGCGACCACCTCGGCCGCGGTGGTCGCCCCCGCGTCGAGCGCGGCCCGGACCTGGTCCAGGCGGGCCCGCCGGTGGGCGAGGTAGAAGTCCGCGGCGGCACCGCAGTCGGCCAGCGCCGGGCCGTGGCCCGGCAGGGCCGGGACGCCGGTGTACGTCGAGAGCAGTTCCAGGCTGGCGAGGTAGTCCCCGAGATGGCCGTCCGGGTGGGCGACGACGGTGGTGCCCCGGCCGAGGATGGTGTCACCGGTGAGGACCACCCGCTCACCACCGTGCTCGACGAGGAAGCAGACCGAGTCGCCGGTGTGTCCGGGGGTCGGCACCAGCCGCAGGTCGAGACCGGGAACCTCAGGTGGCGCGCCGACGCCGAGCGGGTCGGCGGCGACGGTGTGCGTCGGGTGGGCGGCGCGGACGGGCACCCCGCCGAGCAGTTCGTGCAGGCGGGTCGAGCCCTCGGTGTGGTCCGGGTGCCCGTGGGTGATCAGGACCAGACCGACCGGCCCCTGCGCGGCGATGGCCGCCAGGTGCGCCTCGTCGGCCGGCCCGGGGTCGACCACGACGGCGTGCCCCGCGCCGGGTGCCCGCAGCACCCAGGTGTTGGTGCCGTCGAGCGTCATCGGTCCCGGGTTGGGTGCCCGCAGCAGCGAAACCCACTCCGGGAGCCCGTCGGCGAGGGCCGCCGCCGGGGCCGTCACATGCCCGCCCATGGCTGCGATCGTACGGCCCCGTCCGCCGCCCCCCGCGATCTTGCACTTCCGGTCGCCGGTTCGTGCCCTTTCAGGGGCTTTGTCTCGACGGAAAGTGCAAGATCGCGGACGCGGTGCGGCGGGGGGTGGGGTGGGGTGGGTTAGGCGACCTCGACGATGACCTCTACCTCGACGGGGGCGTCCAGGGGCAGTTCGGATACGCCCACCGCGCTTCTCGCGTGGCGGCCGGCCTCGCCGAAGACCGCCCCGAACAGGTCCGAGGCGCCGTTGATGACGCCGGGCTGGCCGGTGAAGCCGGGGGCGCTCGCCACGAAGCCGGTCAGCTTGACGATCTTGACGACGTTCTCCAGGCCGACCAGCGAGTCGACGGCGGCCAGCGCGTTCAGCGCGCACCGCTGCGCCAGGTCCTTGGCCTGGTCGGCGGAGACACCGGCGCCCACCTTGCCGGTGGCCAGCAGCTTCCCCTCGGCGATCGGCAGCTGCCCGGAGACGTACACGTGCTGCCCGGACTGCACCGCCGGCACGTAGCTGGCCACCGGCGGCACGACCTCGGGCAGCGCGAAGCCCAGCTCGGCGAGCTTCGCGTGGGGTCCGTTGCTCACGCCCGTCAGCCCTTCGGACGCTTGAGGTAGGCGACGAGCTGCTCCGGGTTCGGCCCGGGAACCACGGAGACCAGCTCCCAGCCGTCCTCGCCCCAGTTGTCGAGGATCTGCTTGGTCGCGTGGACCAGCAGCGGGACCGTGGCGTATTCCCACTTCTGCATCGGTGGAGGGCTCCCTTGGGTAAAGGTGACTCTTTCCTCCGACAGCCTACGGTCCGGTCGACGGCGGGGGCGCGGGACGCTGTTCCGGGGCGGCCGGGGGTTCGCCGCAGGGGCCACCGTGCTCGAACGGCTGGGGGCAGCGGGACCGGTCCGGCAGCAGCAGGTCGCAGAAGACCCGGTGCCGGTTGTTCTGGTCGTCGACGGTGGACACGGTCGTCTCCCCCGCGTCCAGCTCGCCGAGGAAGCTGAGCGAGGTCGCCACGGTGTTGGCCAGGGCGGTGGCCGCGGCCAGGTCGGCGACCCGGATCGGCAGGTGGATCACGTACCCGGGACTCTCGTCGTCCCGGCCGCGCTCCCCCCGCCGGTCCCGTACCTGCAGGACCTCCACCGGCTCGGCGAGCCGCCGGTAGGACCGCTCGTTGATCGGCAGGCCGGCGGACGCGCCGTCCCCGCCGGCACCGCTACCGGACCGGCGGCCCCAATCGGCCGCCGGAGCCTCAGGTCGGGGGATGTTGTTCGCGTCGCGCATGCCGCTGCCTCCGGGCGTCGTACCTGTCACTCATCGCCGCCGGGCCCGGTGTCCGCCCGGCCCGTCCCCCCGCACCGAGCGACGGTAGGTCCGGGCCCCGAGTCCCGCCAACAGGACGCGCACGGCAGCAACCAGAAGTCACATATGCGACACAGCCCTGGTAAGAAAAGCGATCGCGCACTTTGCTCCGGTCGGTGCCGCGCCCGTCCGCCGGACCGGCCCCCTTCGCGGGACGGATAGACCGCTACCCTTCCGGTCGGAACGGGCGTTCACGGCTCGACCCACCTCGTCGCCGACGTCGCACCCAGTGGGGGAGAGATGACCGAACCACCCCGCGGCGGCCCGACCGGATCACCGGCCGGCCAGCCGGGCACCCCGATCCCCTCCGGCCCCGGCGCAGCCGTCCCACCGGTGCCGCGCCAGGACCCCTCCGCGATCCCGTCGCCGCCCGCCCCCTACCCGCCCTACCAGGACGCCCAGCCGCCCAAGCGGAAGCGTGGCGTGGTCATCGCGTCCGTCGCGCTGGCGGCCATCCTGCTGCTCTGCGCCGGTGGCGGCGTCGTCACGTTCCTGACCCTGCGCAACGCCGAGGAGGGCGAGGGCGCCAAGGAGCCGACCGCCGCCGTGGAGCAGTTCCTGACCGCCGTGTACAAGGACCGCGACGCCGCCAGGGCGGCCAAGCTGGTCTGCGCCGACTCCCGGGACGACGAGAAGGTCGCCGCGAAGATCGCCGAGGTGGAGACGTACGTCTCCGGCAACCAGAACCCCCGGTTCCGGTGGAGCAACCCGAAGGTCGACAACCAGACCGGCGACCGCGCCACCGTCTCCACCCGGCTCACCGTGACCACCGCCGACGAGAAGATCGCCGACCAGCAGCTGCGGTTCACCGTGGTGAAGAAGACGGGTTGGTGGGTCTGCGAGGTGGCCTGACCGCCGCCGGTGGATAGGCTCGACGGGTGCGAGCAGCTGAACGGCCGTCCGACCCGGCCGGTACGGAGTGGCCGGCCCGCCTCCACGTGGTCACCGGCAAGGGAGGCACCGGCAAGACCAGCGTGGCCGCGGCCCTGGCCCTGGCGCTGGCCGCCGACGGTCGACGCACCCTGCTGGTGGAGGTCGAGGGGCGACAGGGCATCGCGCAGCTCTTCGGCACCGAGCCGCTGCCGTACGAGGAGCGGCACCTGACCGACGCGCCGGGCGGCGGCGAGGTACGGGCCCTGGCGGTGGACGCCGAACAGGCCCTGCTGGAGTACCTCGACATGTTCTACAAGCTGGGCGCCGCCGGTCGGGCGCTGCGCAAGCTGGGCGCGATCGACTTCGCCACCACCATCGCCCCGGGTCTGCGGGACGTGCTGCTGACCGGCAAGGTGAAGGAGGCGACCACCCGCACGTCCGGCCAGCGGCGGGCGTACGACGCGGTGGTGCTGGACGCGCCGCCGACCGGGCGGATCGGCCGCTTCCTCAACGTCACCGCCGAGACGGCCCGGCTGGCCAAGGTCGGGCCGATCAAGACGCAGAGCGAGGGGGTCTCCGCGCTGCTGCGCTCCCCGATGACGGCGGTGCACGTGGTCACCCTGCTGGAGGAGATGCCGGTCCAGGAGACCGTCGACGCGATCGCCGAGCTGACCTCGCTCGGCTTCGGAGTGGGCCGGGTCATCGTGAACGGCACCCGTCCACCGCTTCCGGCCGGCCGCGTGGTGGGGCCCGCCGAGCTGCGCGAGGGCCTGCTCGCGGCGGGGCTGCCGGCCGACGAGCGCACGGTGGCGGGGCTCGCCTCCGAGGCCAGGGACCAGGCGGTCCGGCGGGAACTGGAGGAGTCGCTCCGCACCGACCTGGTGGAGCTGGGGCTGCCCCTGATCGAGCTGCCGCTGCTGCCCGACGGGGTGGACCGGGCGGGTCTGGACCGGCTGGCGGAGACGCTCGTCCGAGCCGATTGACTCACACCTGCGGTCGGCACGGGCGCGCGGACCCGACCGGCCCGATACGCTCGATTGGTGCCTGCCGAGAACGTGGCGCCGCCGCCGCTGGACGTCGACCGGATCCTCGCCGATCCCGGCGTACGCATCGTGGTGTGCTGCGGAGCGGGCGGGGTGGGCAAGACGACCACGGCCGCCGCGCTCGCACTGCGGGCCGCCGAGCAGCACGGCCGGCGGACGGTGGTGCTGACGATCGACCCGGCCCGCCGGCTGGCGCAGTCGCTCGGGCTGACCGAGCTGGACAACACGCCACGCCAGGTCAAGGGCATCGACATCGAGGCCAGCGGCGGCGAGCTGCACGCCATGATGCTGGACATGAAGCGCACCTTCGACGACGTGGTGCTCCAGCACACCGACCCGACGAAGGCGGCGGAGATCTTCGCCAACCCCTTCTACCAGGCCATGAGCTCCACCTTCGCCGGCACGCAGGAGTACATGGCGATGGAGAAGCTGGGCCAGTTGCACGCGCGGGGTGAGTGGGACCTGATCGTGGTGGACACCCCGCCGTCCCGGTCGGCGCTGGACTTCCTCGACGCACCGGCGCGGCTGTCCCGGTTCCTCGACGGGCGGATGCTGCGGCTGCTGCTGGCGCCGGCCCGCACCGGCGGTCGGAGCATGTTCAGCCTGGTGACCGCCTCGTTCGGCATGTTCTCCAAGGTCGTCCAGAAGGTGCTCGGGGCCCAACTGCTGACCGACCTGTCCGGTTTCGTCGCCGCGCTCGACTCGATGTTCGGCGGCTTCCGGCAGCGCGCGGAGCAGACGTACCGCATCCTCCAGGCCCGGGAGACGGCGTTCCTGCTGGTCGCGGCGCCGGAGCCGGACGCCGTCCGGGAGGCCGCCTACTTCGCCGGCCGGCTGGGCGAGGAGCAGATGCCGCTGGCCGGCCTGGTGCTCAACCGGGTGCACCGGCCGGCGGTACCGGACCTGGGACCGGCGGAGAGCCTGGCCGCCGCGGAGCGGCTGGCCGGGGCCGGGGGGCACGAGGGCACCGTCGACGTGCTGCGCGCCCACGCCGCCCTGGCCCAGCAGGCGATCCGCGAGCAGCAGGTGGCCACGCGGTTCACCGAGGCGTTCCCGGCCGTCCCGACGGTGTCGGTGACGGCGCAGCCCGCCGACGTCCACGACGTCGACGGGCTGCGGACGATCGGTACGGCGATCAGCCGACCGTGACCGGCGTCAGCCGGCGGTGGTGACCAGGATCTTGTCCTTGCCGCCGGCCTTGTCCTTGGCGTTCTTCTTCATCGCGGCCTCGAACATCTTGCGCCAGCTCGTCACCTGCGGGTGCCGGCGCAGGAGCGCCCGACGTTCCCGCTCGGTCATGCCGCCCCACACACCGAACTCGATCCGGTTGTCCAACGCGTCGGCCAGGCACTCGTACCGAACGGGGCAGCTACGGCAGATCCGCTTCGCCACGTTCTGTTCGGCGCCCTGTACGAACAACGCGTCCGGGTCCCCGTTCTGACACGCCGCCAGCGACGGCCAGTCAGTGATCATGCCCATGTGTACACGTCCCCCCTTGCAGTACTACCGACCCCGTCGCGGACCAGCCGGCAATTCCCCCCGGTCGTCCTGCCTGCCTTCCCCAAGGCGGCACGGACGACATGTGGCGCTGTCGCCGCCACCATCATGCTCTGTAGTCGCCTGATTACGCAACGTTGTCGGCTAAATCCATCATTCCGGACACTCCCGGCTTCCCGGGCAGTCGCCCCCCGCTTACCCGGCCCGGGTGACTGAAAACGCTGCGCGTCCACCCCGGCACGGGGGAGACTCGGTGCCGCATCCACGCAACCTCGGACCGGGGGTCGTGCGTTTAGCACAACGAGGTCGGCGCGCGCAGGAAATGGGGAAAAGACGCCCCGGCGCCCCTCAATCCCTGCTCGCGTACTCTGTCGAGGTGACCTGGATGCGGAAACGTGACCACAATGTGCTGACCAACGCCGCATCGCTGCTCATCTGTGGCCTGCTGGCCGGCGTGGTGGTCGCGGCGGCGGCCTTCCCCGCAGTAGCGATGTCCGGACTGGCCGCCAAGGCGGGTGCCGAGACGTTCGGCGCGCTGCCGAAGGAACTGACCGTCGCCCGCGCGCCGCAGATCACCTACCTGTACGCCGCCGACGGCAAGACGCTGCTGGCGTCGCTGTACGACGAGAACCGGCGCGACGTCAAGCTCAAGGACATCGCCCCGATCATGCAGAAGGCGATCATCGCGGCCGAGGACCACGACTTCTACAAGCACAACGGCGTCGACCTCAACGGTGTCGCCCGCGCCTTCGTGAACAACAGCGCCGGCGCCGACCGGCAGGGCGCCTCGACGCTCACCATGCAGTACGTCCGGCTCGCCATCGCGTACTCGGCGACCCACCCGGCCGACGTGGTCGCGGCCACCGAGGACACCAGCGCCCGCAAGCTGCGCGAGATGCGGTACGCCATCCAGATCGACAAGGAGCTCTCCAAGGACGAGATCCTGGAGCGCTACCTGAACATCGCCGCCTTCGGCAACGGCGCGTACGGCATCTTCGCCGCCAGCCAGGTCTACTTCAACAAGAAGCCGAAGGACCTCAAGATCGAGGAAGCGGCCATGCTCGCCGGCATGGTGAAGGCACCGAGCGCGTTCGACCCCACCACGAAGGGCGGCTACCCGCAGGCGGTGGACCGGCGCGACTACGTCATCGACAACATGGTCGAGACCGGCGCCATCACCCGGGAGCAGGCCGAGGCGGCCAAGAAGGTCGCGCTCGTGGTCAAGGGCAAGCGCGCCCCGAACGGCTGCGTCCAGGCCACCGACAACAAGTGGGGCTTCTTCTGCGACTACGTCTACCGCTGGTGGATGTCGCAGGAGACCTTCGGCTCGACCTCGTACGACCGGGAGCGGCGGCTGAAGAGCGGCGGCTACACCATCGTCACCACCCTCGACGTGCAGGCGCAGCGCGGGGCGGACAAGGCGGTCCGCAAGGCGAAGAAGGAGTCCGCGAAGGAAGCCGCCATGGTGGCCGTGGTCGAGCCGGGCACCGGCCGGGTCCGGGCGCTCTCGGTCAACCGCACGTTCAAGCTGGACGACCCCAAGAACCCGAAGAACCTGCCGCACAGCGACCCCGCGCAGCGCAAGAAGACCAAGAACGCCCGCGGCAACTACCCGGCGACGGTGAACCCGCTGCTCACCGGTGGCGACGGGATCACCGGTTACCAGGCCGGCTCGACCTTCAAGATCTTCACGATCGTCGCGGCGCTGGAGAAGGGCATCCCGCTCAGCTACACGATCAACGCTCCGCAACAGTTCCAGTCGGAGTACATCGTCGAGCGGGGCAGCCCCGCCGCGTGTACGGGGACGAACTTCTACTGCCCGACCAACTCCGGCAAGAAGGCCGGTGGCGTACAGAACATGTGGAGCGCCTTCGCTCAGTCGATCAACACCTACTTCGTCCCGCTGCAGCAGCAGGTGGGCGCGGAGAACGTGGTGGACGTGGCGAAGCGGCTCGGCATCCAGTTCCGGGAGAGTCAGGACGCCACGTACGCCAACAACAAGGAGGCCGCGCACGACTGGGGCGCGTTCACCCTGGGCGTCTCCTCGGCCACCCCGCTGGAGCTGGCCAACGCGTACGCGACGCTCGCCGCCGACGGCAAGTACTGCGACCCGATCCCGGTGCAGGAGATCCGCGACCCGGAGGGCAAGAAGCTCGACATCGCCAACCCCACCTGCGAGAAGCGGATCGACCCCGACGTCGCCCGCGCGGCCGTGGACGCCGCCCGCTGCCCGGTCGGTGACAACTCCGCGACCAGCAAGTGTGGCGGCAGCCGCACCGCCGCCCAGGTGAAGCAGGCGGTCGATGCTCCGGTCGCTGGCAAGTCCGGCACCACCGACTCCGAGAAGACCGCCTCCCTGGTCGCCATGACCAAGCAGTACGCGGTCGCCGGCATCATGGCCGACCCGGACTGGCCGCAGACCAACGTGAAGATGAAGCACAACCAGAAGGACGGCATCAACCCGCCCGTCTACGAGACGCTCCGCGAAGCCATGAAGGGCAAGGAGCGGATCAACTTCACGCCACCGGGCCGCAAGATCTCCGAGGGTGACCAGCGCCCCATCCCCGGGGTCAAGTGCGTGTCGCTCGACACCGCGAAGAACCGGATCAAGGGTGCCGGCTTCGACGCGGTGGTCTCCGACGTGAAGGTCGCGTCGAGCTGCCCGGCCGGCACCGCCGCCGGCACCAGCCCGGACGGCCGGACCATCAAGGGCGGCGTGGTGACCATCCAGATCAGTCAGGGTGGCGGCGCGGAGCCGGGCACCAACCCGGGCCGGCCCGGCGGTCAGCCGACCAACCCGGGCCGTCCGCCAGGCCGCCCCGGCGGCTGAGCCGGTCCGTGACGTGACGAACGGGCGGGCACCCCACCACGGGGTGCCCGCCCGTTCCGCGTACGGCGGAGGGTGGATCGGGGACGGTCAGAGGCCGAGCTGACGGCGTACCTCGGCGGCGACCCGACCGCCCTCGGCCTGACCGGCCACCGCGGCCTGGCCCGCCTTCATGGCCGGGCCCATCTGTGCCTTGCCGGTGAAGCCGCCCGCGGCGAGCGCCCCCGCGACCAGCTCCGCCAACTCGTCGTCGGAGAGCTGCTTCGGCAGGTACCGCTCCAGCACCGCACCCTCGGCGGTCTCCTTGGTGGCCTGCTCGGTGCGGCCGGCGTCGGCGAAGGCGGTCGCGGCCTCGCGCCGCTTCTTCGCCTCCTTGGTCAGCACCGAGAGCACCTCGTCGTCGGTCAGCTCGCGCTTGGCCTTGCCGGCGACCTCCGCGTTGCCGACGGCCGCGAGGGCCATCCGCAGGGTGGAGGTGGTCAGCTCGTCGCGCGCCTTGAGGGCGGCGCGCATGTCGGCGGTGAGGCGGTCCTTCAGCGTGCTCATGGACGGTCAAACTACCCTGAACGCCATGCGAAAGCGCACACTATTCCGACTCGCGGCCTCGACCGCCGCGGTCGGCGCGGCCACCCTGGCGTACGCGTCCCTCGTCGAGCGCAACATGTTCACCCTGCGGCGGTACGACGTGCCGGTGCTGCCGGCCGACGCCGAGCCGCTGCGCGTGCTGCACCTGTCGGACCTGCACATGATGCCGGACCAGCGGCGCAAGCAGGACTGGGTGGCGTCGCTGGCCGCCCTCGACCCCGACCTGGTGGTGGTGACCGGCGACAACATGGCCCACCCCGCCGCCGTTCCCGGGGTGCTGCGCGCCCTGCAACCCCTGCTCGACCACCCCGGCGCGTTCGTGTTCGGCTCGAACGACTACACCGGCCCGGTGTGGAAGAACCCGTTCACCTACTTCCTTCCTGACCGGGAGTACACCGAGGGCGTCGCGCTGCCGTTCGAGGAGCTGCGCGAGGTCTTCACCGGCGCCGGCTGGGCCGACCTGAACAACGCCCGCACCACGCTGAAGGCCGGCGGCCGGCTGATCGAGCTGGCCGGTGTCGACGACCCGCACATCGAACGGGACGACTGGTCCTCCGTCGCCGGGGCGGTGTCCCCCGCCGCCGACCTGTCGATCGCGCTCAGCCACTCCCCCGAGCCGGCGGTGCTCGACCAGATGGCCGCCGACGGATTCGGCCTGATGCTGGCCGGTCACACCCACGGGGGCCAGGTGTGCGTGCCCGGCGTCGGGGCGCTGGTGACCAACTGCGGGCTGCCCCGCTCGATGGCGCGGGGCCTGCACCGCTGGCCCGGCTCGGACTCCTGGCTGCACGTCTCCGCCGGCCTGGGCACGCACCCGACGGCGCCGGTCCGGTTCGCCTGCCCGCCCGAGGCGAGCGTGCTGACGTTGATCCCGCGCTGACCCCTCGCTCCCGGCGGGGGTACCGAGTTTGACCCGCAGACCCGGTGGGCTACTATTTGTCGGCACGCCTCGGGGTGTGGCGCAGCTTGGTAGCGCGCTTCGTTCGGGACGAAGAGGTCGTCGGTTCGAATCCGGCCACCCCGACCAGAGGTAAGTAGAGGTCAAGGCCCCTCCACGGAGGGGCCTTGACTCGTCTGGTCACTCGACTGCGGCGCAGGCGTCGACACCAGCACGATCGGAGACGGAACCGGTCACGTCGCCACCCCGTCCTAGATCCCGAAGCCGAAACGGGTACGGGAGGACACATGCGACGCGGTCGGTACACCTTCGGGCTCATGGCACTGACGCTCCTGCTCACCGCGTGCGCCGGTCAGGAGGCGGCATCCCCACCGAGCACGTCGTTTCCCGCGGCCCCGGTCACCGCCGGGGATCCGACCAGGCTGATCGGCTCGTGGACGGCGAGCGGCACCGGCGTCGAGAAGGGCACCGTCCTGCGGCTGGCAGACGACGGGTTGACGGTGTTCAGCGGGTGCCGGGTGCTCTTCGGGGAGTGGATCGCCGAGCCGTCCGGCCTCTTCCTTGCCGACGTCAACGGCATCTCGTCGGCCGGCGGCCCCGGGTGCGCCGCCCCTGACCGGCCCGAGTTGCCCGCGTGGTTGGCGCGGGCGAGCGGCTTCCGGACCGAGGGCTCGGTGCCCGTACTCCAGGACGACGCCGGGGCGGAGGTGGCCCGGCTGCGGCCCGGGGCCCGGCCCACCGCGTCGCCGGACCTGGATCCCTCGCAGGTGGTGCCGCCGACGGTGACCGACGAGGCGCGGCGGCGGCTCGCGCCGCCCGCGCCGCTGCCGGCGACGCTCACCCCGCCCGCCCGGGAGTCGCTGGTCGGGCGGTGGGTACCGGCCGCCGGGCCCGCCGGCGGACCACGGCCCGCGCACGTCACCCTGGCCGCCGACGGGACGTGGCAGGGGTCCGACGGATGCAACGGTACGCAGGGACGCTGGGCGACCGGTCCCGATGGCGCACTGCTGGCCACCGGCGGCGTGAGCACGCTCATCGGGTGCGACAACGTGCCGGTGGGCACGTGGCTCGTCACCGCCCGGCGGGTCGGCCTGGACGGTGAGGTGCTGGTGCTGCTCGACGCGAAGGGCGCGGAGGCCGGTCGGCTGCGCCGCGATGGCTGACCGTTCCGCCGGCCTGCTTCGGGCCGTCAGGCCGGTCGTCGGGGGTGCGCGGCGAAGAAGTCCCAGATCAGGTCCGTCGCGACGATCGCGGTGTCCGGCGCGCCGAGCCCCACCTCGGCGCCGCCCGGCCACCGGTGTCCCATCCCGTTGACGGTGTAGCCGACGACCTCGGTGCCGCCCGGGCAGGTCGAGACGACCCGGTTGACGGTCTTCGCCCGGTCCACCCACGTCACCGGCCGCTCCACGCAGCCGTACTCCCGCCGCCACTGACCCAGGCGGATCTCCAGCGCGTCGGCCATGCGGTCGTCGGCACCGATGAACGACACCACCGACACCGACCGGGCCGGCCGCTGCGCTGCGACCGAGGCGGGCTGACCGCCGGTGAGCCCGCCGCTGACCGGGGCGATCGCCGCGAACAGGTCGGGGGCCTCCATCGCCAGTCGGTACGCCATCGTCGCCCCGGCCGACATGCCGGTGGCGTAGATCCGGTCCGGGTCGACGTCCCAGGTCCGGACCAGGTGCTCCACCATCGTCCGCACGAAGCCGACGTCCTCGCTGCCTCCGCAGCAGGGGTACGCGACCAGGAACCCTTCCTGGTCCGCCTTGGCGTCCAGCCGGGTCACCGCCCGCATCATCGCCGCGTCGGCGCCCCGGTAGTGGATCGCCACCACCAGCGGCACCTTCCGTCCCGGCCGGTAGCCGGGTGGCGCGTGCAGCTCGTACGCGCCGGTCCGTCCCTCGATCGTCAGGCGGTGGTCACCCGGAGCCGGCTCCGGCACGACCGGTTGGCTCGGGCTCGCCGACGCGTCGGCCCTGCCGTCCCGGCGGGGCGGGTCGTCCCCGCCGCAGGCGGCGGCACCGAGCAGAAGGGTCAGCGCGGCGGTCACGGCCGCGCATCTGGTGGCTGTCGTCGTGGTTCCCATCGATCTCCCCCGTGGTCGGTTTTCCGCAACCTAACGCCGACCAGGGCGAGCCCGCCGTCCCCCTCGGCAACGATCGGGGAACGATCCACAGTGCTCAGTCGTGCAGTTCCGTGCGGTGGATCTCGGCGAACGCCGACGTCAGGTGCGCCTCGAACGGCTGGCCGGTGGCCGCGAGGAGGTCGGCGACGAGCAGCGGCCCGTGCGCGGCGACCGCCGCCGGGCCCGGTGGCGCCTCGTCGGCCTCCGGGTCGTACAGGCCGAGGGAGCCGGCGAGCAGCACCAGCACCACGTGCGGGTCGACGTCCGGCCGCCACGCCGCGGCGCCGCGCACGCACCGCTCCAGCACCGCGCGGACGTCGTCGCCGGCCAACCCGTCGGGATGCCCCACCTCGAGCAACGACCGGACCACCGCGCCGAGGACCAACCCGGACCGGTCGGCCGTCGCGAGCCGGCCGACCGCCAGGTCGTACGCCTCGACGTCCTGCTCCCGGGCGGCGGCGACGGCGTCGGTGGCGGCCACCGCGATCTCACGGGCGGGTGCGGGCAGGTGTCGCCAGGTCGTGCTCACCGGGCCAGCATGGCAGACACGACCGACGCGAAAACGAGGGCGGGCCCCGGAGCGTGGTGCTCCGGGGCCCGCCCTTCAGCGGTGCCGATCAGGCCACGGGGACCTCGGCGGTGGTGCGGATGCGGTCCAGCGCCGGCGCGGAGACCGGGGAGGTCGCGCCCAGGTACGCCACGAACGCGTCCAGGTCGATCATGCCCGTGACCGCGTTGGTGCCGCCCCGCAGGACGGTGAAGCCGTCACCGCCACCGGCCAGGAAGTTGTTCACCGTGACCCGGTAGGTGGCGTCGGCGGTGACCGTGGTCCCGCCCAGAGTCAGGCTGCCCCGGACCACGCGGGTGCCGGCGCACGGGTCGGCCGCGGTGGCGGTCGTGCCGTTGACGTCCACGGTGTACCGGACGGTGGACGACGGGTACAGGGTGCGACCGGTGACGAACTGCTGCTCCAGCATGCAGTACAGCTGCGCGCCGGTGAGGTCGAGCGTCACCAGGTTGTTGGCGAACGGCTGGACCGTGAACGCCTCCTCGTAGGTGACCGGGCCGGCGTCGAGGTCGGCGCGGACACCACCGGGGTTCATGAAGGCGGCCACCGCGTTCTGCTCGTCGTCGGTGGCCGCGAGCTGCGCGTCCGCGATCAGGTTACCCAGCGGCGACTCGCCCCGGGCCGTACCGAACAGGGTCTCCTGGGTCCGGTCGATCACCTGGGCGGTCGTGCCGACCTGGCGGCCGGCGACCGGGCCGAGGACCTCCTTGTAGCGGTTGATCAGCTCGGTCTGCGCCGGGTCCTTGGCGACGTCCCGGGTGACCACCACGTTCTCGGCGGTGGCGGTGAGCACGTCACCGGTCCGCCGGTCGATCTTCAGGTCGATGTCGGTGATCAGGCGGCCGAACGAGCTGGCGCTGGTGACCAGCTTGTTGTTGACCTCACAGTTGTACGCCTGGTGGGTGTGCCCGCTGACGACGACGTCGATCGACGGGTCCATCCGGTTGACGACGTCCACGACCGGGCCGGTGAAGTCGACGCAGTCGTTGATGCCGCCCGCGCCGGCCTGGGTGCCGCCCTCGTGCAGCAGCACGACGATGGTCTCCACGCCCTTGGCCCGCAGCTCGGCCGCGTACCGGTTGGCGGTGACCGCCTCGTCGGCGAAGGTCAGCCCGGCGACGCCCTCCTGGCTGACGATCTGCGGCGTGCCCTCCAGGGTCATGCCGATGAAGCCGACCTTGACGCCCTGCACCTTGTGGATGGCGTACGGGGCGAGCAGCGGCTCACCGGTCGCGGTCGTGAAGGCGTTCGCGGAGAGGTACTGGAAGCCGGCGCCCTCGTACGGGGTGCCGTCGCCGCAGCCGTCGACCGGGTGGCAGCCGCCGTTCTGGATGCGCAGCAGCTCGTCGGCGCCCTCGTCGAACTCGTGGTTGCCGACGCTGGCGTAGTCGAGCCCGGCGAGGGTGAGCGCCTCGATGGTCGGCTCGTCGTGGAACGCCGCGGACAGCAGCGGGGACGCGCCGATCAGGTCGCCGGCGGCGACGGTGATGGTGTTCTTCTTCCGGCTGGCCGCGGCAAGCTCGGCCAGGTGGGTGGCGAGGTACTCGGCGCCACCGGCCGGCTGCCCGGCGATGGTGCCGCTCGACCCGCTCGGCGGTTCGAGGTTGCCGTGGAAGTCGTTGAGGGCGAGCAGCTTGACGTCGACCGGCTTCGGCCGAGCGTCCGCCGTGTCGGGGGTGGTCGCGAGCGCGCCGAAGGCGGCCACGGCGAGCACGGTCAGGCCGATGGTGGCCCGACGCGTCCCGGTGATGGACATGGATCTCCTCGTGGGACTTCGGCGCGGGGTGGCCAGGCGATGTTCGCGCCGGGCCGGGCCGCGCCGTCGACAGGGTCGGTACGGGGTGGCGACAGTGGGGGACCGTCGCCCACGTCGGTGACAGCTTCTCATCGCAGCCGCCGTCCGTCGACCTGAGCAGACCATCAGACCTGCGGATATGGACGGTGGCGGTTATGCGTCAGCCGAATGAGTCGGACGTGACTGATTCGTGCCGCCGGTCGCCGACGGTCGGTCCTCAGGGGACCGGCCGTACGGTCAGTAGCCGCAGGTCATGCCGGCCGCGTGGCTGACCTGGACCAGGTGGGTGACGCAGCCGTCGCCGTCGATCCGGTGCAGCAGCAGCGCGGTCGGCTCGGCCACCCAGCCGATCCGCTCGTCCTCCGTCATGGTCAGCGAGGCCTGCTTCCAGGTGCTCGGCGCGACGGTCAGCACCGTGCCACCGAAGGCCGTGGTCACCGCCCGGTGCAGGTGGCCGGCGGCGACGCGTACGACATGGGGGTGCCGGCCGATCACCGCGGCGAGCCCGTCGGAGTCGGCGAGCCGAACGGCGTCGGCGGCCGGGATGCCGACCGCGACCGGCGGGTGGTGCAGGAACACGACGGCGGGCAGGTCAGGACGGCCGGCCAGCACCCCGTCGAGCCAGGCGAGCTGCTCCTCGCCGAGCCGCCCACCGCCGGACGCGGGTACCAGCGAGTCGAGCACCACGACGGTCACCCCGGGGTGGTCGACGTGGTAGTACGCGGAGAAGCCGCCGCCGAGCCAGGGCGTCCCGCCGAACGCGTCCAGCAGCGACTCCCGGTCGTCGTGGTTGCCGGTGACCAGGTGCACGGGCAGCGGGAACCGGCCGATGATCTCGCGCAGCGCCGCGTACTCGTCGGGGCGCCCGTGCTCGACCAGGTCGCCGGTGACGACGACGCAGTCCGGGCGGGGTTCGAGCGCGAGGACCCGACCGAGGGCACGGTGCAGGCCGGCCGCCGGTTCGGCCCCGAGCACCCCGGTGGTCACGTGCGGGTCACTGAGCTGGGCGATGAGCATCGCGCCTCCACTGGCTCGGGACCTCCACGCTATCGCCGCCGACCGCGCTCCGGGGTGCCCCTGACGCAGCGCCCGCCAACCCACAGGCCCTGTCCACACCCTGTGGATGAAACATGTGTACGAACGCAGCCGTGGATCTTGGTCGGCGGCGGCGCGCGTCCGCGCTGGTTACGCTTGATCGGCGACCCGGTGCCGGCCGGGTGGCCCCCCGACCTGGAACGACGTGCCTGTGGATCATCAGCGAGTCATCCGTGACGTCACGGTCCGCCTGACGATGGCGTCGACCGCCGTCGAGGCGTGCCAGTACGCCGTCACCGCGCTCGCCCGGCACGCCCCGGCCACCATCTCCGTGCTGCTCCAGGTCCACGACCGCCTCCGCTGCGTCGCGGCGACCGGCTCCTGGCAGATCTTCTCCACGGTGCCGCCGAAGGCCGGAATCGTCGGCCGGGTGTACGCCTCGGGCGTTCCCGCTGTCGTCCCCGACGTGGCGGACGACCCCGACTACCTGCCGGTTCGCCCCGACGTGACCGCCGAGGTGTGCGTACCGGTCCTGGACCCGGCGGGCCGGCCGATCGGCGTACTCGACCTCCAGTGGTGCGAGCCGGCCGAGCTGGATGCCTGGCGCGACGTCGCCGAGCGGCTGGCCTCCCGCCTGGGCGCCCGAATCGTCGCCCTCGGCGGTCCACCCGCCGAGAGCCGCAGCGAGAAACTGCTCCGGCACGCCGCCGCGCTGACCTCCGCCCCGACGGAGTGGGACCTGATGACCGCGGCCATCGCCGCCGCCCGGGACGTGTCGACGCTCGCCGCGGCGGTGCTCGTCCTGGCCGGCCGGGGCGCACCACGGCTCGGCGGGCCGACGGCCACGCCGGGCGAGCTGGAGTCCCGGATCCGGGCCGAGCTGACCGAGGCCGGCCCGGCCGCGCTGGGCCGGATGATCAGCCGCGCCCACCGCCACGGCGCCGGCTACACCCTCGGCGAGGCGGGTCACCCGCCCACCGCCGACTACGCGCCGCTGGCCCGTGCCGGCGTACGCACACTGGTCGCCGTGCCCGTCGGCCCGCCCGACGGCGGCGGACTGCTGCTGGTCGCCGACGAGCGGCTGCTGCGCCCCGACCCGACGACGGTCAACCTGATGGAACTGCTCGCCGGCCAGGCGTGGGCCGCCCTGGACCTGCTGCGCACCGTGGCCCGGCTGCGCGAGCAGGCCAGCTCCGACCCGCTGACCGGGCTGCGGCACACCGGCCCGTTCGGCAAGCGCATCGCGGCGGCCACCCCCGGGCGTACGGCCCTGCTCGCCATCGACGTGGACGGCTTCAAGACCGTCAACGACACGTACGGGCACCAGGCCGGTGACCGGGTGCTGGTCGGCCTGGCCCGGGCCCTGGAGGGGGCGCTGCGGCACGGCGACGAGCTGTACCGGATCGGCGGCGACGAGTTCGTGGCGGTGATCGAGGTGAGCCGCCCCGAGGAGGCCGTCCGCATCGCCGAGCGGCTGGCCGAGGCCGCCCGCCGTACCGGCCGCACCATCAGCGTCGGCGTGGCACTCCCCCGCCCGGGCGAGTCACCCGAGCTGGCCCTCCGCCGCGCCGACCAGGCCCTCTACGCGGTCAAACGCCAAGGCCGCGACGGCGTCCGCCTCGCCGCCGCCTGACCCCCCCTCCCCGCCCCCACCCCACGTTCCCGCGATCTTGCACTTCTGGTCGCCGTTCTGCACCGACTGTCCCGTTCTGCGGCGGCAGGAAGTGCAAGATCGATCGCGATCGAGGGGTGGGATGGGGGTTCCTGGACCGGGTGGGTCAGGGGTGGGTCAGTTCGCGGGCGAGGAGCTCGGCGATCTGCGCGGTGTTGAGGGCGGCGCCCTTGCGCAGGTTGTCGCCGGTGACGAAGAAGTCCAGCGCGCGCGGGTCGTCCAGGGCGCGGCGGATGCGGCCGATCCAGGACGGGTCGGTGCCCACGGCGTCGATCGGCATGGGGAACTCCCCGGCCGCCGGCTCGTCGACCAGGATCACGCCGGGGGCGTTGCGCAGCACCTCGCGGGCGCCCTCGGCGTCGACCTCGGTGGCGAAGACGGCGTGCACGGCGATCGAGTGACCGGTCACCACGGGTACGCGGACGCACGTGGCGGAGACCTTCAGGTCGGGCAGGCCGAGGATCTTGCGCGACTCGTTGCGCATCTTCATCTCCTCGGACGACCAACCGCCGTCGGCGGCCGAGCCGGCCCAGGGCACCACGTTGAGCGCCAGCGGCGCCGGGAAGGGGCCCAGCTCGTCGCCGACCGCCTGGCGTACGTCGCCCGGACGGGAGCCGAGCGCCCGGTCACCGGCGATCTTGGCGAGCTGGGCGTGCAGGACGTCCACACCGGCCTGCCCCGCGCCGGACACCGCCTGGTACGACGCGAGCACCAGCTCGCGGAGGCCGTACTCACGGTGCAGCGGCGCGACCGCGACGATCATCGCGAGGGTGGTGCAGTTGGCGTTGGCGATGATCCCCTTGGGCCGGTTGCGTACCTGATCGGGGTTGATCTCCGGCACCACGAGCGGGACGTCGCGGTCCATCCGGAAGGCACCGGAGTTGTCCACCGCGACCGCCCCACGGCGGACCGCGACGGGCGCCCAGCGCGCGGAGACCTCGTCCGGCACGTCGAACATCGCGACGTCGACGCCGTCGAACGCGTCCTCGGTCAACTCCTGGACGGTCAGGTCCTCGCCCCGGCAGCGCACGGTGCGGCCCGCCGACCGGGCGGACGCGAGCAGCCGGATCTCGCCCCAGACGTTCCTGCGGGCGGTGAGCAGCTCGCACATGACGGTGCCGACGGCACCGGTCGCTCCGACCACGGCAAGGGTGGGCAGCGACGTCACGGTGGCTACCGCCCCGTCCCCGCGTACACGACCGCCTCGGTGTCGCCACCGAGGTCGAAGGCGTCGTGGATGGCGCGCACCGCCGCGTCCAGGTCGGTGTCCCGGCAGACCACCGAGACGCGGATCTCCGAGGTGGAGATCATCTCGATGTTGACGCCGGCCGCGCCGAGGGCGGCGAAGAAGCCGGCCGCGACACCGGGGTGCGAGCGCATGCCCGCGCCGATCAGCGACACCTTGCCCACGTGGTCGTCGTAGAGCAGACCCTTGAACTTGACCGACTCCTGGATCTTGCTCAGGGCGGCCATGGCGGTCGGACCGTCGGTCTTGGGCAGGGTGAAGGAGATGTCCGTACGCCCGGTGCCCTCGGTGGACACGTTCTGCACGATCATGTCTATGTTGATCTCGGCACCGGCCACGGTGTCGAAGATCTTCGCCGCGGCACCCGGCTCGTCGGGCACGCCGACGATCGTGATCTTGGCTTCGCTGCGGTCGTGGGCGACCCCGGTGATCAGCGCCTGTTCCACGGGAAGGTCCTCCATCGATCCGGTGACCATGGTGCCGGTGTTGGTCGAGTATGACGAACGGACGTGGATCGGCAACCCCGCACGTCGCGCGTACTCGACGCTGCGCAGGTGCAGCACCTTCGCGCCGCAGGCGGCCAGCTCCAACATCTCCTCGTAGGTGATGTGCTTGATGTGCCGGGCGTTGGGCACGATCCGGGGGTCGGCGCTGAAGATGCCGTCCACGTCGGTGTAGATCTCGCAGACGTCGGCGCGCAGCGCGGCGGCGAGCGCCACGGCGGTGGTGTCCGAGCCACCCCGGCCGAGGGTGGTCACGTCCTTGGTGTCCTGGGAGACGCCCTGGAAGCCGGCGACGATCACGACCGCGCCCTCGTCGAGCGCGCCCTTGAGCCGACCCGGCGTGACGTCGATGATCCGCGCCCGGCCGTGCACCGAGGTGGTGATCACGCCGGCCTGCGAGCCGGTGAACGAGCGGGCCTCGTACCCCAGGTTGTGGATCGCCATGGCCAGCAGCGCCATGGAGATCCGCTCCCCGGCGGTGAGCAGCATGTCCAGCTCACGGCCCGGCGGCAGCGGGCTCACCTGGTTGGCCAGGTCGAGCAGCTCGTCGGTGGTGTCGCCCATCGCGGAAACCACCACCACGACGTCGTCACCGGCCTTGCGCGCGGCGACGATGCGCTCCGCCACCCGCTTGATCCGCTCGGCGTTGGCGACGGAGGACCCGCCGTACTTCTGCACCACGAGTGCCACGACGGTGCACTCCCTCCCGGTGACCCTGAGCGTGCCGACGCCGCCGGATGAGAGCCCGGCGGCGCGTGTCAGACGCGTTCAGGGTATCGGGCGGGCCGAACCGGCGGGTCGGGTGATCCCACGATCCGGCCCCGGGGCGCGGCCGGGGTGGCGCGGGACACGCCGGCGAGGTCGGGCCGCGCCGCCCCCCGCCACGGCCCGGCGGTGGCGAGAATGTGCGGATGCACGCCCTCCTCCGCCCGGCCGGCTCCGCGCCCGCCCCGGCCACCCTGGCGCAGCCGGCCGTCCCGCCGCGACCCGCCACTCCGGCGCAGCCGGCCGTTCCGCCGCTGTCGACCGCCCGCACCACGACCGCGACGGCGGTCCGGCGCCTGGCTCCCGCCCTGGTCCTGCCCCTGGTCCTGGTCGCCTGCGGATCGGACCAGCCGGAGACAGCCCCGGCGACCCCGACACCGGGTACGGCGGAGGTGTCCGCCGGGACGAACGCCGCGCGGGACGAGCTGGCCGGCCTCGCGGCGGCGGCGCAGGACCGGCACCTGGTCGCCGCCTACGTCCTGCGCGCACCCGAGGTACCGGACCGGACGGTCGTGGTGACCAGCGCGAACGACGGCAGCTGGCGGGTCGACGTGCCCGGTGGGGCACTGGGAGGCACGACGGACGTGTCGTTCGCCGCCACCGCCGACGGTCTGTTCCAGTGCACGCTCCCGTCGGCGACCCGGCCGGAGCCGCCGGCCTGCGTCCGCCTCGGCGACCGGGACGACGCCGTGCCGCGTCGGCTGGACCCCCGGGTGCAGCACCCGTTCACCGACTGGCTGGACGTGCTCACCGACCGGCGCTCGCCGCTGGCGGTGTCGCCCGCGCAGCCGCCCCCGGGCGCGGCCGGCACCTGCTACTCGGTGGAGACCACCTCCGCGTCGATCACCGCGCCTCTGGACCCAGGGATCTACTGCTACGACGCGGACGGCACGCCGACCGCGGTGCGCACCGCTCTCGGCACGCTGCTCCTGACCGGTACGCCCGCGCCGGCCCCGGCGAGCGTCCAGCTTCCCGGACCGGTCGTCGAGGCCGAGCCGCTTCCCCTGGCGACACCGGAGCCGACGGTCAGCCCGGAAACGTCCTGAGTCCGCTTCCGTTACGGGTGCTCTTGCCCACATTAGGCCTACCCTGTCCGATGGATGAATCGCCCATACGGGACGCTCTTCCCATGGCTGACCTCACTCCGCTGCTCGCCTTCCGTTGGAGTCCCCGGTCCTTCGACCCCGCCGCGGAGCTGACCCCGGGCGAGGCGGGCGTCCTCCTGGAGGCAGCCCGCTGGGCACCGTCGGCGGGGAACGCGCAGCCGTGGCGGTTCGCCCTCGGGCGTCGGGACGACGAGACCTGGAAGCGGATCGTGGTCAACCTCCCGCTCCGCGACCAGCGCTGGGCGGGCCGCGCCTCCGCGTTGGTGCTCGCCGCGCACCTCGCGCCGGACGCCGACCCGACCGGCTGCGCCGCGTACGACCTGGGTCAGGCCGTGGCGCACCTCACCGTGCAGGCCACCGCGCTCGGCCTGCACGTACGCCAGCTCCGCGACCTCGACCACGACGGCCTCGCGGCTGACCTGGACCTCCCCGCCGACGTGCTGCCGGCGGTGGTGGTGGCCGTCGGCCAGCTCGGTGACCCGCTCAGCCTCCCCGCCGATCTCCTGCCTGGTGAGACCGGCCTACGGCGGCGCCGGCCGGTCAGCGACCTGCTGCTCGCCTGACCGCCTGCGAAGTCCGTCTCATCCTTCGGACCGGCCTTCCCACATCCGGTCCCACCACGTAGGGTGACTCTGTCATGTGGCAGGCGTATTTGCTTCTTGGTTGCCGCGACGAGGCCTGACGGCCGGCACCTCGTCGCGGAGTCGAACCGCGCCGCCCCGCACCGTCTCGGACCTTCTCGCGCGGCACCGACGCCGACCTCCGGCACCGACGCCGACCTTCGACGCTGACGACACATGACCCTCGGGAGCACTCCGCCATGGCCCATCCAGCCGGCACCACCGACGCCGACACCGATCCGATCGCCCGGCAGCGCCCCAGCCGGATGCCGTACCGCCGCTACCTGCCGTACCACCAGCAGTTCCGCATCGACCTGCCGAACCGCGCCTGGCCGACCCGCCGCGTCGAGGCCGCGCCCCGGTGGTGCGCGGTCGACCTGCGTGACGGCAACCAGGCGCTCATCGACCCCATGTCGCCGGAGCGCAAGCGGCGGATGTTCCAGCTGCTGGTGCAGATGGGCTACAAGGAGATCGAGGTCGGCTTCCCCTCGGCCAGCCAGACGGACTTCGACTTCGTCCGCCAACTGATCGAGCAGGACCTGATCCCGGAGGACGTCACCGTCCAGGTGCTGACCCAGTGCCGGGAGCACCTGATCGACCGGACGTTCCAGTCGCTGCGCGGGGCCCACCGGGCGATCGTGCACTTCTACAACTCCACCTCGACCCTCCAGCGTCGGGTGGTCTTCGGGCTGGACCGGGACGGCATCACCGACATCGCCACCCAGGGCGCGCGACTCTGCCAGAAGTACGCGGAGATCCACACTCCGGACACCGAGATCCACTACGAGTACTCCCCCGAGTCGTACACGGGCACCGAGCTGGAGTACGCGCTGGAGGTCTGCGCCAAGGTCATCGAGGTGGTCGACCCGACCCCGGACCGCAAGCTGATCGTCAACCTGCCGGCCACCGTCGAGATGGCCATGCCGAACGTGTACGCCGACTCGATCGAGTGGATGCACCGGCACCTGCCCCGGCGGGACAGCCTCGTGCTGAGCCTGCACCCGCACAACGACCGGGGCACCGGGGTGGCCGCCGCCGAGCTGGGCCTGCTGGCCGGCGCCGACCGGATCGAGGGCTGCCTGTTCGGCAACGGCGAGCGCACCGGCAACGTGGACCTGGTGACACTGGGCCTGAACCTGTTCTCCCAGGGCATCGACCCGATGATCGACTTCTCGAGCATCGACGAGGTCAAGCGGGCCGTCGAGTACTGTAACCAGCTGCCCGTGCACGAGCGCCACCCGTACGCGGGCGACCTCGTCTACACCGCCTTCTCCGGCTCCCACCAGGACGCGATCAAGAAGGGCTTCGACGCCCTGCACGCCGACGCCGCGGCGGCCGGGGTGCCGGTCGACGAGTTCACCTGGGCCGTTCCGTACCTGCCGATCGACCCGAAGGACCTGGGCCGCACCTACGAGGCCGTCATCCGGGTCAACTCGCAGTCCGGCAAGGGCGGCGTCGCGTACATCATGAAGACCGAGCACCAGCTCGACCTGCCGCGCCGCCTCCAGATCGAGTTCTCCGGCGTGGTGCAGCAGGTCACCGACCACGACGGCGGCGAGGTCGACCCGGGCACCATGTGGGAGATCTTCGCCTCGAACTACCTCGTCGATCACCAGGTCGACCCGTCCGTCGTGCTGGCCGGCTACACGATCGGCACCGTCGAGGGCAAGGTCGAGATCGACGCCCGCGTCGGTCGCGGCGCCGAGCCGACGTCACTGACCGCCGTCGGCAACGGCCCCATCGACGCGTACGTCAACGCGCTGCAGTCGATCGGCGTGGGCGTACGGGTGCTCGACTACCACGAGCACGCGATGTCCTCCGGCGGCGACGCCCAGGCGGCCGCGTACGTCGAGTGCGAGGTCGACGGCCGTACGGTGTGGGGCGTCGGCGTGGACGCCAACATCGTCACCGCCACCATCAAGGCGGTCACCAGCGCCGTCAACCGCGCCCACACCTGACGTGCAAGGAAGGGCCCCTTCTTAACGCCTGGCGTAGAGGAAGGGGCCCTTCTTAACACTCGTCAGCCCGTGACGACGCCCGCCGTCGCCGGCCCTTCCCGCACCACCCCGACCGGCCCACACGGTGCCTGCAGAGCGCGACGCGCGGGTCCGGTGTTAAGCGGGGGCCCTTCCTCTACCGGAGGCGTTAAGAAGGGGCCCTTCCTTTCACCGCGGTGCGCGCGGCGGGCGGTGGATGAGCACGGCCGCCATCAGCGCCCCGGCGACCAGCAGCCCGGCGCACCACAGCATCGCCGCCCGGTACGCGTCGGTCAGGTCGGCCTCCCGCTCGTACCCCGCGCCGGAGAGCCCGACCAGCAGCGGCAGCGCGGCCACCGCGAGCAGACCGCCCGCCCGGGACGCCGCGTTGTTGAAACCGCTCGCCACCCCGGCGAACCGGTCCTCCACGGCGGCCAGCACGGAGGCGGTGAGCGGCGCCACCACCAGGGTCAGCCCGGCGCCGAAGAGCAGCACCCCCGGCAGGACGTCCCGCCAGTACGCCGCCCCCGGGTCGACCCCGCGCAGCAGGACCAGCCCGAGGGCGGCGACCACCGGTCCGATGGTCAGCGGCAGCCGCGGCCCGATACGCGCCGAGAGGGCACCGGCCCGGGCGGACCCGACCAGCAGCAGCACCGTCATCGGCAGCAGCGAGATCCCGGTGAGGAACGCCGACCAGCCGACCACGTTCTGGAGGTAGACGGCGAGGAAGAAGGTGAAACCACCGAGGGCCGCGTACACGGCCACGGTGAAGATGTTCAGCACCGAGAAGAGCCGGCTGCCGAACAGCCCGGTGGGCAGCATCGCGCTGTCCCCCCGGCGCCGCTCGAGCAGCACGAAGACCACCGCACCGACCACACCGACCAGCGCCGCGACCACCACCGGGACCGAGTCGAAACCGCGCGCGGGGGCGTCGATGAGGGCGTACGTGATGCCAGCCAGGGCGACCGCGCCGAGCAGCGCCCCCGCCACGTCGAACCGGCGGCGCCGGCGACCCGGTCCCTCGGTACGCGACGCCTCCTCGTCCCGGCTCTCCGGCACCCACCGCAGGGCGGCGAGGACCACGAGTACGGCCAGCGGCACGTTGAGGAAGAAGATCCACCGCCAGGAGAGCGCGTCGATGAGCAGCCCGCCGACGAAGGGGCCGAGTGCGGTGGACACGCCGGACAGGCCGCTCCAGGCACCGATCGCCCTGGCGCGGTCGTCGGGGTGGAAGCTGGCCTGGAGCACCGACAGCGAACCGGGGGTGAGCAGCGCACCTCCCGCGCCCTGGAGGAAGCGGGCCGCGATGAGCTGGTTGGTGTCCTGGGCCAGGCCGCAGAGCAGGGAGGCGAGTGTGAACCACACCACCCCCAGCAGGAAGATCCGCCGGCGGCCGAACCGGTCACCGAGGGCCCCACCGAGCAGGACGAAGGCGGCCAGCATCAACAGGTAGCCGTTGACGGTCCACTGCAGACCCGCCACGGTCGCGCCGAGGTCGCGGCCGAGCCGGGGCAGGGCCACGTTCACCACGGTACTGTCGAGGAAGACCATCCCGGAGGCGAGGACCGCCGCCAGCAGCGTTCCCCGTCCGGAGGCGGTGCCCATGCGCAGAGCGGGCGCGGGTGCAGTCATGCGCACCAATCTGCCCTGCGCCTCATGACAGACGCCACGAAACGCCGAAACCGTGTCCGGGTACTGTGCGGGATCGCCGGGAGCCCGCAAGCTGGAAAGGTGTCGTCTGTGCGTACCAGATCAGGACCGCGTGCCGCGGTGACCGCGGCGCTCGCCGCCGCGCTCGCCCTCGGCGCGGGCGGCTGCGGCCCGGTCGAGGAGCCCGAGCCGTCGCCGACCGCCGGCGGCAACGCCGCGCAGATGCTGGAGCAGCTCACGGTCGCCAAGGCCGGGTCGATGCGTGGCTACAGCCGGGAGAAGTTCCCGCACTGGCGGGACACCGGAAAGAACTGCGACGTCCGGGACACCGTCCTCAAGCGCGACGGCGAGGACATCGAACTGTCCGGCTGCAACGTGGTCGCCGGCCGCTGGGAGAGCGTGTACGACGGGCGGGCCTTCACGGACCCGTCCGACGTGGACGTCGACCACATGGTGCCGCTGGCCAACGCGTGGCGGTCGGGGGCCGACGAGTGGGACGACGCGAAGCGGGGCGATTTCGCCAACGACCTGCAGCAGCCGCAGCTCATCGCGGTTTCCGCGACCTCGAACAGGGCAAAGGGTGACCAGGACCCGTCCCAGTGGAAACCGGCGAACCGGTCGTACTGGTGCCAGTACGCCGTGAACTGGGTCACGGTCAAGCACCACTGGCGGCTCACGGTGACCACCGCCGAGAAGGCCGCCCTGACCGAGATGTTGGAGGGCTGCACATGGGCGAGCAAGCCGTGACCGGAGCCGGGGCGACGCCCGCCCCGGAGCAGACGCCGGACGCGGGCGGCGACGACGCGGCCGCCGCGACCGGGAGCCCGCCGGCCGGGCCGAGCACCGCCGGGATGACCGCCGACGGGGCGGCCGGAGCCGCCGTGCCGGGTGCCGGCATGAGCGCGGACGCCGCAGCCGGCGGGGCGCAGAGCCGTACGGCCGACGTCGTGGCAGGACCGGGCGGGGTGATGACCGACGAGGTCGGCGTGGTGACCGGCGAGCTGACCCTGCGCACGGAGTACGCGGACGGTCAGGTCACGCTGAAGGTGCAGTACAAGGACGCCGAGGAGTGGTACGCGGTGACCGGCGGAAGGGCCACCCTGACCGACCCGGCTGCCCTGGACGCGGTGCACACCATCGCCGTCGCCCTCCTCAACCGCCCCGAGGGCTGAACCCCACCCCGCTCCGAAGGAAGGGCCCCTTCTTAACGTGAGGCGTTAAGAAGGGGCCCTTCCTCTACCGGAGGCGTTAAGCGGGGGCCCTTCCTTAAACGTATGAGCCGGGTTCGGTGGGGGCGGAGACGGTGTGCGGCTCCTCGCCCTCGCCGAGGGGCCGGGTGAGCTGGACCTCGACCTTGTGCGGGCGCAGCTCGCCGCTGGCGATCCGTTCCGCCCAGTGGCACGCGACCCGGCTGCCGCCGATGTCCCGCAGCACCGGCCGCTCGTCGGCGCAGCGGGTCGGCTGCGCCCACGGGCAGCGGGTGTGGAACCGGCAGCCCGACGGCGGGTTGGCCGGGGAGGGCAGGTCACCGGAGAGCAGGATCCGCTCCCGGCGGTCCTCCACGTCCGGGTCCGGCACCGGCACCGCCGACATCAGCGCCCGCGTGTACGGGTGCAGCGGCTCGGTGTAGAGCCGGTCGGCCGGCGCCTCCTCGACCAGCGCGCCCAGGTACATCACGCCGACCGTGTCGGAGATGTGCCGGACCACGGCCAGGTCGTGCGCGATCACCAGGTAGGTCAGGCCGAGGGTGTCCTGGAGCTCGTCCAGCAGGTTGACCACCTGGGCCTGGATCGACACGTCGAGCGCGGACACCGGCTCGTCGGCGACGATCAGCTCCGGTCCGAGCACCAGGGCGCGGGCGATGCCGATGCGCTGCCGCTGACCGCCGGAGAACTCGTGCGGGTAGCGGGACAGCGCCCAGCGCGGCAGGCCGACCTTGTCCAGCGTCTCGCCGATGATCCGCCGCCGGTCGTCGCGGTCGGTGCCGATGCCGTGGGTCTGGAGGCCCTCGGTGAGGATCGACTCGACGTTCTGCCGGGGATCCAGGCTCGACATCGGGTCCTGGAAGATCATCTGCATGCGCCGGCGCATCTCCCGGAGCTTCCCCGCCCGCAGCGTGGTCAGCTCGACGCCGTCGAAGCTCACCTCACCGCTGGTCGGCGGGGTGAGCTGGAGCAGTGCCCGCCCGAGGGTGGACTTGCCGCACCCGGACTCGCCGACCAGGCCGTACGTCTTCCCGCGCGGGATGCGCAGGTCGACACCGTCGACCGCCTTCACATGACCGACCGTCCGGTCGAAGATCACGCCCCGGCGGATCGGGAAGTGCACCTTCAGGTCGCGGACCTCGACCAGGATGTCGTCTCGCACGCTGTCACGCTCGACTGTCTGCTCGCTGCGCTCGCTCACGCTGACTCCTCCTCGCGCGGCGCGGGGCCCAGGCCGGGCACCGTGGGCGGGTCGTCCGGAACGGCCTGGGCCGGCACCGAACCCGGCTGCGCGTCCGTCGGCACCACGGCCCGGACGTCCTCGGCCGGCGTCAGCCCGGCAACCGGTGCCGGGTTGACGCAGCGGTAGCTGCGACCGTCGTGGGTGAGCACCAGGGCCGGCGGCTCGCCCACGCACGCGTCGACCCGCCGCGAGCAGCGGGGGGCGAACGCGCAGCCGTCCGGCCAGGGCAGGACGTCGCGCACCGAGCCGGGGATGGGGTTGAGCCGCTGGCCACGCCCCGCGTCCAGGCGGGGCACCGACCCGAGCAACCCCACGGTGTACGGGTGCCGCGGCTCGCGGAACAGCGGACGACGGCGGGCGGTCTCCACCACCCGGCCGGCGTACAGCACGTTGACGGTGTCGCACATGCCGGCGACCACGCCCAGGTCGTGCGTGATCATCAGCAGCGCCGTGCCGGAGTCCCGGACCAGATCCTTGAGCAGTTCCAGGATCTGCGCCTGGATGGTGACGTCCAGCGCGGTGGTCGGCTCGTCGGCGATCAGCAGCCGCGGCTGGCAGGCCACCGCCATGGCGATCAGGGCGCGCTGCCGCATGCCACCGGAGAGCTGGTGCGGGTACTCCTTGAGCCGCCGCTTCGGGTCGGGGATGCCGACCCGGTCCAGCAGCGCGGCAGCCTCCTTCTCCGCCGCCGCGCCCTTCATGCCCCGGTGCCGCGCGAGCACCTCGGTCACCTGGAGCCCGATCGGGATCACCGGGTTCAGCGAGGACAGCGGGTCCTGGAAGATCATCGCGATGTCCCGGCCCCGGATGTCACGGCGGGACCGGTCGTCCAACTGGAGCAGGTCGGTGCCGTCGAAGACGGCCTTGCCACCGACCCGCAGGCCCGGCTGCTTGGGCAGCAGGCCCATGATGGCCAGCGAGGTGACGCTCTTGCCGCAGCCGGACTCGCCGACCAGACCGACGACCTCACCGGCGTCGACGGAGAAGGAGACCTCGTCCACCGCGTGCACGGTGCGCTGACCGCGCCGGGCGAAGGTGACGGAGAGGTCGTCCACTTCGAGCAGTGCCATGGGGATGCCTACTTCCGCAGCTTCGGGTCGAGGGCCTCGCGCATCGCCTCACCGAGCAGGGTGAACCCGAGCGCGGTGATGATGATGGCCACCGCCGGCAGGATCGCCAGCCGGGGTGCGGAGTCGAGGTACGGCTGCGCGTCGGCCAGCATGACGCCCCACTCGGGGATGGAGGCGTCGTTGTTGCCGAGTCCCAGGAAGGACAGCGCCGCGGCCTCGATGATCGCGGTGGCCAGGGTGAGCGTGGCCTGGACGATGACCGGGGCGAGCGAGTTCGGCACCACGTGGGAGAGGGCGATCTTCGGCTTCTTCACGCCCAGCGAGGTCGCCGCGAGCACGTAGTCGCTGTTCGACTGGGAGATCATCGAGCCGCGCAGCAGCCGGGCGAAGACCGGCACCGACACCACACCCACCGCGATCATGACCGTGGTCAGACCGGCGCCGAGGATGGCCGCGATGCTGATCGCCAGCAGCAGGCTCGGCATGGCCAGCAGCATGTCGACGAAGCGCATGAGGACGTTGTCGACCGCCCGGCCCCAACGGCCGCCCAGGCCGGCGGCCGCACCGGCGACGCCACCGATCAGCGACCCGACGGCGAGGCCGATCAGGGTGGCGACGACGCCGACCAGCAGGGTCTGCCGGGCGCCGACGATCATGCGGCTGAACTCGTCGCGGCCGAGCTGGTCGGTGCCGAACCAGTTCTCCGACCGCGGGCCGGGGAAGTCGCCGAGACGGACCTCCCCCTTCCAGAGCTGGGCGTCCGGCGCGTGGGGCACCAGGAACGGCCCGATCAGGGCCACCAGGACGAAGAGCGCCAGGACGACGGCGCCGACGATCGCGGCCGGGTTGCGGCGCAACCGGCGGAACGCCTCCTGCCAGAGGCTGACGCCGCGCTCGTCGTCCCGCGCGGCCAGCTCGGCGAGCCGGTCGATCTTTTCCTTCTTCTTGCCGGAGGTGATCGTCATCGGACCCTCACCCTCGGGTCGATCAGGCTGTAGGAGAGGTCGACCAGGAGGTTCACCAGCACGTACACCACCGCGATGATCAGGATGAAGCCCATCAGCACCGGGTAGTCGCGCTGGCCGATGGCCTCGGCGACGAACGCTCCGATGCCACTGAAGGCGAAGACGGTCTCGGTCAACACGGCGCCGGAGAGCAGGCCGCCGGTGAGCAGTCCGATCGAGGTGACCACCGGCAGCAGGGAGTTGCGCAGCACGTGGCGGCCGCGGACGGTCCGCTCGGTCAGGCCCTTGGCCTCGGCGGTCCGCACGAAGTCCTCGTTGAGCACCTCCAGGACGCTGGCCCGGGTGATCCGCACGATGATCGCCAGCGGGATGCTGGCGAGCGCGACGGCCGGCAGCACCAGGTGCCAGATCGCGTCGGCGGCGGCGTCCCACTCCCGCGTCATGAGTCCGTCGAGGACGAAGAAGTTGGTGACCCGCGTCGCCCCGATCGTCGGGTCCTGCCGCCCACTGGAGGGGAACCAGCCCAGGTTCTCGGCGAAGACCGCCTTGAGCAGGTACGCCAGGAAGAAGACCGGGATGCAGATCCCGATCAGCGACCCGCCCACCGACAGATGGTCCAGCATCCGGCCGCGACGCCGGGCGGCCAGGTAGCCCAGCGGGATGCCGAGCCCGATCGCGATCAGCATCGCCGCGATGGACAGCTCCACCGTGCCCGGGAAGCGCTCCAGGAACTCGGTGACCACCGACCGCTTGGTCGAGGTGGACGTGCCGAGGTCGAACCGGATCAGCCGGCGGACGAAGCGGCCGTACTGCACCAGGATCGGCTCGTCCAGGCCCATGCTGCGGCGGATGGCGGCCCGCATCTCGGGCGTGCCGCGCTCGCCGAGGATCGCGGTCTCGGGACCGCCGGGTAGCCGGCGGAGCCAGATGAAGAGCAGGAGGGAGAGCCCGAACAGCGTCGGTATCAGCTGGAGCAGGCGTCTGACGATGAACCGGAACACGGTGGCCTCGAAGGGGGTACGGAGGCCCGCGGGCGGGCGCTGTGGTTCACAGCGCCCGCCCGCGGTCCTTGTGCGTCAGGTCAGGACTTGAACTCGGCGGTGGCGTACCGCTCGTCGGTGAGCGGGCTCGCCTTGATCCCGGTCACGTCCTTGCCGAACACGATCGCCGGCGGCGAGTGCGACACCGGCACACCCGGCAGGAAGTCCATGATCGCCTTGTTCAGCGCCTTGTACTTCTCGACCCGGGCCGCCGCGTCGGCGGTGCTGTCGGCGTCCTTGAACTGGGCGAAGAGCGCGGGGTTGTTGTAGCCCCACTCGTCCTTCTGCCGGTCGAAGAAGGTGCCGATGAAGTTGTACGCGTCGCCGTAGTCACCCGTCCAGCCCAGGAAGTGCAGGTCGTGCTTGTCGCCGGAGGTGGTGGCGTTCAGGTAGTCCGGGCTCCACTTCAGCGGGATCGGCTGAACGGTGATGCCGACCGCCTTGAGGTCCGCCGACAGCAGCTCGAAGATGTCCTTCGGGTTCGGCATGTACGGGCGGGTGACCTCGGTCGGGTAGTGGAACCGCAGCGTCAGGTTCGACGCGCCGGCCTCGGCCAGCAGCTGCTTGGCCTTCTCCGGGTTGTAGTCGTACTTGGTGACGTCGCCGTTCCAGCCCTCGACGGTGTCCGGCATGAAGTTCACCGCGACCTTGGCGCCCGGGGGCAGCTTCGAGTCGACCAGGGCCTGACGGTTGAGCGCGTGGGCGATCGCCTGCCGGACCTTGATGTCGGCCAGCTTCGGGTTGCCCTTCTGGTTCATCGCCACGTAGAGGACGTTGAACGCCGGACGGGTGAGGACGTTGAAGCCCTCCGTCTTCAGCGGCTCGACGTCGGCCGGGCCAACCAGGTCGTACCCCTGGATGTCACCGGAGCGCAGCGCCTGCTTGCGCGCGTTCTCGTCGGAGATGGTCTTGAAGATGAGGGTCTTCAGCTTGGCCTTGGCGCCCGCGTAGTCCTCGTTGCGCTCCAGGGTGAGCGTCTTGTTGGCGACGTCCCAGGACTTGAACTTGAACGGGCCGGTACCGGTCGGGTGCGCCGTGGCGTACTCGGGGTACTTGATGTCCTCGGCGGTGCCACCGACGTTGCTGGCGTCGTACTGCTCCAGGGCCTTCGGGCTGTGGATGGAGAACGACGGCAGCATCAGGGCCGACGGGATCTTGCTGGAGACCCGGTTGAACGCCAGGTCGACGGTGGTCGCGTCCTTGGCGGTGCAGGACTTGAAGAGGCTCGGCGGCAGCTCCGGGTCCTCGTTCTTGGCGAAGCCGCCCATGATGTCCTGCCAGTACGGGGTCACGTCCGGGCTCTGCATGAGGCCCTTGGAGTTGTACCAGCGGTTGAAGTTGACGCAGACGGCCTCGGCGTTGAAGTCCGCGCCGTCGTGGAACTTCACGCCCGAGCGGAGCTTGAAGGTCCAGGTGGTGCCGGCGGCGTCGGGCGTCCAGGACTCGGCCAGGCCGGGCGTGACCTTGGTGCCACCCTCCTCGGGGCGGACCAGGGTCTCGAAGACCTGGCGCGCCACGCGCAGCGACTCACCGTCGCTGGCGAAGCTCGGGTCGAGCACCTTCGGGTCTCCGGCTACGCCGAAGACGAGGGTGTCCTTCTTGCTGCCGCCGGAAGAATCATCGCGGTTGCTCTCGGCGCAGCCTGCTACCGCGAGGGCCGCGACCGCAACGGCCGCGAGAGCGGCCTTCGGCCTGGTTGCACGCATGGTGCTTCACCTCGTCCTTAGGGGTACGGACAACGTGGTGACAGGGGTCACCGATGGCGGTGACCATAGCTCCCGCGCCGACGCTGCGGAAACCGCCGGACGGACGGTTGGTATCGGATCGTGTCTTTGAGGAGCCGTGACCTACGAATCGAAGGCAGAACCGGCCGTACGCCGAACGATCTCGATCCGCGATGCCAAACTGTTACGTCGAGCGCGGCGCTTTGGGCACCAGGTGTCAGACGGCCCGGCCAGCTCGGCGGGCGATCAGACCGCCCGGCGGCCCTCGAAGGCGCGGCCGAGCGTGATCTCGTCGGCGTACTCCAGGTCGCCGCCGACCGGCAGGCCGCTGGCCAGCCGGGTCACCGCGATCCCCATCGGCTTGACCATCAGCGCCAGGTAGGTGGCGGTCGCCTCGCCCTCGGTGTTCGGATCGGTGGCCAGGATCAGCTCCCGCACGACACCCGTACTCAGGCGGGTCATCAGCTCACGGATGCGCAGGTTGTCCGGCCCGATGCCCTCCAGCGGATTGATCGCGCCGCCGAGCACGTGGTAGCGACCGCGGAACTCGCCGGTCCGCTCGATCGCCACCACGTCCTTGGGTTCCTCGACCACACACAGCACCTCGTCGGTGCGGCGCGGGTCACGGCAGATCCGGCACTGGTCGGACTCGGCCACGTTGTAGCAGCTCGTGCAGAACCGGACCAGCTCCTTGACCTTGCGCAGCGCACCGGCCAACCGGTTGACGTCGGCCGGGTCCGCGGACAGCACGTGGAAGGCGATCCGCTGGGCGCTCTTCGGGCCCACGCCCGGCAGGCGGCCCAGCTCGTCGATCAGGTCCTGGATGGCACCCTCGTACATCTGGTGGCTCAGAAACCGGGCAGGCCGAGGCCGCCCATGCCACCGGAGACCGGGCCCATCTTCTGCTCGGTCAGCTCCCGCGCCGCCTCGGAGGCGTTGTGCACGGCCGCGACGACCAGGTCCTCCAGCGTCTCCACGTCCTCCGGGTCGACGGCCTTCGGGTCGATCCGGATGGACTTCAGCTCACCGGTGCCGGCGACCGTCGCGGTCACCAGGCCCCCGCCGGCGGTGCCGGTCAGCTCCGCCTCGGCCAGCTCGGCCTGCGCCTTGGCGATCTGCTGCTGCATCTTCTGCGCCTGCTTCAGCATCTGCTGCATGTTCGGCTGTCCACCTGGGCGCACGGATGGCTCCTTCTCGCACTCGTCTGCTGGGCCGCCGCCCAGCCTAACCGCTGTGACCGGACTCGCCCCGCCCGGTGCTTCCGCACCGCCGGTCGTCGCCGGATGATCGACGGATCGACCGGAGGAGGCCCGGAATGTCCGTCGAACAGGCCGTCGCCGTACTGGAGAAGCAGGCCCGGTCCTGCGCGGACATGGACGCGGGCCTCTATCACGACCTGCTGGTCCGCGCCGCGGACGACATCCGGGCCGGCGGGCCGTACGCCAGCGTCATCGAGGGGTACGACGAGCTGCCCCTCGACGCCGCCGTGCCGCTCCGGATCCTCGGCGGCGTGCACGCCCTGGTGCTCACCGGACAGGCCCCCGACCTGGCCCGCTACTACCCGTCCGTCGGTGGCGCCTACACGCCGGCGGACGCGGACGGCGCCTGGGCCGCCCTCCGGGAACTCCTCGCCGACCGGCGGGACGACGTCCGGGCGTGGCTGCCCCGGCCCCCGCAGACCAACGAGGTCGGGCGCGCCAACCTGCTGCTCGCCGGGCTGCTGCACGCCGTGGCCGGGACCGGCGACCGGCCGGTACGCCTGGTCGAGCTGGGCGCGAGCGCCGGGCTCAACCTGCGCGCCGACCGCTTCCGAATGGAGGCGGACGACTTCGCCTGGGGCCCGGCCGACTCGCCGGTCCGGCTGCCGGACGCCTGGCGGACCGGCGTGCCCGACTGGCTGCGGGAGGCCGCCGGGACGCACCCGGAGCTGACCGTGGTGGAGCGGGTCGGCTGCGACGTCACTCCGCTCGACCCGGGCAGCCCGGAGGGGGAACTGGCACTGCGGGCGTACGTCTGGCCGGAGCACACCGCGCGGACCGGGCGGCTGGCCGGCGCGCTGGAGCTGGCCCGCGACGTACCGGCCCGGGTGGAGGCGGTGGGCGCGGCGGACTTCCTGGCCGGCATCGCGCCGCGCCCCGGGACGCTGACCGTGGTGTGGCACTCGGTGATGCGGCAGTACGTGCCGGCCGACGAGTGGGCCCGGGTCACCGCCGAACTCGACCGTCTGGCCTCGGCGGCGACCGCCGACGCGCCGGTGGCCCACCTGCTGTTCGAGCCGTACCCGGACCAGGGGCCGGACCACTTCCAGCTCCGCGCCCGGCTCGGCGACGCCGACGAGCGGCTGCTCGCCACGGCGCACCCGCACGGTCTGCCCGCCCGAGCCATCTGACCGGCGGCTCAGCTCAGCGGGCGTCCACCTCGTCGATCTTCTCGGCGCCGAACGCCTCCCGCAGCAACTGCACCGCCTGCTCCTCACTGGACTGGCGCGCCGTCCGCTCGTCGATCACCTCGTCGAGTGGCTCGTCGCCCGGGTCGAAGCCCTCGTAGGCGGGCGTCACCGGCGGGGCACCGCCCGGGCGTCCACCGCCGCCGCGCACCGGGCCGTCGTAGTCCGGGTCGTACGGGGGTTCGCCCGCCCACTCGGCGTCCGCGGTCTTCCGGTCCGCCTGCGTGGTACGCGGACCCTTCGCCGCCCCGGTCCCCGCCGCGGCGGCGGCCGCGCGGGCCGCCGCGATGGCGCTGCTCACCGGGGCGGCCGGCGGCGCGGCCGGTGGTGTCACAGACGGGCCCGCCGGCTTCGGTACGGCCGGCGCGGTCGCCGTCGCGGTGGCGGTCGCCCCGCCGGGACGCGCCGCCTCGGGCCAGTCGGCACCCTCGCCGGCTGCCCCCGGTCCCGGTCCGCCGGGTCGGGCCGCCTCGGGCCAGTCGTCGTCCCCACCGGCGTCGTCGGGTCGGGCCGGCTCCGGCCGGTTCCCGGTGCCACCGCTGGACGGGGCCGGGCGGGTGGCACCGCCGGCCTGGGCCGGGCCGTTGGCACCGGAGGCGGGGCCGACGGCACCGCTGGCCACGCCGCTGAGACCGGCGGGCGGACCGACGTCACCGGCGGGACCAGTGGGCGGACCGGACGGGCCACCGGAGGTGGGCTGGACCGGTGCCGGACGCGCGGGCGCGGCCTGCCGACCCGGGCCCGGCAGGGAGGCACCGCCGCGCTCGCCGGCCACCTCGCAGCGGATCTGCCAACGCCCGCCCAACTCCTCGTAGAGCGCGTCGGTCAGCACCGCGGCGTGGTCGGCCATCATCTTCGCGAGCACCGACGACTTCACCGTCACCACCAGCGTGTCGCCGTCGAGGTCGCGCACCACGGCGTCGCGCATCAGCGCGGCGATCCGCTTGTTGGTCCGGTTGACCTTGCCGACCACCTCGGGCCAGGCCCGGCGCACCGCCACCGCGTCCAGGGCGCCGGGCGCCTCGGCCCCCGGTCGGGGCGGCGCGGGGGTCGCCGGGTCCGGCATGACGGCCGAGGGCGGTACGGCACGACGGGGAGCGCCCGCCGGGCCCGTCGGCGAACCGGTCGACGTGGAGCCGGCCGCGGCCGGTGCGGGGTCGACCCGCGGGGCGGCCGGCGTGGAGGGGCCACCGGCAGCCGCGGCAGCGGGCGTGTCCCTCGTCGACGGGGGTGCCCCGGCGTCGGCACCGGCAGCCGCCGGCGTGCCGGCGGTCCCGGCCGGGATCGCGGCGGCAGCCGCGGGCGGGGCGGAAGGCTGTGGGCGTACCGCCGGGGGGTGGTCGGCGGGTGCGGGCCCGGCGGCGGCCGGCGGCGCGTCGGTGCCGGCGAGGGTGAGCCGGCGTTCCATCCGTTCCAGGCGCTGGAGCAGGCCACCCGTCGAGTCGTCGGCGCCGGGCAGGAGCATCCGGGCGCAGATCAGCTCCAGCAGCAGCCGGGGCGCGGTGGTGCCGCGCATCTCGACCAGGCCGTCGTGCACGATGTCGGCGCAGCGGGACAGGGTGCCCGGCCCCAGGCGCTGGGCCTGGGCGGCCATCCGCTCGATCTGGTCGGCCGGCCCGTCGATCAGCCCCTTGGCGGCGGCGTCCGGCACCTGCTGGAGCACGATCAGGTCGCGCAGCCGCTCCAGCAGGTCCGAGGCGAAGCGGCGGGCGTCGTGCCCGGCCTCGGCCACCCGGTCGACGGTGGCGTACGCCGCAGCGCCGTCCCCGGCGGCCAGCGCGTCGCACATCTCGTCGATCAGCGCCGAGTCGGTCACGCCGAGCAGCGCGGCGGCCCGGGCGTAGGTGACGCCCTCCGGCCCGGCACCGGCGATGAGCTGGTCGAGCACGGAGAGGCTGTCCCGGGCGCTGCCACCGCCGGCGCGCACCACCAGCGGGAACACCGCCGGCTCGACCTGCACGCCCTCGGCCTGGGTGAGCTGCTCCAGGTACGGGCGGAGGGTCTTCGGCGGGATCAGCCGGAACGGGTAGTGGTGGGTCCGCGACTTGATCGTGCCGAGGACCTTCTCCGGCTCGGTGGTCGCGAAGATGAACTTGACGTACTCCGGCGGCTCCTCGACCAGCTTCAGCAGGGCGTTGAAGCCGGCCGACGAGACCATGTGCGCCTCGTCGATGACGTAGATCTTGAAGCGGCTGTTGGCTGGCGCGAAGAACGCCTTCTCCCGCAGCTCACGGGCGTCGTCCACACCACCGTGACTGGCCGCGTCGATCTCGATGACGTCGATCGAGCCACCGCCGTCGATGGCGAGCGACCGGCACGACCCGCACTGACCGCACGGCTCCGGCGTGGGGCCCTGCTCACAGTTGAGCGAGCGGGCCAGGATCCGGGCGCTGGAGGTCTTGCCGCACCCGCGGGGGCCGGAGAAGAGGTACGCGTGGTTGAGCCGCCCGCTGCGCAATGCCTGCGACAACGGCTCGGTGACGTGCTCCTGCCCGATGACCTCGGCGAAGGTACGCGGCCGGTACTTGCGGTAGAGCGCCAGTGCCACCCGTCCCGCCTCCTCTCGACCGAGCCATTCTGCGCCGGTCCGCCCCGGCCGACCACCCACCCCGCCGCCCCCGGTGCAAGGAAGGGCCCCCGGTTAACGCCTCCGGTAGAGGAAGGGCCCCTTTTTAACACCGAAGCACCGCGTGGGATCCGGACGAAAAGGGTGCCGGAGACAGAAAGGCCTCCCGTGCACCCGGCAGAGCTCGCTTATCCTTGCTGCCTTCCGGCCCTGGGGAGGTTCACGAGGTACCGCCGCACGGGAGGTGGCTCAAGCCTACCCGACCGCACGGTGATCTCCAGGGGGTGGTGGGGTGGGCGCGGCGGCGGGGTCCTGTACCCTGTTCGACGGAGGATTCGCCTAGAGGCCTAGGGCGCACGCTTGGAAAGCGTGTTGGGTTTACACCCTCACGAGTTCGAATCTCGTATCCTCCGCTCTCTCGAGCAGCAAGGGCCGGTCCCGGCGGGGCCGGCCCTTCGTCGTACGCGGAGACGTCGGGCAGCCCCTACGCTGTAGGGGTTCGCCGGGAACCGTCCCGTCCCAGGTGACGTGCACGACACCGAAGCACGATCCCGTCGTACACATGTTCCATCCACAGTCTGTGGACGTCGGGGGCCCGGAATGAGTTACCAGCTCAGCGCAGTGATCGCGGACATCGACCTGCTCCGCGAGGAGACCACCGAGCTGGACCACGCCGTCCTGGGCGGGCTGCGCCAGGACTTCGCCCTGCTGCCCGTGACGCCGCTCCTGGTGGAGGAGCTGACCGGGTCGCCGCCGGACTTCACGGTCGAGGATCCCGGGCCGGCGCACCCGTTCACGCTGGTCCTCTCCCCGGCGTTGACCGAGGTGCTGGTCCGCTGGTCGCGACGGGGCCCGGTGGCGTACGTCGAGGCGGAGTTCTCCGGCGGGGCCGGGCACCAGGCGGCGGCGGTCTGGCTGGGCGGCACGCTGTCGTGGGGGCCGCGCTTCGACGCCGCGTTCGACGGTCCGCGCGACGACTGGCCGATCAACGCGGCGCTCGTCGAGCTGGGCGTCGAGCCTGGCAGGTGGATCGACCCCTTCGCCGAGGTGGGACTGCACGTCGAGCGGAGTACGGAGGGCTGGCTGGCCCACGGGCGTCGCCGGCTGAGCGCCGACTACTGGGACGAGCTGGCCGAGGAGTGGGAAAAGCGGCAATCTCCCGCCGGGCAGCAACCTGAGGGCACCGGTCCCGTTGGGGACTGGGGGATTCCATGAAATTGCGACAATTTGCGTTTATCGCAACACTGCTGACCGCTGCCTGGATCTCGGGCAGCGGTGCGCGTACGCCCGCCCCGCCACGCCCCGGTGAACCCATCGGGACCAGCGAGGTCGTCGACCTGAACGGCCTGCGGAACGTCGAGTTCGGTGACACCGAGGACGAACTGACCCGACGGGGCATCCTGCGGACCGACGTCGACGCGTGCGGGGCAGCGCTCGCCGGCCACGACACGGTGAGCCCGATCTTCGTCGACGACCGGCTCGTGCTGCTCTGGCTGGGCGACACGGTGGGCACGCCCGAGGGCGTCACCACCGGCACCCCGGTGACGGAGGTGCAGGCCCACTATCCGAGTGTCCAGGTACTCGACGCTCCGCAGCCCAGGTACCGGTTCGACGGACTGCTCGCCCGAGAGGGCGACCGGGCGTACCTGTTCCTGCACGACGGAGAGGTGGTCCGCAAGGTCATCGCCGGGTACGCCGACTGGGCCGAGCGTCTGTTCGCCGACGGCCACAGCCCCTGCTGACCGACCCTTCCCCCAGTCCGACCTGGACGAACGCCAGGCCGACCCGGCACGACAAGCCGATTGTCGATGATCGACGGGAGTGAGATCATCGCCCCGCCGCGCAAATCGCGCGTATCTCACGGGGGAGTCGATGTTGAGAACATCCCTGCCCGCCATCCGGCGAACCAGTGCCGGCCGGCGGATCTCGTTCCTTGCCACCGCGCTGGTCGCCACCGCCGTGGCGACAGTCCTGACCGGACCTTCCGCCGCCGCGAGCCCGACACCAGCCACCAGCCCGTCTGCCGCCGGAAGCCCGACATCGGCGATCAGCCGCCCGGCCGAGACGAAGAGGCCGGCCCCCGCGCCCGAGCCGACGGTGGCGGCGGACACACCAACCACCACGTCGGACCGGTCCGGCCCCGCCAAGGGCGGCGGGTCGGACCCGCTCACCTCGAGCAGCTGTGGTGGCAAGCTCGCACTGGGCCGCGTCGCGAGCTGCGCGTCCATCGTCGACGCCCAGCAACACCGGTTCACGGTCACCACGAGCGTCGACTCCGACGTCCTCGTCGGCCGTCTCACCCACCTGTCCGGCGATCTTGTCCAGGCACGGGTCACCGACCGCGCCGGCGGCCAGCTCTGTGTCCTGTCCAGCTACTCCCGCGAGTGCCAGCTCGGCCCGGCCGGCCGGTACACGGTCACCGTGTTCGTCTACCACGGCACCGGCACCGCGAGTTACCTGCTGTCCTTCGAGTCGAGGAAGGCACCCTCGGCCTGCGAGACGCTGTCGGAGGAGTTCTTCTCGTTCGCCTCCCCGGGCCGCAGCGGCACTCTGCCGGCCGGGCTGGCCGCCCGCTGCTTCACCTTCGTCCAGCCGACCGGCGCGGTGCTGCACCTGGCCGACCCGAGCGCCGCCGGCGACGTGCAGGGCAGCGTCGTGGACGCGGCGTACGAGCCGGCGGGGTGCGAGGTCCGGTACACCACCGAGTGCACTCTCACCGGAGCCGGGCCGTACAAGCTGTTCCTGCAGGAGTTCTACGGCAACCAGGCCGAGTACACCCTGAAGCTTCCGCGCATCTCGCGCCCGGTCGGCTGCCCGGCCCTGCCGCTGGTGACCTTCGGTGACCCCGGCTCCGGAGTCGGCAGCGGGACCGTCCCCGCCAACGAGAGCGTCACCTGTCATGGCGTGACCAGCACGGCGGCGGGCCCGGTCCTGGTCCGCCTCAACCGGTCTGCGGACCAGCACCTCAACTGGCGGGTGTACGACACCGACGGGCACCGGGTGTGCGAGGAGTGGTCCGCTGAACGCTCCTGCACCCTGCCGTCGGCGGGCTCGTACCTGCTGATGGCGGAGAACCGGAACTGGGAGCCGGTGGACTACCAGGTCGCGGTCGCGGCCCTCGACGCCACCGAGGGCTGCGCGCCGGCCACCGGCACGGCGTGGAACCAGCCTGCCCTGGTGGTGCACCAGACGTCGCCCGTGCAGACCAACTGCCAACCGTTCACCGGTGCCGCCGGCGACCGGGTGGTCGTGTACCGGGCTCCGCACGCCTGGAACGAGCTCCGCTCCTGGCTGGTCGACGACCGCGGCACCGTGCTCTGCACCGAGTGGTCGGAGGAGGACGGGTGCGTCCTGCCCGCCAACGGAACGTACCGGGTGATCTCATACCTGGCCGACTGGTACGCGGACAGCACGGACCTGACCTATCGGATGCAGGTTCGCCTGCTGAACGACGGGACCGACTGCCCGACGATCACGCCCGGCAGCTACGGCGCGTCGCCCGCGACACCCGGCGGCGTCCGCTGCCGAGTGCTGGACATCCCGGCGGCCGGGGCGTACCGGGTCCGTGCGGTGGATGCGCAGAACGCCGCCCAGTACGCGACCGTCTACGACGCGGCCGGCCTCCGCGCCTGCACCGGCGACTGGTGCGGGTTCACCGCACCGGGGCGCTACACGCTCATCCTGAGCGGCGCCCAGCAGGACACGGTGATCGACAACGACTACGTCTACACCGTCCGGCTGCTGCCGGTCGCACCGTCGAACTGCGTCGCGGTGTCCGACGACGGTCACACGGGCACCTCGTACCAGGGCAGCTTCGACGCGGCCGGCGAGATGGACTGCGTGCGGTTGCCGAGCCCGGCCGGCGCCCGGATCGTCCGCCTGGTCGCGGGCGACGCGACCGGGGCGGCCCGGCCGGAGATCACCGTGGTCGACGCCACCGGAAAGTACGTCTGCGACTACAACTCGCTGTACCAGTACAGCTGCGAGCTGACCGGTACCGCTCCCTTCCACGCCGTGCTCACCAGTCCGAACGGCGCACCGACCGGCGCGTACCGGGTGGCGTTCAGCCGGGTCGACGGGCAGCCGGCCTGCCCTGAGCTGGCCCGCGACGCGACCGGAGCCACGGTCACGACGGGAGCTGACCGCTTCGCGGCCTGCTTCACCGTTCCGGCCGACCAGCACGGCGCCCGGGAGAGCTTCACCTGGCGGCGGACCAACGGCACCGGTGACGCCAGCCTGTCCGTCTTCACCGCGGCCGGTGTCCGGTACTGCGGGCCGACGGGCCAGGCCGTCGAGCGGACGGTGACCTGTTACCTGCCCGAAGGGCCGGTGACGGTGATCCTGGAGACGGACGGCGTCGACGCGACGTACCAGATCACGCACCGGGAACCGATCGGGTAGGAACCGGGCCCGGGCCGTCCCCTCACTCGCGGGGACGGCCCGACCGGTACGACGACGAGAACGCCCGGCCGGTCCTCACGGACGGTCCGGGCGTTCTCGCATTTCACTGGCGGTGGCGGCGGGATTTGAACCCGCGGAGGGCGTAAACCCTCACACGCTTTCGAGGCGTGCTCCTTAGGCCACTCGGACACGCCACCGCCGAGTAGGGTACAGGACCGCCGGTCCGGACGCCGAACCGGTATGCCGCCGGCTGGCCTGGCAGGATCTTTGCCATGAGTACGCACATCGGCGCGAAGCCGGGAGAGATCGCTGAGCGGGTCCTGATGCCGGGCGACCCGCTGCGGGCCAAGTGGATCGCGGAGACCTACCTCGAGGACGCCCGGTGCTACTCGACGGTCCGCGGCATGTTGGGCTTCACCGGCCGCTGGAACGGCATCGAGGTCTCCGTCCAGGGCTCCGGCATGGGCATGCCCTCCGCCTCCATCTACGCCCACGAACTGGTCAACGAGTACGGCGTGAAGTCGCTGATCCGGGTGGGCTCCTGCGGAGCCCTCAGCGAGGACCTCCAGCTGCGGGACGTGGTGGCGGCGATCGGGTCGTCCACCGACTCGAACATGAACCGGATGCGCTTCGACGGGCTGATCGACTACGCGCCGGTCGCCGACTTCGGGCTGCTGCGTACGTCGGTCGAGGTGGCCGAGCGGCGCGGCATCACCATGCGGGTCGGGCCGATCCTGGCGGCGGACGCCTTCTACTCCGACCGCCCGGACCTCTACGACGCGCTCGCCGACTACGGCGTGCTGGCGGTGGAGATGGAGTCCGCGGCGCTCTACACGATCGCGGCGCGGTTCAAGGCCCGTGCGCTGACCATCCTGACGGTCAGCGACCACATCAAGACGGGCGAGAAGACCACGTCACAGGAGCGCGAGCAGACCTTCAGCCAGATGGTGGAGATCGGCCTCGACACGATCATCGCCTGACCGCTCTGTTAAGAGGGGCCCCCTGCTATGCACCAGGCGTTAACAGGGGGCCCTTCCTTACACCTTCAGCACACCTTCAGCGGAAGAAGGCGCGGAGCACCGCCGCGCTCTCGGCCTCCAGCACCCCGCCGTAGACCTCCGGGCGGTGGTTGAGGCGACGGTCGCGCAGCACGTCCCAGAGGGACCCGGCCGCGCCGGTCTTGGGTTCCCAGGCGCCGAAGACCACGGTGGAGACCCGGGCCAGCACCAGGGCGCCGGCGCACATCGTGCACGGCTCGAGGGTCACCACCAGCGTGCAGCCGTCCAGCCGCCAGCGGCCCAACCGCTCGGCGGCGCGGCGCAGCGCCAGCACCTCGGCGTGCGCGGTGGGGTCACCGGTCAGCTCGCGTTCGTTGCGCCCGATCGCGAGTTCGACACCGTCCGGGCCGTAGAGCACCGCGCCCACCGGAACGTCACCGGCGTCGGCGGGGTCCGCCGCCGGAAGGTCCGGCCCGGTGACGGCGACCTCCAGGGCACGGCGCATCCAGAGGTCGTGTCGCTGCCGGCGGCCGGTACCGGTCGGGTCGGCCAGCCCCTCGTGGGCACCGGGGCCGACCCGAGCGGGCCGGCCGGGCGTGGGCTGGCCGGGTCGGACGGTCTCCAGCGCCGGATCGGTGGCGTCGGCCGGCTCCCCGCCGCCGGTCGGGACCGGCCCGCCGGGCTCAGACCTCACGCAGCTCCTCGATCTCGTCGGCGCAGCCGAGCACGGCGCAGATCTCGGCGGTGACGTCCGCGGGCATCATGCCCTCGTGCCCGCAGAGCTTCAGCAGCTTCTGCGCCGAGATGCCCAGGTCGGCGAGGATGTCGGCGTCGCCGACCGGGTCGGCCTCCGGGTCCACGGCGGGCTGCTCGCTGTCGTCGTCGCCGGCCGCCGGGCGTGGCTCCTCGGTATCGTCGAGCCCCGTCACCGAGGTCTTGAGGTCACCGACGAGCAGGGCACCCAGTCGGGACTCCTCGGCGTACGCGGAGTCGGAACCGAAGATCCGCAGGTCCTCCCCGTCGTCGAGCCGCAGGATCACCAGGTAGGCGTCGTCCGCCTCGACGAACAGCAGCGACAGGTCGGCGTCCACGTCGACGTCGCGCAGGCGGTCGGCGACCTCCTCCAGGTCGGTCACGCCGCGCAGGCTCACTTCGGAAGCGGTCCAGCCGCTCTCGTCGCGCACCACGGCCGCCGCGAAGTACGACACGGTCCCCCCAAAATGCCTCGGCGCCAGCACGCCGATCCGTTACGCGTGCACGTTAGCCGGTCCGATCGGCAGGCGAACGGTCAACGCCCCGAAGGGCTCGTCAATCGTGGGAAAGTCGGGTGCTCAGCCCGCGACGCAGCGGCGCGTGGCGATCAACTGCCGTAGCTGCTGGGTGCGCAGGCGGCGCGGTCGTTCCCGCTGGCGTACCGCCCGCGCACCGGCCAACTCGGCGATGAGCTGCTGGCGACGACGGCTGCGGTCGGGGTCGAGCCGCGGAGTGGTCCAGGCCATACCGCCGAGGGTGCCGAGTCCGGACGGCCACGTCAAGATGGGTTTCGGGGCGCAGCCGGACCGCCACGGAACGCAGTGGCCGGGCGGCCGGAGGGGGCGTGGAACGAGGCGGTCGGGCCGGTGGTCACCAGAGCGGCCAGTCACCGCTCGTCGCCCAGCGTGCGGCCACCACCGCCGCGGCGATGCTCCACCCGCCGGCGGTCACGATGGCGATGCCGGCAGCCACCCCCCGGTCGCCGAAGCGGACCAGCAGCAGTGCGACCAGCCAGGCCAGCCCACCGGCGAGGACGGTCCACCAGGCGTACCGCGGCACGCTCGTGCCGAGCAGCCCGAACAGGAGCAGCCAGGCGGCCGCGCCGGCTCCACCGAGGGCGACGCCCGCGCCGGTCACCGGGTGCGGTTCGCGGTAGGTGGGCCGTGACGGGGGGCCGGACGGGAAGAGACCCGAGAGGGTACGCGGGCGGTAGTCGGGATGGGGGTGGGGCGTGAACGGCTGCCCGGTCACCGTCGCTCCTCCCGCCGTAGGGACCTCCTTCCACCGTACTGGTCTGTCAGGATGATCCGATGCCCCCGCCGCCGATCGGACGCCGTCGCGCGTACCCGGTCCTGCTGTTGCTCGTGCCGCTGGTGGCCGCCGCCTGCGCGACGACCCGGCCCGGGGCGGCGCCGGGCAGCCCCATCCCCGTTCCCACCCCCACGGCCCGCCCGGACGCCCCGGTCACCGCCGCCCAGCCGGGTCCGACGGCCGCCGCGACGCCGGGCCGTCCGTCGGCCGTGCCGACCCGCGCCGGGGTTCCCCACGTCTTTCCGGTACGCGCCGGCAAGGTCGCCTACCACCCGACGCACTCGGCGTACCCGGGGACGGACATCTTCGCCGACTGCGGTGAACCGGTCGTGGCGGTGACCGACGGGACGATCCTGGAGGTCAGCCGGGTCGACCGGTTCGACCCACGCGGCCCGCGGGGTCCGCACAACGGGGGTCTGTCGGTCTCGCTGCTCGGCGACGACGGGGTGCGCTACTACGGCTCGCACCTGACCGGGATCGCCGATGGCATCGACGCCGGGGTGCGGGTCCGGGCGGGGCGGCAGCTCGGGACCGTCGGCCGCACCGGCAACGCCAACAACGTGTGCCACCTGCACTTCGGCATCTCCCCGCCGTGCACGGGTCGGGACGGCTGGTGGATCCGGCGCGGCGTCGTCTGGCCGGCGCCCTACCTGGACGCGTGGCGCCGGAAGGTCAACCGGGAGCCGGCCGCCGAGGTCGCCGCCTGGCACCGCCGGCACGGCTGCCCGAAGGCACCCGCCACCGCCCGGTAGGCGGACTCCGCCGTCTCCGTCGGAGCGGAACCGGGTCACCGGGTTTTCCGACATCCGTGGTTCATCGGACGGAAACATTGACGTGAGTCTTGCTGCTCGACTAGCGTCCGGCGGCAAGAGAGCGCTCTCTGAGGCAGCTTTCCTCACAATTCCGACTCAGCGACGCGTCCGGCGCAGCCGGGCGCCCGCGAGGGAGGCACCGTGACACCTCGTGCGCCACACCGCACCTGGACCCTGGCCGCCACCACCGCCCTGGCCCTCGTCCTCGGCGCCCTGGCCGTCGTCCACACCACCCCGGCCGAGGCCGCCCCCGTCGGCGCCGGCAGCTACACCACCGACCAGGTGGGGCCGCTCCCCACCGGCTGCGGAGACCTGTCCACCAACCCCCGCCAGTTCGTCACCGCCGACGCTCCGGCCGGTCCCGTCCCCACCAACGACTGGTGGTCGTCCCTGCTCTGGAAGAGGACGAACTGCGCGTACAGCGAGCCGCTGCACGCGCACCCCCTCTCCTACCAGCCGTTCGGCGACGGCCTCGGCTTCTCGGCGACCTCCACCCCCACCGTCACCGGCACGGCGACCGGCGTCGGCGAGTACAAGTACGCCTACGCCGAGGACATCCGCGTCGGCGTGGCCGCCCTCGGCGCACCGGTCGTCAAGGTGGACGGCTGGACCGACTGGACGGTCACCCCGTACTGGAGCGACGGCGCACGCACCATGCGCGCCACCATCGGCCACGGCCTGCCGTTCACCTACTTCCGCACCAGCGGCGGCGCCGCGCAGATCAACCCCACCGGTGGCAGCCCGACCATCTGGACGAACAGCGGCTCCACCATCGGCTTCACCGTCCGGGGCCACGACTACGTCGCATACGCGCCGACGGGCGCGAGCTGGACGGTCAGCGGTGGCCGGATCACCTCCGACCTGGCCGGCAGGGGCTACTTCTCGGTCGCCCTGCTGCCCAGCCAGGGTCTGGACGCCACCGCCCGGGCGCAGCTCGCCACCACCTTCGGCACGTACGCGCACGCCCACGTGACCGGGACGCGGGTCTCCTACACGTACGACCAGGGGGCCGGGCGCGTCGACACCACGTACGCGTTCACGACGACACCGCGGGAGGGCACCACCACCCGGACGGTGGTGAGCCTCTACCCGCACCAGTGGAAGTCGTTGGCCGGCTCCACCCCGCTGGCGCCGACCTACCCGTCGGCGCGGGGCCGGATGAAGGTGCTCGCCGGCGTCGACCAGTTCCGCACGTCCATGCGGTTCCAGGGGGTGCTGCCGGAGGTGCCGGCCGTCGCCACCGGCACCGGGGCCGACCTGACCACGCTGCGCAGCCACCTGGCGGCGGCGCGGGCCAACCCGATGGACCAGCGCGGCGGTGACACCTACTGGACCGGCAAGGGCCTCGGGCGGGCCGCCCGGATCGCCGAGATCGCCGACCAGGTCGGGGACACCGAGACCCGTACGGCCGCCCTGAACGCCATCCGCGGCACGCTCAACGACTGGTTCACCGCCGCACCCGGCGAGACCGCCAAGGTCTTCTACTACGACCGGAACTGGGGCACCCTGATCGGCTACCCGGCGTCGTACGGGTCCGACCAGGAACTCAACGACCACCACTTCCACTACGGCTACTTCATCGCCGCCGCCGCGACCCTGGCCAAGTTCGACCCGGCGTGGGCGAGGCAGGAGCAGTACGGCGGCATGGTCGACCTGCTGATCCGGGACGCCAACAACTACAGCCGCGCCGACAACCGCTTCCCGTACCTGCGCGACTTCGACATCTACGCCGGCCACGACTGGGCCTCCGGCCACGGCTCCTTCGCCTCCGGCAACAACCAGGAGTCGTCGTCCGAGGGGATGAACTTCGCCAACGCCCTCATCCAGTGGGGACAGGCCACCGGCAACACGGCCGTCCGCGACGCCGGTGTCTTCATGTACACCACCCAGGCGGCGACCATCCGCGAGTACTGGTTCGACGCCGACGACGAGAACTTCCCGGCGGCGTTCGGGCACTCGACGGTCGGCATGGTGTGGGGCGACGGCGGCGCGTACGCCACCTGGTTCAGCGCCGATCCGGAGATGATCCAGGGCATCAACATGCTGCCCGTCACCGGCGGCCACCTGTACCTCGGGCAGGACCCGGCCTACAACAAGGTCAACTACGCCGAACTGGTCCGCAACAACGGCGGGGAACCGACCGTGTGGCAGGACATCCTCTGGCAGTTCCTCGCCCTCGGCGATCCGGACGCGGCGCTGGCGAAGCTGCGGGCCAATCCCGGGTACGTCCCGGAGGAGGGGGAGAGCCGGGCGCACACCTTCCACTGGATCCGCAACCTTGCCGCGCTGGGCACCGTGGACACCGGTGTCACCGCCAACCACCCGCTGGCGGCGGTCTTCACCCGCAACGGCGCACGGACGTACGTCGCCAGCAACATCACCTCCGCCCCGCTGACCGTCACGTTCTCCAACGGCACCCGGGTGGACGTGCCGGCCGGTCGTACGGTCGCCACCGGCGCGGTCACCTGGAGCGGCGGTACGGCCACCGGCGGCGTACCGCCCACCACCACCCCGCCCACGACGGCGCCGCCGACCACGGCACCACCCACCACCGCACCACCCACCACGCCGCCGCCGACGCCGGACTCGCCGACGCAGTACCTGCTGCCCGGCGGTCGCCTGGGAGCGTCGGGAAGCGCGGCGACGGTCACGGTGGCGAGTGCGGGCGGCGCCAACCGCGACGGCACGCCGACCAACGCCCAGGTGTTCACCGCCACCGGTCTCGATCTGGCGTACGCCGGCGGCCAGACGACCTTCGACCTGTTCCTCGACGCCGGCAGTGCGGTCGGCAACGGGGTCCAGGCGCGGGTCTCCTACGACCTGACCGGTGACGGGAGCTGGGAACGGGTGGAGACGTACCGCTACTTCGCCACCGACCCGGTCCCCGGGTACGAGCGCTACACGCAGAACGCGGGCCTGCTCTCCGCTTCCGGCACGCTCGGCAACCTGTCGAACGGCACGGTCAGGGTGGAGGTCTGGTCGGCCATCGGGAACCACCCGACGACCCTCGCCGTCGGCGACCGGTCCCTCGTGAAACTGCCCCACTCCTGACCCGCACCGCCACCCGTTCCGCGCCGCCGGTCGTCCCCCGACCGGCGGCGCGAGCGCGTAGGTTGGGGGGTCATGAGCGCCCGGGACCCCATCGCCGACCTGCGCCGGATCGCCTTCCTGCTGGAACGGGCGAACGAGGCGACGTACCGGGTGCGGGCCTTCCGGTCGGCGGCGACCGCGCTGGCCGCGCTGCCGGCCGCCGAACTGGCCGAGCGGGCCCGCACCGGGAAACTCACCGAGCTGTCGGGGGTCGGTGACGTCACCGCCCGTTGCGTCGCCGAGTCGCTGGCCGGCGAGGAACCGGTCTACCTGCGCCGCCTGCTCTCCACCGAGGGCACCGACCTGGACGCGGCGGCGACCGAGCTGCGTACGGCGTTGCGCGGCGACTGCCACACCCACTCCGACTGGTCCGACGGCGGCTCGCCGATCGAGGAGATGGCGCTGGCAGCGGTGGAGTTGGGCCACGAGTACGTGGTGCTGACCGACCACTCGCCGCGCCTGAAGGTCGCCCGGGGGCTGACCGCCGACCGGCTGCGCCGGCAGCTCGACCACGTGGCGCAGGTCAACGAGGCGCTGCCCGAGGGCTTCCGGATCCTCACCGGCATCGAGGTCGACATCCTCGCCGACGGTTCGCTCGACCAGGACGAGAAGCTGCTGGCCCGCCTCGACGTGGTGGTCGGCTCGGTGCACAGCGGCTTGAACGACGAACGCGGGAAGATGACCCGGCGGATGCTGGCCGCGATCGCCAACCCGCACCTGGACATCCTCGGTCACTGCACCGGGCGGATGGTGTCGTCGCGTCCGGCGGGCGTGAAGGGCCCCGGCGACCGGGCCCACCGCGCCCGGAGCCGGGCCGAGAGCGACTTCGACGCCGACGCCGTCTTCGCCGCCTGCGCGGAGCGGGGCGTCGCCGTGGAGATCAACTCCCGCCCGGAACGGCAGGACCCGCCGAAGCGGTTGATCCGCCGTGCGCTGGAGGCGGGTTGCCGGTTCGCCATCAACACCGACGCGCACGCCCCGGGCCAGCTCGACTGGCAGCGGTTCGGCTGCGAACGGGCCGCCTTGTGCGGCGTGCCCGCCGACCGTGTCGTCAACACCTGGTCCGCCGAGGACCTCACCGCCTGGACCGCTACCCACTCCTGACCCGGTCCGGTCCGGCCCCGCCGGCCCGGCGCCGTCCGGTCCGGCCCCGCCCGGCCGGTGTTAAGAGGGGCCCCTTCCTCTACCGGAGACGTTAAGAAGGGGCCCTTCCTTACACCCGGACGGCGGGCGCGGCGATGCCGGTCGGGATGGGGGTCCGGCGGCGGCCGACCAGGCCCTGGGAGACGGCCACACCGAGGAGGACGACCAGCGCGCCGACCGGCTGGTGCCACGTCATCCGCTCGTCCAGCACGACCGCGCCGACCAGCACCGCGAAGAGCGGGATCAGGTACGTGACCATGGAGGCGGTGCTCGCCCCCGCGACCCGGATGTTCCGCAGGTGGATCACGAAGGCCAGGCCGGTGCCGAGCGCGCCGAGGGCGACCACGCTGGCCAGGACCTCGGGTGACAGCGTCGTCGGCACCGGCGGGGCGCCGGCCACCAGCGGCGCGACCACGGCGAGCTGGGCCGTCGCCACCAGGAGCTGGGCCGCCGAGAGCGAGACGCCCGAGAGCGCGCGGCCCGCGATGAACTTCTTCTGGTACGGGATGGCGACGCCGTAACAGGCCGCCGCGGCGAAGCACATGAGCTGCCCGGTGAAGTGGGCCCCGCCGACGCCCTCCCACACGCCGAGCACGACCAGCACACCGGCGAAGCCGAGCGCGAGCCCGATCGCGCTGCGGGCGGTCAGCCGCTCGGTGCGGAACACCAGGACCGCCATGGGCAGCACGACCAGCGGGGTGGTCGCGTTCCAGATGCCGGCGAGCATCGACTCGACCCGCTGCTCGCCGTAACCGAAGAGGGTGAAGGGGAGCGCGACGCCGAGCGCGGCGATCACGAAGAGATGCGCCCAGATCCGGGGCTCACGGGGCAGCCGGTCCCGCAGCACGGCGAGCACCACCAGCAGCGTCACCGCACCGGCGGCGACCCGGTAGAGGGTGAGGTGCAACGGGTGCAGCTCCGCCACGCCGACCTTGATGAACAAGAAGCTGGATCCCCAGATCGCGCCCAACGCGACGAAGCCGGGCAGCCAGCTCCGCAGCGCCGACCGGTCAGGGGTGAAGTCGGTGGTCACCCCTGACACTCTGCCCCTGGGGTACGACGAAGTCCCGCGCTTTTCGGCCACCGTGTCCTGCGCCACAGAAACCGCCTACGCTGGTGACGCGTTGACCACCCGGAGGAGGTGCCCCACGGCAATGCCGCTGCCTTTCGACCCGCTCGTCGACCTCGACGGCATGTGGACGACCGAGCTCGCCGATCGATACCTCCCGTTGCCGGAGCTACCCGATGCGCGCTACGAGTGCATCGACGGGAGGTTGGTCATGACGCCCGCCGAGGTCGGCACGAACAGCTACGGCGAGATCGAGCTCGCCCATCTTCTGAAGCCAGCCGCGAAGGCGCACGGGTTCTACGTGTTCGGGCAGGTGAACCTGACCTTCTCGCAGCGGCGCTGGATCCAGCCGGACGTCACCGTCCTGCACGCACTGCCGGCGACGGACGAGGAGGACCGCTGGATCCCGGCCCGCCTCTGCACCATGGCGGTCGAGTTCGTCTCACCCGGCAGCCGCCGGCAGGACTTCGTCGACGAGCCCATGCGGTGCGCGGAGGGGCGGGTGCCGTACTTCATGCGGGTGGAGGTCTCCCGCCGGCTGCGGCACGCTGCGGTCGAGCTGTTCGCCCTCGGCGCGTTCGGCGGTTACGACACCGTCGCGAAGGTGGTCAGCGGCGAGCGACTCCGGTCCGACCTGCCGTTCCCGATCGACTTCGACCCCGCCGACCTGCTTCCCTGAACACGTAAATCAGGGTCGACAACCGGCCCGTGAAGTCCCGTAGGGTCGCAGCGTGGGACGAATCGATGACATCGCGAACCGGTACGTTGCCGACTGGGCGCCGCTGAGCCCGACCGGCGCCACCTACGTCGGCATCGCCGGCTACGACGACCAGCTCGACGACATGTCGCCGGACGGTTACGCGGCCCGCGCCGAGCTGACCCGGCGGACCGTCGCCGACCTCGACGTGACGGAGCCGGAGTCCGAGGCGGAACGGACCGCCCAGGAGGCCATGCAGGAGCGGCTCGGCCTCGAACTGGCCCGGTACGACGCGGGCGAGTCGACGAGTGAGGTCAGCGTGATCACCAGCGGGGTGCACGACCTGCGCTCGGTGTTCGACCTGATGCCGACCGAGGGCGCGGACGCCCAGGCCAACATCGCGGCCCGCCTGAACGCGTTCGCGGGCGCGGTGGAGGCGTACAAGACGACGCTGCGTGAGGAGGCGGCGGCCGGACGGGTCAGCGCGAAGGCGCAGTTGCTGGAGGTCGCCAAGCAGTGCGACATCTGGGTCGACCCGAACGGCGACAACTTCTTCCACGGGTTGGTGGAGCGGCTGGGCGCGGACGGCACCCTCGGTGCCGAGCTGCGCCGGGGGGCGGCGGCGGCCACCGCGGCGACCGCCGAGTTCGGGCAGTTCCTCCGCACCGAGCTGGCGCCGCGCGGGCGGGACAAGCAGGCCGCCGGTCGGGAGCGCTACGAGCTGGCCTCGCAGTACTTCCTCGGCGCGAAGGTCGACCTCGACGAGACGTACGCCTGGGGGTTCGAGGAGCTGGCCCGCCTGGAGGCCGACATGCGGGCGGTGGCCGCGCGGATCGTCGGCCCCGGCGCGACGGTCGACGAGGCCGTCGCGGCGCTGGACGCCGACTCGGCCCGGACCATCCAGGGCAAGGAGGCGTTCCGGGACTGGATGCAGGCCCTCGCCGACAAGGCGATCAGCGAGCTGCACGGCACCCACTTCGACATTCCGGAGCAGGTCCGCCGGATCGAGTGCTGCCTCGCGCCGACCAGCGACGGGGCCATCTACTACACCGGTCCCAGCGAGGACTTCTCCCGGCCGGGTCGCATGTGGTGGGCCGTGCCGCAGGGCATCACCGACTTCTCGACCTGGCGCGAGGTGACCACGGTCTACCACGAGGGCGTGCCGGGTCACCACCTCCAGGTCGGGCAGACCGCGGTCCGGGCCGAGAAGCTGAACCGCTGGCAGCGGCTGCTGTGCTGGGTCTCCGGGCACGGTGAGGGTTGGGCGCTCTACGCCGAGCGGCTGATGGACGAGCTGGGCTACCTGGAGGACGCGGGCGACAAGCTCGGCATGCTCGACGGGCAGGCGTTCCGGGCCGCACGGGTGATCGTCGACATCGGCATGCACCTGGAGCTGGAGATCCCGCGCGACAACCCGTTCGGGTTCCACCCGGGTGAGCGGTGGACGCCGGAGCTGGGCTGGGAGTTCATGCGGGCGCACTGCCGCGTGCCGGACGAGAACCTGCGGTTCGAGCTGAACCGGTACCTCGGCTGGCCGGGCCAGGCGCCGTCTTACAAGGTCGGCGAGCGGATCTGGTTGCAGGCCCGGGAGGACGCGAAGGCCCGCAAGGGCGCCGACTTCGACCTCAAGGATTTCCACCGGCAGGCGCTCGACCTGGGCTCGCTCGGGCTCGACCCGCTGCGCAAGGCGCTGGGCCGGCTCTAGCGCCGGACCGGTCGGTGCGGGGCCGGTGGACCAGCCGGCCCCGCAACCGGTGGTGGGTCAGTCGAGCGTCAGCTTCAGCGCCGGCCGGGCGGTGAGCACGTCGCTGGTGACGAACGCCAGGTCGATCACCGGATCGGTGAAGGTGATCGGGAACGGCACCGTGATCGGGATGCCCCCGGGCAGCGGCAGGTCCGGGGTCAGCGTGATCTTGATCCCGAGGAGCCGGCCGGCGAACCGGGTGGCGTAGAAGGCGACGTCGCCCTTCACCGTGAGCCGGTCGGTGGCGAACCGCATGGTCCGGCCGGTCGGACCGGGCGAGGACAGCAGGAAGTCGTCGGTGACCGCCCGGTCCATGCTGAACTTCAGGACCTTCAGCGTGCCGTCGGCCGTGGGCAGGTCGACGACACCGTTGAACCGGAGCGCGGTCATCGTCACCTTCGAGCCGGTCAGCCTCGACGGAACCGCCCCCACCACCGGCTGTCCCCGGTCGGCGGCGATCCGGGGCAGCGCCCTCCCCTCCGCCTCCGGGGCGGATCGGCTGGGCTCCGGTTTCGGGGTGACGCAGCCGGGGACGGGGGTGGCCGACGGACGGACGGGCCGGCCGGTGGCGCCCGGACGTGCGCTCGCCGTGGCGGACGGGGTCGGTTCCGCCTCCGGCTCGTCGGTGTTCCGCCCGCCGCCGAAGATGTCCCCGATCCCGTCGAGGATCTCCTCGATGAGGCCGCCGTCGTCGTCCCGGTCGGAGTCCGCCGACGGGGTGGGGCTCGGGGTGGGGGCGCTCGGGGTGGCGCTGGGCGTACCGCGCGGAGTCGCGGTGTCCGACGGCGGCCGGACCGGGCAGGAGGGCGCTGCGGGGGCCGCGCGTACCGGCGTCGCGTCCGGTACCGCCAGCGCCACCGTGGCGGAGAGCCCCAGCAGGGCGAGCAGGATCACGAGGAAGCGGGGTCCGCGCGAGCCGGGCAGGTCCGGCCCGGCGGCCTCCGGCACCACGCCGGGCCCCTCGTCGTACGCGGGAGGCGCCTCGGCCGCGGCGCCCGGTGTGCCGACCCCGGTGTCCGGGGCCCACGCGAAGCCGAGGGCGCTGCCCACCATGCCGAGCAGCAGGCCGATGAAGAAGCCGCCCAGGTTGACCCCGATGAGGGAGAAGAGCACGGTCACCGAGGCGACCACGGCGTAGAAGACCCGCTGCTGCGGGCTGAACCACATGAGCAGGCCGCAGGCCACCAGGATGGTGGGGATCAGCCAGGAGAGGAAGCCGGTCGGTCCCATCTGGAAGGACAGGCCACCGAGCGACATCTGGGTGGTACCGAAGATCTCCAGACCGGCCAGGGCGGTGAGCAGGCCGCCCCAGAACGGTCGGGCCCGCCGCCAGCGGCGGAACCTGCGCCACGCCTCGGGGAGCCGACCGGGCCGGGCGTGCTGCGGTTGCGCGGTTGTCACGTACGCCTCCAGGCGCCGGGTGAGGGGGGTGAGGCAGGGACGGGATCCGCGGAGCGTGCCTCTCCGCGGACCCCGACTGGTCAGCTCAGAAGCATTCCTTGGCTTCCGCGCCGACGTTGACCTTCAACTTCAGTCCGTTGAGGGTGAACGTCCCGGCGTGCGTGGAGCGGGCGACCTGGCGCAGGCCCTTGATGGAGACCGTGTCGGCCTGCTGGCCGAACGCCTTCTTCTCGCCGACGGCTCCCTGCGGACCGCCCTTGAGCGTGGAGGCGTCCTGCCCGATGTTGATGTTCTTGAACTCGGCGTCGCCCTCGAGCGAATCCATGTCGAGCAGCAGGCCGCTGGCGGTGGCGGGCTTACCGCCGCCACCGGCGTTGATGTTCAGCACGACGGGCGCGCCGGGGACCTTCACCGACTGGCACAGGTCGTAGAGCTTCGCCTCGCGGATCCCGGCCACCGCCACGGGATGCCGGGTGCCGTCGCTCTCCTCGGCGATGCCGCCGTACTGGACGAAGCCGGTGCCGCTCAGTTCGGCGGCGGAGACCTTGAACGTCTGGCCCGAGACGGCGAACGACGCCGCGATCGCGCCGTTGGACATGCCGAAGACGATCGCGCCGGCGACGGCGGTCGCGGGCACCATCATCGCGGCGAACCGCCGCCACCGGGTACGACCCGGGTTCTCCATCGGTTCCTGCACGGATTCCTCCTCGGGGTGGTGTGTGTCGCGCGGCTGGCCGGTCGTTGCGGAGGCGACGGCCCGTGCCGGACGACGTCGTCTGTTACCGGCGGGTAACGAACGTGCGATGATGGTGCACCCCTGAGGCGTACGTCACAAGTCCCGCCCCGCCGATCGGCAACGCCGGGCGCACGCCGACGGGCACGGGCGTCACATCGGATCACGCCGATCGTCCCGGCGACACCCGACCAAGAGTCCATAAGGGACGAAAGAATCCAAGATCCGCTACCCTGAGTGGTGGAATCATCGACAGATAACGATTGAGTAACGTACACTCAGGGTGTCTTTGTAAAGCACCGAGGGGTGGACCGATCCGGTCCACCCCTCGGTCGCGCCTGCCTCAACCGGCGATCAGCGCTTCTCCGCCTCGTCCGCGGCGGCCGGACGCTGGGCCGGCACCGACGACTCGTCGCCCTTCCAGTTCGTCGACGCCGGCGGGATCTCGTCGCTCAACGGGCCGCCCGCGGGCTCGGTCCTCGGCTGCTCGACGGTCTCGGCGTCGTCGCGTACCGGCTCCTGGTCCACCCGGGTCGGGGTGGGGTCGGCAGCCGGCGCGGCGGCCGGGACCGGCGCGGCGACCGCCGGCTCGGCGACCGCCGGCTCGGCGCGGTGCCGGGCCGCGGCGGCGGCAGTGCCGGCCCGCGTCACCAGCCACGCTCCCGCCACGAGGGCGATCAGGCCGAGGACAGCGGCGCCGATCGGGCCCCAGAAGCTGATCAGACCGATCTTGAAGCGGTTGTCCTTGACCGTCGCGACGCTCTTGCTGACCGTCTCGGCGGTGTAGTTGAAGTCGGCGTCCAGCAGCACGGTGGGCGCTCCGGTGTCCGGGCGCAGCTCCTTGCGCTGCTGCTCCCGCACGTTGACGTAGGAACCGGTCACCGGGTCGACCCAGAGCGTCCGCGTGTTGCTGTAGACGATCTGGCCGCTGGTGGCACCCGGGGAGAACTTGCCGAGCAGCGTCTTCAGGCTGCTCTCCGGGGTGGCCAGCACCTCGTTCTCGATCCGCTGCTCGAAGCGGTACGCCTCGACGCCCTTGATGGTCTCGGTGCCGGTGAACCTCGCCGGGACGGCGCGCTTCAGGTCACGGTCGAAGACCTGGTAGTCCCGCTTGCCGGTGCCGAACGGGAACTTGTACACCTGGCCGGCGTACTTGACGTTGCCGACCGGGGTCTCCTGCGCGCCGGTCTCGTTGAGCCACTGGTCCTTCCACGGGGCGGCGGCGCCGGACCTCCGGTAGAGAGCGAGCTCCGTGCTGTACTGGCTGACCACCTCCTCGCTGTCGATACGCCGGACCGTCTGGTAGACGTCCCAGATCACCGCATCGCCCTTGAGCTCCTTCGGCAGCCGGTCCTTGGTGTCGTCCGGCTGCGGGATGACCTCGACGTTGGACCGCAGGGTGGCCGTCGGCACATCGATGCTCACCGAGCTCCCGTTGGCGGTGATCTTCAGGAACCGGGCGTCCTTCGCTTCCGCGATGGACGTCGTCGGTTCGAGGTCATAGGGGAGCTTGGTCACGGCGGGGGCCACGTAGAACGGCAGCCCGGCCGCGAAGACCAGCAACAAGACGCCCAGCCCAAAGAGCGCGGCGCCCACGCGAAGCTTCACTCATCCTCCTGTAACCTGCCGCCCTACGACCTGTTGTCCGGGGCACCCGATCCTTAACATGGCGGGAGGTTACTCTCCGGTCACCCTCAAAGCGACCCCCTGGATGTCCAGATGTCCGCAGCCGCCGCGCCAACCGCCTCCGAGCCCTCGGTCAACGGCCGGCTCCCCGCCCTCGACGCACTGCGTGCGATCGGCGCTGTGGCGGTCGTCGGCCACCACGTCGGATTCCATACCGGTGTCAGCATGAACACCCAGTGGGGCGGCTGGCTGGCGCGCCTGGACGTCGGCGTCGCCATCTTCTTCGTACTCTCCGGGTTCCTGCTGTTCCGGCCCTGGGCCCTCAACGCCGCGACGGGCCGGCCCCGCCCCCGCCCCGGGCGGTACCTCTGGCGCCGGGCCCTGCGGATCCTGCCGGCCTACTGGATGGCGGTGGTGGTCTGCCTGGTCGTCCTGCCGCCGAACTGGCCGCCGTCGGTCGGTGACTGGATCCGGCACCTCACCTTCACCCAGATCTACGGGCCCGCCCAGTTGCGTCACGGGCTCAGCCAGACCTGGAGCCTCGCCACCGAGGTCGCGTTCTACCTGATCCTGCCGCTGATCGCCGTGCTCACCGTCGGCCGGACGTGGCGCCCCGTCCGTACCGTGGTGATCGCCGCCTCGGGAGTCCTGGTGACCGCGGCGTGGCTCGCCATGATGGCTTTCGGCTGGCTCGACGCCGCCCTGCACACCATGTGGCTCCCCTCGTATGCGGGCTGGTTCAGCGCCGGCATGGCCCTTGCGGCGGCGCACGTCGCGTTGCGGACCCGGACCGCGCCCCCGGCCTTCCGCATCCTGGACGACCTCGCGGCCGCGCCGGTCGCCTGCTGGGTCGCGGCCGCCGGCCTGCTGGCGATCGCGACGACACCCGTCGCCGGCCCCCGCGATCTCGCCGAACCGACCGCCGTCGAGTTCGCCGTCAAGCTCGCCCTGTACCTCGCGGTCGGGGCGCTGATCCTGATTCCGGTGGCGTTCGGCCAGCCGACCCGCGTCCAGGAAACCCTCGGCAGCGCTCCCGCCCGGTGGCTCGGCGCGGTCTCCTACGGCCTGTTCCTGTGGCACCCCCTGGTGCTGGAGCTCATCTACCTGGTGGACGACCGCCCGCAGTTCAGCGGGGGCCTGCTCAGCACGTTCGCCCTCACCATGGCCGGCGGCCTGACGTTGGCGGCGATCAGCTACTACGGCATCGAGCGGCCCGTCCAACTGCTCGGCTCGCAGGGTCGCCGCCGGCCGGCGGCGACGCCCGGCGGCCCCACCCTCGACGCGGCCGCCGCCACTCCGGGCCCCCCGCCGCCCGCGGTCGAGACCGGCACCGCGGCACCGGCGGTCGGCACGTCACGCTGAGCAGCGCCGTCGCGACAGACATTGCCGCCCGCGACCCGAACCCCTAGTGTGACGCCCGTCGCTAAATTACCTGAGAGTAGGGTTCGCGTGGAGCGTTGCGAGGCCATGCCGGGACACGTGCTGTTCCTCAACTGGAGGGACACCCGCAACCCGGAGGGCGGCGGTTCCGAGGTGTACGTGGAACGGATCGCCGCCGAGCTGGTGGCTCGTGGGTTCCGGGCCACCCTCTTCTGCGCCGCCCACAGCGCGGCCCCCGCCGACGAGGTCAACGAGGCCGGCGTGCGGCTGGTGCGGCGCGGTGGCCGGCACACCGTCTACCTCTGGGCGGCGCTCTGCTACGTGGCCGGTGCGCTGGGCATCGGTCCGCTGGCGGCACGGCGGGGCGGCCGACCCGACGTCCTGGTCGACGTCTGCAACGGGCTGCCGTTCCTCGCGCCCCTGTGGGCACGGCGGCCGGTGGTCAAGTTGATCCACCACGTGCACCGCGAGCAGTGGCCGGTGGTCCTGCCGGCGTGGGCCGCACGGTTCGGCTGGTGGGTCGAGTCGTCGCTCGCCATACGCATCTACCGGCGCTGCCGCTACGTCACCGTCTCCGAGGCCACCCGTCGGGAGCTGGCCACGCTCGGCGTACCGCCGGAGCAGGTCGCGGTCGTGCACAACGGCACGCCCGAACTGCCCGGCACCGACGCCGAACGGGCACCGTTCCCGCTGCTCGTCGCGCTGGGCCGACTGGTGCCGCACAAGCGGGTCGAGGTGGCGCTACGGGCCGTCGCGGCCCTCGCCGACGACCTGCCCCAGCTGCGGCTGGTCATCGCCGGCCAGGGCTGGTGGGAGCCGCACCTGCGCGAGGTCGCCGCGGACCTGGACATCACCGAGCGGGTGGACTTCCGGGGCTTCGTGACGGAGGAGGAGAAGGCCGCCCTGCTCGCCTCGGCCTGGGTCGCCCTGACCCCGTCGCTCAAGGAGGGCTGGGGGCTGACGATCGTGGAGGCGGGATCGGCGGGTACGCCCACCGTGGCGTTCCGGGACGCGGGCGGCGTCGCCGAGGCCGTCGTCGACGGACGGACCGGCCTGCTGGCCGACGACATCGACGACTACCTGGCGAAGGTCCGCACGCTGCTGCACGAGGACGAGGTGCGGCGGAGGATGGGCGCGGAGGCCCGCGAGCACGCGGCGAGCTTCACCTGGCAGGCCGCGGGTGGACGCTTCGCGGCACTGCTGGAGGGTGCGGAATCGCCCCGCCCGGTGCAGCAGCGGGGCGAGCCGTCCTACCTGTTGCCGTAGACCTCGGGGGCGTACGGGTCCTTCTGTCCGGCCCGCTTGGCCGCTTCCGAAAGGCTCCTGGCCTCGTTGACGGCCTCGGTCTCGGTGGCCGTGGCCGCAGCCGAGAGCCCGCCGAGGGCCAGGACCCCGAGCACTGCCGCCACCAGGCCGGACACGACCAGGGTCAGAGCTTTACGCATGCCAATCCTCCAATGGCGAGACGTGCGAGCGGACGTTACCACGCGGTAGGCCGTCGGCGTAGCGCCGGAAAGACGGCAATCATGACCACCAGAAGGGCGGTACCCAGCGCCGCCACCACGGCCCATCGGCCGGGCCCCGCGGCGACCGGTGCGGGCGGTGCGACCGGATTGCGGTAGAGGGTAAGGACGGGTCCGTCGTGGACGACCTCGAGACCGGTCAGGGCCGCCGGCTCCACAGCGCCGGAGACGTGGTGCTGCACCACCACCCAGCGCACACCGGTCTCCGCGACGGGCCGACCGTCGGCCAGCACCCGGCGCACCTCGCGGATCCGGGGGTTCTCGCCGGCCACCGCGACGTCACCGACCCGGAGCGTGTCGTCGGTCAGCACGGTCCCCGGCAGGTAGCGGGGCGCCGGGTCCAGGACGACCCGTCCCGGATTCCAGGGGTACGCACGGTAGGCGCTCAGCGGCAGCGCCAGGATCTCGCCCGGTTCACCGGCCACCCGCCCGGCGACCGACCGCCAGTCCGCCGGGTAGGTCACCGGACGCAGCCGACCGGCGCCGCCGAACGCGAGGTCCGGCATCACGGCCACCGGCAGGAGCAGCAGACCGACCAGGACCACCCCCGCGACCTCCCGGTCGATCCGGGCGACCAGCCGCTCGGCGCCCAGCGCGGCGCACACCACCAGCAGCAACGCGTACGGGGCCAGGAACTTCTGCCCGTCGCGGAGCAGCCCCGCCCCCGGCAGGTGCACCACCGCCCAGCGCAGCGCCGCGTCGCCGCCGGGGAGCACGCCGAGGGCGGCGAGCAGGTAGCCGGCTCCGGCGAGCACCGCCAGTCGCACCGCCGCACCCGGGAGCAGCCGCCGCCGCAGCAGGCCGAGGCCGACGCCGGCCAGGACCAGCAGCACCAGGGTCGCCAGCGGCACCAGCGACCCGGCCCGGCTGGCGGGTGTGGCCTGCGCGCTCCAGATGCCGCCGGTGCCCGCCAGCGCCACCAGCGGACCCGCCCAGTTCTCGGCGCGCGCCGCGAACGCCGCCACCCCGTCCGGGTCGGAGGAACCGCCCGCGTCGGTGACCAGGGCGGCGGTCACCCAGGGGGCGTTGAGCAGCGCGACGCCGGCCACCGCGAGCGCCGAGCCGCGCCGCCGCTTTAGGTCCGGCACCAGCACGGCCACCGTGGCGAGCGCGATCAGTCCGCCGGTCGGGGTGATCGCGGCGGGCGCCGCGGCGAGCACCACCCGGGGGAGCGCACCGTCGCGGCCCGCCCGCAGGTCCAGCGCCGCCCGCACCAACCAGGGCAGCGCGGCGTACGCGAGCAGCAGCCCCCACTGCCCGATCAGCAGCCGCTCGGCGAGGTACGGCGTCCACGCGTACGCGACGGCGGCGAGCAGCCGGACCGCCCGCCGCTCGGTCGGCACCAGCCGGCCGGCGCCGACGGCGGCCAGCAGGATCGCCCCGCCGAGCACCAGCCGCTGCACCAACCAGCCCGGGACGAGCTGGGTGACCAGGGAGACCAGCGCGTCCATCGGCACCGCCCGGGGCAGGCTCCGCGCCGGGGCGACGAGGTCCCAGCTCAGCGGCTGTCGCGGTACGAACACCATGTCGTACAGCAGCGCGTAGCCCGGTGCCGCGAGCGGGGCGAGCACCAGCACGGTGACGGCCGCCGCCGCGGCGTACAGCGGCAGCCGGTCCCGCGCCGGCCCGTCCTCGCCGGCGGGCCGCTCAACCATTCACGATGCCGGCACCACCCGGCCGACGGTGATCAGCTTGGTGCAGAGCCCCACGCCCGGGGTGCGGACGGTGACGTCGACGGCGTTCCCGGCGCCCTCCAGCGGGAAGTACACCTCGTTCAGCCCACGCTTCACGGTGATCTCCCGGGTGGCGTCCCCCAGCCGCACGATGGCCGTGGAGTCGCCCGAGCTGAGGTAGCCGAGATGCACCACGTACGGCCACTCCTCCAGGTTCCCGTCCAGCGGGATCCTGGTGGTCCGGCCGCCCTGCGCGAGGTGGCCGCAGTCCCCTGCCGGCCCGGGCAGGATCTTCCGCCCCTCGACCGCGACCGGACGGATCCGTCCGTTCTCGTCGAACGTCGACGGCCGCTCGGCCTCCGTCACGAACACGGGTCGGCGGTCCGCCGGCCGGAAGAAGTGCGACTGGAGATTGTCCGGCCAGAAGTATCCGGCGACGACACGGTCCGGGACGATGGTGTCGAAGAAGACGGTCCCCGGCGGCGCGGCGGCCAGCTCGGCCTGCGTCGTCGCGAGGTACTCCCGTCCGTGCTTGGTGGACCAGTTCTCCCCGAACCGGGCGGTGCTCCACAGCGTGCCCACCGCGATGGTGGCCAGAACGCCGATCATGGCGATCAGGCCGACCGCGAAGGCGCCCGGCTCCCGCATGACCATCGGCACCGGCCACGCCGACACGTCGTCCTCGTCGGTGTCCTTCGTCCCGAGCAGCGCCGCGCCGACGCAGATCGCGGCGACCAGCACCACGTCGGCGACGTACCGGGGCACGACACCGACCAGTGGCCCGAGCGGGCCGCCGAGCCGGGTGACGGCGAAGAGCGCGGCGACCAGCCCCAGGTAGGACGCGAGCAGCAGCCAGGCCCGCCCGGCCGACGGCCGCCGCCGGACGGTGACCACGACCAGGGTCGCCAGCACCGCCCAGGACAGCCACTTGGCGACGTCGTACGGGTCCGCCAGCGGTGGGCCGTCCCCGGCGTACGTCCAGCGCCAGGGCCCGCCGAGCAGACCGGGCACGACCGTGTTGCCGACCAGGTCGCCGAGGAAGGTGAGGACCTGACCGACCGACGTCGGCTCATCCAGCTCACGGGCGGGGCGGGTCAGGTAGAACGCCAGGTACCCCCCGGAGAGCGCGCCGAGCAGCAACCAGGCCGGCCAGTGCCGGCGGAGGGCCGTCACCAGGCTCCGCCACGCACCGCCCGACGTGAACAGGAAGACGGTCAGCAGGAACAGCAGCGGCACGATCAACAGGGCCTTGGTGTCGAAGAGCAGGCCGAACACCACCCACACGGCGACCGCCACGAGGTGCCGGAGGCGGCGGGTCCGCACGTACCGGACCTGGGCCCCCACCGCGAGGACCAGGGCCAGCTGCATCGGCAGGACGAGCAGCCCGACCAGCCACAGCGAGGACACCTCCAGCGTCAGCGGGCTGAACAGGAACAGGCACAGCGGGACGAGCAGCCCCCACCCCGGCCGCAGCAGGTCACGCAGCAGCCGGTAGAAGGCGATGCCGACCGCCGCCTGTCCGAACGCCAGCAGCAGCACCCACGGCCAGGTGACGAAACCGGCCGCCCGCACCATCAGCCACGCCACCGTCAGACCGCCCGGCATGAGGTGGTTGTTGAACGTCCGCAGGAGGAAGTCCGCGTCCAGCCGCGTGTCGAGGACCTGGGCGGCGATGACGAACTCGTCCTGCGAGAACCAGCCACGGCTGGCGAGGCCGGCGCGCCAGGCGACGGACACGACGATGAGGGCGATCGCGACCGCGCGGACACGGTCGGCCCGGAGCCACCGACCGAACGGACCCGGCCCGTCGCCACCGGAGGCGACGGTCTCGGGACGCGTGTCGGCCTCAGCTTCTGGCATTGACATGGTCGGCAGCCTGCCACACGCTTACACGCCGTGGGGACGGCCGTTCTCCCGATAACGCCACCGCAGCGCCCCAGGTCGCCCGTCCGGGCCCGGCCCGGCTAACGTCGCCCGACACAGTCCGCTGCCGCCGGCGCGTCGGGCCGGCGGAGACAGGAGCCGAAATGGGTGCAGAGGTGACCAATGGTGCCGGTCGGGGGTCCAGTCGTACCCGGCGTACGGCCCGGCGGTTCCGGCACCTGGCGATCTGCATCGCCCTCACCGCCGTCGCCTTCCAGCAGGACCCGGGGCAGATCGTCTCCGACACGAAGGTCGACCTGAACGTCAACCCGGCCGGGTGGCTGCTCCGCTCACTACACCTCTGGGACCCCACCGGCACCTTCGGCCAGCTCCAGAACCAGGCGTACGGATATCTCTGGCCGATGGGCCCGTTCTTCCTGCTCGGGTCGGAGGTCGGCCTCGCGCCGTGGGTGGTCCAGCGGCTGTGGTGGGCACTGCTCTTCTGTGTCGCGTACCTGGGCACGGTCCGACTGATCGGCCGGCTGGGCATCGGCACTCCCGCCGGCCGCATGATCGCCGGTGTCGCCTTCGCCCTGTCGCCCCGGATCCTCACCCAGCTCGGCTGGTCGTCGGTGGAGTCCTGGCCGAGCGCGATCGCGCCCTGGGTGCTGATCCCGCTGGTGGGCCTCGCCCGGGGGGCGCCCATGCGGCGAGCCGTCGCCGGGTCGGCCGTCGCCGTGGCCTGCGCGGGCGGCGTCAACGCGACGGCCGTGCTGGCGGTGGTCCCGCTCGCCCTGCTCTGGCTCGCCACCCTCCAGCCCGTACGCCGCCGCGTCACCGCCACCGCCGCCTGGTGCGGCGCGGTCGCCCTGGCCACCGCGTGGTGGCTGGTCCCGCTGCTGGTCCTCGGCCGGTACAGCCCACCGTTCCTCGACTACATCGAGAGCGCCCGGAACACCACCAGCGTCACCGACGCCGTGACCACGCTCCGCGGCGCCTCCTACTGGGTCGCCTACCTGGCCTCCCCGTCCGGGCCGACGATCCCGGCCGGCGCACGACTCGTCAACGAGCCGCTCCTGGTGATCGCCACCCTGACGGTCGCCGGTCTCGGCATCCTCGGCCTGTCCCGGCGCGGGATGCCGCACCGCCGGTTCCTCGTCACCGGCCTGGTGCTCGGTGCCGCTCTGGTCGGCCTGGGACACGTCGGCGACCTGCCGAACATCCTCGCCGGGCCGCAGCAGCAGTTCCTCGACGGTGTCGGCGCCCCGCTGCGCAACGTGCACAAGTTCGACGTCCTGCTGCGCCTGCCACTGGCGCTCGGCCTGGCGCACCTGATCGGCCTGCTCGTCCGCGCGGCACGTACCGCGTCCTCCCGGCGCCGCTTCGACACCGTCGCGCGCGCCTGGATCACCGCCGGCGTGGCCATGGCGGCGGTCGCGACGGTGGCCACACCGGCGATCGCCGGCGGCCTCGCCACACCGGGCAGCGTCCGGGAGGTGCCCGGCTACTGGCACGAGGCCACCGACTGGCTCGACGCGAACACCGGCCGGGGACGCGTCCTCGTCGTTCCCGGGGCCCGCTTCCCCTCGTACGACTGGGGCAGCACCACCGACGAGATCACCCAGCCGCTGCTGGACAGCCGGTGGGCGGTCCGCAACGCCATCCCCTTCACTCCGCCCGCCACGATCCGGCTGCTGGACGCGATCGAGGCCACGCTCGCCACCGGCGCCGGTTCGGCCGGCCTGGCCGACCTGCTCGCCCGCTCCGGGATCAGCCACGTCCTGTTCCGCGCCGACCTCGACCACGGCCGCTCCGACACGGCCCGTCCGGCGGTCGTCCGCCAGGCGTTGGAGCGCTCGCCCGGGCTGACCCTCGTCACCAGCTTCGGTCCCGTACGCGGCGGACCGTCGGCGCCCGGCGAGTTCCGCGACCAGGGCCTCGACGTGCCCGTACGCGCGCTGGAGGTCTACCGGGTCGACCGGCGCGTCGAGCCGGTGGTCGCGTACGACCGGAACGACGTGACGACCGTCGTGGGCGGCCCGGAGTCCCTCCTCGACCTCGCCGCGGCGGGCCAGTTGAACGCGGCACCCGCGGTCCTGGCCGGCGACGCCCCGGCCGGCGACGTCGACGGGCCGGTCGCGCTGACCGACGGCCTCCGGCGGCGCGACGTGTCCTTCGGCCGGCTGCGCGACAACGCCTCCCAGACCCTCAGCGCCGAGGACACCTTCGAGGTGTCGAAGCCCGCGCACGACTACCTCCCCGAGTGGGGGGCGGAGCGGTCCACCGTCGCCCGCTTCGCGGGCATCAGCACGATCCGCGCCTCGACCGCGCGCTCACAGGTGGACACCCCCGGCGGCGCACGCCCGGAGCACCAGCCGTACGCGGCGATGGACGGCGACCCCGCCACCTCCTGGCAGTCGGCGCCGAACACCGAGGGCGACCGGCAGTGGATCGAGGTGGGCCTCGCCAAGCCGACGAGGATCACCAAGGTGGACCTCCGGTTCGACCTCAAGGCCGACTCCCTGCCGACGACGGTCACCGTGACCGCCGGGTACGAGAGCCGGACCGTGGAGCAGTTCAGCGACCGGATGACCTTCGAGCTGAACGGCGTCCACGCCACCCGGGAGATCCGGATCTCCGTCGACGCCACGTACGGCATCCGCCCCCTGGGCAACGGGACGGTGGGCATCGCCGAGATCAGCATCCCCGGCGTCCGGACCAGCCGGACCCTCCAACTTCCCGCCGCACCTGCCACCGCCCGCCCCGCCACCGTCGTCGTGTCGGCGGCCCCCACCACTCCGGCCTGCTTCTTCGTGGACGGGGCACCCCGCTGCTCCACGGACGCGCAGCGCGGCTCAGAGGACGGGCGCACCCTCGACCGGACGCTGACCCTGCCCGCCGCCGGGGCGTACGCCCCCACCGTGTGGGCACGTCCGACGCCTGGGCCGTCCCTCAACGCGACCCTCGACAGGCTGGTGGCGGACGCCCAGGCGCTGCGCCTCGCGCCGGAGGTGACCGCCTCGTCGACGGCCGTCCCGGACCCGGCCGGTCGGCCCGGCGCGGTGCTCGACGGGAACCCGGCGACCAGTTGGTCGCCGGCGGTCACCGACGAGGCGCCGATCCTGCGCCTGAAGTGGCTCGAGCCACAGGTCATCAAGGGACTCCGCTTCGCCGTCGACCCGGCGACCGCCGCCACCCGGCTCGGCAGCGTCCGGGTGGTCGGCGACGACGGTTTCCGGAGCAACCTGCTGGGCGAGGGCGGCCTGCTCACCCTGGACCCGCCGATGCGGACCGACGAGATCACCATCCAGTTCCTCGACAAGCCGTCCGCGACGAGCACCGACCCGTACGGCCTCCGGTTGCCGGAGCCGCTGCCGGTCGCGGTCGGCGAGGTGACCGTGCTGCCGGGCGCGTCCCCGGTGCGGCCACGCCTCGACGCGCCGGTGGAACTGGCCTGCGGTTCGGGTCCGACGCTGAACGTCGACCGGTCCCGGGTGTCCACGGCACTCCGCGGCACGCTGCGGGACCTTCTGGAACTCCGGGAGATGCGGGCCGTGCCCTGCGGCCGGGGAACCCCCGCGCAACTCCGGCTCGACCAGGGCGGGCACCGCCTGGTCACCGCCCCGAGCACGCTGGCGTCACCCACCCGGGTCGCCCTGGTGCCGCAGACGTCCCCGCCGGGGACGACGGCGACTCCGAGCGCCGTCGAGATCGGCTCCTGGGCCGCCACCGAACGACGGGTACGGGTCACCGACCACCCCGTCGACCGGGTGCTCGCCGTGCGGGAGAACACGAACACCGGCTGGCGGGCGACCATCGGCGGACGGACGTTGGAGCCGGTCGTGGTGGACGGGTGGCAGCAGGGCTGGGTGCTGCCCGCGGGCAGCTCCGGCGAGGTGGTCCTGCGCTTCGCCCCCGACGCGACGTACCGAGCGGGCCTCCTGCTCGGCGGCGTCCTGCTGGCGGTCGTGGTCGTCCTCGCGGTGCTGCCCACGCGACAGCCCGCCGGGCCCGCCCCGTCGACCGCGGCACCACGCGCCCGGCGCCGGGCGACCCGCTCGCTGCCGCTGCTCGCCGTGGGTGCCGCCTCGCTGGTGCTGTCCAGCGGGCTGATCGGCGGCCTGCTGGTCGCGGCCGGCTTCCTGCTGGCCGTACCCGGTCCACGCCGCCTGCCCTGGACGGCGGACCCACGGCGGGCCAGGACGATCAGCCGGGCCGTGGAGACATGGCTCCCCGGCGCACTCGTGCTGCTCGCCGGGTGGCTCCACCTCGAGTCGGAGCAACGGCACACCGACGCCCTCCCGCAGCTCGCGGTCGTCGTCGCCCTGGGCGCTCTCTGGCTCTCCACGGCCGCCCGGCGACGACCCGTACGACGGATCGCGCCGACCCACGCCGAGCCGCCGGCACCCACGGACGACCGCAGCGACCACGCCGACCCGGCGGCGTCCGGGGCCCTCGGCGTGCCGCAGCAGCGGAAGCCGGCCTCGTCCGACGATCCGACGCTCTCCCCGACCGCGTGAGCACCCGGCGGCCGGCCCCCGCGCAGCGGACGGGCGGGCGGAGCAGCGGTCTGGGTACGGCGGGAGCCGCAGTCACCCTGGCCGGTGTCCTGGTCAACGGCCTTGCCTACCTGGTGCCGGTGCTGGCCGCCCGGCGGCTCGACCCGGCCGGCCTCAGCGCGCTCGCGACCGCCCTCGGCCTGGTGGCCATCGCCAGCGTGCCCGGGCTCGGCCTGCAACTGGCCGTCGCCGTGCACCACGCCCGGAACGGATCCTCCGACACCCGGCGGGTCACCGCCGTGACCGCCGCCGCGTGCGCCGGCGCGCTGGTCGTGGCGACCCCGCTGCTGGTCGCCGCCCTGGATCTTCCGGTCGAGGTACCCGCCCTGCTGGCGGTCACCACGGCGGCCGTCGTGCTCTCCTCCCGCTCCCTCGGCGAGTTGCAGGGCGGCCAGCGCTTCCTGCGGCTCGCCGCGGCGATGACCCTGCTCGCGGCGGGCCGCTACGGCGGGGTGGTCGCCGGTCTGCTGCTCGGCGTGGGCCTGACCGGTTCGCTCGTGGCCGGCGCCCTGACCGCCGCGCTCGCCCCTCCGGTGCTGGCCCGTCTCGCCCGCGCACCCGGGTCCTCGGCCGGCGCACCGGCCGCGCCACGGCTGACCGCCGCCCAGGTGGTCGCCGGCTGCGGCGCGACCCTGGCGATGCTCGTCGTCTCCTACGCGGACCTGCTGCTCGCCCGCCAACTGCTGCCACCCTCCGGGTCCGGGGCGTACGCGGTGGGCACGGTGCTGAGCAAGGGTGCCCTCTGGGCGCCCCAGGTCGCCGCCGTGCTCGCCCTGCCGCGCCTGGCCACGGGCGACCGCCGCAGCCGCACGGTGGCGCTCGCGGTGACCGGTGCGTGCGGCGTCGTGCTGGTGCTCGCGTCGACGCTCGCCGGTGGGCTGGCCTTCCGCCTCGCCGGCGGCCCCGACTACACCCACCTCGGCCGGTACGCGCCGCTCTTCGCCGCGGTCGGTGCGCTCTACGCGGTGGCGTTCGTGCTGCTCAACGACCGCGTCGCGGCCGGCGTACGGTGGGCCGCCGCACCCCTGTGGGTGGGCGCCGCCGCTCTGGTGGCCGTGGCGGCGACCGTCACGCCCCGGACCGTCCCGGGTCTGCTCCTCGCGGCCCTCGGCACGGCCACGGCCACCACGCTCGCCATGGCGGTGACCGCCCGCCGGCCACGAGCGACGCCGACCGCGGGGGAACCCGCCACCGCACGCCCGTCCGGCTGACGCCCTCAGCCCTCCGCGAGCCAGCCGTGCAGCAGGTGGTGGTCGATCGCGTCGACCCGGCCGAGGGTACGACCGGAGGCCACCCGCTCCCGCAGCTCCGCCCGGGTGAACCAGCGCGCCGCCAGCAGTTCCTCGCCGTCGACGCGTACCTCCTCGGACAGGGCGGTGGCCCGGAAGCCGAGCATGAGGCCGGCGGGGAACGGCCACGCCTGCGAACCCTGGTACGTCACGTCGGTGACGGTCACGCCGGCCTCCTCCGTCATCTCCCGCCGGACCGCGTCCTCCAGGCTCTCGCCCACCTCGACGAAGCCGGCCAGCGTCGACCACGCGTCCTCCGACGCGCCCGCGTGCCGGGCGAGCAGGCAGCGCCCGGGCGGGCCGGGCGCCTCGACCAGCACGATGATCGCCGGTTCGATCCGGGGGAACAGGAGCCGGCCGCACTCCCCGCCGGTGCAGGTCCGGACGTGCCCGCCGCCTCCGGCGACGGCCGGCGCCCCGCAGGTGCCGCAGTACCGCTGCTGCCGGTGCCAGTGCAGCAGTCCCCGCGCGTACGCCTGGACGGCCGCGTCGTCGGTGTCGAGCCGGCCCACCAGCGTCCGGACGTCGACGGCCCGCGCGGCACCGGCCATCTCGACGGCGGACCGCTCGGGCAGCGCGGAGAGGTCCACCGCGAACACGGCGGCCTCACCGTCGAGGCCCAGGAAGACGGTCTCCCCGGCGGCGGCCCGGACGAGAGACGCCCGGTCGCCGGTCAGCCGGACCGGACCGTCGGAGTCGACGAGACACCGGTCCCGCCAGAGGGGCAGCACCGTGGTGGCGGGATCCGCCAGCAGCGCCCCGATACGGGTCGGATCGGTGCGCAGCGCTCCCGCCCGGTCCAGTCGACCACCGCCGTACGCCAGGACCGCCTCGCCCATCCGCATGATCACACCCTGCCATGCGGCGACGACGATGGCGCCACCGGTACGAAAGGCCCTGACACGCCGACCGACACGCCGTGACCGCACCGGCCGGGAGCAGGCTGCCGTCACGCCCCGGCGTTGGTTACCGTAGTTGTCTTCCGGCCGGGAGGCCGCTTCCGCTCCCTCCCGTGGTACGTCTCCGATCGAGGTGCCTGTGACGCTGTACGGCGATAGACGTCCGCCCGCCGCCGACGACCGGCCCACCGTGCAGGTCGCCGCGGTCACCTGGCCCGCCGACGAGCCGGGTGGCCAGGTGCCGGCGGGTCCTCCCCCCGGTGGGGAGAAGCGCCCGCGCCGGACGAAACTGCTCGTCGCGGCCGGTGTCGCCACGGCGGTGCTGGCCTCGGTCGGAGGAGCGGGTGCCTGGGCGTACGCCGGTGACGTGCCGCGCGGCACGACGGTGCTCGGCACGGAGCTGGGCGGCCGGAGCCGCGCGGACGCCGTGCGGGAGCTGCGCGCCGAACTCGACCGGCGCAACGCCACGCTCACCGCTCCGCTGACCGTCCGCGTCGGGGAGCGCAACGCCCAGATCGACCCGGCCTCGGTCGGCCTCGCCATCGACGTGGAGGCGACCGTCGCGGCGGCGGCCGAGGCCGAGGCGCACGCGGTGGACCGACTGGTCGGGTCGCGTGAGGTCGAACCGATCGTCACCGTCGACGTGGCCCGCCTGGACGCGGCGCTGAAGGACGTGGTCGGCGACCAGGGCCGGAAGATGACCATGCCGGCGATCACCTGGAAGGGCACCACCCCGAAGGCGACGCACCCGAAGCCCAGCCTCGCGCTGGACCCGGAGCGCTCCGCCCAGGTCGTCCGCGCCGGCTGGCTCGCCGGGCAGCCGGTCGACGTGCCGCTGGTCGAATCGCACCCGGCGACGACCGCGGAGGAGGTCGACCGGCTGGTGGCCGAACTCGCGAAACCGGCGGTCGCGGCGCCGGTGAAGCTGACCACCGACCGTGGTTCGGTGAGCATCCCGCCGCAGGCCATCGCGAAGGGCCTCCGCTTCACCGTCGACAAGGCGGGGAAGCTGACCCCGGAGGTGGACGTCAAGCGTCTGCGCGCGGCCCTCGGCGACGACCTCCAGAAGGTGGAGATTCCGCCGAAGGACGCCGGCATGACGATCGCCGGCGGCAAGCCGAAGATCGTGGCGGGTAAGCCCGGCCAGCAGCTGGACACCTCGACGCTCGGCGCGGACCTCCTCGCCGTGCTGCCGAAGGCGGACGGCCGGGAGGTCACCGGCCGGCTGAAGCCCGCGGAGCCGGAACTGACCGAGGAGAAGCTCGCCGGGCTGGGCATCAAGGAGCGCGTCTCCACCTTCACCACCCGGTTCACCGGAGGGCTCTCCTCGCCACGCAGTCAGAACATCGTGACGATCGCCAAGGAGGTGGACGGCACGGTCGTCCTGCCCGGCGAGACCTTCTCCCTCAACGGACACACCGGCGAGCGGGGGTACGCCCAGGGTTACCGGGACGCGCCGGTCATCCTCGACGGCAAGCTCGTGCCCGGCGTCGGCGGAGGCACGTCCCAGTTCACCACCACGCTGTTCAACGCGACGTACTACGCAGGCCTGGAGGACGTCGAGCACAAGCCGCACTCGTACTGGTTCACCCGCTACCCGGCGGTCATCGAGTCGACGATCTTCTGGCCGGACCTGGACTTCAAGTTCCGCAACAACACGGACCACGGCCTACTGATCGACACGTCCTGGACGTCGAGCAGCATCACCGTGTCGATCTGGAGCACGAAGATCTGGGACAGCGTGAAGACCGAGTACGGCCCGCGCCGCGACGTCACCAAGCCCCGGACCGTCTACCTGAAGCCGGGCCCCACCTGCATCCCGGCCAGCGGGAGCGAGGGTTTCGCCCAGGACGCGTTCCGGGTCTTCAAGAAGGACGGCAAGGTCGTCAAGCGGGAGAAGTTCAGCTGGCGCTACGACGCCGAGCCGCGCTTCATCTGCGCCCCGGAACCCTCCTGACCGCCGTCCCTCCCACGCACGTCACAGCCCCGCCGGCACCGCGCCGGCGGGGCTTTCCTCTTCCCGTACGACCACCGCGCTCCGCCCGAGCCCGACCGGTTCCGTCGCCGCAGTGATCCGGCCTAGGTGGCCGGCAGGACAGGCCCGGTCGGTGGCTTCCAGGCTCTGATCCTCCGGTCCGGCAGATTTCTTGCGGAGGGCCACAACTGCACCCGCCAGACGTCGCCGGGTTTCGTGGACCCGGGCCAGCCTCGGTTGACGAAGCCTCGGCCACAGATGCGGACCGCGTACCGCCCGTCGGGCACCGCACAGCACATGCTCTCCAACGTCGGCGAGCTGTACCGCAGCTCTCTGCCGTCGACCGCCAGCGCGCACTCGAAGATCTCTTCCCACTGCCCGAAGTCGCGGGGTGGCCGCTCCGCCCACACCTCGATCCGCAGTGGCATCTCGAAGTTGTTCTGATGCGGGACGCAGATGAGCACCGTGTGGTCGTCGCTGGCGATGTTCGAGTCGGCCAGCGCCTCCCGTCCGAGCAGGCCCAGGTCCGACTCATCGAGCCCCGCACCGGAAAGGCTGAACTGCCCGTAGTCCAGGGCGACCGTCATGTCGTAGGCCGTGATCGGTGCCGGGGTACCCATGTCGGACAGTCTGCCGGTGCCACCGGTCAGCGCGCCGCCCCCGGACGGGGTGGCGTCGGGTGGGAAAAGGGGTGGAAACGCGTTCAGGGCCACCCTGTTGGGTGGCCCTGAACGGGAAGATTGTCCGGCGGTGTCCTACTCTCCCACACCCTCCCGGGTGCAGTACCATCGGCGCTGGAGGGCTTAGCTTC